>NZ_JBFUJU010000005.1:0-536205 GCF_056401215.1 Tardiphaga sp. P4_G1
GCGATGATTGCCGGCGGTCGGCCCTGCGTTCGCGCCGCGCTGTACATGGCAGCTCTCGTTGCCTGCCGCCATCATCCGCAGATGAAACAGGCCTATCAGGCCCTGCGGTTGCAGGGAAAACCGGCCAAGGTGGCGCTCATCGCCATTGCCCGAAAGCTCCTCATCACCGCCAACGCGCTCGTCAAAGCCAACAAACACTATGACGGAGAGACTCAGCCCCATTGACAGACAAGACAGTCGCCGGGTTCGCGTGCGCAAGATGCACACGCGCCCCGGAATGACGGCGTTAGTGCTAAGCCCTTACCCCACCATCCGCTCGCGCCCGACCCAGAAGCTCGCGCGCAGCGCCTTCTTGTCGATCTTGCCGACGCCGGTCATCGGCAGCTCCGTCACGAACTTGATGTGCTTCGGCGCATGAGCCGAGCCCTTGCGGGTCTTCACCAGATTGATCAGCTCATCCGCATTCGGCTTCGTCCCGCCGCGCGCGACCACGATGGCGGTGACGGCCTCGCCCCATTTGTCGTCGGGAACGCCGACGACGGCGCACATGGCGACATCGGCATGGGTGGTCAACACATCCTCGATCTCACGCGGGAAGATGTTGAAGCCGCCGGAGACGATCATGTCCTTCTTGCGGTCGAGGATGAACATGTAGCCGCGCTCGTCGGCGCGGGCGATGTCGCCAGTATGCAGCCAGCCGTTCTTGAGGGTCTCCGCGGTCTGCTCCGGCCGCTTCCAGTATTCCTTCATCACATGAGGTGCGCGGACGCAGATTTCGCCGGCCTCGCCGGGCGACACTTCCTGATCGTCATCGTCGAGAATGCGCACGTCGCAGACGGCGATCGGAAAACCGCAGGACAGGAATAGTTCGGGCTTCTTCGGATCATGATCCGTCTTGCGCAGCACCGACACTGGATAGCATTCGGTCTGCCCGTAGAGCTGCGAGAATACCGGGCCGATACGTTCGATGCCTTCGACCAGCCGGCTCGGTGACATCGGCGATGCGCCGTAAAGTACCAGATCGAGCGACGATAGATCGGTCTTTGACAGCGTCGGATGATCGAGCAGCACGTAGATCATGGTCGGCACGAACAGCGTGAAATTGATGCGCTCGCGTTCGATGGTCTTGAGCACCGCCTCGGGATCGAACCCCTTCAGCATATGTACCGTGCCGCCGCGCATCAGCGTCGGCAGCACCTTGGTGCCGGCGACATGGCTGATGGGTGCCACAGTGAGATAGCTCGGCGTGTCCGGGATCTCGAAGTCGGACAGAATGGCGCTGGCAAAGCCCGACACTTCGCGATGCCGGCGCAGCGCGCCCTTGGATTTTCCGGTGGTGCCGCCGGTGTAGTTCAGAACGGCGATGTCATCGACCTGTGCAAAGTCCCGCGCAGTGGCGCTGCCGCCCGAGCCGACGACTTTCAGAAGATCGATGCCATAATCCGCACGGCCCAGCGTGAACACGTGCTGCAGGCCTTGCGCGCGCGAGGCCAGTTCGCCGCCGCGCTGCAGGAAATTGTCGGCGTCAATGATCAGGATCGTTGCTTCGGCGTCCTCGATCTGGTCGATCTGATCCTGCATCGAGCCCAGCGGATGCAGCCAGGAGATCGCGAAACGCGACAGTTGCGCGGCGACGCCGGCGCACCAGGTGTCGGCGCGGTTGGCTGTGAGCAGCGCCACTTTCGTGCCTGGCTGTGCGCCGAGGTTCATGAACACATTCTGCAGTCGCGCGATCAGGTCCGTGGTGCCGCGATAGGTGATCGAGCCGCCGGGCCAGCTGAAAGCGATGCGGTCCGGATAGCGCGCCAGGGCCCGCAGGGTCTGCGCGCCAACGGTCGGAAACGCGTTCAGCACGTTCGTCATGGAAACCTCCCCAAATGTCCTCGGCTTCTGTGGGCCGATGGTTGCGGCAAGGCTAACAACGAATGCCGGGCATGCAAACCTAAACCCGTATGGGCATTGCAGCATTCGCGATGAACTTGTGGCGGCTTTCGTCGTTTGCCTGTGCTAGAAGCGGTCGAGCCATTTGAGCCGCGTCACAGGAGAATTTCATGCGCAAGTTTTTGACCGTGCTGGCCGCACTGGCGACCCTCAGCCTGACCAATTGCGGTTACAACGCGATCCAGACCAATGACGAGCAGGTCAAGTCGGCCTGGTCGGAGGTGGTCAACCAGTATCAGCGCCGCGCGGACCTCGTGCCGAATCTCGTGAATTCCGTGAAGGGCTTTGCGCAACAGGAGAAGGACGTTCTTCTGGGCGTCACAAATGCGCGCGCCAAGGTCGGCTCGGTGCAGGCGACGCCCGATGTGGTCAACGATCCCGCCGCGCTGCAGAAATTCCAGGCCGCGCAAGGCGAACTCTCCAGCGCGCTGTCGCGCTTGCTCGTGGTCACCGAGAACTATCCGCAGCTCAAGTCGGACGCGCTGTTCAAGGATCTGATGTCGCAGCTCGAAGGCACCGAGAACCGCATCACCGTGGCGCGCAACCGCTACATCAAGTCGGTGCAGGATTATAACGTCGGCGTGCGCACCTTCCCGAACAATCTGACGGCCATGATGTTCGGCTATAAGGAGAAGGCGAATTTCTCGGTCGCCAATGAGAGCGAAATCTCGACCGCGCCCAAGGTCGACTTCAACCCGACGCCGGCGCCCGCGAAATAGGCGGGTGCCGATCAGGCCGATCCGATGAAGGTGATCAAAGCCTGCCTGCTGGCATTGCTGCTGTGCTGGAGCGCCGTTGCTCTGGCCGATGTGGCCGTGCCGGCTCTGACGGGGCGCGTGGTCGATCAGACCGCGACGCTGAGCCAGGGCGAACAGGCATCGCTCGAAAGCACGCTGCGTGATTTCGAGTCGCGCAAGGGCAGCCAGATCGTGGTGCTGATCGTGCCCACCACGGCGCCGGAAGCCATTGAGCAATACTCCATCCGCGTTGCCGAAGCCTGGAAGATCGGCCGCAAGAAAGTCGATGACGGCGCGATCCTGCTGGTCGCCAAGGACGATCGCAAGCTCCGCATCGAAGTCGGCTACGGCCTTGAAGGCGCACTGACCGACGTGACCACGAAACGGATCATGGACGAGATCATCACGCCACGCTTCAAGACCGGCGATTTCGCGGGTGGCATCACAGCCGGCGTCAATCAGATCATCAAGGTGGTCGATGGCGAGCCGCTGCCGGCGCCAGATGAATGGAAGGGCAATTCGAATGCCCTCGATCAGATCATGGAATATGCGCCGTTCCTGCTGTTCGGCGTTCTGATCTTCGGCAGTATCCTGCGCAATATCTTCGGCCGGCTGTTCGGCTCATTGGCCACCGGCGGGCTCGTCACGACAGTGGTCTGGCTTGTCGCGGGCAGCCTGCTGTTCGGCGGCATTCTCGGTGCGGTCGCGTTTTTCTTTACGCTGATCAGCGAGGCCCTCATGTCGGGTGGCGGAGGCGGTGGACGTCGCGGCGGTGGCTATATTGGGGGCGGCGGTGGTTCCTGGTCATCAGGGAGTTCATCGAGCAGCGGCGGCTTCAGTGGAGGCGGTGGCAGTTTCGGTGGCGGCGGCGCTTCGGGGAGTTGGTGATGAGCCTGAAACGCATCGGCAACCATCTGCTCGGCAATCGCGCGCGGGTCCGCAAGGCGTTCCCGCCGCAATCGCTGGCGGCGATCGAACAGGCCATCAAGGCCTCCGAAGCCAGCCATGCCGGACAGATCCGCTTCGTGGTCGAGGGCGCGCTCGACGGCGCGCCGCTGTTCCGCAATCAATCCGCGCGCGAACGCGCCATCGATGTGTTCGCGCAACTGCGCGTCTGGGACACCGCGCATAACAACGGCGTGCTGATCTATCTGCTGCTCGCCGATCGCGACGTCGAGATCGTGGTCGATCGCGGCATCGATGCCCGCGTCGGCAAACCCGGCTGGGAAGCGATCTGCCAGATGATGGAGGCGGAGTTTCGCGCCGGGCATTTCGAGCAAGGCGTGATCAAGGGGATCGACGCGGTGACGCAGCATCTGGTAACGCATTTCCCGCGCGATGCCGGCTCGGTGAATGAGCTGCCCGATGCGCCGGTGGTGCTGTAACGCTACGCCTTCACCGACTCCCGCGTATTCACGCGTTCGAACCACGCCGCGACCTTCGCATTCCCTCGGTCCCACGGCTGCTTCACCTTGTCGGCGAAATCGAGCCAGCAGAACAGTACGATGTCGGCCATCGTGAACCGCTCGCCGCAGATGAAGGTCTTGCCGGCCATCTGGCCGTCGAGCCAGCGCAGCCGGTCGATGGCGATTGTCTTCAGTCCCGGCGCGCCTTCGGGCACGCAGACGATGCGTGTCTCGAAACGCTTGAGCCCCTCCGAAAAGCGATAGCCGTTGGCGATGTGCTGGCAGATATTGAGATCGACGCGCTGGCGCCACATCCGTGCCTCGGCGCGCTGCTCGGGCGTGGTGCCGATCAGCGGCGGCGTCGGATGCGTCTCCTCGACATATTCGCAGATCGCGACCGTCTCGGACACATAGGCGCCGTCGTCGAGTTCGAGCGTCGGCATCTGGCCGTGCGTATTGCGCGCCAGATGCGCGGGTTCGCGGTTCTCGCCGGCCGCAAGATCGACAGTCTGGACGGGGAGGCTGATGCCCTTCTCGGCCAAGAACATGCGCACCACGCGCGGATTCGGCCCGATGGAATCGTAGAGCTTCATGGCATTTCCCCGATTGTTCTGTTTGCAGGTGTTGTGTGGGCGGGTCGCGTGCGCGTCAAGCAACGGTTCCCATCGCCGGACAAGAGGTGAAATTTTCGTAAGCACAGCACCCGGTAAGGATTTGGCAAGCAATGAAAGTTACCAAAGTGTTCATCTATTCCGGAGAATTTGATCGTGAGCGAGCACAAGGCCGATTCCACCCCAGACGTCAGCGGCGATCACGTCGACACCGGCGCCGCGGCGGCGGCCGGTTCCCACGATACTGACATCCACGTGGATTCGCCGAAGCTCGCACCGGAGCAGGGCGAGGAGCGCCCCGCCCAGATGCCGAAGAGGGAAGCGCCGAAGCTCGGTGCGCCAGGTCGGATCACCATCATGGCTCCCTCCCGCGACAGCGGCCCGCGTGACGGCGCATCCCGCGAGAGTGCATCGCGCGAGCACTCCTGGGAAGACTTCGTCAATTCAGAGCCGAAGATCGAGTCGGCAGAGAAGGCCGGCCGCAGCCGGATGATGGCCATTGCCGCGATGATCGCGCTGGGCATCACCGTCGGCGCAGTCGGCGGTTCGGTCGCGATGTCGGGCCTCGGCAAGCTGTTTGCCGCCGACGATACCAAGTCGACCAACCAGGCGCTGGAAGACCATATCGCCCGTCTCGATGGCGAACTCTCGGCGCTCAAGGCCGAGGTCGACCGCAACGCCAAGCAGTCCATTGCGGCGCGCGCGAAGTCTGCCGAGCGTCTCGACAAGCTCGAGAAGGCGCAGGCTGAACCGGCCGCGAAACTCGCCAAGCTGAGCGAGACCGTCGAAAAGCTGCGCACCACGCCGCCGCCTGCTGCTACGCCCGCGCCGGCCCCTGCACCGGTTGCCTCGGCACCGGCCAAGGAAGTCACCGGTTCGATCAACGCCCCGGTGCCGACCCCCGCACCGAAGCCCGAAGTTGCGCGCCTGCCCATGGTCGAAGGCTGGCGCATCATCGACATCGCCGGCGGCGGTGCCACTATCGAGGGCCGTGCCGGAATCTTCGAAGTCTATGCCGGCGATCCGGTTCCGGGTCTCGGCCGCGTCGATGCGATCCGCAAGCAGGACGGTCGCTGGACAGTGGTCACGAGCCGCGGCCTGATTGTCGCCCGCTGATCCGCCCTTCCTGTGATGACTGCGCTCAGGCCGCTGCTGGTGCAGCGGCCTTTGTTTTGGGCTAGCCTCCCGACGTGACGTTTGGGATTGCGCCGTGCGACTTCGCTTGAGCTTCATTGCCGTGCTGCTCTGCCTCGTGGCTCCCGTCGCGCGGGCGGATGAGGGCAATGGTCTCGCCGTCACCGATCCCGGTGTGTTGCGGGCACTGGAAACGCACAACACCCACGGTCTCAGCCTCGCGCAGCTGCTAGATCCCGCGCGGACAACGCCGATCCCCAACGACGCGCTGTTTGCTCTGCCTGCGATGACACAAATCCGCGCCGCGCTGGATGATGCCTTTGCGCGCTATCTCGCCGATCACCGCACACACCAGCCGGGCGTGAGCATCGGCGTCGGCCCTGGACACGATGTGCAACTGTTCGACCAGGCAATGCTGACATCGCCGGACGCGCGGTTCGTTCTCGCCGGGATCGTCAATCGTATGGATCGGGCCTATGTCACTCCGGATACCTGCGGCGAGATCAGGCTGGTCTATCGCCTCACGCGCACGGTCGCTGGCACAACGCCGCCGCGTCTGCCGATGACGCTCAATCTCGTGCTTCGTGCGAAGCATCCGAACGATGCGTCGGTGACATGCGCGGATCTCGCCCGGCGCTGGCTCGACTCTGCGGCGTTCACCGAGACTAGCGTAGCACGCGCGGATCGCCTGCTGAAACCGGATGGGCCACTTGCGACAATCATAGCCGCGCATATTGATCGCATCGAGACCAATCTGCAGATCGCGCATCGACCGAAATCCGATACGCAGGAATTTCGCACCGACTATTTGCAGAAGGTGTTTCGCTTCGATGCCAGCGCGAAGCAGTTTCGCGAGACACCCATGGAGAACCAGATCGACCGTGACCGGTTGCTGGCTGACGCGGCGCTCGGTCGCGCGTTTCGCGACTGGCTGCTTGCGCCCGCCAATCTCCTTACTTTCGATCGCGGTACAGTTTTGATCCCCGAGAAATTCCTTGCGACCACGTCGCTGTCGTCGACACCAGCCGGCTTTGCACCGTCGGCGCTACAGCCGGAGTTCGGGCTGATAGACAGCGAGGGGAAGGGCGTGTTCAGCGAGCGTGACGTCGTCGCCGCGCTGGAGCGGGCAGTGGCGCAGGGCGGCGCCTTGGAGAATATCCGTTCGCCGGCTGGCTTCGCGCGGCGGCTGAACGACATCACCTGCGGTGGTTGCCACCAGATCCGCGGTATCGGCGGCTTCCATTTTCCGGGCGCGGACACGCTGGCAGACCAGTCGCAGGGAACGGTTCCGGCATCGCCGCATTTCATCGGTGACCAGCCCCGCCGTCGCGATATCGTCATGGCGATACGCGATGGAAAGGCGCCGGATTTTTCGCGCGGGTTTTCGGATCGTCCGCAGACGCGCGGTAGCCACGAACTGGTGGGATCGCCTGTACTCGATGGCTGGGGCGCGACATGTTATCGACCGAAGCAGAACGGCGTCGCGGACAAGAGCTTCGCGTCCTGGACCTGTGCCGAAGGTCTCGCCTGTCAGCAGGTTGGCGCGGATGCGTCGTCTGCAATCGGCATGTGTTTCGTGAAATGAAATGAGGACGCGATGAACGAGACCGACAAAGAGATCAAGGAACGCGACATCGCGATCGCCGAGAACGAGAGCAAGCAGCAGACGACAAGCAGCATTCGCGTCAGCGCCTGGGCGATCGGTGTGGCGGTTCTGCTCGGGCTCGGCTTCTTCGGCTGGCTGCTGGCGCGCTAGTCGAAAAATATGCCTCTCCCTGCGGACAGGGAGAGGCGAGATGCGTCAATTCGGACTGTGCGTTGGAACGATCAGCCCGGCATCAGCACGGTGTTGACGACGTGGATCACGCCGTTCGACTGGTTGACGTTCGGGATCGTCACCGTGGAGGCGCCACCTTTGGCATCGACGATCATGACCTTGCCGCCCGAACGCTTGACGGTGAGTTGTTCGCCTTCAACAGTCGTCAGCTTCTTGCCATCGGTGAGGTCGGCCGCCGAGAGCCGTCCGGGCACCACATGATAGGTGAGGATCTTGGTGAGGGTCATCTTGTTCTCGGGCTGCACCAGCGTATTGACCGTGCCCTTCGGCAGTTTGCCGAATGCGGCATTGGTCGGCGCGAAGACGGTAAACGGGCCGGGGCTGGCCAGCGTATCGACGAGGCCGGCGGCCTTCACGGCGGCGACCAGCGTGGTGTGATCCTTCGAATTCACCGCGTTCTCGACGATGTTCTTCGACGGATACATCGCGGCGCCGCCAACCATGACGGTGTTCTCGCCCTTCATCATCTTGGCAGCAGCAGGCTCAAGGAAGCTCGCCGAAATCATCAGCGTGCTGAAGGCGGCAAATGACAGCAGTGCAATGCGCTTCTTGGACATGGTCGTCTCCCGGTTGATAGTGGCGTCGCCGGCGGGGAATCCGCAGGCGTGGTGATCTCGTTGCCGCGCGACATGGCGAGTGCCTGTTGCGCTAACGAGACCAGCTACGCGTTTTAGGGGAGGCGGTTTCAGGTCGGCCTGTGACCACTTCGTGATCACAGGCTGCATCGCAATTTGAAACTCTTTCGCGCGGGCTGCGTAACCCGCGGCTTGCGCGACTATGCTACCGTGCCGGAAGCGCGCAACCGCGCGATATCGGCATCATCGAAGCCGGCGGCGCGCAGGATCTCGTCGCTGTGCTGGCCGATGGACGGCGGCAGATGCGGCTTGCGCTTTGTCTCGCCGCCGACCCAGATCGGGCTGTTGATGGTGAGGATGTCGGTTCCTTCGAACGGGATCAGCACGTCATTGTCCTTCATCTGCTGATCGTTCGGAATATCGTCGAGAATGCCGACAAAGCCGAACACGAGGCCATTGCCGTCGAGCCGCTCGCGCCAGTCGGCGAGGTCGCGGGTCGCGAACACCTCGTCGAGGATCTTGATCAGCTCGACCGAGCGCGCATGGCGATCAGGTTTGGTTGCGAAGCGCGGATCGTCGCGCAGGTCCTCGCGGCCGAGGCATTTGGTGAAAGCCGGCCACTGCCGCTCTTCGGCAAGCAGCGACAGCATGATCCAGCGGCCGTCGCGGCACCTGTAGTGATTGGTGACGGCGTTGAGCGCTTCCTCGCGCGAGCGGCGTTTCTCGAACTTGGCGCCCACCAGCTTGGCCTGTGCCAGCACGCTCGACGACCACACACCATTGGCCATCAGGTTCGATTTCACCTGGCAGCCCTTGCCGGTCTTCTCGCGCTTGTAGAGCGCGGTGACGATGGCGCCATACAGCGCCATAGCACAGGGATGGTCGCCCATGCCGGCGATCGAACGCGCGGGTGTCGTGTCCTCGTCCGCCCGCACCAGATCCATCATGCCGGAGCGCGCCCACCACGCCGTCGAGTCGAAACCTGGCTTGTCGGCTTCCGCGCCCTTGTCGCCATAGCCGGTGAAGCAGGCATAGATCAGCCGCTCGTTCAGCGGCGCGATATCCTCATAGGCAATCTTCAGGCGCTTGCGCACCGGCGGCGGGAAATTGGTGATGAAGACGTCGGCTTCGGCGATGAGCTTGTAGAGCACCGCCTGGCCTTCCGGCTTGGCCAGATCGAGCGCGAGGCTCTTCTTGTTCCGGCTCTCCATCATCCACGCATAGTTGTGTTCGCTCTTGGGATAACCGGGCAGGTTGGGCAGGTTGCGATAGGGATCGCCGGCACCCGGCGGTTCGATCTTGATGACGTCGGCGCCGAAGTCGGACAGCACTGTGGCTGCGGCGGGCGCGGCGATGAAACTCGCGCAGTCCAGCACCTTCAGCCCCTTGAACAGACCGTCTTCCATGCGTCACTCCCGTCGCTTTTGTTCTGCGTGTTGTTCTTGCCGTCTGCCGGAATTTAATTCCATCCGGAATCCGGTGACGCATTTGACCCATCTTCGATGGGTGATGCAACGGCCTCAGCTAACCCTCCCCTGGAGGGGGAGGGTCGCTGCGTGCATAGCGCGCAGCGAGGTGGGGTGAAGCAGCAAGCTCCGTCGTTGTGGCTTCACCCCACCCCGTCTCGCAACACGCGTTGCGTGCTGCTCACCGCCCCTCCCCCTCCAGGGGAGGGTAAGAAGGATCGGTTTTGATCTGTCATCAATGCTGCATTGCCACCCGCGGCGGCGGTGTTGATCGTCACCGTCTGTTCGGTGGCGAAGCGGGCGAGGTAGTGCGGACCGCCGGCTTTCGGGCCGGTGCCGGACAGGCCGAAGCCGCCGAAGGGTTGCACGCCGACCACGGCGCCGATCATGTTGCGGTTCACATAGACATTCCCGACCGGCAGGCGGGCTATCACGCGCTCAACCATATCGTCGATCCGCGAATGCACGCCGAGCGTGAGCCCGAAGCCGGTGTCGGCAATATCCTGCAACACCTTGTCGAAGTCGGTAGCGCGGTAGCGCACCACATGCAGGATCGGACCGAACACTTCTTCGGTGAGCTGACGTGCGCTCGCGAGTTCGAAAATATGCGGCGCGACGAAGTTGCCTACAGGTGCCGTGCCCGCAAAGTGTACGCGTGCTTCGGTCGTCATGCGCGCAATATGCGCATCGAGCTTCTGCTTCGCTTCGGCATCGATCACCGGGCCGATATGGGTGGCGGCATCGCGGGGATCGCCGAGCTTAAGTTCCCGGGCTGCGCCCACGATCATCTCGATCATGCGGTCGGCGACATCGTCCTGCACCAATAGCAGCCGCAACGCGGAGCAACGCTGCCCGGCCGACCGGAACGCCGACATCACCACATCGTCGGCGACCTGTTCCGGCAGCGCGGTGGCATCGACGATCATCGCATTGATGCCGCCGGTCTCGGCGATCAGTGGCACGATCGGGCCATCCTTGGCGGCGAGGGTGCGGTTGATGGATCGGGCCACCTCGGTCGAGCCGGTGAACACCACACCGGCGATGGCGGGATGCGCGACGAGCGCCGCCCCGGTGTGGCCGTCGCCCTGGATCAGATGCAATGCTGACGCGGGCACACCCGCTTCATGAAGCAGGCGTACGGCCCGTGCCGCGATGCGTGGCGTTTGTTCGGCCGGCTTGGCGACAACCGTGTTGCCCGCCATCAGTGCGGCGCTGACCTGGCCGAGAAAGATCGCCAGCGGAAAATTCCACGGCGAGATGGCGACGAAGACGCCACGGCCGCGCAGGCTCAACACGTTGCTCTCGCCGGTGGGCCCGGGCATTGTCTGGCCAGTGCCGAATTGCTTGCGGCCCTGCGCGGCGTAATAGCGGCAGAAGTCGATGGCTTCGCGGACCTCCGACAGCGCATCGTCGAGCGTCTTGCCGCCTTCCTGTTGCAGCAATGCGATGAAGGACGCGCGGCGCTGTTCCAACAGATCGGCGGCGTTGTCGAGGATCGCCGCGCGTTCATGTGCTGGGGTGTGGCTCCATAATGCAAAGCCAGTGCGTGCTGCCGTCACTGCAGCACCTGCCTGCTCGGCATTGGCATCGACCACCTTGTCCATGTCAGGCTTGCTGGTCGCAATCTCGGCCAGCAATTTGTTCAACGCAGCGTGTTCGCCAAATTCGATGCCGCGTGAATTGGTGCGCTCCGGTCGATAGAGATCGGCTGGCAGCGGAATCTTCGCGTGTCGCGCGCGATCGGGAGCGCCGATGATCGCGGCCGGTCGCTGCAGCAAGCTTGCGATCGGCACAGCGTCATCCGCGGCGATCGCCACGAAAGATGAGTTCGCGCCGTTCTCCAGCAGGCGCCGTACCAGATAGGCCAGCAGATCGCGATGACTGCCGACCGGCGCATAGGTACGCCAGCGGATCGCGGGATGGTCCTTGCTGAGCTGCTCATAGAGCGCGTCGCCCATGCCGTGCAGGCGCTGGAATTCGTAGCCGCCGCTGGTGCCAGCCAGTTCGAGGATGGTCGCGACGGAGAGCGCGTTGTGCGTGGCGAATTGCGGGAAGATGCGCGGCCGCATCGCGAGCAGCTTCTGTGCGCAGGTGATGTAGTTGAGGTCGGTCATCGCCTTGCGCGTGAACACCGGATAGCCAATGAGCCCGCGTTCTTGGGCACGCTTGATCTCGGTGTCCCAATAGGCGCCCTTGACGAGCCGCACCATCATCTTGCGATCGTGACGGCGCGCCAGCGCGTCGATGTGATCGATCACCGCTTCGGCGCGCTTCTGATAGGCCTGGATTGCAAGCCCGAAGCCATCCCAACCTGCCAGCGAGGGATCGGCAAAGGCCGCATCGATCACATCGAGCGAGAGTTCGAGCCGGTCGGCTTCTTCGGCATCGACGGTGAAATTGAGGTCATAGCTCTTCGCTTGCTGCGCCAGCGCGATCAGGCGCGGCACCAGTTCGCGCATCACGCGCTGATGGCTCACCGCCTCATAGCGCGGATGCAATGCCGAGAGTTTGACCGAGATACCCGGCCGGTCGGGCAGCGGGTTGTTGCCCGCGGCGCGGCCGATGGCCGAGATGGCCGAGGCATAGGAGTCGAAATAGCGTTGTGCGTCGTCCTTGGTGCGCGCGCCTTCGCCGAGCATGTCGAAGGAATAACGCGCCGGGCGTTCGGACGGCGCGCGCGCGCGGGCCAGCGCTGCATCGATGGTTTCGCCGAGCACGAAGTGGCTGCCCATCAGCCGCATCGCCTGCCGCGTCGCCGTGCGCACCGCAGGCAATCCGATCCGCTTCGCCAGCCGGCCCAGCGTGCCCGTCGGCGTCTCGCCCGGCTGAATCGCCCGCTGCGAGATGCCGAGCGCCCATGCGGAGGCGTTGACCAGAAACGCGCTGGATCTGGTCTCGTGATGGATGAAGTCGCCCTGGCCGAGCTTGTCCTCGATAAAGGCATCGGCGGTCCGCGCGTCCGGCACCCGCAAGAGCGCCTCGGCCAGCACCATCAGCGCAAGGCCCTCCTTGGTGGAGAGCGCATATTCCCGCAGCATGTCCTCGACGCCGCCGAAGCGGTCGTCCTTGGCGCGGATCGCGTCGACCAGGCGCGTGGCCGTTGCGTCGATCCGCGCGTCCTGGGCGGGGGTCATGGCCGCGCCGGCCAGAAGCCGGGCGGCGATGGCCCCATCATTCGGTGCATAGGGAGCGGTGAAGGGAGGCATGAAATCGGGCGGCATGGGCGTTTCCTCGGATATCCTGCAAGCCTAATCTTGGTCTTCCCGTAATTCGATAGGAGATATCGCAATTTTACCTTAGATAATCCGGAAATGATCGTGCTATACACCTGATATGATTGATATCGACAAGATTGACCGGAAAATCCTCGCCGTCCTGCAGGCTGACGGCCGAATCGCCAATGTCGAGCTGGCCGAGAAGGTCGGCCTGTCCCCGACCTCGATCGGCGAGCGGCTGAAGCGGCTGCAGCGCGACGGCTATATCGAGGGCTATGGCGCGCGGCTGAATCCGCAGATGCTCGGCCTTGGCCTGCTGGTGTTCGTCGAGGTGCTGCTCGACAAGACCACGCCGGATGTGTTCGAGCGCTTTGCCCGCGCCGTGCGGCTCGCGCCGGAAGTGCTGGAGTGCCACATGGTGGCCGGCGGTTTCGATTATCTGGTGAAGGCGCGCGTTGCCGACATGAGCGCCTATCGCCGTTTTCTCGGCGAGAGTCTGCTGGCACTGCCCGGCGTGCGCGAGAGCCGCACTTACGCGGTCATGGAAGAAGTGAAGCGCGACGCACCGCTGCCGGTGGGATAGCGAGCCGGGATAACGCCGCCGTTGCCTTGGCAGTCCGAGAACGCTGCGTTAGGTTTCCGCGCGTTTCTCTCGGAGCAA
The DNA here is from genome assembly GCF_056401215.1 of Tardiphaga sp. P4_G1. Taxonomy (NCBI): domain Bacteria; kingdom Pseudomonadati; phylum Pseudomonadota; class Alphaproteobacteria; order Hyphomicrobiales; family Nitrobacteraceae; genus Tardiphaga; species Tardiphaga sp. P4_G1. The sequence continues at coordinate 13,584 of NZ_JBFUJU010000005.1, forward strand.
ATCATGCGGGCAGGCTACTTCAATCTTCGTGTCGCCGATTTTCGTATTCTGATGGCGGCAGGTGTCATCGCAGTGACTGGCCTGTTCTCGATGTCGCATGCGCGCGCGATCGAAATGTCCCGCGAGGTCAGCGATCTCTACACGTCGGTGTCGATCTACCCGCCATCGGCCGGTTCCATGACCATCTGCTACGGCTTCGTCTGCCGGCGTCGCCACGCCTTCGATTTCACGCCTGCCGACAGGGCCGCGCTCACCAAGCTTCTCGCCGCGGGCAAGGCGTCGGCCGCGGCGGAACGCGCTGCCGTGCAGAAGGCGGTGGTGTGGTGGGACCGCCGCGTCGGCCCGGTGCTCGGTACCGACAAGCGGATCGCCAATGCGGATTTCCGCTATTTCGACGACAAGCATAATTTCGATTGCTGGGACACGACGCGCAACGTCACCAGCCTGCTTCTGATCATCCAGGACTGGGGTTTGCTGAAGCATCACACGGTGGGCAATCCGCGCTATCGCGGCAATGCGCTGGTGCTGCAGACGCCGCACAATACCGCCGTGCTGCTGGACCGCGCGACGGGCACCGAATGGGTTGTCGACATGTGGACGCGCAGCTATGCACAGCTGCCGGACGTCAAGCCGGCCGATCAGTGGGTCAAGGAAAACTGAAGCAGGGAATGGAGGGCCGTCGCGTCGCTGAGGCGTGCGTCACGTCAACTGGCGGCTCTAAGGAGCGGACCTTACAAAGATCTCAGCTCGGACTTTTGGAGTTAGGCTAGAGCGCACACCGCGGATCGAATTAGCGCAATCCTGCGTGAAACTGATTGCGTTGCAGGAGAGGTGCCCCTTTGGAGGAAACCGCTCGTGCCGAATGCGCTCTACATTGTTGAGGCGTGATCTGGAAAACTTCGGGGAAGCAGCCGGATCACACTGGTATCAAACCAGATGTATCAGACCTTGAGGTTCTCAGCCGAGGTCTTGCCGCGGTTGGCAACTTCCTCGAATTCAACGGTCTGTCCTTCGTTCAGTGTCGAAAGGCCAGCCTTCTCAACTGCCGAAATATGAACGAACACGTCCTTGCCGCCATTCGCCGGCTGGATGAATCCATAACCCTTCGTCGGGTTGAACCACTTCACAGTGCCTTTAGTCATCACGTCGTCTCCGCGGGATCAAAATCGATAACGAACTGCCGGTCCCCGCAAACCGGCATATCCGACATGCGCACGTTACCCGCGGATTGCCAAGCTTGATAGCTCAAACGGCGTGCAGAAATCGTCGAAACCGACCGTTATCTGTCCAATTTGCCGGGATTCGTCGCTATTCAGGATGTTTCCGACGCGGCGGAAGGTCGCAAAAGCAGAGTGCCAGGCTCGGTCGCGATACGACCATGCGTTGTTACCTGCACGCGAGTGATATCGCTGCAATGCAAAACCCCGGCCGAGGCGGCCGGGGTTCGCAGCCCTCATGCGAGGATTAGTAGCAGACGTTAACCGTGCGCCAGCGCAGGCCGTAGGGCGTCATCACGCGGCGGCTCACATAGCATCCACCGCCGCCACCGACATAGCCAATGCCGAAAGTGGGGCCGTAGAAGCCGCCGCCATGGAAGTGGTGGTGATGGCCATGCCAGCCCCAGCCATGGGCGGATGCGGTGGACGGCGTGAGCGCCATCGCGCCGAGGGAAGCTGCTGCAACGAATGCGAGTGCGAGTTTGCGAAACATGGTCGTTCTCCTTCAGTGATGCGCGAAGCGCTGGTTGCGGGATCTGTCTGTTCGATCCATCGCAAATTCGTCGCATCGATTTCGGAGCGGGTTCGAAGAAATTCTGTAGGAATTTTCTGAATGCCTGTTCAGGCAGGCCAAGCGTGTGCGCCCTGCAGGAACAGCGTTAAAGCGCGGAAACCATGTCGCTGGTAACGAGAGACGAAAGCACCTTCGCATCTGTGATCGTGCGTACATTCATCGGCGCGGCGCGACCGCGGATCGCGATGTCCTGTTGTGGCAGCGCGTCACCCGCGAGGCCTGCGGTGGTGCTGACTTCTTCGGAGATGATGACTTCGCAAGCGAGGCTCTTGGTCATGTCCTGCAGGCGCGCAGCGACATTGACCGCATCGCCGAGTGCGGTGAACACCATGTGGTCGCGATAGCCGATATCGCCGACGATGACTTCGCCGCCGTGAATGCCGATGCCGAAACGCAGCGGCTGCGGCAGGTCATGGGCGAGGGCGCGATTGAGTTCCTCGATATTCTCGGCAATGAGCCGTGCAGCCTGCAGGGCCTGACGACACGCGGTCTGCGGATCGCAGGCGAGGCCGAACAGCGCCAGCTCGCCGTCGCCGATGAACTGGTTGGGCTTGCCGCCGCTTGCGATCACAGCTCGCGAGACGGCGTCGAGAAAGCGGTTGACGATGAACACCGTGTCGTAAGGCAGCCGTTTCTCGGCGAGCATGGTGGAGCCGCGCATGTCGACGAACATGCAGACGAGATAACGCTCCTGGCCGATCCGCGCCGGCTGCGACGCATGCGCATTCGCGCTGGTCACCTGCGGTGCGAACAGTTGAACGAAGGCCACATCAGTTGTCGGCCGCAACTGGCAGGCCAGCCGGACCGCGGGATCTGCAGCGCCGCCGATCCTGCTCAGCACGAAGGCTTCGCGCGCGGAAGGTGCCGGCAATGTCTCGACACCGCTGGTGACGCGAATGCGGCAGGTCGAACAGCGCGCGCGTCCGCCGCAGACGCTGGCATGCGGCACGCGATGACGCAGGCTCGCTTCCAGCACGCTGAGGCCGAGAGGGACGCGCAGCTTGCGACCGTCGCTATAGGACAGATTGATCATCCCGGCGCGGCGTTCGACGACCATGCGGATGGCGCGGGCTGCGAGCACGATACCGAGCAGCGCGAGATAGCCGATCAGGAGATCGTCGGTGATGTCGCCCAGTGTCTGCTGCTGTGGAGCGGTGCCCATCCGGTCCGGGCCGAAATTCTCGGCCTGCCATTGCGGCGATGCCAGCTTGGCCTCGACCTCACGCTTGCCCTGGAAGATGCCAAGCAGCGCCAGTGTCGGGATCAGCACGGCAGCCGATAGAAGATAGGGCGCGAGGCTCTTGAAATGGGCTTTCAGCCGCAGCCAGAAATACAGCCCGATACACCCGTGCAGCCAGGACACGACCACCACGAGATACATCGACCACGTCTTCGCGGGCGAGGTGATCCAGCCATAGAACACCTGAGGATAGCTGCGATTGATGTCGTACAGGTTTTCTCCCAGGCGGACGGCGACCACATGGCCGACGATGAGTGCGGGAATGCTGAGCCCGAGTACCAGTTGCAGCGGCTCGACGGCTCGCCAGCGGAATTGCCGGCGTTCGAACAGCGCCCAGATGCCGAGCACGCCATGGATCGTCACCGCCGAGTAGAAGGTCACCGCGACCGGAAAAAACTGCCAGAAGCCGGCATGGATGACGACGCCGGTCTGCAACGCGTCGAGCGAGATATTGCCAAGCGCGTGATTCAGAAAATGGCTGAGCAGATAGGTGAACAGCACGAGTCCGCAGACCAGCCTGACCTGACGCAGCCCGATGCCGCGCCACCATGTGGTGGCGGGGGTGGCCCCGGGAGGCTTGCCGGCTGTCTTGAACGTTGCGTCCATGGCGAAACCCTACGGCGAGACGCGCTCCGATGCCATCCGGAGCGGTCTCCGGACAGACCTTATCCAGCAGTAAAGTCAACAAGTTGACAGCATGGCGAAGTCCGCCGAAAAGCTCGGCGATGACGTCTTTTCCCGACCCTTACCTCGATCGGAATGTCTCCCGCCGCGCCTTTTGGGTGATCGGTGCATTGCTGGTCGCGCTGACAGCGATGCGGCTGGTCTATGCCGGGCTGTTCGATCTGCGCACCGACGAGGCCTATTACTGGACCTGGTCGAAGGAAAACGTGCTGTCGTTCCTCGATCATCCGCCGATGATCTCATGGTTCATCCGTGCAGGCACGCTGATCTTTGGCGACACCAATTTAGGCGCGCGTTTCGCCGGTATCGCGGCGATGGCGGTGACGCAATTGCTGCTCGCCGACATCGTTCGCCGCGTCACGCAGGATCTGCGCGCGGTGCTGCTGGCGGTGCTGATGTCGGAAGCGGCGCTGTATTACGGATTGCTGATGGCCAAGGTCGCGCCGGATGTCGCGTTGATCCCGTTCGCCATGGCGATGCTGTGGTCGCTGCTGCGGCTTGCCGAAAGCCATGACGGGCGCTGGTGGCTCGCGGCCGGCGTCTTCGGTGGTCTCGCGCTGCTGTCGAAGCTGACCGTGGTGATGTTCGTACCGGGCATTCTCGCTTTCATGCTGGTGCCGGAATGGCGCGGGCGCGGGCTGCGCAGCCCGTATCCATGGCTGGCCGTGCTGATCGCACTGGCGATCTCGTCGCCGGTCCTGATCTGGAATGCCGGCCACGACTGGGCATCGTTCAGGTTCCAGTTCATCCGCGCCACCACGAACAACGAGGTGTCGCTGCGCACGCTCGGCGATTTTCTCGGCCTGCAGTTCGGTCAGGTCGGCTTCATCCTGATGCCGGTCATTCTCTCCGCGGTTGTCGTCACGGCATGGCGTGGCTATCGCCGCCGCGAACCGGTCGCGATCCTGCTCGCCACCTGCGTATTGGTGCCGTTCTTTTTCTTTGCATGGAAGTCGCTGACCCTGCGTGTCGGCGATACCTGGCCGATGTTCCTGTGGCCCGCCGGCATCGCTGCAGCGGCGATCAACCTGACGAAGCTCGCGGGCGACGGCTGGTCGCCGCGCATGGTGCGTGCCTCCTATGGCTGGAGCATCGCCGCCATCGCCACCGGCATTCCGCTGGTGGTGCTGGTCTTCCTCTATAGCGTGGCCGCGCCATGGAACCTGATCGGCAAGAACGATCCGCTTGGCGGCGAGGGCGGCTATCAGGTGCTGGCCGACCGCGCATTGGCTGACATGAAGACCACCGGCGCCACGTGGATCGCGACGACCGACTACCGCACCTATGCGATGCTGCGCTGGCATCTCAAGGACAGGGTGCCGGTGGTGCAGGTCAACGAGCGCGCCAGATTTATCGGTTTTCGCGATCCCGGCATGGACAGAATTAAGGGGCACACCGGACTTTACATCGCGCAGACCGCGGACAATCAGCGCCCGCTGCTGGCGACGACCCGCGCAGTGCTCACGCCTGTTGCCGAAGTCGATACCATCTGGCGCGGCACGGCCATGAAGCACTATGCGATCGACAAGCTCACCGGCTGGACGCCTGACCTGACGCCGAAGCCTGATACGCCGTTCTATCGCTGGCCGGCGCTGGCCGAAATGTCTGTGCCGTCACGCATTCAGCTGGCGGCGCGCTGAGGACTTTCTCCCGGTTGACGAGGCGGAAGCAGGCCGCGATTGGTGCATGCGACGTCCAGGTCGATGCCAAATATATCTTTCAATTCAACCTTGCCGGCATCCGTTACTTTAAAGGCGCGAGTCGCGCCCGTTCGCGCAACCCATCCGAGTTCCAGAAACCGCCGTTGCAGCTCGGCGCCGACCAATCCACCCACATGATAGCGCCGCTCGCTCCAGTCCAGACAGGCCCGGCAGAAGATGCGCTTGCTGCGGCGGTCGGTTTCAAGCCTGGCTCCGAAGTCGCAGAGGAAGCGGTGGCCTGCGTCGGTAAGCACTCCGCCGTCTGCGCTCAGATGCATGTAGTCTCGTTCGATCAGCGCGTCCGCGACTGCAACGCCCAACCGTCCGGCCATGTGATCGTAGCAACTGCGTGCAAGGCACAACGCTTCATCGCGGGCGGAACGCGGTCGATGCCTCGGTGGCATTTCCAGGGCCGCGACGGCGATCATGCTTTCCAGCATCTGGGCCACGAGCGGTGATGTGATCCGATAGTAACGAAACCGTCCGCTCGGTGTCACCGATATCAATCGCGCGTTGAGCAGCTGAGCCAAATGTTCGCTCGCGGTGGGGCGGGATATCCGAGCCTGAAACGCCAGCTCGGTTGCCGTGAGCGCCTGACCTCCCATGAGTGCCGCAAGCATGGTCGCGCGCGCAGTGTCACCAACCAGCGCTGCGACTTCGACCATGTTTGCGGAGGCGACCATATCCCAGCGTAGCGGCTCGCCGGATAATTCGCCACTCCCGTCGGTTCGGCCGGCGCCGAACCAATTGGCCCGGCGCCAGCCGTCCCCCGTGCGATGATGCGATCAATAATGGCAGCCGGGAGCGGAAACATGCAGGCACAGTTCATTCGCGTCGAACCGTTCTCATCCTATTTCGAGGCACGGAAGGTTCCTGTCGCGCCGGCCGTGCGCTATGGCGATCTCGTCTATGTCTCGCAATTGCCGCCCTATGATCCCGAGACCGGGGAGATCAGGCGCTTCCCGCTGGAGCGGCAGATCGAGATTGTCCTCGATCAGATGGCGCTGTGCCTTACGGCTGCGGGCTCATCGATCGACAGGGTGATCAAGTGCAATGTCTATTGCACGGGGGCCGATCAGTTCGAAACCATCAATCGGGTTTATGCGCGTTACTTCTCAGGCGAGCCGCCGGCACGCGGCTTTTTCATCGTTGCGGGATGGCATGGCCCGTTCGACGTCGAGGTCGACTGCGTGGCAGCGGTTTAGCAAGATCGTAGGATGGGTAGAGCGTCTTCGCGAAACCCATCACCCCAAACAAGACCGTGATGGGTTTCGCTTCGCTCTACCCATCCTACGATCACTGCGCCAAAATGAGCTAATCCTCGCCGTCCCGCTTCCGCAGCAGATCCTTCGCGAGATCGCCAAGCTGCGGGCGTGGGAGCGCCGTGAATGGCAATGGACGTGTCACGTCGATCGCAGCAAGCCCGAGCCTTGCGGTGAGCAGGCCATTGAGCACGCCTTCGCCGAGCCGCTGCGAGAGTTTCGCGGCGATGCCGTGGCCGAGCACCTGCTGGATCATGCTGTCGCTGGCGGCCATGCCGCCGGTGATGGCGAGATGGCTGATGGCATGACGCATCAGCGTGATCATGCCCAGCGTCCCCGGCCGGCCACCATAGAGTTTTGCGAGTTGGCGCACCAGCCGGATCGCAGCCGCAGCGACGAACAGGACATCGACCACCGCGCGCGGGCTGACGGCGGTCACCACCGAGACGCGTTGCGCGGCGACCGAGACGAGGCGACGCGCTTCGATGTCGAGCGGGCTCATCAATTCACGTTCGGCCACGCGAATGAGATCGGCACCGTCGATGATATCGTCGGCATGGCCTTGCAGGGCCGTGCGCGCGCGGGCGAGGCGCGGATTGGTATGTGCGAGCTTCAGCAGGTCGGCCAGCACAGCGCGGCTCTCGGCATGGTCGTCGCTGGCGATCACGGCCAGCGCGCGGGCATGCAGCTTCTCGATGGTGGCGAGCCGCATCAGGCTGAGCGCCTCGCGTGTGATGATGGCGATCAGCGCGATGCTGACCAGCGCGGCGAAGCCGAGGCCGAGAAAACCGAGGCCGTCATTGATGGCGAACAGGTCGCGGACCAGCTGCGTGACGCCGAGACCCGTGCCGAGCAGCACGAGGCCGCCGAGTCCGGTCCAGAACAGCGTGCCCCAGCGGAAGCCCGATCGTACGGGTCGTAGCGGCTCGTCGAGGACGACGGGCATCGCCATCGGATCGGCTTCGGGCGTGATGCGGATAGTGCCGCGTTTGAGGTGGCCGGCGTCCTCGTCGGCATCCATGACGGTGACGTGGGGATCGTCGAGCCGGAACGTGGCCGGGCGGCGCGTACGGTCGGTCATTGCAGCCTGTCTCCGATCAGGAACTGGAGCGCGCGGTCGAGGCGGATGTGAGGCAGCGCCGGCTCCTCGCCGCCGTCGCGGGTGAGCAGCGGCGGGCGGAAGCGCAGGAAGCGATAGTCGGCCTTGTCGGCGGCATCTGTCGAGAGGCCCTTGAAGGAGCCACCGGCGAACAGCCCATCGAGATCGGTCGGCAGATCGCCGGGGAAAGTCGCGACTTCGGTCTCGCCGTCGAAGGTCTCGCCATTGGCGACCTCGCCGGCGGCCGGCGTGCCGAGGATCGACGGTAGTTTGTCGCGGCCGCGTTGCACCAGCGCTTCCTTGGTGGCGCGCACCGCGGCGATGGCGACGACGTCAACGGATGCACCAGCCAGCTCCGAGCGCGATACCGCCTTGGTCACGGTGCGCCGGAGCACATCCTCCAGCCGGTCGTGGCTGAGATGATGCAGATGATCGGCCTTGGTCGCCGCAAACAGGATGCGATCGACGCGCGGCCGAAACAGCGTGCTGAGGATCGTGCTGCGGCCGATGCGGAAACAATCGAGGATGCCGGCGAGGGCGGCTTCGAGATCGTGGAGTGCTTCGGGTCCCGCGTTGAAGGCAGAGAGCGCATCGACGAGTACGATTTGCCGATCCAGCCGCGAGAAGTGATCGCGAAAGAACGGGCGGACGACGACGTCCTTGTAGGCCTCATAGCGTCGCTTCATCATCGCCCACAGCGAACCATCCGGTGCACTGCCATCGCTGGCGACGTCGAGCGGCGCAAAGGTGAGCGCCGGCGAGCCCGCGAGATTGCCGGGCATCAGGAAGCGGCCCGGCGGCAGCAGGCTCATGGCAAAGCGTTCGTCGCGGCAGGCGCGCAGATAGTCGGTGAAGAGTTTTGCTGCGATCAGCGTCGCCTGCTCGTTCTCCGGTGCATTGGGATCGAGCGTGGCAAGATGCGCGTGAAACGCCGCAGCCAGCGCCGCGCGCGGTCCCTGCCGCGATAGCGCAAGGCTCTCCGCGGACCATTCCTCATAGCTCTTGCTGAGCAGCGGCAGATCCAGCAGCCATTCGCCGGGATAGTCGACGATGTCGAGGGTCAGCGTGCGGTCGGCGCCGCTCGTGCGCTGATAGTCGATGACCAGACGCAGCTCGCTGATATCGGTGGTGGAGTTCGGCCAGCGGCGGTCGTCGATCAGCGTGCGCAGATGCTCTTCATAGGCGAACCGGGGAACGGCATCGTCGGGCTGCGGCGCGAGACGCGCCTTGGCGATGCGTCCGGTGGCGAGCGACTCGAAGACGGGAAAGCGTCCGCCGCGCGTCAGGCCATGCACCAGCGCGGTAATGAAGACCGTCTTGCCGGCGCGCGACAGGCCTGTGACCCCAAGCCGCACTGTGGGATTGAACAGACCATCGCCATAATCGAGCAATGCGCGCGCGGACAGCCGTGCTTCTTCGACGAGTTCGGACAGGCTGGGCATCGTGCGGGAAAGCTCATCATGGTGAATGGTGCGCGGGTGTTGGTCTGCCTCTAAAAATGGCGATTGTCTGACTGAAATCAAGTTCGTCACGAAAGCGTCGTCACTTCGTCGTTTGGCTTTCGTTGACGATCTCCAGCCTATGATCTATCGCTGATTTCAGGGGAAGTCACAGGCGGGCTTACGGGGCAAGCTCACCGCATCGCACCGGCCGGGTTGACGCCACCATGACCGTTTTCCGTATCAAAGAACTGACCAGTAATTCCGCTCACATGGTGGCCGGCGCGATCCGCTGGAATTACGACCGTGCCGAACTGATCGCCGACGGCATCGTTCACGGTCTCGGCGTGTTCTCCGGCCTGATCGCCGCCACTGTCCTCATCGTGCTCGCTGCCGTTTTCGCCACCGCCTATGAAGTGGTGACCGTCTCGGTCTATTCCGTGGGCCTGCTGGCCATGTTGGTGCTGTCGGCCATCTATAATATGTGGCCGGTGTCGCCGCGAAAATGGTTCCTGCGCCGCTTCGATCACTCCGCGATCTACTTGCTGATCGCGGCGACCTACACGCCGTTCTTCGCGCAGATCGCCAACACGCGGCTCGCGATCTCGCTGCTGGCCGGCGTGTGGAGCGTCGCCATCACCGGCATCGTCATCAAGCTGGTTTATCCCGGCCGTTTCGATCGCCTTGCGGTCGTGCTCTATCTCGCCATGGGCTGGAGCGGATTGATGGCCTATGACGCCGTGTTCACGCCGCTGCCGCCGCTCACCATGTGGTTCGTCGCCGCCGGCGGCACGCTGTATACGCTGGGCGTCGTATTCCACGCCTGGCAGCGGCTGCGTTTCCAGAACGCCATCTGGCACGCATTTGTCCTGCTCGGCGCCGCATGCCACTATACGGCCGTGCTCGACATGGTGCTGAGCACCTAGAGCATGATCCCGAAAAGTGGGTACCGGTTTTCGGATCAGATCATGCTCTAATAAGAAACAAAAACAAACAAAAAGGGAGTGCGGCATGCGGGTAGACGGCAAGGTCGTCGTCGTGACCGGTGGCGCCAATGGCATCGGCCAGGCGCTATGCGAGACATTTCATCAAGCAGGCGCAGCGAAAGTCGTCGTCGTCGATCTCGATGGTGAGCGGGCGACGGCCGTTGCGGAGGCCATCGGCGGCGCCGCGTTCCGATGCGATGTCGGCAAGGAAAAAGACATCCAGCATGTGATCGAACTGACCGAACGGCATTATGGGCCGATCGCTTTGTTCTGCTCCAATGCTGGCATCGGCGGCGGCTTCGATCCCATGAGCCCGAATGCCGGTGGCACGTCGGATGAACCATGGGCGAAGAGCTGGGCGATTCATGTGATGGCCCATGTCTATGCGGCGCGGCATCTGATCCCGCTCTACAAGGCGCGCGGCGGCGGCTACTTCCTCAACACGATCTCTGCCGCGGGGCTCCTCTCGCAAGTCGGCAGCCCGGCCTATTCGACCACCAAACATGCCGCGGTGGGGTTCGCCGAAAATCTCGCGATCTCGCACCGGGCAGATAACATCAAGGTCTCGATCCTGTGCCCGCAGGGTGTCGATACCAATATGCTGAAGAACATTCCGAAGGGCCCGCAATCCAATGACGGCAACCTGTCGCCGGAACAGGTGGCGCAGGATGCGCTCGCCGGCATCGAGGCGGAGACGTTCCTGATCCTGCCGCACAAGCAGGTCATCGACTACATGCGCAAGAAGACCGAGAACTACGATCGCTGGATCGGCGGCATGGCCAAGATCCAGGCGAAGATGCGGGAGACGTTTGGGAAGTAGGGGTGGATGCTTTCTCAACCTCGCCCCGCTCTTTGCGGGGAGAGGTCGGCGCGTAGCGCCGGGTGAGGGGCATGGCACACGGCCAGCCACACAGAAGCCCTCTCGGATCTCTCTGAATGATGCCGTGTCGTTCAAGGAATTTCGCGACCCGAGAGACTGGCGCTGTGGCGAATGTCGCGCGCGGCCCCTCACCCGCCGCGAAGACGCGGCGACCTCTCCCCGCAAAGAGCGGGGAGAGGTAAGATCATTCCGCCGCTTCCAGCTTCGGCGGGCGTGGCCGGATCACCGGGACTGGCGGATCATAGGCCTGGATCGGCGGCAGGTTGCCGGTGAACTTCTCGACATTCACCACCGTGAGCTGGCCGGTGCAGCCTTGCGCGAGACGCGAGGTGCCGGTGTCCCTTGTCAGCACGTTCGGATTGCCGTGCACGCAGAGCGGCTTCTCCTCGTTCGGATCTTCCGGATCGTAATAGGCACCGGTCGGCAACTGCACCACGCCGGCCATCACGTCTTCGGTGACCACCACCGAGGCGAGGCACGAACCGCGTTGGTTGAACAGCTTGATGATGTCGCCGTCCTTGATGCCGCGCACATCCGCATCGACCGGATGCATGCGGGCCACTTCGCGGCCGCGGCGCTTCTCGGCGCTGCTATGGCCGCCGAAATCGAGCTGGCTGTGCAGGCGCGACGCCGGCTGATTGGCGACGAGCTGCAGCGGATTGGTCGCATCGACAGTGTCTTCTGGCGTCAGCCAGACCGGATGGCCGGGGCAGTCGTCGTAAGCGAAGCTGGCGATCGTGTCGGACGTGATCTCGATCTTGCCGCTGGTGGTCGGCAGGGGCGTGCCCTCGGGATCCTCGCGGAATGCGCGCAGCGTGCCGCCATCCAGCGGCAATTGCGGCAGCATGACTTCGCCGGCCGCCCAGAAGGCGTCGAAGTCAGGCGCGTCGAGACCTTTGGCTTTGAGCCCGTCATAGGTCGGCTGATAGAGATGCTTCAGCCATTCACGCGGCGTGCGGCCTTCGGTGAATTCATCGGCCTTGCCGAGACGCTGCGAGAGACCGGTGAAGATCGCGTAGTCGTTGCGCGCGTCGCCGAACGGCTCGGCCATCTGATGCATCGCGACCATCATCGGATCGGTTTGCGAGCTGCCGATGTCCTCGCGCTCCAGCGACATGGTACAGGGGAGCACGAAGTCGGCGTGGCGTGCCGATGCGGTCCAGGCGAGATCGTGCACCACCAGCGTGTCGACCTGCGCGAAAGCCTTGCGCAGGCGGTTGAGGTCCTGATGGTGATGGAACGGATTGCCGCCGGCCCAATAGACCAGCTTGATATCCGGATAGGTCATATGCGCGCCGTTATATTCGAACGGTGCGCCGGGATTGAGCAGCATGTCGCTGACACGCGCCACCGGGATGAATTCGCTGACGCCGTTCTTGCCCTGCGGCAGGCCGGCGATCGGCACGGCATTCTGGCGGCGTCCGTAATTGGCGATGGCGCCGAGCGCATAGCCGAAGCCGCCGCCGGGCAGGCCCGATTGTCCGAACATCGCCGACAGCACCGAAGCCATCCAAACCGGCTGTTCGCCATGCTTCGCGCGCTGCAGTGAATGCGCAACAACAAAGAGCGCACGCTTGCCGGGCAGGCGACGCGCCAGCGTGAGGATGGCGTCGGCAGTGAGGCCGGTGATCGCAGCGGCCCACGCCGCATCCTTCGGCTGGCCGTCGCTGCGGCCCATCAGATAGTCTTCGAAAGTATCCCAGCCATGGGTATGGCTGGCGAGGAACGCGCGGTCATGCGCGCCGTCCATCACCGCGGTGTGCGCGATGCCGAGCATCAGTGCCACGTCGGTGCCGGGACGCGCGGCGACCCAGTCCTGGTTCACTTCATCCGGCAGATCGCTCTTCAGTGGCGAGATCAGCACCAGTTCGCCGCCACGCTTGCTCAGTGCGATCATGTCGCGATGTTCGGTATGCTTGCTGATGCCGCCGCCGGCGACGCGCGAGTTCTTGGTGTTCATGCCGCCGAAGGCGAGAATGATATCGGTGTGCTCGACGATCTCATCCCAGCCGATATTGCGGCGGGTCATGTCTTCGTAGTTGCCGAGGATGTGCGGAATGAGAACCGTCGACGCGCCGGCCGAGTAGCTGTTGACCGAACGCACATAGCCCCCGAGCGCGACATTCAGAAAACGATGGATCTGACTCTGCGCATGATGGAAGCGTCCGGCGCTGGACCAGCCATAGGAGCCGCCATAGATCGCCTTGGCACTGTGCGTGTCCTTGACGCGCTTCAATTCGCCGGCGAGCAGGTCGAGCACCTCGTCCCATTCCATCTCGACGAATGCGTCGCGGCCGCGACGGTCATCCGGGCCGGGGCCATTTTCGAGCCAGCCACGGCGCACCATCGGCTTGGCGATGCGCGCCTTGTGGCGGAGCGCCTCGGGGAAATTCTGGATGATCGGATTCGGATCGGGATCGATCGGATGCGGTGTGATGACCAGCTTGCCGTCGACCCATTGTCCGGAAAAGGCACCCCAGTGGGAGCTGTGCGTTTTCTTGGCGTTGTCGTTCGGCTGCTTGGTCATGCCGGCCCTTCCGTTATGATCCCGTCATATCAATGCTTCTGTCCATAAAGCACTGGAACGGCCGAGTCGACGATGACTTCGACAAGGCTGACGCCCGGATGTTGCAGACTGGCCGCGAAAGCACCCGCAAGTTCCGATGATTTGCTGACGCGCAAGGCATGCGCGCCCATGCCTTCGGCCAATTTGACGAAATCCAGACCAGGCAGATCCAGCCCGGGAACATTACGCACCTGCATCACCTGGCTGAAGGAACGCATCGCGCCGTAACCGGAATTGTTGATAACCACTACGGTTAAAGGCAATTTACGCTGCGCGGCGGTCCACAGTGCCTGGATCGAATACATCGCCGAGCCGTCGCCGATCAGGCACACGGTGCGTCGATCCGGATAGCCCAGTGCCATGCCGACGGATGCCGGCAGGGAGTGGCCGAGGCCGCCCGACGACATGGTGTAGAAACTATTGGCGCCGCGCATCGGAAGATACTTCTGCATCGCCGGGCGATGCGAGGGCGCTTCTTCCACCAGCATCGCATCCGATGGCATGGCCCGCGACAGGGTGTGCAGCAGATAATCTATCGGGATCGGGTCAGCACCCGCGGGCGGTGGCGGCAGGATGCGACCCTTCGCAACATTTCGCTTGGTGTCTGGTAGCAGATCGAGCAGCAGCTTGAGCGCCGGCTTCATGGTCGCAATGATGCTGGTGCCGATCGGCGCGACGGCAGCCGAGTCCGCATCGTCCGTGATCTGGAAGATCGTGGTGTCGCCATCGAAGATTGCGGGATGACCTTCGACGTGGAAGGTGAACACCGGCGCGCCGATCACGACGACCAGATCGTGTTCGCGGAGTGCATCGGAGAGTTGCGCCGGCGAGGCGTGCAGGAAGCCTGCAAATTGCGGATGAAGTTCCGGGAAACTGCAACGCGCCGAGAACGGACTGACCCAGACGGCGGCCTTCGTTTTCTCAGCGACGCTGATCATGAGATCGACGGCGTTTGCGCGGTCGATCCCGGGGCCGACGATCAATGCAGGGTTCTGGCTTGTGTTGAGTGCGGCGACGAGTTCCTGCATCGCCTTGGGATCTGGCCCGAGCTCGCGGCTCACATAACGCGCCTCGAGAGGTTGGGCCTGATGCGTCCAGTCGTCGATCGGCACCGACACGAAAGTCGGTCCGCAAGGCGGCTGCATCGCCACATAATAGGCGCGGGCGATCGCGGCGGGCACATCCTCCGCACGCGCAGGCTCGACGCTGTATTTCACATAAGGCCGCGGAAATTCCGACGCGCGTTCCGCATAGAGAAATGCTTGCAGCGGCAGAATGCTGCGCGCCTGCTGGCCGGCGGTGATGACCATCGGCGTCTGGTTGCGGTGCGCGGTGTAGATATTGCCCAGCGCATGGCCGACGCCGGCGGCGGAATGCAGATTGACGAAAGCGGCATTGCGCGTCGCCTGCGCATAGCCGTCGGCCATGCCGATCACCGAGGCTTCCTGTAGGCCGAGCACGTAATCGATGTCGTCGGGCCAGTCGGACAGGAACGGCAGTTCGGTGGAGCCGGGATTGCCGAAGACTTTGGTGATGCCGAAGCCGCGCAGCAGATTGAGCGTGGCGTCCTTGACGGTCACGGGACTACGGGCGGCGGTTTTGTTGCTGTCGCGGGCCAAGGCGGTTTCCTCACGGGATCGGGCAGTTGTCTGCCGTGTGTTGTTGACTCATCAACAGCAGGAGGGGGCCGGGAGTCAATCGGGGAGGCGGGGTGAAACCGCGCTGACGGAGCGGAGGCGCGCCGTCGCTCCCTCTCCCCGCATCTTGCGCGGGGAGAGGGGTGGGGTGAGGGGCGTGGCACATCGCCCGCGAAATTTGCAGGATGCTCGGGTCGAAGAATTGAGCGATCCGAAAGCGGAGTGAGTTGGGCTCTTACAGCGCAATGCGAAGGCGCGGCGACCTCTCCCCGCAATGCGGGGAGAGGTAAGATCAGCGCGCTCCTTCGGCTACCAGCTCGCGGTCGCCTTCATGGTCGGCGCGCCCTTGTCATTGGCGGTCCAGACGTCGAGCCCGTCCGCTGTCTCGTTCGCATTCACCGAAAAATCCGCGCCGTCGAACAGCGGTGACACGCCGCGATAGCTGAATTTCGCCGGCGCCTTGCCGCCCTTCAGCTTCGCCGCGAACTCCACCAGCAAGGCCGCCTGCAGCGGCCCATGAAACACGAGGCCCGGATAGAACTCGACCTTGGTGACATAGTCGCGGTCGTAATGGATGCGGTGACCGTTGAAGGTCAGCGCGCTGTAGCGAAACAGCAGCACGGGATCGGCGTAATGCGTTTCCTGATGCTGGGCCTTTGGCACTTCCTTCGGCGCCGGTGCAAGCGGCGCCATGCTCGTCGGCATGTCCCTGTAGACGATGTCCTGGCGCTCGCGGATGGCGAGGCCACGCTTCGTCGTGATCAGGTGCTCGACATTGACGAAGCACAGCGCGCCGGTCGAGCCGGTCTTCAGATTGACGTCGAGGATCTTCGACGAGCGTGTGACTTCATCTCCGACAACAAGCGGGTCGAGAAACTGGCACTCACCGCCCGCCCACATGCGGCGCGGCAGCGGCACCGGTGGGAGAAATCCGCCGCGGGCAGGATGACCGTCGGGCCCGAGCTTGTCCATCGCCGCGACCGGCTGCGCCAGGCACCACTGCGTGGTGAAGGGCGCGGCATCACCGGGCTTCGGCGTGCCGATGTCGAGAAACAGCGTCGCGCGGAGGCCCTTCACGAGCTGCGCAGTCACGATGTCGGAGGCCTCAATGGTGCGACCGATCCACTGCTTGAGATGATCGATGTCGAGTTTGTCGGTCACGATGACCTCCGTGTGATCTTGACGTTTACTTCTGCACTTCGCCGATGCCGGGCACGGCGCCGTAGCTGCGCGGCGCATCGACCCAGATCGCGGCCGGCGCCGGATACGACACCTCGCCGTTCGGCGTGTTCACCGTGATGCGGCGCAGATGCGGATGGGTGGTGAGATCCGCCATGGTGTTCACTTCCGCAAACGCGATGTCGGCGTCGGTCAGGCGCTTCAGCAATTCATCGCGGCTGAGCGATCCGAAGATGTCGCTGACGGTCTGGTCGGTAAAGGCGCGGTTGCGTACGCGCTCGACGCCGTTGACCAGGCGTGAATCGCTCGCCAGCGCGGCATCGCCGAGCACCTTGGCGCAGAGGATCTTCCATTCGCGCTCGCTCTGGATCGAGATCAGGATGTCCTTGCCGTCCTTGGAGCGAAACACGCCATAGGGCGCGATCGAGGGATGCGCGAGGCCCATGCGCTTCGGCTCGTTGCCGGCTTCGGCATTGAGCAGCGGCACGGTGAGCCAGTCGGCCATCACGTCGAACATGGAGATGCGGATATCGGCGCCTTCGCCGGTCACCGAACGCCCGATCAGCGCTTCCAGGATCGCCGCATGCGCGGCAGCGCCGGTGGCGACATCGACGATGGAGACGCCGACGCGCGACGGGCCTTCGGGGCCGCCGGTGATCGACGCCAGCCCGCTCTCGGCCTGGATCAGCAGGTCATAGGCCTTGCGATGGGCGTAGGGGCCGGTGTCGCCATAGCCGGTGATGGTGGCGCAGATCAGCCGCGGATAGTCCTTGCGCAGTCGTTCGCGGGTGAATCCGAGCTTGTCCATCGAGCCGGGCTTGAGGTTCTGGATCAGCACGTCGGCAGTGGCGATCAGCTCTTCCATGGCCTTGCGGCCGTCTGGAGTTGCGAGATCGACCACCACGGAATCCTTGCCGCGGTTGAGCCAGACGAAATAGCTGCTCTGGCCCTTCGCCGCGGCGTCGTAACCGCGGGCGAAGTCGCCTTCGGGTCGCTCGATCTTGATGACATGTGCGCCGGCATCCGCGAGCCGCGAACTGCAGAATGGTGCGGCCACCGCCTGTTCAACGGCGATGACGGTCAGTCCCTTGAGCGGCAGCATATGTCTATCTCAATACGAGCGCGGCATGCCGAGTACGTGCTCGGCCACGAAGGACAGGATCAGGTTGGTCGAGATCGGCGCCACCTGATACAGACGCGTCTCGCGGAATTTGCGCTCGACGTCGTATTCCTCGGCAAAGCCGAAGCCGCCATGGGTCTGGATACAGGCATTGGCCGCCTCGAAGGACGCGTCGGCCGCGAGCATCTTGGCCATGTTGGCCTCGGCGCCGCATTCCATGCCGGCTTCATATTTGCGCAGTGCTTCCTTCACCATTAATTCGGCCGCGCGCATATTCGCATAGGCCTTGGCGATGGGAAACTGGATGCCCTGGTTCTGGCCGATCGGGCGACCGAACACCTGGCGCTCCTTGGCATAAGCGCTTGCCTTGGCGATGAACCACTTGGCATCGCCGACGCATTCGCTGGCGATCAGGATGCGCTCGGCATTCATGCCGGAGAGGATGTAGCGGAAGCCCTTGCCCTCTTCGCCAATCAGGTTTTCCGCCGGCACCTTCATGTCGGTGAAGAACACTTCGGTGGTGGCGTGGTTCATCATGGTGCGGATCGGGCGGATCTCGAGGCCGTTCTTCTTGGCCTCCTTCATGTCCACCAGAAACACCGACAGACCATCGGTGCGCTTCGCGGCCTGTTCCTTCGGCGTGGTGCGCGCGAGCAGCACCATCAGGTCGGAATATTCGGCGCGGCTGGTCCAGATCTTCTGGCCGTTGACGATGTAGTCGCCGTTATCGTCCTTCTTCGCCACCGTCTTCAGCGAGGATGTGTCGGTGCCGGAGGTCGGCTCGGTAACGCCGAAGGCCTGCAGGCGAACTTCGCCTGATGCGATCTTCGGCAGCCACTTGGCCTTCTGCTCGTCATTGCCATGACGCAGCACCGTGCCCATCGTATACATCTGCGCGTGGCAGCCGCCGCCATTGCAACCGGCGCGCTGGATCTCTTCGAGGATCGCCGCTGCAGCCGACAGCTTGAGGCCGGAGCCGCCATATTCCTCGGGGATCAGAACCGACAGGTATCCGGCTTCCGTCAATGCATCGACAAAAGCCTTCGGATAGGCCATCTCGCGGTCGAGCTTGCGCCAGTATTCACCGGGGAACTGTGCGCACAGTTTGGCAACGGCATCGCGGATATCGTGGAATTCGTCCTGTTCCGCGGGATGGTGTTTCGTCAAGGAATTGAGCTTCTCTTCTTGAGGGGAAAATTATGAATCCTGACCGGCTAGGAGATTCTGACTGGCAGGGTCTCGTAGCCTTTAACGAAGCTCGAATACACGCGCTTGGGTTCCCCCACAACTTCGATGTTCTCGAACCGTTTCAGTATCTCCTCCCAAACGATCCTCAATTGCAACTCCGCCAGGCGCATGCCCACGCAGCGGTGTATGCCAAAACCGAATGACAGGTGAATCTTGGGCCGCGCGCGGTCGATGATGAACTCGTTGGGGCGCTCGATCACCTCCTCGTCGCGGTTGCCCGAGACGTACCACATCACCACCCGGTCGCCCTTCTTGATGCTCTTGCCGCCGAGTTCAGTATCCTGCATGGCGGTACGGCGCATATGCGCCAGCGGCGTCTGCCAGCGGATCACTTCGGGGACCATGGTCTCGATAAGTGACGGATTGTCGCGCAACTTCTGATACTGGTCGGGGTTCTCGTTCAGCGCCAGCACCGAGCCGGTCATGGTGTTGCGGGTGGTATCGTTGCCGCCGACGATGAGCAGGATGATATTGCCCATCAGCGTGTCGGGATCCATGAAGCGCGTCGCGTCGCTATGCGCCATCATGGAAATCAGGTCATTCCGCGGGTCGGAATTCACGCGCTCGTTCCAGAGCTTCTGGAAATAGGCGGCGCATTCATCCATCTCGCGGCGGCGCTCTTCCTCCGACGACACGATTCCACTTTTTGGCAGCGCTGTGGACACGTCCGACCAGCGCGTCAGCTTGCGGCGCTCCTCCCACGGGAAGTCGAACAGGGTCGCAAGCATCTGCGTGGTGAGTTCGACCGAGACGCGTTCGACCCAGTCGAAGGTCTCGCCGCGCGGTAGTCCGTCGAGCACCTTGCACACGCGCCCACGGATCAGCACCGCCATCTCGTCGAGATGCGTTGGCGTGAACATCGGCGTCACGGTCTTGCGCTGTGCGCTGTGCTTCGGCTCATCCATGGCGATGAAGCTCGGCCAGTCATAGCCTTCCGGCACGTCGCGGATCGCGATGCCGCCATGCTTCACGTCGGACGAGAAGATGCCGTGATTTGTGTCGACATGCATGATGTCGTGATACTTGGTCACCGACCAGTAGGGCTCGATCGGTGCATTGGTGCAGTAATGCACCGGCTCTTCCTTGCGCAGCCGTTCGAAGAACGGCCACAGCGTATCGGTCGCGAACAATTTCGGCGCGCCGGGATGGAAGTCCTTCAGCGGTGTCGAATAGGCGATCTCGCGCGCGACGCGCTGGATCTCGGCTTTGTCAGGATTGATCCTGGCTTGGATATTCATGGCGTCTGCTCTCCAAAAAATCGATCCTGAGCCGTCGCGGTCGCTGGTTCAGCCAGCGATCCGCACAGGCAGTGTCTCGTAGCCCTTCACGAAGCTCGAAAAGACGCGGCGCGGTTCGCCGACAACTTCGATCCTGTCGAAGCGCTTGATGATCTCTTCCCACACAATCTTCAATTGAAGTTCGGCAAGTCTGAGGCCGACGCAGCGGTGGATGCCGAAGCCGAATGACAGATGGCGGTTCGGTCTGATGCGGTCGATGGTGAATTCGTTGGGGTTTTCGATGACCTCGTCATCGCGGTTGCCCGAGACGTACCACATTACGACCTTGTCACCCTTCCTGATCTGCTTGCCGCCGAGCTCGGTGTCCTGCACCGCCGTGCGCCGCATATGTGCGAGCGGCGTCTGCCAGCGGATGATCTCCGGCACCATGCTCTCGATCAGCGCGGGATTGGCGCGCAGCTTGTCATATTCGCCGGGGAATTGATTGAGCGCGTAGACGCCGCCGGACATCGAATTGCGCGTTGTGTCGTTGCCGCCGACGATCAGCAGAATGATGTTGCCGAGAAAACTCTCCGGATCGAGATGCCGCGTGGCCTCGCTATGCGCCATCATCGATATCAGGTCGCTCTTCGGCGGCGCATTGAGTCGCTCCTGAAACAACCGGCCGAAATACTCGCCGCATTCGCGCAGTTCTCTCTGCCGCTCCAGCTCGGCCTCGGGCGTGGGTGGCAACATTGTGGCGACATCCGACCAGTGGGTGAGCTTGCGGCGCTCCTCCCAGGGAAAGTCGAACAGGGTTGCCAGCATCTGTGTGGTCAATTCGATCGACACGCGATCGACCCAGTCGAAGGTCTCGTTGCGGGGCAGGGAGTCCAGCACCTCGGCAGTGCGACTGCGGATCAGGCTGGAGAGCTCGTCCATGTGGTGAGGTGCGAACATCGGCGCCACTGTCTTGCGCTGGGCGCTGTGATGCGGCGGATCTGTGGCAATGAACATCGGCCGGCGGAACTGCACACCGGCGTCGCGGATGGTGATGCCGCCGAATGCCGCGGCGGAGGAGTAGGTGGCGTGATTGGTCTCGACCTGCATGATATCGTTGTACTTGGTCACCGACCAATACGGTCCGAACATGCTGTCCTTGCAGTAGTGGACGGGATCCTCGCGGCGCAGCCGTTCGAAATAGGGCCAGAACGTATCGGTGCGGAACAGTTCGGGATTGCCGGGATCGAACTCATCGAGCGGCATCCCGTAAGCTTGGGCGTGAGCGGCGGCTAGGGCGGATTTGCTGCTGTCGGAATCCTGGACGCGATCGAGCATCGGTTCTCTCCCTGGCATGCCTTCCGTGGTTGGGTCCCGGAGGGCTTATTTGGATGAATTACAACCCGTTGCGCGGCCAAGAGCAAGGACCACTTTATGCCCCTTCTCAGCCCGTTCAGCCCGTGACATGGTGATTTCAATCAACAAAACCGGGCGCGCTTGCGCGCCGTTCTGACCGGAGGCGCCCTGTGATTTCGAACGCTCAACGGATGTTCAATTTTGATCTCGGCGAGACTGCGGACGCGATTCGCGAGACGGTGCGCGACTTCTCCCAGAACGAGATCGCGCCGCGCGCCGAAGCCATAGACAAGACCAATCAGTTTCCGCTCGATCTCTGGCCCAAGATCGGCGCGCTCGGCCTGCACGGTATCACGGTGGAGGAAGAGTTCGGCGGCGCCGGGCTCGGCTATCTGGAACACGTCATCGCGGTGGAGGAAATCTCGCGCGCCTCGGCGTCGGTGGGCCTGTCCTACGGCGCGCATTCGAACCTCTGCGTCAATCAGTTGCGTCGCAACGGTAATGAAGCACAGAAGCGCAAATATCTGCCGAAGCTGATCTCGGGCGAACATGTGGGATCCCTCGCGATGTCCGAGCCGGGTTCGGGCTCGGACGTGGTGTCGATGAAGACCCGCGCCGACAAGAAGGGCGACCGCTACGTTCTCAACGGCAACAAGATGTGGATCACCAATGGCCCGGTGGCGCAGACGCTGGTGGTCTATGCCAAGACCGATCCGGCGGCCGGCCCGCGCGGCATCACCGCCTTCATCATCGAAAAGGGCATGAAGGGTTTTTCGACGGCGCAGAAGCTCGACAAGCTGGGTATGCGCGGCTCGGATACTTGCGAACTCGTTTTCGAGGATTGCGAGGTGCCCGAGGAGAACGTGCTCGCCGAGGTCGGTCGTGGCGTCAATGTCCTGATGTCCGGCCTCGATTACGAGCGCGCGGTGCTCGCGGCGGGCCCGCTCGGCATCATGCAGGCCTGTCTCGACGTCGCGCAGCCTTATGTGCACGAGCGCAAGCAGTTCGGTGAGCCGATCGGCAACTTCCAGCTCGTGCAGGGCAAGATCGCCGATATGTATGTGGCGCTGAGTTCGGCCCGCGCTTACGTTTATGCAGTCGCGAAAGCCTGCGACCGCGGCGAAACCACCCGCGAGGATGCCGCCGGCGCCATCCTCTACGCATCGGAACGCGCCACGCAATGCGCGCTCGACGCGATCCAGCTGCTCGGCGGCAATGGCTATATCAACGACTATCCCACCGGCCGCCTGCTGCGCGACGCCAAACTCTACGAGATCGGCGCCGGCACGAGCGAGATCAGGCGGATGCTGATCGGGCGGGAGCTGTTTGCGAAGAACGGGTGAGGGGGCGGGCGATTTAATCGATACGCTGCGTCCTACACTCGTCATTCCGGGGCAGGACGGACCGCGAAGCGGTCGGCATGAGCCCGGAATCCCGACATGTTCAGCGCAAAACAGGTCGAGATTCCGGGTGCGCGATACGCCGCCTTCGGCGCTCCTCGCGCCCCGGAATGACAGTGTGGGGCGGGAAGACAGCGCCTAAACATTTTTTCCTATCTCCCGTTGACAACATCCCCGTCTGGTTTATATTCCCATTCGTCCTGCCCCACCGAGAGGGGCGATCGCGATCGTCACGTTCGCGGGGTGGGATGCGGTGGACGCCGGAGATGCGGCGTTACGCGGTTTGGGGGTGACGTCTGTCTTCGGGCAGGACGGATCTGCGCCAGCACTGCCACTGGCAAGGAGACGGCCGACCTTCGGATGGACAGACTCCTGGACAGTGTGACGGACGACCAAGTCAAAACGCGTTCGGCCAAGTGCTTTGCGGCTACCCTGTCCCTCCGCCCTGGGACATTAATTTTGGTGATGGGACCGTTCGCCATGGCAGATGTGCAGGCAACCGAAAAAACACCGCAGGCGGAACGTCGGGCACTTGCTCGGCGCCTCCGAAAGTCCTGATGCACTCTAAAATTGCGGAAGACCGCATCGCATCAGGCCCAAGGGTGCAACGGGCACCCGGCGTTCCGCACGCCCTCTCACAAGAGGGTGGGAATGCAAAGGACGACGGCGCCCCCGCGCCGCAAACAATGGGGGCGATGTCGCATGTCTGAAGAGCAGTGGCTGTTTGACAAATTGAATCAAGAGCAACGCAGAAGCGCGGCTGTGTGTCCGCCACTTCAGAGACATTCAAAAGGCATCGCCACTTGATCCACCTCAATCCTGTCACGGCAAAATGCGCAGATGATTGGCTCATCGCGTCGATCGACGCACCGTCGCAAGCAGGAGCAGGATCATGCCGCAAATGAAGGCTGCGATATTTGTCGAACCGGGTCGTATCGTTCTGGATGACAAGCCGATCCCCGACGTCGGCCCGCTCGATGCGTTGATGCGCATCACGACCACCACGATCTGCGGCACCGATGTGCATATCCTCAAGGGTGAATATCCGGTCGCGAAAGGGCTGACCATCGGACACGAGCCGGTTGGTATCATTGAGAAGCTCGGGAGCGCCGTCACCGGCTATCGCGAGGGCCAGCGCGTCATTGCCGGCGCCATCACGCCGAGCGGTCACAGTTATGCATGTCTCTGCGGCTGCTCATCGCAGGATGGCGCTGGAACCAAGCACGGCTTCAAGGCGGCCGGTGGCTGGCGGTTCGGCAATACGATCGATGGTGCGCAGGCCGAGTATGTGCTGGTACCCGATGCCATGGTCAATCTCAGTCCGGTGCCCGACGCGTTGACGGATGAGCAGGTGCTGATGTGTCCGGACATCATGTCGACGGGATTTGCCGGTGCCGAGCGCGGCGGCATCAGGATCGGGGACACGGTGGTGGTGTTCGCTCTGGGGCCGATCGGACTCTGCGCCCTCGCCGGCGCCAAGCTGATGGGCGCGACCACGATCATCGGTGTCGATACGGTACCCGCGCGCATCGAGGTCGCCAAACGGCTCGGCGCCGATATCGTTGTCGACTTCAAGAAGGGTGATCCGGTCAAGCAGATCATGGACCTGACCGACGGCCGCGGCGTCGATGTGGCCATCGAAGCGCTCGGTACGCAAGGCACCTTCGAATCGGCACTGCGCGCGCTGCGGCCGGGTGGCACGCTGAGCAGCCTTGGCGTCTATTCGACGGATCTGCAGATTCCCCTGAGCGCCTTTTCGGCGGGCCTCGGCGATAACACGATTGTCACCAGCCTGTGTCCCGGTGGCAAGGAGCGGATGCGACGGCTGATGAACGTCGTCGCCTCCGGCCGCGTTGACCTGACGTCGCTGGTCACGCATCACTACAGGCTGGACGATATCGAAAAAGCCTACGATCTGTTCTCGCACCAGCGCGATGGCGTGCTGAAGGTCGCAATCACGCCGTGAGGTGAGGAGGGTAGTGAGGCTTCACCGCAATGGCGCGCTGGCGTCCGCGATATCCCTCCCCCTTGCGGGGAGGGTCGGCCGATAGGCCGGGGTGGGGGTGCCACAAGTGACGCTCTCACGTGGACGCCCCCACCCGACCGGCCAAGTGGCCGGCCACCCTCCCCACGCAAGAGCGGGGGAGGGAAAAGACAACTTCTCACATGGCCAGGAACGAGCGATTCCAGGTCGGGCTGATCAGCACCTCGTTGATACAGACATGCGGCGGCATGCTGGCGATGAAGGCGATGGTCTTGCCGAGATCGTCCGGCTGCAGCATCCGCGCCATCACCTCGTCACTCGGCGGCACCGGACGGTTCTTCATGATGTCAGTGGCGACTTCGCCGGGCGAGAGACAGCAGGCGCGCAAGCCGTTGACGCATTCGTCCATGTTGAAGGAATGGGTCAGCGCCAGCACCGCATGTTTGGTGGCGGTGTAGGCTGGTCCCGTCATCTTGGAGACAATGCGCCCCGCCCATGAGGCGACATTGATGATGCAGCCGTCCTTCTGCGCGCGCATCGCCGGCAGCACCGCGCGCATGCAATACATCACGCCATTGAGATTGATGTCGACGATCTGGTCCCAGCCGTCCTGGGTGACGTCTTCCCAGCTCCGCTTCGGCAGGTTGACGCCGGCGCTGTTCACCAGGAGGTCGATACGGCCATGTTTGGCGAGGATGGCCTGTGCGACCTTGTTGACGTCGTCGGCATTGCTGACATCCAGCGCCATTGCTTCAACGGGCTTGCCGCCGGCGCCGAGTTCATCGGCGACGCCCTTCAGCACATCGGCGCGGCGGCCGGAAATGACCACCGTCCAGCCATCCGCCAGCAGAGCCTCTGCGCCCGCTCTGCCGATTCCGGTGCCGCCGCCGGTCACCCATGCGATCCTGGTCTTGCTGCTCACGATTTTCTCCCCGATCGTTTCTTGCTTCACGATGTCCATCGTTTTCTTGCTTCACGATGGCCAAAGTGTTCAACAATAATCGCGCCGGCGCCAGTGCCGCCAACTCATGAGCCTCATGCCGATCATGCCGACCGAGACAAAGCCGCCCATCGATCAGAACCGCCTCTGGGACGACCATATGGCGCTCGCCGCCATCACCGATCCCGACAAGCCATGGACGCGGCGATCGTTCTCGCAGCGCTTCCTCGACGGCCGTGCGTGGCTGCATGAGCAATATATCGCCGCCGGCATGACGGTGCGCATGGATGCCGCCGCCAACGTGATCGCACGGCTGGAAGGTAGTGTCGCAGGCCTGCCGCCGATCATGCTCGGCTCGCATTCCGATACGGTGCCATCCGGCGGCCGCTTCGACGGCATTTCCGGCATCCTGACGGCGCTGGAGGCGGTGCGCGCACTGCAGGCGTCCGGCTACAAGCCCCGGCATCCGATCGAGATCGTGGATTTCCTCGCCGAGGAGCCCAGCGAATACGGTATGTCCTGCGTCGGCAGCCGCGCCATGGTTGGCGAACTTGACGCCAGGATGCTGACTTACACCAATGCGGCGGGTGAGACGCTGGCCGATGCCATCAAGCGCGTCGGCGGCGACCCAGCGGCGATTGCGTCGATGCAGAAGCCGGAATTCGTCGGCTATCTTGAATTGCATATTGAACAGGGCGTCGTGCTGGAAAGCAAGAAGCTCGATCTTGGTCTCGTCACCGGGATCGCCGGCATCACCCGCGTCGAGATCGTGCTGAAGGGCGCCGCCGATCACGCCGGCTCGACGCTGATGGAATATCGTAGGGATGCAAGCTTGCCCGCCGCCGAACTCGTGCTGCTCGTCGCTCAGCAGGCCAATGCGTTTGCGGCGCGCAAGCAGGGCCACTTCGTCGCCACGACAGGGATCCTCGAGATCAGCCCGAATGCCGCCAACGTCGTCCCCGGTGGTGCGCGCATGATCCTCGATATCCGCGCCGAGAAGGCCGCACTGGTCGATGAATTCGTGGCATTGCTCGATCGCGAGAGCCTCGCCATCGCAGGGCGAGCCAAGGTCGAGCGCGCGCGTTTCGCGTTGATCTCGCAAAATCCTCCCGCGCCTTGCGACGATCATCTGCTTGACGTTCTCGGGCGTAGCGCTGCCAAGCTCGGTTATTCCACGACGCGGCTGGCGTCGGGGGCCGGTCACGACGCGGCTTTCATGTCGCATATCGGCCGCAGCGCGATGCTGTTCATTCCGTCAAAGGACGGCAAGAGCCATTGCCCGGAGGAATGGTCGGAGCCCGAGCAACTGGCCGTCGGGGCGGCAACACTGTTCGAGGCGGTGCGGCTGCTCGACGGACAGAACGACTAGCTGGCGGTGCGTTCGGCCAGCGCGCCGTGTTGAACAGAGGTCAGATAATCGCCGACCTGCTCGATGCCCATGGGCTTGGCGAAGAAGTAACCCTGCATGAAACGGCAGTGCTCCTTGCGCAGGAAGTCGACCTGTTCGCTGTTCTCGACGCCTTCGACGATGCAGTCGTGACCGAGGCCGTTGCACAGTCCAAGCATGGTGCGCAGGATCAGGCGCGCGGCAGAATCCGTCTCGATCTTGCTGATGAAGCTGCGATCGATCTTGACCTTGTCCAGCGGCAATTCGCGAATGCAGCTCAGGCTCGAATAGCCGGTGCCAAAATCATCCAGCGAGATGCGGGCCCCCAGAGCCTTCAGGGCATTCAGCGCTTCGGTCGCCTGTGCGAGATTGCCCATCACGGCCGTCTCGGTAATCTCGAAGTCGATGCGGCTGGCCTTCACCTTGCTTTGCTGGACAACAGCAATGATCTTGAGGATCGACAGGGGAGAGGCGACGTCCACCGCAGAGAGGTTGAACGAAATCCGGACATGCTCCGGCCATGTCGCTGCACCTTCAAGGGCCTTGCGCAGCAGCAACGGTGTCAACTGGCCGATCATGCCTGAGCGCTCGGCGGCGACAATGAAGCTCATCGGTGGAACATTGCCGAGCTCCGGGCTCTTCCAGCGCGCCAGGGCTTCGAAGCTCGCGGGCTGTTGTGTTTCTGCGTCGATGATCGGCTGGTAGGCGATCCACAATTCCCGTTCGAGGTCGGCACTGGCCAGGGCCCGACTCACAGAGGAGGCCTCGCGGATATCGGCTTCGTGTTCTGCTGAAAACCGGACGGCCTTGCCACGCTTGTGCTGCTTGGCAAAGAACAACGCGTAATCGGCGCGCTCGAACAAATCCTGCGCGGTCCTGGCTGTGTCCGGAAATTCCGCATATCCGATCGAGCAGCTGATGCTAACTGTAATGTCATCAATCTCGAACGGGATGTCGAACAGGTTCTCGATGCTCTCTTCCGCCTCAACAATTGCATCCGGGTCGAGCAATTGGTCGCTGAACATGACGAATTCGTCGCCGCCCAGTCTGCCCAGAAACACGTGAGGGGCGAGATGCGCGCGCAGTCTGTCTGCGACTTCGACCAGCAAGCGATCACCCGTGTGGTGCCCATGGATGTCGTTGATCGGCTTGAAGCCATCAAGATCCAGGATGCCGAGCAGCAGGCCGCCGCTACTGTGCTCAGTGTTGACAATGCCGCGCTCAAGCTCGGCAAAGAAGTTCCGGCGATTGGGGAGACCGGTGAGGCTGTCGATATTCGAATTCCGAAAATTCTTGTCGCTCAGCACCTGCAGTTCAGCCTGCTTGATACGCAGCGCCTTCTCCGAGTTCACTCGCTTCTCGAAATCGGAGTAATTGCCGAGCAGCATAAAGAGAACGGCCCCGATGACCACGACGAAGTTGAAGGCGATGGAGACGAAGACGACATTGTCGCTGGAGCCGAAAAAGAACGCGAAAGGCACGACAACCAGCGCCATCACGATCAACGCTGCCGCGCGCAGATGCATGAGGCAGAAGCCGCAGCCGATCGATGTGACGGCCATAAAGAACGCAACGTGGCTTTTGCTATAGGCGTCGCCATAGGGAAACAGGCTGAGGCTCCAGGCAGTGAACGCGACGCCGAGAATGCCTGCAAAGATGATCGAGCCGGTGAGCTTCTCTACGGCCTGGTTGAGCGACAGCGTGGTGTTCCGCGCTCTCAACCAGCTCAGTATCCGGATCACACAGATTGCATCGAATGCAGCAGGGAGATAGACGGTAAGCAGATGTGGCGCAGTACCATAAAAGGTGATTGCAAGTGCCGTCGTGTTGACGACCACCAGCGCATACATCATCGGCACCTGACGGGTGAAGGCAGCGAGTTTCGCTTCCACCAGTTCGGGGTTTTCGCGCGGCACCCGGAAGATCGTTCCGATTTGTGATGCCGCCATTTCGAAGTAGTTCAGCATCGTACCGTCCTGGACTCTGCACTGGTAAGTTAGATACCTATCGCAACTTCTTTAAGATTGGCCTGCCTCGGTTGTCTAAAGTTCGAGCGAGTAACCGATTGTTCTGATTAGTGTATTTTCTTCTGTTTGCGATGGTGCAGGTGCGAAAAGGTCGGGGTGGTATTAAGAAACCGACCTTGCATCAGCGACATCGCAGCGGCATGAGGTTGAAGAAGGTCCATTCGCCGTGGGTGAGAGGAAGGACATGACGACAGCGAGCAGGGTGTTCGAATGGATCTATGTGAGCTCGCTCGGAGGACTTGCTGCTGTGGCAGACTCGCTGCCGTCCTTCGATCTGCTGACCCTTCTGTCGCCCGCCGCGAGCGAGCGCGACTGGAGCGGGTTGGCGCGTGAGCGGCATGTGGAGCTAACCTTTCACGATATCGTCGAAGCAACGCCGGACCTGATCGCGCCCGATGCCGAAGTCGTGGATGCCATTCTTCAATTCGGCCGCGGCAGCATCGCTGATCGCCCGATGCTGATTCACTGCTGGGCCGGTATCAGCCGTTCCAGCGCTGCGGCTTACGCCATCGCCTGCGATCGCAATCCTGGCTACGAGGCGGTGATCGCCGATGAACTACGCAAACGTTCGCCTTATGTGACGCCGAACAAATTGATGGTGCAATTGGCCGACGAACAGCTTGGCCGCGACGGCCGCATGGTCGAAGCCATCGCACGCATCGGCCGCGGTGCGGACGCTTTTGAAGGTGAGGCTTATCGATTGCCGTTGAACTGGCCTATTTGATCAGGGCTGCGACGCCGAGCAGAAAACCGATCTCGAAGAGTTGCTCGACGGCACCGAGCACGTCGCCGGTGTAACCACCGATCAGTCGACGCGACCAGAGTGCGAGCAATGCGGCGAGCGCTGCGCCGAGCAGAAGACCCGCAAAAAGCGATGCGACCGAGACGAGCGCAAGCGGGATTGCTGCAAGCACAACCACACCAAGTGCAAACAACGATTCCTCAAATCGTACGGGCGCCTCGGCGTAAGTAACCTTCATCGCACTGGTATCGCCGCTATAGGGCAGGCGGTTCATCACGAAGGCCGGCATGGCGCGTGCTGCGGCATGAAGAGCAAAGAGCGCTGCCGCGCCTGCCCAGACAGGTAATGTTGCCAGTGCCGCGATACGCAGTGCCACGCCGAGGCCGAGTGCCAGCGCCCCGTAAGTGCCGATGCGGCTGTCCTTCATGATCGCAAGGCGCTTCTCGACGGTCCAGCCCCCGCCGAAACTGTCGGCTGTGTCGGCGAGGCCGTCTTCATGCAGCGCGCTGGTCAGGGCGATGCTTGTCGTGATCGCCAGCAGGGCAGAAATCAGCGGTGACCAGAATTCGCCGGCAACGAGAAACACGATTGCGGATGCAGCGCCGATGCCGGCGCCGACCACCGGAAAATACTTCATTGCACGCGCAAGCCAGTCAGGCCCTTGCGCGTCGACAGTTGCCGGTACCGGCAGCACCGTCAGGAAACGGATCGCATTCAAAAGATGCGGATCCAGCCTCATCTAGATCTTTCCGGCCAGCACGTCGTCGAGGCTCGCAACGTCGGTCAGCATGCGCGCGGCGGCGCGGACCAACGGCACCGCAAGCAGCGCGCCGGTGCCTTCACCGAGCCGCAAGCCGAGATCGAGTAGCGGCTTGGCATCGAGCGCGTTCAGCACGATGTCATGGCCGCGTTCGGCCGAGCGGTGTGCGAAGACGCAGTAGTCGCGTGCAGCCGGGCACAGACGAACGGCGAGCAGTGCCGCGGCGCTGGAGATGAAGCCGTCGATGATCACCGGCCGCCGTTGCGAAGCTGCGCCGAGGATCGCTCCGGCCATGCCCGCGATTTCCAGTCCGCCTAATTGGGCCAGCACATCCAGTGGCGCAGTTGCGTCGCTGCGCGCTGCCGCCTTCGTGATCGCCGCGCGCTTGCGCGCCATGCCGGCATCATCCTGCCCGGCGCCAACGCCGATACAATCATTCAGGGGTGCCGGTGCGAGTCGATGAACCACCAGTGCCGAGGAGGCCGTGTTGCCAATTCCCATCTCGCCGAGCGCGATGATGTCTGCGCCGGCCTTGATCTCACCGACGGCGATTCTGAAGCCGCGCGTCAGCGCATCGGCCGCGTGCTCTGCCGTCATCGCTGGCTCGCGCGCGGCATTCGCCGTACCCATGCGGACCTTGGCGTCGATCAGCTTCGGATGGACAGGCAGTTCCGCAGCGACGCCGATGTCGATCACGCGCACACCGATGTCATTGGCCGCGGCGAAAGCATTGGCCGTGGCGCGGCCGGCCAGATAGGTCATCACCATCGCGACCGTGACCGCCGACGGATATTGCGACACGCCTTCGGCTACGAGTCCGTGATCCCCCGCGAAGACCAGCAGCACGGCATTGTCACCGCGGGGCTCGCCCGGATGCCGGATCATGCCGAGTTGCAATGCCAGCTCCTCGATTCGTCCGAGCGATCCCAGCGGCTTGGCCTTGCCGTCGATGGCGGCGCGGATTCCTGCCGCGATCTGCGGGTCAACAGGCGCAATGGCGGGCGGCTGCCACAAGGGCTGGGAATAGGCGGACATAGGGTTCCTTTTCGCGGCCTAACTGACGCAAGACGACCTGCAAGGTCAACAGGTCCGGGCGACAGTCCGTCGGCGCGGTTGACCCCGGCGCACCTGGCAGATAGCGTCTTTTACGATGGTCCTTCCGCGTGGAAGGTGAATAGGGAAGCCGGTTTGAGGCCGGCGCTGCCCCCGCAACTGTAAGCGACGAGCCCGCGCCGGTGCCACTGGGAATTCTTCAGAATTCTTGGGAAGGCGGCAACAGGCTGTGACTCGCAAGCCAGGAGACCTGCCATCACGAACTGTGCTTTGGAGGCGTCGTCGGGGCGGGGTGCACCGGACGGGAGCGAACCGACGGCCATGCTGTCGGCGCGATCCAACAAAGCTCGTAGGCCCGCGAGGGCATGAACTGAGCATGTGATGGATCACGACAGCGCCGATATCTCTGGCGAGCAAATTTCGGTCGAACCGCCGCGCCCTGTGCCGGCTGGTCCCGTTGTCGTGAGTGTGTGCATCAGCTGCAAGGCCGCCGAAACCGGCACGATCGTTGGGCCGGACATGTTCGATGCGGTGAAGGCCGCGCTCGGCGATGGCGATGCCGCCGTGATGGTGCGTCCGGTGCAGTGTCTCAGCGTCTGCAAGCGGCCAGCAACCGTCGCGGTGACGAGCCCTGATGGCTACACGTTCCTGTTCGGCGATCTGCAGACCGATAGCGGCAGCGCGGCGCTGGTGTCTTTCGTGGAGTCCTATCAGAAGGCCGACTACGGCCTGGTGCCATGGCGCGAGCGCGCCGAGGTGCTGCGCAAGGGCATGGTCGCGCGCGTGCCGCCGATGCGTTGGTCGCCTGAAGATGGGCGTGCGCCGAAATGACCGCGGTCTCCACCACGTTGGTGCTGGGCGGTGCGCGGTCCGGCAAGTCAACTTTCGCCGAGAGGCTGGTCGATGGCATCGGCCTGACCAAAGTCTATCTTGCGACTGCGACGGCCGGTGATGACGAGATGCATGCCCGCATCGCGCAGCATCGCAAGCAGCGCGGCGAAGGCTGGATCACCGTGGAAGAGCCGCTCGCGCTTGTCGATGCCCTGACGCGCGAGGCCACGGTCGGACGCGTCGTGCTGGTGGATTGCCTGACACTGTGGCTGTCGAACCTGATGTTGGCCGAGCGCGATCCAGAGATTGAAGCGAAGCGCCTCGTGCGTTTTCTCGATGTCTCGCGCTATCCGATCGTGTTCGTGTCCAACGAAGTCGGCCTCGGTCTCGTGCCGGAGACACCGCTCGGACGCGCTTTTCGCGATGCGCAGGGCCGCCTCAACCAGATCATCGCGGCCGCCGTGCCGAATGTTGCTTTCATCGCAGCCGGACTTCCGCTCTGGCTCAAGCGTTCCCAGGAGAATTGAATGTCCCGCGTTCCCGTCACCGTCCTCACCGGATTTCTCGGCGCCGGCAAGACCACGCTGCTGCGCTCGCTGCTGACCCAGGCCGATGGCCGCCGCATCGCCGTGATCGTCAATGAGTTCGGCGATGCCGGTTTCGATGGCGGTCTGGTCGAGGAATGCGCGGCAAAGGCCTGTGCGCCCGGCGATATCGTCGAGCTTACCAATGGCTGCATCTGCTGCACCGTCGCCGACGACTTCGTGCCGACCATGGATAAGCTGCTGTCGCGCGAGCGTCCACTCGATGCCATCGTCATCGAGACCTCCGGCCTCGCGCTGCCGCAGCCGCTGTTGAAGGCCTTTGCCTGGCCGGCGGTGAAGACTCGCGCCACTGTCGATGGCGTCGTCACTGTCGTCGACGCACTGGCGCTCTCTGAAGGCCGTGTCACGCTGGACGAAGACGCTGTTGCCGAACAGCGCGCCAGGGACGAAGGCATCGAACACGACGACCCCATCGAGGAAGTGTTCGAGGACCAGCTCGCTTGCGCTGATCTAGTGGTTTTGTCGAAGAGCGATCTCGTCGCTCCGGAAAAACTCGCCGAGATCGAAGCCAAGCTGAAAGCCGTGTTGCGCCCCGGTGTCAGCATCGTGCGCTCGAAGGGCGATCTCGCGCCATCGGTGCTGATCGGCCTCAATGCCGCCGCCGAGGACGACATGGCCGCTCGTGTCGGCCATCACGGCGAGGAAGAAGAACACGACCATGACGATTTCGACAGCATCGTCGTCAAACCCACCGCTGCTGCGAGCATCGACGCGATGCGTGCGCGCATCAGCGACGCGCTTGGCCTCGATGGCGTGCTGCGCGTGAAGGGTCATGCACGCATTACGGACAAGCCCGCGCCGATCGTGGTGCAGGCCGTCGGCGCTCGCGTTGAACTCGCCTTCGCCCGGCCGGACGTGATGCAGGCCGAGCATCTGGTGGTCATCGGCCTCAAGGGATTCGACGGCGACGCCGTGCGAAAGGCACTCGCCGGGTAACGCAGGTTCACCCGCATGCATCTGAAGCTCGATACCTCCGGCAGCATTGACGACGGCGACGTCGCCCGCGATCTCGGGCAGGACACCGCCGATATCGTCGTGCTGTCGGCGGCTGACAGCGATCTGGCGGCGTTCAATGCGGCGCATGCGACACTGCCGGGCGATTTCCCCAGCGTGCGGTTCACCAACATGCTGGCGCTCGGTCATCCCGCGTCGGTCGATCTCTATGTCGAGCGCACGCTGGCTGAGGCGAAGATCGTGGTGCTGCGCATGCTCGGCGGCATCAGCTATTGGCCCCATGGTGTGGAGAGTCTGCGCAGCGACGCGCTGAGCCGCGGTAGCAAGTTCGCCTGCCTGCCCGGCGAGATGGATTGGAATGCCGAACTGGCCGCCCGCGGCACGGTCAGCAGCGACGAAACCCATGCGTTGTGGCGCTATTGCAGCGAGGGCGGCGTCGACAACGCGCAGCTGGCACTGCGCTATGCCGCGCATCTGATCGGTCACGGAGAGCAACCTCCCGCCGCGCGGCCGATGCCGTCGGCCGGGTTCTGGCCGAGTGAACCGACACCAGATGATCGGCCCAATGCCATCGTGATCTTCTATCGTGCGCTGGTCGCAGGTGGGGACACCGCCGCGATCGATGCGGTACGTCTGTCTTTGAGCGCGCGGGGTCTCAATGCCGTTTGCCTCTATGTCACCAGCCTGAAAGATGAGCGCTCCGCCGCATTCCTGCGCGCCGCGCTTGCGGCCTATCCGCCCGATATCATCATCAACGCCACGGCCTTCGCCACAGCGACCGCGCATGACGATGCCGGCGTGTTGTCGGCGTCAGGTTGCCCGATCCTGCAGGTGGCGCAAGCAGGTATCTCGCGGGCCAGCTGGGAAGCCTCTACTCGCGGCCTGACGCCGCGCGATCTGGCGATGCATGTGGTGTTGCCGGAAGTCGATGGCCGCATCTTCGCCAATGCCATCGCCTTCAAGGAACGTGGCGCCAGCGACGGCGGCTTTGCGCCGACAACATTGCAGCCGGTGCAGGATCGGATTGATGCGACCGCTGATCTGGCGCGCGCCTGGGTGCGCTTGCGCCGCGCTGCGGCGTGCGAACGACGCGTCGCGCTGATTCTGGCCAATTATCCCAATCGCGATGGACGCCTTGCCAATGGCGTCGGCCTCGATACGCCGCAGAGCCTGATCGATGTGATCGCCGCGATGCGCGAAGCCGGCTACGGCACTGGTGACGCGCCTGACACGACGACCGCCATGATGCAGCTGTTGCAACAGGGTCCAACGAATGCGCTTGCCGGTCGCGCCGAGCGAAGCGGTGGCATGACGTGGCCGCTGGCTGAGTATCACGCGGCCTTTGCGACGCTGCCGACCAATGTGCGGCTGGCTATTGAGTCACGCTGGGGCAAAGCTGAGAACGATCCGCATGTGGTCGACGGTGCATTCCGTCTCGGCCTGCATCGTTTCGGCAATATCACTGTCGGCGTGCAGCCGGCACGCGGTTACAATATCGATCCGAAGAGCACCTATCACGATCCCGATCTGGTGCCGCCGCATCACTATCTCGCCTTTTATTTCTGGCTGCGCCGCGACTTTGATACCCATGCGGTGGTGCATCTCGGCAAGCACGGCAATCTCGAATGGCTGCCGGGGAAAAGCGCAGGCCTGTCGGCCGATTGTCTGCCCGATGCCGTACTCGGTCCGCTACCGCATCTTTATCCGTTCATCGTCAATGACCCCGGCGAGGGTATTCAGGCCAAGCGCCGCACCTCCGCCGTGATCATCGATCACCTGACACCACCGATGACGCGGGCCGAATTGCACGACGATCTGGCGCGGCTGGAGAATCTGGTCGACGAATATGCCATGGCGACCGATCTCGATCCCAAGCGCGCTGCCGTGATCGCCGAAGACATCCTGTCGCTCGCCCGCGCGCAGCAGATTGATGCCGACGTCAATGTCACCCGCGACACACCGACGGGCGAGGCGCTGCGCGCGCTCGATGCGCATCTCTGCGATCTCAAGGAAATGCAGATCCGCGACGGACTGCACATCTTTGGCCGCGTGCCCGAGGACGCCCAGCGCAATGATCTCCTGGTGTCCATCGCGCGCCTGCCACGCTCCGATATCAAGCCGCAGGATGCGTCACTGCATCGCGCATTGGCTGCCGATCTCGGGCTTGGTGCGTTCGACCCTCTGACCCGTGATATGGCCGATGACTATCTCGGCCCGCGCCCCGGTGTTCTTGCCGATGTCAGCGATGCGGTGTGGCGCACCACAGGTGACACCGTCGAACGAATCGAAAGGCTGGCGCTGCAACTTGTCTCCGGCCAGCTGCCCTGCGATCCCGCCTGGACGCGCGCCACCGCGGTGCTCGGCTGGATCATTACGAAACTGCGACCCGCCATCGATGCCTGCGGTGGCGCGGAGACGGCCGCATTCCTCGGAGGACTCGACGGGCAGTTCGTGCGGCCCGGTCCATCTGGCGCGCCAACGCGTGGACGCCCCGATGTGCTGCCGACCGGACGTAACTTCTTCGCGGTCGATGTCCGCGCCGTGCCGACGCCATCCGCCTGGCGTATCGGGCAACTTGCGGCAGAACGGCTCGTCGAATCCTATTGGCAGGAGGCCGGCGAATGGCCGCGCGCGATCGCGCTGTCGGCCTGGGGCACCGCGAATATGCGCACTGGCGGTGACGATGTCGCGCAGGCGCTCGCGCTGATCGGCGCCCGGCCGCTGTGGGAGGAAACCTCGGGCCGTGTCACCGGCTTTGCGATCACGCCACTGTCGGAACTGAAGCGCCCACGCGTGGATGTGACCTTCCGTGTCTCCGGCCTGTTCCGCGATGCATTCCCGACCCAGATGGACATCATCGGCTCCGCCGTGAGCGCTGTGGCCGAACTCGACGAACCCGACGACGCCAATCCCATTGCGGCCAATGTCCGCGCGCGTGCCCGTACGCTAGAAGCTGGTGGCATGACCTGCGAGATTGCGCGGCGGCAGGCGACGCGCCGTGTGTTCGGCTCCAAGCCTGGCGCTTATGGTGCGGGCCTGCAGGCGCTGATGGATGAGGGCGGCTGGAGTAATCGTGCCGACATTTCCGAGGTCTATCTCGATTGGGGCGGCTATGCCTATGGCGGTGGAACCGATGGCGAGGACGCGCGAGGCGAATTCGCCGAACGGTTGAGGGGCGTCGATCTCATCGCGCAGGCGCAGGACAATCGCGAGCACGACATTCTGGATTCCGACGACTATTACCAGTTCATCGGCGGCCTCGCGGCGACGGTGCAGACGCTGCGTGGCTCGGCGCCGCGTGTCGCCCATATCGATACCTCGCGACCGGAAGCGCCGATTGCCCGGCCGCTGGCACATGAGATTTCGCGGGTGGTGCGCGGCCGCGGCGCCAATCCGAAATGGATCGCCGGCGTGATGCGCCACGGCTACAAAGGCGCGTTCGAGATCGCGGCCACGGTTGATTATCTGTTCGGTTTCGCGGCCTCCACCAATGCCGTCGCCAATCATCACTTTGATCAGCTATTCTCCTCCTATCTGGAGAGTGACGAGGTTCGCGGCTTTATGGCCTCCGCCAATCCCGCGGCGCTGCGCGAGACGGCGGCGCGCTTCGCGGAAGCGATGCGCAGGGGCCTGTGGACGCCGCGTTCCAATCGCGCAGCTGATCTGATTGCCGAACTTCTGCCGCGGGCACACAAAGAGATCGCAAAGGAAATCGCATGACCGAACTCGCCCACGACGATGAAGAAAATGCCCGCCACAAGATCAAGGCGGCCAAGCACAAGGCCGCCAAGGACAAAATCATGGCGACCAAGGTCGGCGAGAAAGGCCTGTTGATCGTCCATACCGGCACCGGCAAGGGCAAGACCTCGGCAGCGCTGGGCATGGTGTTCCGCCATATCGGTCACGGCTATCCCGTCGGCATCGTGCAGTTCACCAAGTCACCGGAATGGGACACCGGCGAAGCGCGGCTGCTGAAGACCTTCCCGGATCTCGTCACGCTGCACATCATGGGCGAGGGCTTCACCTGGATCACGCAGGACCGCGAACGCGACATTGCTGCCGCGACCGCGGGCTGGGAGCGCGCCAAAGAAATGATCCGCGATGACCGCCATCGCCTGGTGCTGCTCGACGAACTCAATATCGTGCTGCGCTACGACTATCTCGATCTCAACGAGGTGCTGACCTTCCTGCGCGACGAGAAGCCGGCCAACAAGCACGTGGTCATCACCGGCCGGAACGCCAAGCCCGAGCTGATCGAGATGGCCGATCTGGTCACCGAGATGACGCTGATCAAGCATCCGTTCCGCGCAGGCATCAAGGGCCAGAAGGGCATCGAGTTCTGATGAACCTGAATACGCCCGCGCTGATGATCCAGGCGACCGGCTCTAATGCCGGGAAGTCGACGATCATCGCTGGCCTCGCGCGGGCACTGGTGCGGCGTGGCTTGAAGGTGGCACCGTTCAAGCCGCAGAACATGTCGAACAATGCTGCTGTCGCGGTCGATGGCGGCGAGATCGGCCGCGCGCAGGCGGTGCAGGCGCGGGCCGCCAGATTGCCGCCAAGTGTCCACATGAATCCGGTGCTGCTGAAGCCGGAGACGGACACCGGCGCTCAGGTGATCGTGCAGGGCAAGCGCTGGGGCACGCTGCGGGCGAAGAACTATCTGGAGAAGAAGGCCGCATTGCTGCCCGCCGTGCTCGAAAGTTTTTCGCTGCTCGCCGATCAGGCGGACATCGTTCTCAT
Organism: Tardiphaga sp. P4_G1; assembly: GCF_056401215.1. Lineage (NCBI taxonomy): Bacteria > Pseudomonadati > Pseudomonadota > Alphaproteobacteria > Hyphomicrobiales > Nitrobacteraceae > Tardiphaga > Tardiphaga sp. P4_G1. Next base: position 52,414 of record NZ_JBFUJU010000005.1, read on the forward strand.
CGAGGGCGCCGGCAGCCCGGCCGAGATCAATCTGCGCGCCGGCGACATCGCCAATATGGGCTTTGCTGCCGCGGCCAACATTCCGGTGGTGCTCGCCGGTGATATCGATCGCGGCGGCGTCATTGCGAGCCTGGCCGGCACGCATCTGGTGCTTGAGGCGGAGGAGCGTGCGCGCATCCACGGCTTCATCGTCAACAAGTTTCGCGGTGATCCAAGCCTGTTCGACAATGGCCTCACCGCGATCACGCGGCTGACCGGCTGGCCATCCATCGGCGTGTTGCCATGGCTGCCGCAGGCGGCATTCCTGCCCGCCGAGGATGCCGTCGATCTCGATCGCACCCATGCCTCGTCATCGACCCGTATCATCGCGGTGCCGGTGCTGGCGCGGATCGCCAATTTCGACGATCTCGATCCGCTTGGCATGGAGCCCGGCGCGAAGCTTGTCTTCATCAGGCCGGGCGAAGCCATTCCGGGCAATGCCGACGTGATCATCATTCCCGGTAGTAAATCTACCATCGGCGATCTCGCCTTCCTGCGTGCGCAGGGCTGGGATATCGACATCAAGGCGCATGTGCGCCGCGGTGGTCATGTGCTCGGCCTGTGCGGAGGCTACCAGATGCTCGGCCGTACGATTGCCGATCCCGATGGCGTCGATGGTCCACCAGGCACTGTGGAAGGGCTCGGCCTGCTCGATATCGCGACGCTGATGAGCGCCGACAAGTCCACCACGCTGGTGGCAGGAACGCATTGTACGACTGGCGCCGCAATCGAAGGCTACGAAATTCATCTCGGTCGCAGCGAGGGTGACGACTGCGCGCGGCCGCTGCTGATGATCGATGGACGACCTGATGGTGCTGCGTCAGTCGATGGACGGGTGCAGGGCACTTATGTCCATGGCTTGTTCACCGGCGATGCGTTCCGCAAGGCATGGCTGGCCAATCTCGGCATTGCCTCGTCTCTGGCCTATGACGCGCAGATTGAAGCCGCGCTCGATGCGCTGGCCGATCATTGCGAAAAGCATCTCGATATCGATCGGCTGATCGAGATTGCCCGCAGTCGTCACAGCAGCAGCGCCAGCGCAGCATAGATTGCGGCTTGCAAGACGCAGGCTGCGACGAACACGCGAAGTGCCGGGCCGATGTCGTCAGACGCTGCGGTTCGGCCTTCGGCATTGAGATAGGGATCGTTGACGGCGCCCTCGGCATAGACGCGCGGTCCAGCGATCGCGATTCCGAGCGCGCCAGCCATGGCGCTTTCCGGCCAGCCGGCATTGGGCGAGCGATGCTTTCCGGCGTCGCGCAGCATGATCTTCAATGACGCGATGATTGATCCCCGTGCAACCGGCGCAGCGAGCGCGACCAATATTCCCGACAGGCGCGCCGGGATCAGATTGACGAGATCGTCGAGCCGCGCGGCGGCCCAACCGAAATCGATATAGCGCGTGCTGCGATGGCCGATCATGGAGTCGGCCGTGTTGATGGCCTTGTAGGCGATCAGGCCGGGCAATCCGAGCAATGCCAGCCAGAACACCGGCGCGACAATGCCGTCGGAGAAATTTTCGGCGGTGGATTCGATCGCCGCGCGTGCCACGCCGCCTTCATCAAGCCGCTCGGGATCGCGGCCGACGATCATGGCGACGGCCTGTCGCGCCGTCGGCAATCCACCCTCGGAGAAAGCGCGACGCACGCGGGCCACATGCTGATACAGGCTGCGTTGCGCAATCAGTGTCGAGGCAATCAGGGCTTCGATTGCAAAGCCGATCCAGTCGTCGTTGAGGAGATCGGCGAGCAGTCCGCCGACAAGCATTGCGACACTGACTAGCGCGATGATGGTGACGACGCCTGCCAGCTTGCGCTGCCGACGCGACCAGCTCTCAGGGTTGAGCCGGCGTTCCAGCCAGCCGATGCCGCTGCCGATCCAGACCACGGGATGCGGTGCGCGGCGCCACAGCCAGTCGGGATCGCCGATCACGGCATCGAGCAGCAGCGCGGCGACCACCAGCAGGAGCGCGTCGCCATGCACCAGCATCAGGGCGCCACGCGGCTGATTTCGGCGGCCAATCGGTCGAGTGCTTCCACCATGGTCGGACCGCCGCAGGCGGTGAGGCGTTCGGGCAGAACCAGTCGCTTCGATGCTGGATAGAATTTCTCCAGTGCGGGATGCAGCAGGAAGGCGCGGCCTTCGTCTTCGGCGAAATCGGTACTGTCGGTGACCAGCAGCAGATCGGGCCTCAGCGTGACGATCGCCTCCAGCGAGGCGAAACCGCCGGCCTTGAGGCCGAGTTCGCCGCCGGCATTGCGCAGGCCGACGGCCGAGAGCAGCGACGTCGTGAGATTCTCGCCGCCGGACACCCAGCCGCGCCGCGACACCGCCAGCACGCGCAACGGCTTGCGCTGTACGGCGGCATGGGCCTGCGCGATTGCGGTATCCAGTTTCGCTATTTCGGCTTCAGCACGCTCCGGATGCTTGACCAGCGCGCCCATCTGGCGGAGCTGTTTCTTGACGTCGTCGAGCGAGCGGGCGGGATCGAATTCGGTGACCTTCAGTCCCTTGTCCTTCAGGAGTTCACGGGTCGCGCGCTTGGTGAAGCGGCCGGCAACAACGACATCCGGCTTTAGCGCCAGCACGTCCTCGGCCTCGCCGGACAGTAGGCGGAACGCCTTCGCCTTGTCCTTGTCCCAGGAGCGGAACGGATCGCGTGCATAGGGGCTGAGGCCCAAAATCTGCTCGGGATCGGCGAGGGTGACGAGCAGTTGATCGGTGCAGAGATTGATCGAGGCGATGCGTGGCTGCTCCGTAGCACTGGCCTGCAGCGGCGCCCATGCGAGCAGCGCGAGTGCCGTAGCGGCGAGCGGCCAAAGCCTCTCGCGCTTCGCCCGATATGATGGCATGACACAGGCATGAAACATGGTGGCGATCTCACGCAGGCGATGGCGGAATTCGGCGGTGCGCCGGACCAATGGCTCGATCTCTCGACCGGGATCAATCCATGGCCGTGGCCGATTCCTGCCAACCTGCCGAGCCATCTTTGGGAACGCCTGCCGACGCGCGCCGACGAACAGTCGCTGCTGTCCGCCGCGCGCAGCGCCTACCACGTGCCCGATAACGTCGATGTCGTTGCTGCTGCCGGTACGCAGGCTCTGATCCAGTGGCTGCCGCATCTCGCTGCGCCTGGCGCCGTTGCCATTGTCGGGCCGACCTATAACGAGCATGTCGCGGCCTGGCGCGCGGGCGGACATGAGGTTGGTGTGATCGGCAGCCTCGGCGCGCTGCCGGATCATGCCAAGCATGTGGTGATCGTCAATCCCAACAATCCTGACGGGCGCGTCGCCACGCGCGATGAACTCGCCGATGTTGCGGAAACCCTGCAGCGACGCGGCGGCTGGCTGGTGATTGATGAAGCCTTCGCCGATGTCGATCCCGCGATCAGCGCGGCCGGCCTGTGTGCGACACTGCCGGTAGCGATCCTGCGCTCGTTCGGAAAATTCTATGGTCTCGCGGGCCTGCGTCTCGGCTTCGCGCTTGCGGCGCCGCTGATCGCGCAGCGTATCGCGACTGCCATCGGCCCCTGGGCCTGTTCCGGACCGGCGCAGGTCATCGGCGCGGCCGCTTTGCGTGACGAGCGCTGGGCCACGCAGACCCGCGTCGCGCTGGTCGCGCAGAGCATTAAGCTGGACAATGTGTTGACCGATGCCGGTTTCGAGATTGTCGGCGGCACGCCGCTGTACAGGTTGGCGCGACATGCTGACGCTTTGAAATGGCATGCCGCATTGGCCCGGCAGCAGATCTGGTGTCGCCACTTCGACTGGAGTCATGAGCTGCTGCGCTTCGGCTTGCCGCCCGACGCGGCTGCTCTGAGCCGGCTTGCTTCTGCGCTGGCGAAATAACCGCCACATCGCTCAGACTCCCGCCCAGGGGAGGATAATCGTTTCGTTCCGGTGTTCGGCGCGATAGGTGCTGATGCGGAACACATTGGCGACGATGTCATCGGACAGCGCCTGTCGCGGCGCGCCCTGCGCAGCGAGGCGCCCGTCGGACATCACCAGCACCGTATCGGCAAAGCGTGCTGCGAGGCCGAGATCGTGGGTCACCACGATCACCAGCACGCCGCTGTCGGCAACGTCGCGCAGATTTGTCATGACATCGATCTGGTAACGCGGATCGAGCGATGCGGTCGGCTCATCCGCCAGCACGATCGGTGCCTCGACAGCGAGGACGCGTGCGAGCGCGACGCGGCTGCGTTCGCCGCCGGAGAGCTCGGTCACACGCCGATCGGCAAAGGCGACGATGTCCGTTGCCCGCATTGCGCGCTCGACCGCAGCCTTGTCCGATGATGTCAGCCGCGCCGGATCGGTGGCGCCATGCGGATAGCGGCCGAGGGCGACGACGTCCTTCACGTCGAGCGGCCAATGCACGACATGGCCTTGCGGCAGATAGCCGAAGCGTTTTGCGCGCTCGCGGAGCGACAAGGACGCTAGTGTATCGCCGGCGACATGGATCGCGCCAATGGACGACTGCAAGCCTGCCAATGCGCGCAGCAGCGTTGTCTTGCCGGCGCCGTTCGGGCCGACCAAAGCGACGAGATGCCGGGCGCTCAGTGAGAGCGAGACGTCGTGCAGCACGGGGCGGCCAGAGAGCGTGACGCTCAGATGGCTCGCGGTCAGCAGCGCCTGATCGCTCATGCCACGCCTCCGCCTAGTGCGCGCCGCTCGCGCATGATGAGATAGAGGAAGAATGGCACGCCGATGATCGATGTCAGGACGCCGACCTTGATGTCTGTGGTCGACGGGATGATGCGCACGGCGATATCCGCGGCCAGCAACAGCGCCGAGCCGGTCAGGGCGCTCGGAATCAGCAATCGTGCGGGATCGTGACCGATGATCGGGCGCATCAGATGCGGCGCGATGAGGCCGATGAAGCCGATCGTGCCGGTGACAGCAACAGCGCCGCCAACGCCGAGCGCGACGCCAAGAATTACCAGCAGGCGCAGGCGGCTCACATGGACACCGAGGCTCTGTGCGGTTTCTTCGCCGAGGCTCAATGCACGAAAGGCCGAGCGCTGGCTCATCAAAATGATCGCGCCGGCGACAATGAACGGCAGCGCCAGCGTGACATGACGGAAGCTGCGGTCTTCCAGCGAGCCGAGCAGCCAGAACGCGATCTCAAGTGCGGCAAAGGGATTGGGCGACAGGTTCATCACCAGCGCCGTCGCGGCCCCGGCGAGACTGGAGATTGCGAGACCGGCGAGGATCAGCAGCAACAGGCCCGCATTGCGGCCGGCGATGCCGAGCAGCACGAAGACCGACAGGAACGCCATCGTGATGCCGGCAACAGGCAGCGCCCATGAGCGGACATCGGCCAAACCGAGCGAGATCATCAGCACCGCGCCGAAGGCCGCCGATTGCGGCGCGCCGAACAGCGAAGGCGAGGCGAGGGGATTGCGCAGCAAGCCCTGCAGCGCGGCACCGGACAGGCCGAGAATCGCGCCGATGGCCAGTGCGAGGATCGCGCGCGGCAAGCGGATTTCGCGCACGATGATCTGCTGCACGTCGCTGCCGCCGCCGAACAATGCATCGAGCACCGTCAGCGGCGAGAGTTTGACAGGTCCCGTGCCGAGCGAGCCGAGTGCCAGCAGCGTGACGAGACCGACGAGCGCGATGGTCGCGATCGTTCGGCGTTGTGCTGCTGGCGCTGCGGTTACCATGTGGCGTTGAAGCCTGCGTAAGCCGCAGGCCCCGTGGTGCCGAAGTTCAGCACTTCCTGATAATGCTCATTCAGGATGTTCTCGCCGCGGGCGAAGACCTTCCAGTTCGCATCGATCTTGTACTCGGTATAGAGATCGACGCGGGTATAGGCATCGACCTGACCGACCTGATTGGCACTGCTGAAGCGCTTCGACACCGTGGTTACGCGTGGCTCGATCATCCACTTGTCGGTGGGCGTGATGGTGAGTGCGAAGCGGGCGAAGTTCTTCGGCCGCCGTGCCAGCACTGTATCATTGCCGAGATCTTGCGCGTGCAGGTAGGTGTAGGCTGCGTTGAACTTCATGAGGCCCGGAATAACGTCCACATTGGCGCCAACTTCGAGACCATTCGTTTCGGCGCGGGCGACGTTGATGTAGCAGCCTGTGGTTTGGGCAACGGGACACGAACCGGGGCTTCCCGTCGGCGTCACGAAGTTGATCAGATTGCTGTAGTCGTTCGAGAAGCCCGTCAGCGAGACCACCACGCGGCCGTTGAAAAGGCTCTGATCGACGCCGGCGTCGTAGCCGAAGCTTTGCTCCGGGCTGAGCGTCGGCGTGCCGTTTGCCGTTGAATACAGCTGGAACAGTGTCGGTGCCTTGGCGCCGGTACCTGCGCTGGCGTGGAACTTAGTGCTGGTTTCTGTAATCGTATAGGCGGCCGTGGCACGCCATGTCTCGAAGCGCCCGACATCCACGACGTCGTCCACGCGGCCGCCCAATGTGATGTTGAGACGTTCGCCTACGGGGACCGACCACAGCGCGAAGACCGAATTGGTATCTTGGCGTTTCGCCAGCGCGGGTGTGATAGCGGCCGGTATCGGCAGGATGGCGGTCGTGTAGGTCTTGGCTGTCTCGCTCTGCGTCTTGGCGCCGTAGATGAGCGAGCCAAATGCGCCGAACTTCAGGTTTGCCTGATATTCTGCGCCGAGGCTGTCACCATTGTAGTCGAGAATATTGGTCGTGGTGTTCTGCGGCAGCATGTTGGTGCGATAGGTTACGTCATAGTTCGAACGCTCGGTATGCGTGTTCGACACGGTGACATTATGCGTGAGAATGCCGCCGAATGAATCCAGTGAGGCGCGACCGTAAACGGTTTGAAGCAGGCGCGTGACATTTGAAGGCGTGTCGGGAAGCTGCACCGCTCTCGACGTCGGACTGAAAGTGCCGTCATAGGCGGCTCGCGTGAAGGATGACACGAAGCCGGCTTCCAGCCGGATGCCCTCGCCGGCATCGTAACCGATCCTGGCCGATCCGCCGACGCGATCAAAGCCGTCGCGTTCGAGATTGGGGTACAGCGCTTCAAACTGAGGGATGCGATAGCCGAAGCGCGAGAAACCGTTCGAATGCTGACCGCCACCTGTGAAAGCGTAGGACCACGGACCGTTGGAGCCGGTCAGCGATCCCTGCGTGACGACAGTGCCATAGCTGCCGGCTTCCGTGCGCACATTGACTTGCGCAGGGCCCGAGCCCTTCTTGGTAATGATATTGATCACGCCGCCCATGGCGTCTGATCCATAGAGTGCGCTCTGCGGGCCCTTCAGGACTTCGATGCGCTCCATCGCCGAAGGCGTGAACATGGCGAATTCGAAATCGCCGGACGCCGCCGTGGGATCATTGACGCGGATGCCGTCGATCATCACCAGCGTCTGGCCGGTGTTGCCGCCGCGCAGGCGGACATTGGTGGTGCCGCCAGGGCCGCCGGTTTCGGTGATGTCGAGACCGGGCACGGTGCGCAGCGCATCGACCAGCGAGCCGGGATTGCTGGTCGCAATGGTCTCGCCCGACACCACGCTGATCGAACTGCCAGTGCGATTGAGTTGTTCGGGTGCTCTGTCCGCCGTCACCACGATTTCGGAGAGCTGCTCGGCACTGGACTGCGCATGCGCAGCACTGTGAGAGCAGGACAGAACAACAACGGCCGCAGTGCCTGCGGCCAAATTCCGGATAGTCATTTAACCCCTTCCGTCGACCCACCGTCGAACGAGTGTGAAACTCGTTACCGGCCGGTCTCCTGGCTCGCGGTGGTCTCCCGGTCCGCCTTCCCGAATCTGCGATGCAAATTCAGTGGCTTTGTGGACCCGGAATGGCCGCTTACAGTTGCGGGGGCAGCCGCGGCATAGGGGATATTTCCCCGCACCGCATTCCCGTTTCACCTCCTCGCGGAGGCACCGATAACTGAGAGGACAGGAAGCACAGCGCGCCGCGCGGTGCAACAGTCATCGAAGACTTCTAGACTCTATTGCTCGTGCTGTAGCGCGGCGAGCACGTCGTCGGGGCGCTCGACCATCATCATGTGGCCAGTGCCCGGCAGAATCACCGTGCGGGCGTTTTTCAAGGCGGCGGCCAGGGTCTTGCCAGCCTTGGCGGGAGTCATCATGTCCCGCTCGCCGAGGATGAGCGTGACCGGGATTTCGAGCTGGGCCGCAGCAGTCAGCGCATTCTGGTATGTATTGCAGGCGTTGAGATCGGCGAACAGCACGCCCGGCTTCGTGGCTTCCAGCACGCGCTGCGCGCCGCTATGCATCCACAACCCCGGCGCGAGACTGCCGCCGAGTTCGGCGCGAAAGCCGAGCCCCCAGATCGACACCATGTCGATGGCGGAGTGCTGATTGGCTTCGGCATCCTTCAACAGATCCGGGCCGACGGTCATCGTCCCTGCCGTGCCCATCAGGTCGAGGCGCGTGACTTTACGGGGATGCCGCGCTGCGGTCTCCAGCGCAATCAGCGAGCCCATGGAATGGCCGATCAGCCGCGCAGTCTTTGTGCCCGCTGCCTCGATCAATGCTGCTGTCCAGTCTGCGAGATCGGCGATGGTCGTGAGCGCTTCACCTTGTGAGCGACCATGGCCGGGCAGATCCGGCGCCAGTACGGCGAAGCCATGATGCGCAAACCAGCGCGTATGCAGCGCCCATGTCGAGTGATCGAAGCCGGCGCCGTGGATCATCACGACCACGGGCAGGGAAGGATCGAATGCGCGGCCGCCATTCGCGATATAGGTCTCGTGACCGTTGACGGTGAGTTGCATCACTCAGCCCTTCTGCGAGATGCGCAGCGCCTGCGCGAGGTCATCGATGATGTCATCGGCGGCTTCGATGCCGATGGAGAGACGGATCAGCTCCTCGCCGATGCCGGCGGCCTTGAGCTGCTCGGCGTCCATTTGCTGATGCGTGGTGCTTCCGGGATGAATGACCAGTGTCTTGGCGTCACCGACATTGGCAAGATGGCTGGTCAGCTTCAGCGCTTCGATGAACTTGCGGCCGGCATTGCGGCCGCCCTTGATACCAAACGAGACGATGGAGCCGGCGCCGCGCGGCAGCAGGCGTTTCGCGAGTTGGTAATCCGGATGGTTCTCCAGCGACGGATGTAGCACCCAGTCGACCGCCTTGTTGGCCGTGAGCGCCGCCAGCACCGCATGGGTATTGGCCACATGGCGCTCCATGCGAATGCCCAGCGTTTCGACGCCTTGCAGCAGCTGGAATGCATTGGTCGGCGAGAGACACGCGCCGAAATCGCGCAGGCCCTCGGTGCGGGCGCGCATGATGAAGGCGGCAGCGCCGAACTGCTCGTCGAAGACGATGCCGTGATAGCCGGCATAGGGTTCGGTCAGCTGCGGGAATTTGCCGGATGCGTGCCAGTCGAAGCGGCCGCCATCGACGATGACGCCGCCGATAGCGATGCCGTGGCCGCCGATCCATTTGGTGGCGGAGTTCATCACGATATCGGCGCCGAGTTCGATCGGCCGCGACAGGAACGGCGTCGCGAAAGTATTGTCGATCAGCAGCGGGATCTTTGCGGCGTGGGCGATGTCGGCGACGGCGGGAATGTCGAGCACTTCGAGGCCGGGATTGCCGATGGTCTCGCCGATCACCAGTTTCGTGGTCGGCTTGATCGCTGCCTTGAAGGCGTCGAGATCGCGCGGCTTGACGAAACTCGTGGTGATGCCGAAGCGCGGCAGCGTATGCGCCAGCAAGTTGATGGTGCCGCCATAGAGCGAGGACGACGCCACGATGTGATCGCCGGCATTGAGCAATGTGGCGATGGCGAGGTGCAGCGCCGCCATACCTGATGCCGTGCACACCGCGCCGACGCCATTCTCGAGTGCGGCGAGGCGCTCTTCCAGTACCGCGGTCGTCGGATTGGAAATGCGCGTATAGATGTGGCCGGCACGTTCGAGATTGAATAGCGCAGCAGCGTGATCCGAATCCTGAAACACGTAGGATGTGGTCTGGTAGATCGGCACGGCGCGCGCGCCGGTGATTGCGTCCGGATGCTGGCCGGCATGCAGACTCAGCGTTTCGAAAGCAGGCGGTTTGGGTGCTGGCATGGTCGTTTTATCCCTGGACGCAATTTGCGCCATCTATGGCACGAATCGGATGCGAGTGTGAGTCGGCGATATTTCAACTGATGGAACGAAATGCGGAGCGGCGACTTATAGGAGGTCGATCACGCGGGAGAGTTATCATGAAGAAATTGCTGCTGTGCACTGCGGTTGCGGGTCTCGCGTTTTCATCGGTTGCGGCCGAGGCGAAAGGCTGTATCAAAGGCGCGATCATTGGCGGAATCGCCGGCCACTATGCAGGACATGGCAAGGTCGGCGTCGTTGCGGGGTGCGTGATCGGACGCCACGAGGCCAACAAGGCCGATGCGGAACGGGCGCAGAAGGCGCAGCACCCACAGCCGCCGAACGAGAATGGTCGCATCTAGATCGGCGTTGTTCTCAACGCTGGACGATGTTGCTAAAATTTGATGGACTAGACCGGTTCAGTAGAGCCTCACCCTCATCAGGTTGGGGTTCTTTTCGTCTCTGTACGATACCGGACGAGATTGGGCGTAGACGTGGTGCTGCATCGGGATGTGTTTTGGCTCGGCAAGCAATGGGCCGTTACCGGTTACGGGATTCAGGCTGTCAGCCAGAAATACAATATGAAGTTCGATATCGAGGTGTCGCAGATCTGGAACGAGGATCTGGATGCGTTGATGCGCGATGAGCCATGGTTCGATGCGCAGGATTTTGCACAGGCCGTCGATCGCGCGAGGCAGCGTGCGATGGAATCACCGCTGACGTTCAAGCCACCGCTGAGTGATGAACGATAGCGGCAGCGCATCATTGCAGGATTCAAATTTCAAACAGCCACTGTCCTGAAAACATGCGTTCGCATTCTCGCGGCGCTTGCGCGTCCGAGCTATGAGCATTCCCACCTCGCCCCCTATGAGAGGGCGTGCGGAACGCCGGGTGCCCGTTGCACCCTTGGGCCTGATGCGAATGCGGTCTTCCGCAATTGAGAGTGCATCAGGACTTTCGGAAGGCGCGGGGCAAAGATAGTGCCCGGCGTTCCGCATACGGTGTTTTTTCGGCTTGTCTGCGCTTCGCCGTGGCGATCGATCCGTTGCCACTATTAGTGTCCACGAAGGGACAGGGGGCCTCAGACAGTTGGCCGGACGCGTTTCGATTTGGTCGTCCATTACACTGTCCAGGGAGTCTTTCCATCTCAAACCCGGCCGTCTCCATGCCAGTGGCAGTGCTGGCGCAGATCCGTCCTGCCCGAAGACAGACGTCACCCCCAAACCGCGTAACGCCGCATCTCCGGCGTCCACCGCATCCAGCCCCGCGAACGTGACGATCGCGCTCGCCCCTCTCATCGGGGCCGGACGCGAGGGAATATAATCCAAGAAGGGATGTTGTCAATGGAAGATAGGAAAATATGTTTGGCGCTGTCTTGCCGCTCCAAACTGTCATTCCCCGGCAAACCAATTGGTTTGCCTGAGGGCGGATGCGCGCCGTCGCGCAGACGAACCTCAGCCACTCCAATTGGAGTGGCGGGGAATCTCGACCAGTTCAGCGCAAAACTCTCTGAGATTCCGGGTTCGCGTCCGGCAAGTGCCGGCCGCGCCCCGGAATGACGAGAGTGGGTCGGGAGGCCAAGTTCGCACTCTCGGCTGCGCCGAAACCTCGCCCTCCGACACGCCAATTGGCGTGCCCCGGAATGACGGTGTTGGACCGCCGAAAACTGCGGCTTGCTTCTTTCGCCCTCTGCTGCAATCTGGATGGATCACTGTCAGTCACTCCAATTACGAGATTCCACGGATGAGCCAGCTCAAAGTCCATGTCGGCGACTTCACCTTCGACGCAAAATTCGAGGAGAAGGACGCCCCCAAGACCGTCGCCGCCTTCAAGAAGGCGATGCCGTTCGTCAGCCAGGCGATCCATGTGCGCTGGAGCGGCGAGGGCGTCTGGATGCCGCTTGGCGATCTCGATTTCGGCGTGCCCTATGAGAACCACACGTCGTTCCCGGCGCCGGGCCACATCATCCTGTATCCGGGCGGCATCAGCGAGACCGAGATCCTGCTGGCCTATAGCGGCGTGCATTTCGCCAGCAAGATGGGTCAGCTCGCCGGCAATCATTTCATTACGCTGACCTCGAACCTCGAAAATCTGAAAGAGATGGGCAAGACCGTGCTCTGGAAGGGTGCGCAACCCGTTCGTTTCGAGATGGTCTGATGGCCGGGAGCGACTATCCCCGCGATCTCCGCGGCTACGGCCGCAATCCGCCCGATCCGAAATGGCCGGGTGGCGCGCGCGTGGCGGTGCAGTTCGTCGTCAATTTCGAAGAGGGCGGCGAGAACAACATCCTGCATGGCGATCGGGCCTCGGAGGCGTTCCTGTCCGACGTGCTGGGTGCGCAGCCCTGGCCGGGCCAGCGCCATGCCAATATCGAATCCATGTTCGAATATGGCTCGCGCGCCGGCTTCTGGCGGCTGTGGCGGATGTTCACCGAGCGCAATATGCCGACAACGGTTTTCGGCGTCGCGACAGCGCTGCAACGCAATCCCGAAATCGTCGCCGCGATGCAGGAGGCGAAATGGGATATCGCCAGCCACAGTCTGAAGTGGATCGAGCACAAGGATATGTCGGAGCCCGAGGAGCGCTTCGAGATTGCCGAGGCGATCCGCGTGCATACCGAGGCGACCGGCGCGCGCCCGACCGGCTGGTACACCGGCCGCAGTTCCATCAACACCATTCGTCTGCTGATGGAAGCCGGCGGCTTCAAGTATCTGTGCGATTCCTATGCCGACGATCTGCCGTACTGGATCAAGGGGCCCAGCGAACCGCAGCTCATCATTCCCTATACGCTCGATGCCAATGACATGCGTTTCGTCAATCCGCAGGGTTTTGGTGGCGGCGACGAGTTCTTCACCTACCTGAAGGATTCGTTCGATGTGCTGTATGCCGAAGGCGCGACGTCGCCGAAGATGATGACCGTGGGCCTACATTGCCGCGTCGTCGGGCGGCCCGGACGTGCGGCGTCGCTGATGCGGTTCCTCGATTACATCGCGAGCCACGAGCGCGTTTGGGTGCCGACGCGTCTTGATATCGCCGAGCACTGGCACGCCAATCTGAAACATCTCGCCGCCGACGCCCGTGCCATCGGATAGACCAGGATTGGGATAGACCCTGTCATGACAGAGAAGACGCTCGACGAACTCAACGCCTGCAGCAAAGCGGATTTCGTCGCAGCGCTGGCGAATATCTTCGAATATTCGCCGTGGATTGCGGAGAAGGCCGCGGACAGCCGGCCTTTCGCGGGCGTGAAGCAGTTGTTCGCCGCGATGCGTGGGGTGGTCGAGGAGGCAGCTGCAGGCCAGCGGCTGGCGCTGATCAAGGCGCATCCAGACCTTGCCGATAAAACGCAACGCGGCGATCTCCTGACGGCGGAATCCAATGCCGAGCAGAACAGCGTCGGGCTCGACCGGCTCTCGGAAGCCGAATACGCCGCCTTCGATCGCGTCAACAATGCCTATCGTGCGAAGTTCGGCTTCCCCTATATCGTCTGCGTTCGCCGCCACACCAAGGATTCCATCCTGGCGGATTTCGAGAAGCGGTTGCCCAACGACCCGGCCGCCGAGGTCACCGCATCGGTCGCCGAAATCTGCAAGATCGCGGCATTGCGCACCGATCTGCTGGTCGACGGGCCGGATCGCCTGCAGGTGCATGGCCGGCTCTCGACCCATGTGCTGGATACCCATAGCGGCAGACCTGCGGCCGGGATTTCGGTCGAGCTTGTCGAATTGTCGAAGCTCGGCGTCAGCCGCGTGATTGCGCGCACGCTGACCAATCACGATGGCCGCACCGATGTGCCGCTGATCGGCGGCCGCCCGGTGCCGATCGGACGCTATGAACTGACCTTCAAGGTCGGCAGCTATTTTGCGGAGCGGGGCGTGCCGATGTCCGATCCGCCGTTCCTCGACGAGATCCCGCTGCGCTTTTCGGTCTATGAACCCGAAGGCCATCTCCACGTGCCGTTGCTGGTGACGCCGTGGAGCTATGGGACCTATCGGGGGAGCTAAGGTTTCCTTCTCCCCGCTTGCGGGGAGAAGGTGGCGTCGCGAAGCGACGACGGATGAGGGGGAGCCAGCGAGTAAAACACTGGCTCCCCCTCACCCGACTTCCACGCGCTTCGCGCGTTCCAGTCGACCTCTCCCCGCAAGCGGGGAGAGGATAAGAAAAAAAGACGTCAAGCGGGAGAGACACCATGCGCCACATCATTCGTTCGCTGCTCGTGCTCGGCTGCGCCGTCGCCTCGACGCCCAGCGCCTTCGCCTCCGAAGTCCATGTGATGATCTCCGGCGGCTTCACGGCAGCCTACAAGCAACTGGTGCCGCAATTCGAAAAGGCGACAGGCAACACCGTCGTCACGGCCTATGGGCCGTCGATGGGCGAGACGCCGCAGGCGATCCCGATGCGGCTGGCGCGCGGCGAGCCGGCCGATGTACTGATCATGGTGGGCTATGCGTTGGGTGATCTCGTCAGCAAGGGCAAGGTGATCGCCGACAGCCGCGTCGATCTCGCGGATTCGCCGATCGGAGTGGCGGTGAAGGAGGGCGCGCCGAAGCCGGACCTGTCCTCGGCAGATACGCTGAAGGTGGCGCTGCTGAAGACGCGGACCGTGGCCTATTCAGACAGCGCCAGCGGTGTGTATGTCAGCAAGGAGATGTTCGAGAAGCTCGGCATTGCCGACGCCATGAAGGACAAGGCGCGCAAGATCCCGGCGACGCCGGTGGGCGAGATCGTCGCCCGGGGCGAAGCGGAGATCGGCTTTCAGCAGATCAGCGAATTGAAGCCGGTCAAGGGCATCGAGATCGTCGGCCCGCTGCCGGCGGAGCTGCAGAAGATCACCGTGTTCTCGGCGGGGCTTGCGAGCAATGCGCCGCAGCCTGATGCGGGCAAGGCGCTGATCGCGTTTCTGTCCTCGAAACAGGCCGCGCCTGTGATCGTGGCGAGCGGGCTCGAGCCCAAGGTGAAGTGAGGCGGCTGTTTGCCTTCTCCCCGCTTGCGGGGAGAAGGTGGCGTCGCGAAGCGACGACGGATGAGGGGGACTCTCCACGAGCCGTGGCGTTCGCGGAGAGTCCCCCTCACCCGACGCCCACATGCTTCGCATGCGGACGTCGACCTCTCCCCGCAAGCGGGGAGAGGTTAAGAGGCAAACTAATGCATCGCAGCCGCAGCCACGCCCGCGGCTTCTGCTTTCGCCGTCTCCGCACTGCTGACGCCGTTGAAGAACGCGTTCAGGATCACGGCCACCAGCGCGCAAAGCAGGATGCCCGACTCCAGCAGCGGATGCAGGTTGTGCGGCAGTGCCTTGAAGAAATTCGGCGACACCAGCGGGATCATGCCGAAACCGACGGAGATGGCGACCACGAACAGGTTGCGCTGGTTGGTCTTGAAGTCCACCGCGGTGAGGATGCGTGCGCCGGTGGCCGCGACCATGCCGAACATCACGAGGCCGGCGCCGCCGAGCACGACCTGCGGCACGGACTCTACCAAAGCGGCCATCTTCGGCAGCAGACCGAGCACCAGCATGATGCCGCCGCCGGCAATGGTGACCCAGCGCGAACGCACGCCGGTGACGCCGACAAGGCCGACATTCTGCGAGAACGACGTATAGGGGAAGGTGTTGAAGATGCCGCCGAGGAACGTGCCGACGCCGTCGGCGCGCAGGCCCTTGGTCAGTGCGTCCCTGTCGACCTTCTTGTCGGTCATCTCGCCGAGCGCCAGGAACATGCCGAGGGACTCGATCATCACCACGATCATCACGATGCACATGGTGACGATGGGCACGAGATGGAATTGCGGCATGCCGAAATGGAACGGCAGCACGATATCGACCCAGCCGGCGGTGCCGACCTTGTCGAAATGCATCACGCCGAGCAGGCTGGCGAGGATGGCGCCGGCGATGATGCCGAGCAGCACCGAGACGTTGGACAGAAAGCCGGTGCCCCATTTGATCAAAGCAAGGATCACGACCAGCACGAACAGCGCGATGCCGAGCCCCTGCAACTGGCCGTAAGCCGGATTGGGGAACGTGTGCGGAACGCCATCGATCATCTTTGTGAACATGGGTAGTCCGCCACCAGCCCAGTTGATACCAACGCGCATCAGGGAGATGCCGATCACCATGATGATGGTGCCGGTGACTACCGGTGGAAACAGCGGCAGCAGCCGGCTGATGAAAGGCGCGACAAGGATGCCGAAGATTCCGGCAGCGATGACCGAGCCATAGATGCCGAGCAGGCCGATCTCCGGGGCGGTGGCCATCGACAGCATCGGGCCGACCGAGGCGAAAGTGACGCCCATCATGACAGGCAGGCGGATGCCGACGCCGGGAAAGCCGATACACTGGACCAGGGTCGCCAGGCCGCAGGCGAACAGGTCGGCGGAGATCAGGAAGGCGACGTCCTGCGGCGGCAGCTTCAGGGCGCGGCCGATAATGAGCGGCACCGCCACGGCGCCGGCATACATGACCAGAACATGCTGCAGGCCCAGCGCGAGCAGGCGCGGGGTCGGGAGGACCTCGTCGACGGGATGGACGCTCTCTGTCATTGATCTAGCCCCTTACTTAGGTGATGAAATATCGTGGCATTATGATCGTCAGATACAAACCTCGTGCCAGACGCCGCTGAAAGCCATTTCGCCCCGTTGGTGTGGCGACCGGTGGCACGAAGGTTGCTCGAAAGTGAGCATTGCTCAATATATTGCCCGGCGACCGAAGTTCCCCGGTTGCCACTACAGACTGGAGGTCGTGCGTGCCGCTCATCAAGAACAGATATGGAAAAGGCCGTGTCCGCATCATGCGGATCCACCGCGACGGCGACAAGCAGGATGCCAGTCAGCTCAGCATCAAGGCGATGCTGGAAGGCGATTTCGGCCGCGCCTATACCGACGCCGACAACTCCACCTCGACATCCACGGACACGATCAAGAACATCGTCAATGTGGTGGCGCGGGAGAATACTGCGCTGTCGACCGAAGAGTTCTGCCAGGCATTGGCGAAACGCTATCTCGACCTGTATCCGCAGGCGAGTTCCGTCAGCATCACTGCGCATGAGACCAAGTGGGCCCGGCTGGCTGTCGACGGCGAACTACACCCGCACGCATTCCTGCTCGACAGCAACGGCAAGCCGACCGTCGAGATCCATGCGACGCGCGACGGCATGACCATGAGCTCAGGCCTCGACAACTTCACCTTCATGAAGTCGACGCAATCCGGCTGGGAGAATTACTACACCGACAAATATTCGACGATCCAGCCGACCAGCGACCGTATCTGCGCGACATCGATGGTCGCGTCGTGGAAGTGGTCCGGCAAGCCTGCGAGCTATCCCGCGACCAACAAGACAATTCTGGACACGCTGCTGAAGGAATTCGCGACGACCTATAGTCCGAGCGTGCAGAACAGCCTGTATCGTATGGGCGAGAAGGTCCTGGCCGCCGTGCCGGAGATTTCCGAGATCAGCATGGCCTGTCCGAACATCCACTACATCCTGATGAATCTCTCGGCGTTCGGTCTCGACAATAACAACGACGTGTTCCTGCCAACGGACGAGCCACACGGGCAGATCGAATGCACGGTGGGGCGGGGGTAGTTCGCGGCGAAGACAAGAGCGCCGTTCTTAACCTCTCCCCGCCCTTTGCGGGGAGAGGTCGGATCGCCCTTGCGATCCGGGTGAGGGGCAAGGCGCGATGCTGCGGCAAACTCACGCTAGCGGATCGGATAACATTCAATTCGGCTATTGGAGGTTGATGCAGCCGATCGACCTCAGAGGTTGTCGGCAGGTTTAGCCGTATGCCCGGCCCCTCACCCGCCGCGAAGACGCGGCGACCTCTCCCCGCGCAGAGCGGGGAGAGGTTAAGATCGGCGTTTTGCTCTCATGCCTTCCCAAACTTCTTCTGCAACTCCGGAAAAATCCGATCCGGTTTGAACGGCACCTGCGTAAACCGGATGCCCGTGGCGTCGAACAGCGCGTTGCCCATGGCGGCCGCAACGGGATTATACGGGCTTTCGCTCATCGACTTCGCACCCAATGGCCCGATCGCATCATAGGTGTCGGCGAAATGCACGTCGGTGCGCGGCAGATCGGCGAAGGATGGCAGATGATAGTCGCGGAATTTCGGATTGACGACGCGGCCGCGGTCGTCGATCACCATCTCTTCATAGAGCGTGGCTCCCAATGACTGCGCGACGCCGCCTTCGATCTGGCCGCGGAGTTGCATCGGATTGGCGACGGCGCCAGCGTCCGCAGCCTGCACGCTCTTGAGAACCTTGATCGCGCCGGTCCCCTTGTTCACCGCCACGCGAAATCCCTGGACGTTGAAGGCGACCGAACGGGGGGTGCCGCCCGAAGTTCCAGTGGCGCTTCGTGCGTTGCTGTCCGCCTTCATCGCCTCCATCAGTTTTTGCGCGGCGTCTTGGGTGGCTTTGCCAGCGACGAATGTGCCGGCGCTGCCATAGGCGCCGGTGTCGTGGCCGCCGTTCCGCGTATCGGACTGGCGCAAATGAATCTGCTCGACGCTGCAGCCGAGCGTGGTGGCCGCGATCTGCCGATGCACCGTCGCGGTGCCATTGCCGAATTCGGCGGTGCCGACCGTGAGATCGTAGTCGCCGTCGTCACGTTTGGCGATGACGACTTCGGCGATGTGGCCCTGCGGCGGCACGGTGTCGATCATGGTGAGCGCGATGCCGTCGCCGATCAGCCAGTCGTCATCGAGGTCGTGTTTTGTCTCGACTTGCATCGCGCGCTCGACGAGGTCGAGGCACTGGTCGAGGCCGTAACTTCCGATCAGCACATCGTCGTAGTGCGTGCCGGCGGGCGACAGCATGGCATCGCCGGGCTTGATGACGTTGTACCGGCGGAAATCATACGGGCTGATGCCGAGCTGCTTCGCGAGATCGTCGATGGCGGCTTCCACCGCGAACAGCGTTTGCGGCAGGCCGTAGCCGCGAAACGCGCCTGCCGGCACCGTGTTGGTATAGGCGACCACGGCATCGACCTTCTTGTTGGCGCAGTTATAGACGCCGAGTGATTCACCGCAGGCGTGAAACAGCACCGGGCCCGCATGATTGCCATAGGCGCCGGTGTTGGAGAGCACGTCGAGCTGCAGCGCGGTGAGCTTGCCGTACTTGTCGGCACCGGCCTTGACCGTGACGCGCATCGGATGCCGCGTCGATGTGGCGATGAATTGCTCCTCGCGGGTCAGTTCCCATTTCACCGGGCGGCCGGTCTTGAGTGCGGCCAGCGCGAGAATGTCCTCGACGAACATTTCCTGCTTGCCGCCGAACCCGCCGCCGACGCGTTCGCAGAACACGCGGACCTTGTCAGAGGGAAGGTCATACAATTGAGCCAGTGCGCGGCGTGTCAGGAACGGCGTCTGCGTGCTCGAGCGAATATTGAGGATGCCGTCTGCATCGAGCCAGGCCATGCCGCCATGGGTCTCGAGATGGCCGTGCTGCACGCGTTGCGTGGTGAATGTGCCTTCATAGGTGACGGCCGACGAGGCCAGCGCTGCCGCGACATCGCCGAATTCGCCGTGTGTTTCGGCGATGACGTTGCGTGCCGCATCGCTGACGCGATGGATCGGCGTCTTGTCGGGGTGAATGACCGGCGCACCGGGCGCAATGGCGGCTGCGGGATCGAACACCGCGGGCAGGATGTCATAGACAATGTCGATGCGGCGGCAGGCTTCCTCCGCGATCGCTTCGCTGTCCGCAACCACGGCGGCGACTTTTTGGCCGATGAAGCGCACGGTGTCGTCGAGGATCCGTGTATCCTCGGGATCCATTGCATCGATCTCGTGGCGCGCCGTTGAGAACAACGTGGCCGGAGTATCCGCATGGGTCAGGACCGCATGCACGCCCGGCATCGCCTGCGCGGCTGATGCATCGATCGACACGATGCGGGCATGCGGATGCGGCGAGCGCAGCATCTTGATATGCAGCAGGCCGTCCATGGCGACGTCAAATGTGTAGCGCGCCTTGCCCGTCACCACCTGGGGACCAGCGGGCGCGGGCAGGCTGCGGCCGAAGGCGGTGCCGGGCTCGGCGTCTTGCACATTGGACTTGCCGTCGAGTGCGTCCTCTATCGTGCGATAGCCTGTGCAGCGACACAGATTTCCCTTCAACGACGCTCCGAGATCGGCGCGCTGTGACTGATTGAGCGACGCGCAGGTCACGATCATGCCGGATGTGCAGAAGCCGCACTGGAATCCCTGTGCGTCCAGGAACGCCTGCTGCATCGGATGGATGCCGCCTTCCGACGCGAGACCTTCGATGGTGGTGACGGCATGACCTGCGGCGCGAAATGCCGGGATGATACAGCTATGTACAGGCTCGCCATCGAGCAACACGGTGCAGGCACCGCAGTCGCCGGCATCGCAGCCTTTCTTGACGCCGAAATGGCCGAGTTCGCGCAGGAAGGTGCGCAGGCATTGGCCGGCTTGCGGCTGCTGCGAAAAGCTGTGGCCGTTGATCTCGAAGCTCATGGCCTGAAGCCCTGCAGTTCGGCACGGATTTCTTCCGCGAGCCGCAATGTCATTTGCTTGCGCCAGGCCGGCTTGCCGTGAACGTCATCGTGATAGAGGTTGTCCGGAATCCGGTCGAGGATCGCTTCTTCGAGCGTGTCGGTATCGGGAAGTGTTGGGAGCGCGATACGAACAGGACGCTTCGTCGAAGCCGTGATCGTCAGCCGCAAGCCATCCTCATCAAGGCTTCCTATCAGCAGCGCAGCAGATCGCCCGACCGGCGTCAGCGAGATCTGCCGGAACGCAGAGCGTCGTTTGAAGGCTGCAAGCGGAATGGCAATGCTGCGCAGGAGATCACCCGGCATCAGCACATTGTGCTGATCGCCGGTGACGAAGTTCACCGCGTCGATCGTGTCTACGCTGCCATCGGCCTTCCAGATCGTGCAGATGCCATCGAGCGCGGCGGTGAGCGCGATCATCGGGCCCGCCGGCAGCGACATGCAGAGATTGCCGCCGACCGTTGCCGTCTTCCAGATCTTGAAGGAGGCGAGGAAGGCGCGGCAACATTGATTGATGAGCGGCGATGCGATCCAGTCGGGCGGGCAGGCCAGCGCGTCGAGCTGTGCCACTGTGCAGGTCGCAGCGATCTGTAATTCCTTGTCGGTGACGGTGAGGGCCGGCCATTTGAGATCGGTGAGGTCGATCAGCCGCGTCAGATGGGTCTGTGGTTCGGAGAAAAGCCAGGTGCCCCCGGCGAGCCATGCATCCCCGGCAGTCCATGTCGGTAGCTGTTCCCGCGTCGTGGGGCGGGCAACGGACGTGACCGTATTCAAATCCATAGGGCGGTTATGCTTTCACTCGGCAATGACCCCTTGAAGTATCATTGTGAACCTTGCAAGACCGACGCCAAGTCGCCGACAATTGCAGAACAAATTGAAGTATTCGTGGCTGGTCCCTGAATTGCAAGGTCGGGTCCATGACCGAAGGAGATGAGCCATGTCGGAAACGCAGGCCACATGGATCAAGGACCCCCTCGGCATTTTTGCCGAAGGCGCCGAGCGCGGCATTGTCGTCAGGAATGGCCGGATTGTCGAACTGGTGCCGGCCGGCGGCCAGCCGGCCACGGTGGATATCGCAACTTATGATGCCAGCACCCATGTGGTGCTGCCGGGGCTGATCAATACGCACCATCATTTCTATCAGACGCTCACGCGCGCCTTGCCAGCGGCGCTGGATCGCGAGCTGTTTCCCTGGCTGCAGGCGCTCTATCCGGTCTGGGCGCGGCTGACGCCCGAGAATCTCCATCTCGGTGTCAGCGTGGCGATGGCGGAATTGTTGCTGTCGGGCTGCACGACGACCACCGATCACCACTATGTGTTTCCTGCCGGCCTCGAAGCGTCCGTCGATATCGAAGTCGCGGTGGCGCAGCGGCTCGGCATGCGCGTGCTGCTGACGCGGGGATCGATGAACCGCTCTGTGAAAGACGGCGGTCTGCCCCCGGACAGTGTGGTGCAGGACGAAGACACGATCCTGGCTGATAGCGAGCGCGTGGTGGCGACATTCCATCAGCGCGGCGAAGACGCCATGGTGCAGATCGCGCTGGCGCCGTGCTCGCCTTTCTCGGTAACGACGTCGCTGATGGCAAGCACCGCGGCGCTTGCGGACAAGCTCGATGTCCGGCTGCATACGCATCTTGGCGAGACCGAGGACGAGAACCGCTATTGCGAGGAGATCTATGGCTGCCGTCCGCTGGATTATCTGGAGCAGACCGGCTGGCTGAACAAACGCACATGGCTGGCGCATGGCATCCACTTCAACGCGGGCGAAATGCTGCGGCTCGGCAAGGCAGGCACCACCATCAGTCATTGCTCCTGCAGCAATCAGCTATTGGCCTCTGGCTGCTGTCCGGTCTGCGAAATGGAAGACGCGGGCGTCGGTATCGGCCTCGGTGTCGATGGTTCGGCATCGAATGATGGATCGAATTTGATGCAGGAAGTACGCGCGGCATTTCTGCTGCAGCGGGCGCGCTATGGCGTCGGACGCGTCAGCCACAAGGACGCGCTGCGCTGGGCGACCAAGGGCTCGGCGGCTTGTGTGGGGCGGCCGGAGCTGGGTGAGATCGCGGTCGGCAAAATGGCGGATCTGGCGCTGTTCAAGCTCGACGAGCTGCGCTTCTCCGGCCATGGCGATCCCCTGGCGGCACTCGTGCTGTGCGGCGCGCATCGTGCGGACCGCGTGATGGTGGGCGGCGCATGGCGCGTGATCGACGGCGCGATCCCGGGGCTGGATGTCGGCGATCTGATCCGGCGGCACAGCGCGGCGGCGCGGGCGATGCAGGTGGGGTAGATCACCCTCAGTCGTCATGCCCGGCCAGCGCGAAGCGAGCTTCGCTAGATGTGCCGGGCATCCACGTCTTTAACTTCCAGGCCAGAGAGACGTGGATGGCCGGGACAAGCCCGGCCATGACGGAGTGACTTACTTCCCCGGAATCTTGTCGTCGATACCCTTCACATAGAAGTTCATGCCGAGCACCTGGCCGGGGTCCAGCGCGTCGCCGCC
Source organism: Tardiphaga sp. P4_G1 (assembly GCF_056401215.1). Taxonomy (NCBI): domain Bacteria; kingdom Pseudomonadati; phylum Pseudomonadota; class Alphaproteobacteria; order Hyphomicrobiales; family Nitrobacteraceae; genus Tardiphaga; species Tardiphaga sp. P4_G1. Next base: position 75,510 of record NZ_JBFUJU010000005.1, read on the forward strand.
CTTGCATTCCACTTCCTTGCCGTCCTGTCCCAAGATCGGGCATTTGAACGGCTTCAGCGTGCCGGCGATGATGGCGGCTTCGGTGTCCATCGCCATCTTCTTCACGTCATCCGGCATGTTGGTATAGGGCGCCATCACGACCATCTTCTCCTTCAGGCCCGCCCAGGTGTCTTCCGACTTCCAGGTGCCATCGAGGGCCGCCTTGACGCGTTCGACATAATACGGGCCCCAGTTGTTGGTGACCGCAGTGAGCTGCGTCTTCGGACCGAACTTGATCATGTCCGAGTCCTGGCCGAAGGCGAGCGCGCCACGCTCGGAGGCGACCTGCATCGCGGCCGGGCTGTCGGTGTGCTGCATGATCACGTCGGCGCCCTGATCGAGCAGCGCCTTGGCGGCATCGGCTTCCTTGCCGGGATCGAACCAGGTGTTGACCCAGATGATCTTGATCTTGATGTCCGGATTGATCTTCTGCGCCGCGAGCATGGTCGCATTGATGCCCGAGATAACTTCCGGAATCGGGAACGAGCCGATGTAACCCAGCACGCCCTTCTTCGACATCTTGGCGGCGATCAGGCCCTGGATGTAGCGGCCTTCGAAGAAGCGGCCGGAATAGCTCGACATGTTCTTGTCGCGCTTGAAGCCGGTGGCGTGTTCGAACATCACCTTGGGATTGCGCTTGGCGACCTTCAGCGTCGGATCCATATAGCCGAACGACGTGGTGAAGATGAGCTGATTGCCGGCGCGCGCGAGCTGTTCGATGGAGCGCTCGGAGTCCGGGCCTTCGCTGACGTTTTCGAGATAGGTGGTCTCGATCTTGTCGCCGAATTCCTTGACGATCATCTGGCGGCCGACTTCGTGCTGATAGGTCCAGCCGAAATCGCCGACCGGGCCGATATAGACGAAGCCGACCTTCAGCTTGTCGGCGGCGACGGCTGCACCCAATCCGAGGCCGGTGGCCAGCAGTAGGGCGGCGGCTGCAAGTGCTTTCCTGTTCATACGCGTCTCCTGTTTGCGAGATAGTCTTGCGAGAATGTCTTTAGCGGTCGGGCACGAATACCGTGCCCAATGCGGCCGGCGCCGTGGAGCCGCCGCTGCGGGTGCGCGAGATCAGCACCAGCACGACGACGGTTGCGAGATAGGGCAGTGCGGACATTAGTTGCGAGGGCACGCCGACGCCCCAGCCTTGCGCATGCAGTTGCAAGATCGAGACCGCGCCGAACAGATAGGCGCCGATCACGAGGCGCCCCGGCAGCCATGAGGCGAATACCACCAGCGCCAGCGCGATCCAGCCGCGCCCGGCGGTCATGCCGGGGACGAAGAAGGGCGTATAGGCCAGCGGCAGATAGGCGCCGGCGAGGCCTGCGCAGCCGCCGCCGAACATCACGGCGAACATGCGGATCTTGAGCACGGGATAACCGAGCGCATGGGCGGAGACGTGATTGTCGCCGATGGCGCGAAGGACCAGCCCCGCCCGGGTGCGATAGAGGAAGTACGAGATCGCGACGATCAGCGCGATCGAGACATAGACGAAGCCATCCTCGCCGAACAGGATCTTGCCGACGAAGGGGAGCGTGGTCAGGCCGGGAATGTACAGCCGCGGCGCGGTGGCGATACGCTCACCGACGAAGCCGGCGCCGATCAGGCCGGAGACGCCGATGCCCAGGATTGTGAGCGCGAGACCCGTGGCGACCTGATTGACGGCGAGGCCGAGCGTCATCAGTGCAAACACCAGCGATAGCGCGACGCCGGCGAGAATGCCGCACAGCGCTCCGATGAATGTCGAGCCGGTGGCCCAGGCGCCGGCAAAGCCGCAGGCGGCACCGACGATCATCATGCCTTCGACGCCGAGATTGAGCACGCCGGCGCGCTCCACCAGTAGCTCGCCGGAGGCGGCGAGCAGCAGCGGTGTCGACGCCGCGAGTACGGCAAGGATGATGGCTTCAAGCAGCTCCATCGGCGACCTTCCGCTGCGGCATGATGAGCTTGATCCGGTACAGGATCAGGCTGTCGCAGGCGAGCACATAGAACAGCAGGATGCCCTGAAACACCTTGGTGATATCGAGTGGGATCTTCATGGCGATCTGCGCTTGCTCCCCGCCGATAAATGTCAGCGCCAGGAAAAGCCCTGCAATTAGTATTCCAACCGGGTTGAGCCGTCCGAGAAATGCAACGATGATCGCCGTGAAACCATAGCCGGGCGAGATGCCGGGCTGCAGATGACCGACGGGGCCGGCGACCTCGATGATCCCCGCGAGGCCGGCCAGCGCGCCGGATATCGCGAAAGTCAGCAGCACCAGCTGGTTCGACGAGAAGCCGCCGAAGCGCGCCGCGCGGGGCGCTGCGCCAACCACACGAATTTCAAAACCCTTGATAGTGCGGCCGAGCAGGACAGCAGCGGCAATAACGATCACCAGTGCGATGACCGCGCCGAGATGCAGCCGTCCACCCTCGAACAGCAGGGGCACGGTGGCGACCGGATCGAATTCGGCCGTGGTCGGGAAGTTGAACCCTTTGGGATCGCGCCATGGGCCGCGGACGAGATAATCCAGCAGCAGGTCGGCCACATAGACCAGCATCAGACTGACCAGAATTTCGCTGGCGCCGAAGCGCACCTTGCAGAAGGCCGGGATCAACGCATAGAGCGCGCCCGCGATGGCACCGAGCAGCAGCATCGCCGGCAAGACCCAGACGCCGGCATCGGTGCCGTTGGTCTTCACCGCAAGCCAACTGCCCGCCACGGCACCGACGAGGAACTGTCCCTCCGCGCCGATATTCCAGACATTGGCGAGGTAACAAAGCGACAGGCCAATGGCGATCATCACCAGCGGCGCCGCCTTCACCGCAAGCTCCTGCAGCGAATAGGCGTCGGTCAGCGGCGTGATGAAATAGACGTTGAGCGCGGCGATCGGATTCTTGCCGATGATCATGAACAGGATGCTCATGGTCACGATGGTCAGCCCGATGGCGATAACAGGCGATACCAGCGCGATGATGGTCGATCGCTCCGCGCGCTTCTCAAGCACCAACTGCATCGGGCACGTCCTTTGGCGTGAGTGCGCTGCCGCCCATCAGCAAGCCCAGCGTTTCCCTGTCGGCATCCGCCGTCATTAACGGCTCGGACAGACGACCGTGGAACATCACAGCGATGCGGTCGGCAATGTCAGCGAGTTCGTCAAGGTCCTGGCTGGTAACGAGGATGGCCGCACCTGCCGCTGCAAGATCGAGCAGCGCCTGACGGATGACGGCGGCAGCGCCGGCATCGACGCCCCATGTCGGCTGGCTGACCACGAGCACGATGGGGTTGCGCAGGATCTCGCGGCCGACGATGAATTTCTGCAGGTTGCCGCCGGAAAGGCTGGCGGCTTCCGGATCGCGTTTGGCCTTGCGGACGTCGAAACTCGCGGTGGCGCGGTCGACGGTCGCGAGCGTCGCCGCCGTATTGATGAAACCGTTCTGCACCATGCCTGACGCGGCATGGCCGGTGAGCAGCGCGTTTTCCGACAATCTCATGCGCGGCGCGGTGCCGTGACCGAGGCGTTCCTCGGGCACGAAGGCCGCGCCGAGCTTGCGGCGCGCGGTGATCGACAGATGTCCGGCGGCGTGACCGTCGATGACGATGGTGCCGGGATCCTTGGCGAGACGCTCGCCGGAGAGCGCCGCGAAGAACTCGTCCTGGCCGTTGCCAGCGACGCCGGCGATCCCCAGGATCTCGCCGCCCTTCAGCTCCAGCGAGATGTTTTTCAGATGCACGCCATGTGGTTCGTCGGGCGCGAGGCTGAGATCGTTGACCACGAGCCGCGGCACGGTGGTTTGCCTGTTGGCGGCGGCTTTCACCTGCTTGATCTCGGTGCCGACCATCATGCGCGCTAGCGACGCGGCAGTTTCTTCGCGCGGCAGGCAGGTCGAGATCTTCTTGCCGCCGCGCAGGATGGTGGCGGTGTCGCAGAGCCGCTTCACCTCGTCGAGCTTGTGGCTGATGTAAAGGATCGCGCGGCCTTCCGACTTCAGGCGCTCCAGCACGACGAAGAGCTGATCAGCCTCCTGCGGCGTCAGCACGGCGGTGGGCTCGTCGAGGATCAGGAATTTCGGATTCTGCATCAGCACGCGCACGATCTCGATGCGCTGACGTTCGCCGACCGAGAGTTGCCAGACCTCGCGCTTGGGATCGAGCGGCAAGCCATATTGCTGCGACACCTGTTCGAGCCGCGCCGACATCGCTTTGAAGGATTCCTTGCCGTCGAGACCGAGCGCAACGTTCTCGGCGACAGTGAGATTGTCGAACAGCGAGAAATGCTGGAACACCATGCCGATGCCGCGCGCGCGCGCATCATGCGGGCCGGCGAGCACCATCTTCTCGCCCTGCCACAGCATCTCGCCTTCGCTCGGCTGGATCAGGCCGTAAATGGTTTTGACGAGTGTGGATTTGCCGGCGCCGTTCTCGCCGAGCAGCGCGTGAATTTCCTGCGGACGGATCGCGATGTCGATGGCGTCATTGGCGAGGAAACTGCCATAGCGCTTGGTCAGACCGATGGTCTGCAGCAGCGCCGCCCCCGAACGCGCGTGTCCCGATCCCGAATCCAACATTCGCTACTCACGCGTGAAAAGGAGGTTTGCGGCAAGTGTGTGCCGGATTGGAATGCAGCGTAAATCTCGAATAAGCGCCAGCGTCTGCCTTATTTTTGGACTGGATCGCTTTCTTGGGCGATTCCTGTCTACGCAATCGCGTGAGGCTCGGGCTTTTCATTGATTGAATGACGTTTATTCGACTTTCGCATTGTATACTTGGTCTGAAGTGTTGCAGTTCTGGTACATGTGCAACGAATTCGAGATCCGGATTTTCTCGTGTGTTGAGAAGTTGGGCAGTGATTTTCTTGCGGTGCAAACACGAAATCACAGTGTGAATTCACCATCGGAGCTTCGTTCGGAAACCTGCGACAGAACGTCGCAAAATACCAATCTTTACAGTCTCTAAGCGCGTGTCTTACACGCGCTCGCATGGTGTCATTTCACCATCCCGAAAACACGATGCTTCAAGCATAAAATACTGATTTCACTGGGCATCCCTGATGAAATCCGTGGCAACTATTGGAAAAAGTTGAGGCTTCTCACCCGGACTGATTGCAACAACTCTCTCGCGAGAGGCACGCAATCATTGTCAACAGGTGGGGGTAATTCCAATGGCCAATCGTTTCCGCGCAATTGCAGCCGCGACGTTGCTGTCGCTAACAGCCATGGTGCCGACAGGCTCGGCAGGCGCCGCCGACATGGCGGCCATGCCGGTCAAGGCAAAGCCGATCCCGGATCTGCCGTTCTTCCTGCTGATCGATAACCGTTTCACCTATGCCTATCAGTGGGGAGCGGTCGATCCCGGCGTCACCGCCAAGACCACGAAGCAGGTCTTCGCCTTCACGCACTTCGACGTGTGGACCTACGGTACCAACTTCTTCAACATCGGCCTCGAAAAGGCGGGCAAGAGCAGCCCGGCGAATCCCTGCGCCGATCCGCTGCGTCCGATCACGGGCTGCGAAGGCGCAACAGAAATCTACGGCCTCATCCGTAGCACGATCGGCTTCAACGAGGTCTTCAACACCAAGGCCTTCTCGATGGGCCCGCTGCGCAACGTGTCGTTCGTCATCGGTGCGGATGGCAGCACTGAAAACCGGTTCTTCTCCGCATCCAAGCGCGACGTCGTGACCGGTCTGCAATTCGCTTTCGACCTGCCTTACAAGGGCTTCTTCAACGTCAATCCGTTGTTCTACTACGAATTCGCCAATCGCAGCACGTTCACGCAGTGCGGCTATGCCGGCGCTCCCGGCCAGATTCCCGGCGTCTCCTGTAACATCGACGGCAACCGCCAGTTCAACCCGACCTGGGCCGTCGAACTCAACTACTACATGGATCTCGGCTTCCTGCCCCCGAGCATGGACTATTTCGCGATCAGCGGCCGGGCCGGCTTCTACGGGCCGAAAGGTTCGGAGAACGGCCAGATCATCGGCACGGCAACCAAGATGGAGATCAACGCCGAACCGATCCGTCTGACCTTCGACGCCAGCAAGGCGATCTGGGGACCGAAATACACCCACAATGTCGACGTGTGGGTGGCCTATCGGCTCTGGCGGAACAAGTTCGGCTTGGATGAGAATGCCAGCCTGCCGTGCACCACGTTTGCGCCGGGATCGTGCCGCGAGGACTCGCTCTATTCCGGCGTCACCGTCAAGTTTTGATCTGAGCTGACATCAATACGAAAACGACGCTGCGTGAATCGCGGCGTCGTTTTCATGTCGACATGACTAGCCCTGTTGTGCCCAGAAATTTTCGTGTTGCGCAGCTGCCTCGTCTTCCAGCAGTGGTCCGACGACCTCGATGTTCTTCTGTCCTGCTGCAAACACGTCGCGGCAAGGCAGATCCAGTGTGGGATTTTCCGGATGGTCGCCGGTGATCGCCTTGAGTCTTGCTTCGCCGAGCCCATAAACCAGCCGTCCAATGCCAACCCAATAGATCGCGCCGGCGCACATGGCGCAGGGTTCTGCCGACGAATACAGCGTGAAGGTCTTCAGCTCGGTCTCGTCATAGGCAATCGAGGCTTCGCTGCACAGCAGCCGCTCTGCATGGGCGGTGCCGTCATGAGAGGGCATGAAGGCGTTACCGGCTTCCATCAGAACCTTGCCGTGCGCATCGACCAGGATCGCGCCGAATGGATGGTTGCCGGACTCCATAGCGCGCCGGGCGGCATCGAACGACAATCTGAGAAACGCCTCGTGGCGGTCCGCCTGGTCTGGTTCGCTCATGGTTGCTCCTGTCACCTGACCGTCTAACCTGCAGGTCCCGGCGGCCTCGCGGCGGGATTCGCCATGGCCTCCCAACCGCATTAGGATTTGTCGAACGGATGTTTCAACCGGCATCCGGGCCTGCAGCCCAAGTTAAAGAAGCATGATTGCGATGGAAGAGAAAGTCGTCGGAGCTTCCGGCCAATTGCTCGGCGGCGAGATCGTCGAACGCATCAACGCGCTGGCTGCTATTTCGGAAGCGCCGGACAACATCACGCGAATATTCCTTACACCGGAACATCGTGCTGCCGCCGAACTGATCATCGGCTGGATGCAGGCAGCCGGCATGCGGGCGCGTATCGATGCGATCGGCAATGTCTGCGGACGCTATGAAGGCGACCGGCCCGGTCTGCCGTGCCTGATGCTCGGCTCCCATTACGACACCGTGCGCGATGCCGGCCGCTGGGACGGACCGCTCGGGGTCATCACGGCAATTTCCTGCGTCGGTGATCTCAATCGCCGTGGCGCGCGCCTGCCATTCGCCGTCGAGATCGCCGCCTTTGCCGATGAGGAGGGCGTGCGCTTCGCCTCGACGCTGCTCGGCAGCCGTGCGGTGGCCGGGACTTTTGTCGATAGCGTGCTCGGCGGCCGCGACAAAACGGGTATCTCGATGCGCGAGGCGATGATCACCTTCGGCCTCGATCCCGATCACGTCGGCGCCGCAGCGCGCGCGCCCGGCGAATTGCTGGCCTATCTCGAATTGCATATCGAGCAGGGGCCCGTGCTTGAAGCGCAGAAGCTGCCGGTGGGGGTCGTGACTGCCATTTCGGGTGCGACGCGTCTCGCAGTCGAATTGCACGGCATGGCCGGTCATGCCGGCACGGTACCCATGGCGATGCGGCGCGATGCACTGGTGGGCGCCGCCGAATGTATAGTTGCGATCGAGGAGTTCTGCCAGTCGGACCGCGGCGGTCTTGTCGGCACCGTCGGCTATATCAACGCGATGCCGGGCGCGACCAATGTGATCCCGGGTCTGGTGTCGTTCACCATGGATATCCGGTCGCCAAAGGATTCCTATCGCAAGCTCGCCATCACCGACATGGTGCGCGAGATCGAGTCGATCGCCAAAGCGCGCAAGCTCGATCTGCAGATCAACATCACCCATGAGAATCGCACGGTGCCGTGTGCGCCCTGGCTGCAGAAGCAGATCGCCGATGCAATTACTGCCGAGGGCTATCGCGCGTTCGAGCTGCCGAGCGGGGCCGGCCATGACGGCATGGCGATGACCGATATTGCCGATGTGGCGATGCTGTTCGTGCGCTGTCGCGGCGGGATCAGCCACAATCCTGCCGAGCATGTGGACGATGCGGATGTCGAGGTCGGTGCGCGCGTGTTGTTGCGCGTGATCGAGAATTTTAAGCCGAAGGCCTGATGCGATGGCAGATTTCCACGGCGTGTTTCCCTATCTCGTCTCGCCTGCTGACGACGAGGGGCGTATCCGCACCGATGTGCTGGGCCGCCTGTGCGGCGATCTCATCGGCGCGGGCGTGCATGGTCTGACGCCGCTCGGCTCGACCGGCGAATTCGCCTATCTCAATCGCGAGCAGCGCAGGACGGTGGTGCAGGCCACGATCGATGCGGCAGGCGGGCGCGTGCCGGTGGTGGCAGGCGTGGCATCGACCTCGACGGTCGATGCGGTGGCGCAGGCGAAGTCGTATCAGAAGCTCGGCGCCACCGGCATCCTGGCTATTCTCGAAGCGTATTTCCCGCTCAAGGATGCGCAGATCGAATCCTACTTCCGCGCCATCGCCGATGCCGTCGATATTCCCGTGGTGATCTACACCAATCCGCAATTCCAGCGTTCGGATCTGACGCTCGACGTCGTGGCGCGGCTCGCCGAGCATCCGCGCATCCAGTATATCAAGGATGCCTCCACCAATACCGGCCGGCTGTTGTCGATCATCAACCGCTGCGGCGACAAACTGAAAGTGTTCGCCGCCTCGGCGCATATTCCGTCAGCCGTCATGCTGATCGGCGGCGTCGGCTGGATGGCGGGCCCGGCCTGCGTCGTGCCGAAGCAGAGCGTCGAACTCTACAATCTCTGCAAGGCGCATCGCTGGGACGAGGCCATGGTCTTGCAGCGGCGGATGTGGCGGCTCAACGAGGCCTTCGCGCGCTATAATCTGGCCGCCTGCATCAAGACGGGCCTCGCGATCCAGGGCTATGAGGTCGGCGACCCCGTGGCCCCGCAGCCGGCTTTGACCGCGGACGAGCGCAAGGTGATCGAGGCCGTTTTGCGGGATGTCGGCTGATCGATGTCGTTGCCGCCAGACGCGCAAACGAGCAGCGCTCATGCACATTCTGTCGCTCAGCCTTGTGCGGCTGGCCTGTTGGCTCACGCGGTCTTTCTGGGCTAGAAACCATACAGCCCGCCCGTAAGGCTCGCCATTGAAGGACGTCTGATGAACATTCTGCCCGGCAATCTGCGCTTCGGCGCCGGTCTTTCTCCCAAGCGCCTTGAAGATCAAAGACTTCTCACCGGGCAGGGCAAATTCATCGACGACAAGCCGGAAGACGGCGCGCTGTGGCTGCATCTGCTGCGCTCGCCGCATGCCCATGCGAAGATCACCGCGATTGACGTGGCCGCCGCCAAGGCGATGCCCGGTGTCGAGGCGATCTATACCGGCGCGGATCTCGTGGCCGACGATGTCGGCACGCTGCCGACGCTGCCGATCTTCAAGCGTCCCGACGGCTCGGCGGCGACCTTTCCGCCGCGCCGGCTGCTCGCGCATGAAGTCGTGCGGTTCGCTGGCGAAGCGGTGGCGGCAATCGTCGCTACGTCGCGCGCTGCTGCCCAGCTCGCGGCCGAGGCGATCGACATCAGCTATGATGTTCTGCCGGCGGTGGTCGATCCCGTCGAGGCGATGAAGCCCGGTGCGGCGGTGGTCTGGCCGGATGCACCGGACAATATTGTCGCGGCCACCAGCTATGGCGATCCTGCCAAGGTGGAGGCTGCTTTTGCCGCTGCCAAGCATACGGTGTCGCTGGACATCGTGAGTCAACGTCTCGTGCCATCGGCCATGGAGCCGCGCTCGACCATCGCTGAAGTCGACAAGAAGTCCGGCAAGCTGACCCTGTACGTGCAATCGCAGACCCCGGCATCGACCCGCGATATCCTTGCCGACGCGGTGCTCAAGCGTCCGAAGGAATCGATCCGCGTGGTGGTGGGCGATATCGGCGGCGGGTTCGGTCAGAAGACGAGCCTGTATCCCGAAGACGGTGTCGTCGCCTATGTGGCTGTGAAGCTCAACAAGACGATCCGCTGGCGCGGCGATCGCACCGATGAATTCGTCGGCGGGACTCATGGCCGCGATCTGACCTCGACGGCAGAGCTCGCGCTCGATGCCAAGGGTCGGATCTTGGCCTATCGCGTCCGTTCGATCGGCGGCACCGGTGCCTATATGTCGGCCACCGCTGTCATCATTCCGCTGGTGCTGGGGCCGTTCGTGCAGACCGGCGTCTACGACCTGCAGAACGTGCATTACGACATCAAGGCGGTCATCACGAACACCGCACCCGTGGGCGCCTATCGTGGTGCCGGGCGTCCGGAAGCCGTTTTCATCATCGAGCGTTTGATGGACGCCGCCGCACGGCAGATGGGCATGGACCCGCGCGCGATCCGCAAGGTCAACTACATCAAGCCGACGCAATTTCCCTATAAGAACGCCGTTGGCCAGACCTATGACAGTGGCGCCTTCGCGCACATGCTCGACCGTGCCACCGAACTGTCGGATTGGGACGGCTTCGCCGCGCGCAAGAAGGCGGCGAAGAAGAAGGGTCTGCTCTACGGCCGCGGGCTCACCAGCTATATCGAATGGACCGGCGGTCCGGGCACCACGGAGAAGGTTCGCCTGCGCGCCATGGCCAATGGCCGCGTCATCCTGCATTCCGGCACCATGGCGATGGGGCAGGGCCTGCAGACCGCCTATTCGCAGCTCGTCTCTGAAGCCCTTGGCATTGGCATCGACAAGATCGATGTGATCCAGGGCGATACCGACGTCATCGTCGGCATGGGCAGTGTCGGTTCGCGTTCGCTGTTCGTTGGCGGCACTGCCGCGGTGGTGTCGGCCGCCGACATGATCGCCAAGGCGCGCGAGAAGGCGGCCAACATGCTCGAAGCCTCGGTGGAGGACATCGAGTATTCCGGAGGTTTCCTCACCGTCGTCGGTACCGACAAGCGCGTTGGCCTGTTCGAGATCGCGAAAGCCGAAGACGGCGAACAGCTCAGCGTCGAGTCGACCGGCGTGGCGGACGGCCCGACCTGGCCGAACGGAACGCATATCTGCGAGGTCGAGATCGATCCGGAGACCGGCATCACCAATGTCGTTCGCTACACCACGGTCGACGATGTCGGCGTGGCGGTGAATCCGATGCTGGTGACCGGCCAGATCCACGGCGGCGTGGCGCAGGGCATCGGCCAAGCGCTGTTCGAGAACGTTCATTACGACGAGGATGGCCAGCTCATCACCGCCAGCTATCAGGATTACTGCATTCCGCGCGCGGGTGACCTGCCACCTCTGTCAGTGACATTGGATGGTTCGGCACCCTGCGTCACCAACCCGATCGGCTCGAAGGGCTGCGGAGAATCCGGCGCGATCGGTGGTCCGCCCTGCATCGTCAATGGCGTGCTGGATGCGCTGCAACCACTGGGCATCACGCAGCTCAATACGCCGCTGTCGCCCATCAAGGTATGGGAAGCGATCAGGAGCGCAAGCGCAGCGCATGGCTGAGACCCTGCAGGATGGGTAGAGCGTCGTCGCGAAACCCATCATGATCGGGTTCTATGCGATGGGTTTCGCTTCGCTCGACCCATCCTGCGGATAACAAGAAACTTCAACCGGGAGAGAAAACATAATGAAGAGCTTCAAGGTTCTCGAATTCAACGAACCGCTCGGCGAGGTCGACGAGCAGACCCCGCAGCCGACCGGCACGCAGGTGCTGATCCGCGTGAAGGCTGCCGGCGTCTGCCACAGCGACCTGCACATCTGGGAAGGTGGCTATGAACTCGGCCACGGCCGCAAGAAGCTGTCGCTGAAGGACCGCGGCATCACGCTGCCGCGCACCATGGGTCACGAGACCGTCGGCGAAGTCATTGCCTTTGGTCCGGATGCGCAGCAGGAAGCCGGCGGCGTCAAGATTGGCGATATCGCATTGGCCTATCCATGGATCGGCTGCGGCAAATGTGCGGTCTGTCTTGCCGGTGATGAGAATCTCTGCCTCGCGCCGCGCTGCCTCGGCGTACATTGCGACGGTGGTTACTCCGATCACCTTCTGGTGCCGCATCCGCGCTACTTGATCGACCTCAAGGGCATGGATCCGGTCATCGCCGCGCCTTATGCCTGCTCGGGCGTTACCACCTATAGTGCGCTGAAGAAGATCGAGAGCGATCTCGGCAATCCGATCGTGATCTTCGGCGCCGGTGGCCTCGGCCTGATGGCGCTTGAACTGTTGAAGGCGATGGGCGGCAAGGGCGCCATCGTTGTCGATATCGATGCGCGAAAGCGCGAAGCGGCGATCAAGGCCGGCGCTCTGGCGGCCGTGGACGGCAATGCGCCCGACGCGCTTGAGCAGCTTGCCAAGGCTGCCGGTCAGCCGATCCTGTCGGTGATCGATCTGGTCGGCACTCCGTCAACGACGCAGCTCGGCTTCGACGTGCTCTCTAAGGGCGGCAAGCTGATCATGGTCGGCCTGTTCGGTGGCGGCGCCACCTGGGCGCTGCCGCTGATCGCCATGAAGGCGCTGACCATCCAGGGCAGCTATGTCGGCAATCTCCGCGAGACCAAGGAACTGTTGGAGCTGGTGCGCACCAAGAAGGTGCAGCCGATCCCGACGAGCCCGATACCGCTTGCAAAGGCCAATGCGGCGCTGAACGATCTGAAAGACGGCAAGCTGGTCGGCCGCGCGATCCTCACGCCGGCGTAAGGTTGAAGCATTCATTCTGACGTTGAGAAGCGGCCTTCGGGCCGCTTCTTTTTTGACGGGTGACGCGATTAGCCAGCCGTCACATCCACCAGCTCTTCACCATCCAACACACGCTTCGCCTTGGCATGGTCGAGATCGCCTTCCCATGCGCCGACCACGACGGTGGCAACGCAGTTGCCGATCAGGTTGCCGAGCGCGCGGGCCATGCCGATGAACCAGTCTACCGACAGCACCAGCACGAGACCGATGGCGGGAATGCTCGGCACGGCATTGAGCGTCGCGGCAAGGATCACGATCGCTGAGCCCGGTACGCCGTGGGCGCCCTTCGACGTCACCAGCGAGACGCCGAGCACCAGCATGAGGTCGCCGAAGGACAGCGGTGTATTCGTGGCCTGCGCGATGAACACCACGGCCAGCGTCAGATAGATCGAGAACGCGTCGAGATTGAACGAATATCCGGTCGGGATCACGAGGCCGACCACGTTGTCCTTGACGCCGAGCCGTTCGAGTTTGCGCATGACCTGGGGCAGCACTGCATCCGATGACGCGGTGGCGAGCACGATGGTGAGTTCCTCGCGCAGATAGTTCAGGAATTTGATGATGTTCAGCCCGGCCAGCGCCATCACGCCGCCGAGTACGCCGAAGACGAAGATCGCGACCGAGACATAGAACAGCACCACCAGCGAGACGAGTTGCTTCAGCGATCCGACACCGTAGCGTCCGACCGTATAGGCGACAGCGCCGAGCACGCCGATCGGGGCGAGGCGAACGATCAGTCCCATGGCGCGGAATAGAACGGTCGATACGGCTTCGATGAAGCTCGAAATCCGCTCGCCTTTCTCGCCACCGACCAGCGCCAGGCTGGTGCCGAACAGGATGGCGAAGAACAGCACCTGCAGGACGTCGTTGCGCGCCAGAGCGTCGAACGAGGTGGTCGGAATGATGTTGAGCAGGAAACTACCGATGCCGCCGCCCTGCAGCTTGTGAGCGTTGTCTGCGACCGTCGTGAGTGCCTTGCCGTCGAGCGAGGCCGGATTGATGTTCATGCCGTGGCCCGGGCCGAACAGATAGGCCAGCACTAGGCCGACAACGAGCGCCAGCGTGGTCATGGCCTCGAAATAGATCAGCGCCTTGACCCCAACCCTGCCGACCTTCTTGAGGTCGCCGGCACCCGCAATGCCATGCACCACCACACAGAACACGATGGGTGCCACAATCATGGAGATGAGTTTGAGGAAGGCGTCGCTGAAGACCTTCAGGCCGACCGCGAAGTCCGGCACGGCGATGCCAAGGACGATGCCGAGCAGCAGGGCGACAAGCACCTGCACGAAGAGCGACTGATAGAGAGGCTTGCGGATTGGTTCGACGGCGGTAATCGTAGCTGTAGACATGGTTCGCTCCCCCTGAGGTTCACGAATATTCCAGCAACAACCGTGCCACCGCTAGGTGCAGATGTATAAAATCTCGCCGCGGTTACGGCGAGTTCTTTTCGTGTTGAGGGGGATTGAAATCGAGCCGATCAGCGGCCGGGTCGCTCCGGCGGCCATGCGACGATTACTTCTCTTCGTCGGCGATCGCTTCCATCAGGACGACCATCTGGCGCTGGACCGTCTGGCTCTTGATGCGGCTGTAAGCACGAAGCAAGCGGAGGCTGAAAGCGCTATCGAGGAACAGCAAGCTTTCCACTTCGCGGCTCTTGCCATCGCCATCGTAGAAGAAGGTGACCGGCACATCGAGCGCCGTGGCAATCTGCTGAAGACGCGCAGCGCCAACGCGATTGACACCCTTTTCGTACTTCTGAACCTGCTGGAAGCTGACGCCCAGCTTTTCGCCTAAATCCGCCTGCGAAATTTTCTGCTCAACACGACGCAGACGGATCCTCTTGCCCATCTCAATGTCGGGTTTGCCGGCGCTACGTTGCTTCATTCGTCACCATTCAGTTTGTTTGAATAAGGGAGTTTGGTTTTATTTTCTTGTTAGAGCTTCTTAGCCCGAGAGCCCTTAAAGCTAACTTTCAAAGGCATCTCTGTTATACACATCGTCATGACGATTGGGATGGCTGAAATCGTCGCGATACTCGAATTGATCGACACGTAATCGCGAGGGTCATCCAATCGTACAAAAAAACCTTGCGGTACTCTGTTGCTACTTCGCATTGCTTGCAAAACTTCCAACGAATACCGGAACTCAATTTCTATCGATACGGGCCTTGCAGCGGAAGCGAAAGTACAAGTTGGTCATCATGCTATACACATGTGACTTGCCTGACGCACGCAGGATAACTGAGAGTCGTTCGCATTCGTAAGCTGCAAATCTCTGGCATGCAGCATTCCATGCGATTTCCAGCTGCAATTTCGCACTTTACGATCTCCTGTGTAGCACCGACGTAATATCACAATTCCGTGGGTGGTTGTTGCTACGTCCCATGCGCACCGGAAGTTTCATTCCAAATTCTCACTGAGAGAGAATTTCATTTGATTCGTGCTGAGCGCGACCGGTGCCTGGTGGCGCGCACCGACTGAGCAATATTGATCATACCGTTCGTTACTAAACATTGCTGTCGGTAATCGCGGAGTAGATCATGGTACGCAGCTCGCGCCGGATCGGATAGGCGCTCGATGGCAACAGCTGCGTCATAAAGATTGCGATCAGCTGTTCGGCCGGATCTATCCAGAATGCCGTGCTCGCCGCGCCGCCCCATGCATACTCACCGGCGCTGCCGGGGATCATGGTCTTGGCCGGATTCATCGTCACCGAAAATCCGAGTCCGAAGCCGATGCCGGCATAGCTCGCTTCGCTAAACATCGACTTCGACATTTCGGTGAGATCGCGGCCGCCGGGGAGATGGTTGCTGGTCATCAATGTGATGGTCTTTGGGGACAGCAAGCGCACGTCGCCAAGCGCGCCGCCATTGAGCAGTGCGCGGCAGAAGGTGAGATAGTCAGCAGTTGTCGAACACAGGCCGCCGCCGCCGGAGATCATCGAGGGCGGGGACAAGAATGAACTCGTCGCGGGATCGTCCTGCAAAGTGAGGCCGCCCTTGCCATCGGCTGCGTAGCAGGCAGCGAAGCGATGCGCCTTGTCGGAAGGCACAAAGAAGCTGGTATCAGTCATGCCGAGCGGATTGAAGATGCGCTGCTGCAGAAATTGTTCGAACGGTTTCCCGGCGATCTTCTCGATGAGATAGCCGACCACATCGGTCGAGACCGAATAATTCCACGCGTCGCCTGGCGAGAACTCCAGAGGGATTTTGGCGAGATCTGAAATCATTGACGTCAGCGTACCGGATTTTTCAACCTCGCCGATCTTGAGCGCACGATAAGCGGCATCGACATTGGTGCGCTGCTGGAATCCGTAAGTGAGTCCGGATGTGTGACGCAGCAGGTCGACGATCTGCATCGGACGGGCCGGTGGCTTCGTCAGGAATGGTGCCGTCACGCCGGCCTGAAATACGCCGAGATTTGCCCATTCGGGAATATATTTATGAACGGGTTCATCGAGCGCGACACGTCCTTCCTCCACCAGCATCATGAAGGCGACTGTCGTGATCGGCTTGGTCATCGAATAGATGCGGAAGATCGTATCGTCCTTGACGGGGGCTTTGCGCTCCACATCGGCAAAGCCCTGTGCCGTGCTGTGCACGATTTCGCCGCGGCGATAGACCAGCAGGCGCGTGCCGGGAAGGCGGCCGGCATCGACATAGCGCTGTTTGAGATGCGCTTCGACGCGGGCCAGTGCCGTGGTCGACATGCCGACCTGTTCGGGTGACGCAGACGAAGGGCTCAGGCTTTGGGACGACGGCATTGCAACATCACTCCGATGTGTGGACGCGGCTCGTTTCTATGGATGAAAATCAGCGGTTGTCCATATGGGTTTGTAGCGCGGCGAGCTTACGTGAAGCTCTGTTTGGTGTATCGTTAAAGATGCAATCGCGTCGCGTTGCTCAGGATGGAATTATGACCCAATTCAATGACACTGAACTCACTGCGGCCGTCATCCAGAGCTTCGACAAGACGCCCGATCCGCGCACGAAATTCCTGCTGCAAGAACTCGTGACGTCTTTGCACGACTATGTCCGCAGGACCGATCTCACCTTCGGTGAATGGGAAGTGGCGATCGACTTCCTGACCCGCACGGGCCAGAAATGCACGCCGATCCGGCAGGAGTTCATTTTGCTCTCTGACGTGCTGGGCGTCTCGATGCTGGTCGATGCCGTCAACCACAGGGAGCGTGAGGGGGCCACACAGACGACGGTGCTCGGACCGTTCTATGTCGGCGAGCATCCCGTCATGGCGCATGGCGCTGATATCTCTCCGGGCCTCACGGGTGAGCGCATGTTCGTGCAGAGCCGCGTCACCGATCTCGATGGCAAGCCGCTGGCCGGCGTGCCGGTCGATATCTGGCATGCCGATGATGACGGATTCTACGACTCGCAGAAGGCCAGCTATGCCACGCAGGGCCCGTCGTCGCGCGCGCGCATCATCACCGACGGCGATGGGCGGCTGTTTTTCCGAACCATTCTGCCCTGCAGCTATCCGATCCCGACCGATGGACCGGTGGGCGATCTGGTGCTGAAGACGGGACGCCATCCGATGCGTCCGGCGCATGTGCACTTTCTCGTCGCAGCTCCTGGCTATGAACCGCTGATTACCCACGTCTTCATCGAGGGCGACGAATATCTCGACTCCGATGTGGTGTTCGGCGTGAAGGACGATCTGATCGCCACCGTCGAGAACCGCAGCGATGCCTTCATGCCCGATGGTCAGCCTGCCACGGGGCCGTGGCATCTGATGACCTATAATTTCCGGATGAAGCCGGGCGAGGGCACGGTTCCGCAGCCGATGATGCCGGAAAAGGCCGAGGCGTAAGCGATCCCAGCCATCTGCGATCTGCGGTCAGGTCGCGCTCCAGTCGCGTTGCGAGAGTTCCTGCAGCGACTCCAGGAAGAATTGATCGAACAGGAACGGTGCGTCGCCGTGTGCGGCCGATGGCGCGATGAGGGTGACCATGCCTAACAGCGCGCGGCCGAGTTCGCCGATGCGCTCGGCAAAGGCCTCGAGCCCGCTGCGATCAGAACTCTCGACGACTGCGTGGAGTGCGCCTTTGGTTTGTGCGATCTGTAGATCGACATCGTCGACGGCGCGATCGAGAGCATCGATATCGACATCCACAGTGTCAGTGTTATCTTTGGTGGGTATCAGCGCGTCTTCAAGGACGTTCTTTCGGAACATATGAAGTTGCCGCGAGACATCCTCGTAATGACCGAATGCTGCCGCCGCGTTCGCGTCGAGGTCGCTTTTGCCCTGAGACAGGATCGCGGCCGCAGATACGACGGTCGCTGCCTTCAGGGTGCTGATTACCTTTCGAAGCGACGAGAGGGCAGGTTCGGTGATCACCGGAATGGTCGGCATGAAGCGGTCCGTTCGCTAGAAATTGGACCCGGTTGATAGCACCGATCCACGGGCCGGCATGCCGATGAAGTCGGCAAAATAGTACCTCGCAATTCACTGCCTATTCCGCGTGCGTCGCACAATAAATGAGCGTCCCGCAAATTTTCGATGCGCGTGGTTCTCCGCGCTGGTCTTGTTGCCTTTAGGTAAGTGACTGCAATTTATCGAAATTTCCATCAGGCGGCGGTTGGCACGAACTTTGAATAGTTCTTAGCGACGCCATTGTAGCCGTCACAATCAATCACCAGCCAGCATTGCCATCATGGGGCTTCCCCCAGACGCGCCGCTATGTCCGTACGCCTTCGACCGAGGTGCGCAGTGACGAGGGGCCAATGACGGTGCAGGCGATCCGAGGCGCGAAAGGACGACAGCAGCACATGACGAAGTCAGAGACCAACAAGCCGGGCCGCAAGATCAGCCGCCGTCAGCTTCTGAAAGCCGGCGCGGGAACCGCTGCCTTGCTCGCGGCCGCCCGACTGAACTTCCCCGGCGGCGCTTTCGCGCAGGATGCCGGGCCCGAAGTGAAAGGCGCCAAGCTCGGCTTCATCGCACTAAGCGATGCCGGTCCGCTGTTCGTTGCCAAGGACAAGGGCCTGTTCGCCAAATACGGCATGCCCGATGTGGAAGTGTCGAAGCAGGCCTCGTGGGGCACGCTGCGCGACAATATGGTGCTCGGCTCCGAAGGCAACGGCATCGATGGCGCGCATATCCTGACGCCGATGCCCTACCTGATCTCGTCCGGCAAGGTCACCCAGAACAATCAGCCGACGCCGATGTACATCCTCGCGCGTCTCAATCTCGATGCGCAGTGCATTTCGGTCGGCAATGAATATGCCGATCTGAAGGTCGGTCTCGATGTCGCGCCGCTGAAGGCCGCGTTCGAGAAAAAGAAGGCCGCTGGCAAGTCGGTGAAGGTGGCGATGACCTTCCCGGGCGGTACCCATGACCTCTGGATCCGCTACTGGCTCGCTGCCGGCGGCATCGATCCCGACAAGGATGTTGAGACCATCACCGTGCCGCCGCCGCAGATGGTGGCGAATATGAAGGTCGGCACCATGGACGCGTTCTGCGTCGGCGAGCCGTGGCCCGGCCAGCTCGTGCACCAGAAGATCGGCTACACTGCGGTGAACACCGGCGAGATCTGGAACAAGCATCCGGAGAAGTCGCTCGGCATGCGCGCGGCCTGGGTCGACAAGAATCCGAAGGCGGCGAAGGCCATCACCATGGCCATCATGGAAGCCCAGCAGTGGGCCGACAAGATGGAGAACAAGGAAGAGCTCGCCACCATCATGGGCAAGCGGCAGTGGATCAACTGCCCGGTCGAGGACATCCTCGATCGCGCCCGTGGCAAGTTCGACTACGGCACCGGCAAGGTGGTCGAGAACTCGCCGCATATCATGAAGTACTGGAAGGACTTCGCGTCCTATCCGTTCCAGAGCCACGACCTCTGGTTCATGACTGAGGACATCCGCTGGGGCAAATATGAGCCCGGCTTCGACTCGAAGGCGCTGATCGCCAAGGTTAACCGCGAGGATATCTGGCGTGACGCGGCGAAGACCATGGGCGTCGCTGCCGCCGAAATCCCGACCTCGACTTCGCGCGGCAAGGAGACCTTCTTCGACGGCAAGGTCTTCGATCCCGAAAATCCGGCAGCCTACCTCAAGTCGCTCGCCATCAAGCGCGTCGAAGCCTGAGACACACGTTTGGGACCGATGCGGACTAGCTGAAATGACGGAGACAGTGCGATGAACATGCAAGCTATCAAGACGGAGCCGGCAACGGCACTGGCGAAGCCGCCGGTGGCGAGCGTCGCACTGTCTCCCAAGCAGCCGGTAAGTTTTGACAGATACGCCAAGATGGCGAAAGAGACAGCGGCGCGGGTGATCCCGCCGCTGATCGTCGTTCTCCTGCTCGGCGTGATGTGGGAGCTCTTGTGCCGGCGCACTGGCTCAACGCTCCCGCCGCCCTCTAAGGTCTACAAGGACACCAAGGAACTGATCTTCGATCCGTTCTTCGACAATGGCGGTCTGGACAAGGGGCTGTTCTGGCATATCTCGGCGAGTCTCCTGCGCGTGGCTTACGGCTACTCGCTCGCTGCCGTGGTCGGCATCGGCCTCGGCACACTGGTTGGCCAGTCGGTCTGGGCGATGCGTGGCCTCGATCCGATCTTCCAGGTGTTGCGTACCATTCCGCCGCTGGCCTGGCTGCCGCTGGCGCTCGCGGCCTTCCGGGACGGTCAGCCGTCGGCGATCTTCGTGATCTTCATCACCTCGATCTGGCCGATCATTATCAATACGGCTGTCGGTATCCGGAATATTCCGCAGGACTATCGCAACGTCGCCGCCGTGGTGCAGCTCAATCCGGTGGAATTTTTCTGGAAGGTCATGCTGCCGGCGGCTGCGCCCTATATTTTCACCGGTCTGCGCATCGGCATCGGCCTGTCATGGCTCGCCATCATCGCGGCTGAAATGCTGATCGGTGGCGTCGGCATCGGGTTCTTCATCTGGGACGCCTGGAATTCCTCGCATATGAGCGAGATCATCCTGGCGCTGTTTTATGTCGGCATCGTCGGCTTCGTCCTCGACCGCCTGATCGCGGGGCTGGGCAAGCTCGTCACTCACGGCACTTCAGTCAGCTAACATTTGGGTCAGCTAAGGAGAGATATCATGAAGGCATATCTGAAGCTCGACCACGTCGATAAGGTGTTCACCCGCGGCAAGGTCTCCTCCGAAGTTCTGAAGGACATCAACCTTAGCCTCGGCAAGGGCGAGTATATCTCGATCATCGGCCATTCGGGTTGTGGCAAGTCGACGATGCTCAACATCATTGCCGGCCTGACACGTGCAACGATGGGCGGCGTGATCCTTGAGGATCGCGAAGTCAATTCGCCCGGCCCCGATCGCGCCGTGGTGTTCCAGAACCACAGCCTGCTGCCGTGGCTGACGGTTTATCAGAACGTCCGTCTTGGCGTGGACAAGGTGTTTGCCAAGACCAAGTCCCGCGCTGAGCGCGACGAATGGACAATGCACAATCTCAATCTCGTGCAGATGACGCATGCCAAGGACAAGCGCCCCTCGGAAATCTCCGGCGGCATGAAGCAGCGCGTCGGCATTGCCCGTGCGCTCGCAATGGAGCCCAAGGTGCTGCTGCTCGACGAACCGTTCGGTGCATTGGACGCGCTGACCCGCGCGCATCTGCAGGACTCAGTGATGGCGCTGCATCAGAAGCTCGGCAACACCATCGTCATGATCACCCATGACGTGGACGAGGCCGTGCTGCTGTCGGACCGCATCGTGATGATGACCAACGGGCCATCAGCGACCATCGGCGAAGTGCTCGATGTGCCGCTCGCACGACCGCGTCAGCGTCTCGAACTGGCGAGTAACCCGGTCTATCTCGACTGCCGCAAGCGCGTGCTCGAATTCCTGTATGAGCGCCACAAGTTCGTCGAAGCCGCGTAAGCATCTTGTTACCTCTTGACTTCCGAGGATAAACCGAATGAATGCGGCTCAGACTTTCCGGATAGCTGCAAATCATGAGTCGTTCGATAGGCCTGACGCGCGAAGAAATCATGCGCGTGCAATCGTCATTCGATCAGATGTGGCCGAACTCTTCGGTCATGGTGGATCTGTTTTATGCGCGGCTGTTCGAGACATTGCCGGAAACGCGCCCGCTGTTTCGCGGCGACATGGCGCAGCTCAAGCACAAGTTCATCGCAACGCTTGCGGTGATCGTCGGCAGTCTCGACAACATCACAGGTCTGTTGTCGGTGATCGGCAAGCTCGCGAAAGACCATGTGCATTATGGCGTGGAAGCCGCGCACTACGAGTCTGTCGGCGAGGCGCTGTTCTGGAGTCTGGGGCAGGGGCTTGGCGAGCGCTGGACGCCCGAGGTCGAAGCCTCGTGGCACAAGGTCTACAATTTCCTGGCGGCGCGCATGATTTCTGCGGCCTATCACTAGAACCACATCGCATTTTATCGCGCGCTGAACATTTGCTCACGCGGCGCGACACACAAGCTCACCTTCCACTGCAAGGAGAGTTAGCATGAATGCGTCCGACGTCGCTCTGGTTCAGGATAGTTTCAAGAAAGTCGCGCCGATTTCCGATGTGGCTGCGGAATTATTCTACGGCCGTCTCTTCGAGGTTGCCCCGCAAGTGAAGCCGATGTTTCGCGGCGACATGAAGGAGCAGGGTCGCAAATTGATGGCGACGCTTGGCGTCGTCGTCACCGGCCTGACGCGACTCGAAACCGTATTGCCTGCAGCGAGCGCGCTCGCCAAGCAGCATGTGGCCTACGGCGTAAAGGCCGAACATTATCCGATCGTCGGCGGTGCGCTGCTGTGGACCCTGGAGAAGGGCCTCGGCGACGCATGGACGCCCGAACTCGCGGCAGCCTGGACCGCAGCCTATGGCACGCTGTCCGGCTACATGATTTCTGAAGCCTACGGCACAGCGCAGGCGGCCGAGTAAGGATATGACGTGAGCGAGCCGCTGGTCATCATTGGTAACGGAATGGCAGCGGCTCGGCTCGTGGACGAGCTGGCGAAATGCGCGCTCGGTCGATACGCCATCGCCGTCATCGGAGACGAACCGCGGCTCGCCTACAATCGCGTATTGCTGTCGTCGGTGCTGGCCGGTGAGGCGACATCCCAGGAGATCGAGCTGAAGCCTGCTGCCTGGTGGCGCGACCGCGGCGTCACGCTGAAATACGGCGCAACGGCGACCGCCATCGATATGGCCGCGCGCGAGGTCACGACATCGACCGGCAAGCGTGTGCCGTTCTCAAAGCTGGTCATCGCCACCGGTTCATCCGCACTGCGGCTGCCGGTGCCCGGTGGTGATCTCAAGGGCGTGCATGTGTTCCGCGACAGCCGCGACGTGGACCTGCTGCTCGAACTCGCTGCACAGAGGAAGCGCGTTGTCGTGGTCGGTGGCGGGCTGCTTGGTCTCGAAGCTGCCTATGGTCTCGCCAAGGCGGGCGCTGACGTCACGCTGATCCATCTGATGGACCGGCTGATGGAACGCCAGCTCGATGCACCTGCAGCGAACCTCCTGAAAACGCTGGTCGAGCGGAAGGGCGTCAGGATTTTGCTCAATGCCAATACGGCGCGTATTCATGGCAGCGATTGTGTCGAGAGCGTCGAACTGGCCGATGGCCGCACGCTTGATGCGGATGCGGTGATCTTTGCGGCCGGTATCCGGCCCAACACGTCGCTCGCCAAGGAAGCGGAAATCCCGGTCAATCGCGGCATTGTCGTCAACGACCAGATGGCAACCGGCACCGACAACGTCTTCGCACTCGGCGAATGCGCCGAGCATCGCGGCACCTGCTATGGCCTCGTCGAACCCGCCTATGAGCAGGCCAGGGTGTTGGCGCGCCATCTCGCGGGCAAAGCCGCTGCTTATACGGGCAGCGTGCTCTCTACCAATCTCAAGGTCTCCGGCGTCAGCGTTTTCTCCGCTGGAGATTTCATGGCGGGCGAAGGCAGCGAGACGCTGCTGCTCAACGATGTCCGCCGCGGTACCTATAAGAAGCTGGTGATCGCAGATGGCGCGCTCACTGGCGCCGTGCTGGTCGGCGATACGCAGGATGCGCTGTGGTATCTTGAGCTGATCCGCAGCGGCGCTGATATTTCCGATATCCGCGCCGAGATGATGTTCGGTCGCGCATTCGCCGTCCGCGCGGAGGCGGCGTGATGAACGCGGTCGATCCGCATTTGCACGCCACGCGCACCACATGCCCTTACTGCGGCGTCGGTTGCGGCGTGCTGGCGACGCCGGACGGCAACGGCGGCGCAGCGATTGCGGGTGATCCCGCGCATCCCGCCAATCTCGGCCGGCTCTGCTCGAAGGGATCGGCGCTCGGCGAAACGCTGAGCCTCGATGAGCGCCTGCTGCATCCGATGATGCGCAGCGACGATGGCGAGATGGTGCAGGTCGCCTGGGGCGATGCGCTGGATCATGTCGCCGAGGGATTTCAGAAGGTCGTCGCCGAACATGGTCCCGGTGCCGTAGCGTTCTATCTCTCCGGCCAGTTGCTGACCGAGGATTACTACGTCGCCAACAAACTGATGAAGGGCTTTCTCGGCAGTGCCAATGTCGATACCAATTCGCGGCTCTGCATGGCGTCATCCGTGGCTGGCCACAAGCGTGCGTTCGGAGCCGATACGGTGCCGGGGTGCTACGAGGATCTCGACCAGGCCGATCTGCTGGTGCTGGTCGGCTCCAATGCCGCGTGGTGCCATCCGGTGCTGTATCAGCGCATGCTGGCCAACAAACAGACGCGGGGCGCACGGATCGTCGTGATCGATCCACGCCGCACCGACACGGTTGGCGATGACGATCTGTTTCTCGGCCTGAAGCCCGGCACTGATACCGCGTTGTTCAGCGGGCTGTTCGCCTATCTTGCCGATAACGGGGCGCTCGATCGCAGCTATATTGATGAGCATACGTCAGGCTTTGACGACGCGCTGGCGCGGGCCAGAACCATCGCTGGCAGTGTGGCAGCGACAGCAAAGGCGACCGGACTCGACGAGATCGATGTCGCGACCTTCTTCCAGATGTTCAAGGCGACGCCGCGCGTGGTCACGCTGTATTCGCAGGGCGTCAACCAGTCGGCGCAGGGCACCGACAAGGTCAATGCGATCCTCAACTGCCATCTGGCCACTGGCCGCATCGGTAAGCCCGGCGCGTCACCGTTCTCGCTCACCGGTCAGCCGAATGCCATGGGCGGCCGCGAGGTCGGCGGCCTCGCCAACCAGCTTGCAGCCCATATGGGCTTCACCCCTGTCGATATCGACCGTGTGCGCCGGTTCTGGAAGGCGCCGCATATCGCCACCCATGAAGGCCTCAAGGCCGTGCAGATGTTCGAAGCCATCGGCCGCGGCGAGATTCGGGCGTTGTGGGTAATGGGTACCAATCCCGCGGTGTCGCTCCCGGACGCCGATGCCGTGCGCGCGGCGCTGAGCAAGCTCGATCTATTCGTGGTGTCGGAGAATGTGCGATCCAACGATACCGTCAACGCGGGAGCCCATGTGTTGCTGCCCGCGCTGGCTTGGGGCGAGAAGTCCGGCACGGTGACGAATTCCGAACGCCGCGTGTCGCGGCAGCGCTCGTTCCTGCGCGCCCCTGGCGAGGCACGGCCGGACTGGTGGGCGCTGAGTGAAGTCGCCAAGCGCCTGGATTATGGCGCGTCATTTGCCTACACATCGGCCGCCGAGATTTTTCGCGAGCACGCGGCCCTTTCGGCCTTCGAGAACAATGGCAACCGCGATTTCGATATCGGCGGATTGATGAAGGTCTCGGATGAGGCCTTCGACACCATGGCCCCGGTGCAATGGCCGGTGCGCGAGGGGACCACGAAGCCGCAGGCGCGTTTCTTTGCCGATGGCCAATTCTACGCCAATGACCGGCGTGCGCGTTTCATCGCGCCGGAGGCGCCGGAGCTGCGCACGCAGGTGTCGATCGAGCGCCCGCTACGTTTGAACACTGGCCGCGTTCGCGATCAGTGGCACACGATGACGCGCACGGGCCTCAGCCCGCGGCTCGGCCAGCATATTCCGGAGCCCTTCGTCGAGATCCATCCGGACGATGCCGCGACGTTCGCCATCGTCGATGGCGGCTATGCGCGGCTGACGACCGACTATGGCGAATGCGTGCTCAAAGTTATTGTCAGCGAGCGCCAGCAGCGCGGCATGCTGTTCGCGCCAATCCACTGGAACGACGAGACCGCGGGCTTCGCGCGTGTCGGTGGACTTGTCGCGCCGATCACCGACCCGTTCTCCGGTCAGCCCGAGAACAAGGCCACGCCGGTGGCGATCGCACCTGCGGTGTTTGCACAGCGTGGCTTCGTGCTGTCGCGTAGTCCGCTGGAGATGCCATTCGGCGTGCAATGGGCGCGCGTCGCAGTCACGGGCGGCGTCGGTTATCTGCTCTCGGACAATACCGATGTCGAGACCTGGCAGAACTGGCTGCAACCGTTGCTGGGCGATGATGCGGCTGAATATGAAGATATCGGTCGCGGCGTTTATCGTGCTGTGTCGTTCAAGGATGACGGGATCGAGATTTGTCTGTTCATCGGACCGACGGAGGGAGCGCTCTCCTGGGATGCCGTGAAGGAATTGTTCGCCGCCGAGACCGTCAGCGACGACCAGCGCCGTACACTGCTCTCTGGAAAATCCGCAGATGGTGCTGCGAGTGCAGGGCCCATCGTCTGCGCCTGCTTCGGCGTCGGCCGCAACACTATCTGCGATGCTATCGCGGCAGGTGCGGGGACGGCGGCGGAGATCGGCGCGAGGCTCAAGGCCGGCACCAATTGCGGCTCGTGCATTCCGGAGCTCAAGCGCCTGATTGCCGCGAGCGAAACGGCGCCGGATCAGCAGCGCAAGGTGGCGGCTGCGAATTGAGCGTGGGCCTTTCAGCCGTCATTGCGAGGAGCGAAGCGACGCGGCAATCCAGAGGGCCGCAAGCGAAGACTGGATTGCTTCGTCGCAAGGGCTCCTCGCAATGACGTGGAGGGGCCCTTGCGTCACTTCACCGCGCCCGCGGTCAGTCCCGCGACAATCTGCCTTTGTGCAAACATCGTCAGCAGCAGCACCGGCAACGTCACGATCAGGGCGGCCGCCGCCAGCGGCCCCCAGCTCAACTGATCGAACGAGATCATGTTGTAGACCGCGACCGGCAGTGTCCGCGTTTCCCGTCCCGCCAGCACGATGCCGAACACGAAATTGTTCCAGGAGAAGATCACCGAGAGGATGAAGGCAACGGCGATGCCGGAGCGCGCGATCGGCAGGGCGACGTGGCGGAACACCTGCCAGCGGGTGGCGCCGTCGATGATGGCGGATTCTTCGAGCTCCATCGGCGTCGTCTCGAAATAGCCGATCATGATCCAGATCACGATCGGCACGGTGACCACGAGATGGATGATGATCTGCGGCCACAGCGTGCCGAGCAAGCCAAGCCACTGGAACAGCAGGAATAGCGGGATCAGATAGGACAGGCCGGGGGTGATGCGCGCGATCAGGATCACGATGGCCGATTTGCGCGCGCGCATGCGTGCGATCCCGTAACCGGCAGGCACGCCGATGATGAGAGCAAACAAGGTCGCCGAGCCGGTGACGATCAGCGTGTTGAAGAAATAGGTCATGAACCGCTTGGATTCGATGACAGCAGCGTAGTTGCCCCAATTGATGCGGTCGGGGATGAAGACCGGCGGATAGGAGGCGTTGTCGATCTCGAATTTCAGTGACAGCGACAGCATCCAAAGGAAGAACAGCACCGCCGGTGAAACGATGACGATGAAGGCGAAAGTCAGGCCGAGTTTGTTGAGAAAGTCGCGCATGGTCAGGCACTGCCTCCGGCTTCGTTCCAGTGAGTGCGCTGGCGCAAATGCAAGAGCGCGCCGGCAAGCGCGACGATGAGCGCGAAGAACACCACCACGATCGCGGAGGCGTAGCCGACGTCGTAATAGACGAAAGCGACGCTGTAGAGATAGAGGTTGATGGTTTCCGAGGCGCTGCCGGGGCCGCCTTGCGTGATGGCGAAGATGATGTCGAAACTCTTTACGGCGTCGATCATGCGGATCATCGCCGCGATGAACAGGAAGGGCGTGATCATCGGCAGCGAGATGTAGCGGAAGGTCTGCCACGGGGTCGCGCCGTCGATCTGCGCGCTTTCATAGGGCTCGGTCGGAATGGCGCTGAGGCCGCCGAGCACGATCAACATGACCAGCGGCGTCCATTGCCACGTCTCCACCAGCACCAGCGACGGGATCGCGGTGGCGGGATGGAACACCCACAGCGATGGTGGCAGGCCGAACAGCGACAGCAGATAGTTCAGAACGCCGAGCTGCGGGTGGAACATCATCGTCCACACCAGGGCGATGGCGACGGGTGTCGCCATCATCGGCAGGATGAAGAGCCCGCGGAAGAAGCCGCGCAGCGGAAACTTGTTGTTGAAGATCACCGCCGCTAATGTGCCGAGGATCAGCGGCAGCGCGACGGATAGCGCCGTATAGACCAGGGTGTGCCCCACGGATTCCACAAAACGCGCATCGCTCGGCAATCTGAGATAATTGGCGAAGCCGACGAAGGTCGGCGCTTGGCCGACCTTCCATTCGTGCAGGCTCATCCAGATCGTATAGACCCACGGGAAGATGATGACCGCCACGACGACGATCATCGCTGGAATCACGAACGGCCAATAGGAAATTGGCCGCCACTCGTTCTTTCCGGCCGCGACCGCTGCGGTCGTTTTGGCGACTGCCTTTCCCGCTGTCAGTTCGCTCACGATTTTTCGCTGCGCTCCAGGATCGGCCGGAACTGTTCGTGGGCTTTCTTCAGCTCGGTGGCCGGATCTGCGCCCGCCAGCGTGGCGGTGACGGCGGCGCCGACAAGATCGCGGAATTCGGCGACAGGCACGATGACCGGCAGGCCGAGCTTGCTGATTTTGGCCGAGGCGATCACCGAATCGAGCCATTCCTGGTTCTTCACGCCCTTGCGCACCGTCTCGTCATTGAGGATCGAGTTGCGGAACGGCACGCCGCCGCCGCTCTGCAACAGCCGGGCGCCCATGGTCTTCGACACCGCCCATTGGCAATAGAGATAGGCGGCTTCCTTCTTGGTGCTGGTCTTGGCGATGCCGATGCCGTCGCCATAGGCGGCGGAGAATTGCCCCTTCGGTCCGGCGGGCACGACGGTGTAGCCAATCTTGCCGACCACGCGCGACGCATTGGGATCCTCGATGGGCGGCGCCCAGCCGACACCGTCGATCCACATGGCCGCGCGGCCCTGCGTCAGCGATGCCATCGACTCCATCCAGTTGAAACCGGCGACGCCGGGAGGTGCCGTCTTGGTGAGGAGGCGCTGATACATCTTGGTCGCTTCGATCGCCTCGGGCCCATCGGTCAGGATGTTGCCCTTGGCGTCGAGGAATTCGCCGCCATAGTTCAGGAAGAAGTTGGTCCACAGCGTCATGTTGGCATTGCGTAAGCCCCGGCCGGTGAAGCCGTAGATGCCGTTGGCGGGATCGTTGAGCTTCTCGGCAGCCGCTGCCATCTCATCCATGGTCTTCGGAACTGCGACGCCCTTCTTCGCGAACATTTCCTTGTTGTAGTACAGGATGAAGTAATCCACCGACCACGGCAGCGAATGCATCTCGCCCTTGTCGTTCTGCGCGAATTGCAGACCGCCGGCGGAGAAGTCTTCGACTTTCAGATCCGGCGCGGTGAGGTTCGGATCCTTCATGAAGCCGGTGAGATCGGCGAGCCAGCCGGCCTTTTCGAACTGGCGCTTCTGGACGTGGTAGCTGACATGCACGACGTCGAAGCTAGGCTTGCCGGAGGTGAGCTCGATCACGGCCTTCTGGCGCTGCTGTTGCTCCGGGATCACTTCGGACTCGACCTTGATGCCGGTCAATTCCGTGAATTCGGAGGCGTATTTCTGCAGCAGCTCGCCGCGCGGACCCTTGATCAGATTGGCTTCAATCGTGGTGCCTGCATATTTCTTCCAGGCGGGATCGGCGAAAGCTGGAATGCCGGTGAGGCCAAGCGCGCTGGTGGCGAGCGCCCCCTGCACAAAGGCACGACGTGTCGGGCCGTAAAGAGCCATGTGTCATCCTCCCTCGAGCCGCCTTGACCGGCGGTGATTTTATGGTCGCTCCCCGTGGACCGGAGATGCGCCTGAGGGATCGTAACACGATGGACTGGGGCGACAAGGCCACGCGTCGGGTTGTCAGACAACTTTGCACCCGTTGTCCTCGCCGGCTTGACCTGCGTTCCCGGTCGGCACCGACGCGCTGGCTCAAGGCAGGGTGGTGACGGCGAGGCCGGACGTGATACCTCAGTCGTTAGACGAAGGCCTGCGGTCCAACGCCAAAACGCTCGGATAGGAGCCTGATCTGACGCACATTCAGGTCACGTTTCCCACTGAGGATTTCTGACACAACGCCCTGGCTCCCAACTTCGGGCAAGTCGCCCTGGCTGAGGCCGTGCTGATCCATTAGAAAACGCAACATGTCGGCTGGCGATATTGTTTTGGGCGAAGAATGCGCGTCTTCATAATCGGCAATCAGTTCGCCGAGGAGGCTAACGAGTGCCGACAGCGGATTGCCCTCATCGGCGCCGCCTGCATCGAGGAGTGCATTCATCGCAGCCGTCGCTGTCTTGTAGGCACGCTTTGATCTGATCGTTTGAAGCGGAATGCGCGCTGAAATGGCGCTCAGATGCTCGGCGAGATCATCGACGTCCGCACGGGTCAGCGTCATGGTTTCCATGCGTCGTACTCCTTGTGTGTGAACACGTGCCTGACATACAGGCGTTGTTTATCGAAATGGATGGCGGCAACGATACGGAATTTATTGCCCCCGATATCGAAAACGTAATACGGGCCGACACGATCGATGGCGTTGAAAGTCGCCTTCATCTCAGCGAAATTCTTGAATAAGCGCGATTCCACGATCTTGCGCCACGCCTGCAGCGGTATCGATGCCGCGGAATGCGTGGCGGAGAAGCTCACCAATGCGCTGTTTGAGATAACCCGCATGCAGCTGCAAAATATCTCAAATTGAGATATTTTGCAAGGCCGTCCGCTGCGCTGCTCAGTCCTTGACGTCGCGGCCGAGCCGACGCGAGATCGCATTGGTGCAATCGAGCAGGGCCTTGGCGATTGGGCTATTCCAGTTGACGTCGAATGTACCCACCGCGCCCATGGCGGTCACGGCCAGGACCACCGCGCCGCTATGATCGAACACCGGTGCGGAGAAGGCATTGACGCCGCGCAAGGGCTCGCCGACGGCGCGGGCCAGCCCGCGCGTGCGAATGTCAGCGAGGGTCTTGTCGATGGCCGGGCCTTTTATCTTCCGGTTCGGGTCGTAGCCGATCGAGAGCCGATCGAGATCCTCGGTGAGCGCGGCATTGATGGTTGCAAGTGGCATGAATGCCGCGAATATCCGCCCTGTCGCGGTTTCGAGCAACGATACCGTGGAGCCCACGCGCATGGCGATATGTACGGGATGACTGGGCTCCTCCATGCGCACTACGGTGGGTCCATGGGTACCCCAGATCGCCAGCGAGACGGCGTGGTCGATGGTGCCGGCCAATGCCGTGATGGCCGGCGTTGCGACGCGAACCGCCGACAGGCGCCGCAGCGTGACGATGCCGAGTTCGAGGGCGAGCGCACCGAATTCATAGCGGCCGGTGGAGGGGTCCTGCTCGATCAGGCCGATGCGGGAGAAACTGGCGAGATAGGGATGCGCCTTGGCCGGTGACATGCCGGCCTCGCGGGCCAGATCCCGCAGCATCATCGGTTCCCCATTGCGCACCAGCGCTTGCAGCAATTCACCCCCGACCTCGATCGACTGAATACCGCGACTCTCTTTAGCCATGCTTGCCCCAAACCAGTGCCGCGACACTACACGGCCAGGAAGCCTCCATCCACTGGCAAGGTCACGCCGGTGACATAGGACGCCATGGGGGAGGCGAGAAAGACCACAGGGCCGATCAGCTCGTCGGGCTGGCCGACGCGGCCCAGCGGCGTGCGGCCGAGGAAGCCGGCCAGCCGCGCAGGATCGTTGCGCGTTGCCTCGGTCATGGCCGTCTCGATCACGCCGGGCGCAATGGCGTTGACGCGCACGCCGTCTTTGGCGACTTCGCGCGCCAGCGCTTGCGTCAGAAGCTTCACGCCGCCCTTGGACGGCGAATAGCCGAGCGTATCGGCGACCCCGACGAAAGAGGCGATGGAGCCAAGATTGATCACGCTGCCACGCCGGGCGCGCAAGGCCGGTAGAAACGCGTGGGTGACATTGAATACGCCATTGAGATTGACGTCGAGCACGCGCCGCCAGTTCTCCACCGCGCGTTCGGAATCGATACCTTCGCGAATGATGATGCCGGCATTGTTGATCAGGATCGAGATGTCGCCCGCACTCGCTTTGACGGTCTGCGCGAGCTGTCGGCAGGCATCGACATCCGTGACATCGAGATGATGATGCCACGATCGCCGCCCTGTGGCCGCAATATCGTTCGCGGTGCGCGCAACACCGTCGCGGTCGATGTCGGTGACAACGACATCGGCGCCATGTGCAGCCAGACCCAGCGCAATTGCACGACCGTTGCCAGCGGCAGCACCCGTTACAAGCGCCAATTGACCCTTCAGCAGATCGGGTGCGAAGCTGGTCATCATGCTGCCTTTACCGGCGTGCCGGCGAGATGGCGGCCGGCGATATAGCCGAAGGTGAGCGCGGGGCCGAGCGTGATACCCGCGCCGGGGTAGTTGCCGCCCATGATGCTCGCCATATCGTTGCCGGCCGCATAGAGGCCGTTGATGACCTGACCGCCGGCATCGAGTGCGCGTGCCTGCGCATCGGTCCTGATGCCGGCATAAGTGCCGAGATCGCCGATCACCATCTTTATGGCATAGAACGGCCCCTGTTCGATGGGTGCAACGCAGGGGTTCGGCCCATGGTTGGCATCGCCCTGATAGCGATTATAGGCACGTGAGCCCTTGCCATAGGCGGGATCGCGGCCTTCGGCGGCGGTGTTATTGAATTGCGCGACAGTGGTGACAAAGCCGCCGGCATCGATGCCGGCCTTGCCCGCGAGCTCTTCGAGCGTGTTGCCCTTGATGAGATAGCCCGAGTTCAGATACTGGCCGATCGGCATCGGAAACGGCGGCACGGCGCCGAGCCCGTATTGGCGCAAGGCGCGGTGATCGCAGACGAGCCAGGCCGCGATCTCCTCGCCGGGCTTCGCTGCCTTCATCATCTGCTGAACGAAGGCGTGGTAGGAATTGCCTTCATTGGCGAAACGGGCACCGTCGCGCATCACGGCGATTACGCCGGGTTTGGCGCGATCGATGAAATGCGGCATCACGCCCTTACTGCCGTCCTTGCGATGAGTGACCGAGACCGGCACCCAGGCAGCGGCATTCGGCAATGAATCTTCGACACCGCCGCCCACGGACTCGGCCAGACGAAGACCATCGCCGGTATTGCCGGTTGGACCGGGCGAATAGTGCTCTCGGCCGGTCGGTGCATGCGGAAACATCGCCTTGCGCCTTTCGATGTCGTGCGGGAAGCCGCCGCATGCGAGTACTACGCCGCGGCGTGCGAAGATGCGGACGCGCTTGCCGTTGCGCTCGATGATGGCGCCGCGGACCGCGCCGTTCTCGATGATCAGTTCACGCACCGGGGACGACAGCCAGAGCGGAATCTTGAGGTCGAACGCCGATTTGGCGAGCCGGCCGGCGAGGGCGTTGCCGTTGGTCAATGTCATGCCGCGGCCATAGCGCAGCACGTTCAGGAAATGCTTCGACAGTCGCTTGGCCACATAGACCGCCGAGGTCAGCGACTTTGTCGCGCGCATGAAGTGGATGATGTCCTTGCCGGAGCCAAGCATGATGCCGAACACCGTCAATTCGGGCAGCGGCGCGCCGATGTCCTTGATATGTTCGCCGAGCTCACGCCCGTCGAACGGCCGCGCCACCATGGAACGGCCGCCTTGCTTGCCGCCGGGTGCCTCCGCATCGTAATCGGGAAAGGTCAGCGGCATGTCGAAGCGCACCGCCGTCTTGGAGGTGAAGAAATCGATTGCCTCCGGCCCTGCGGCGAGAAATGCATCGACACGCGTGGCGTCATAGCTGTTGCCAGCCTCATGACGCAGATAGGTGCGCGCTTCGTCGGGGCTCTCATTGATGCCCCAGGCGCGCGCCAGTGACGTGCCGGGAATCCAGAGCCAGCCGCCGGAGCGCGCGGTCGTGCCACCGAACCGCGGCTCCTTTTCGACGATCAGAACATCGAGCCCACTGTATTTGGCGGTGATCGCCGCCGACATGCCGGAGCAGCCGGAGCCGGCGACCAACACGTCGCATTCATAGAGCTCGATATTCGCTTTGGGATCAGCAGCCATGAGACCTTACTTCTTCAGCAATGGGCATTTCGATTCAGAGATGGGCCGGAACGCGTCATCGCCCTTCACGGTCTTGACGATGTCGAGATAGTCCCAGGGCTCTTTGGATTCCGACGGCTTCTTGACGCGGGCGAGATACATGTCGCGGATGACGCGGCCGTCCTCACGCAGTTTGCCGCCATGCACGAAGGTGTCCTCGATGGGCAGCTCGCGCATCTTGGCCATCACCTTGGCCGGATCGTCGGTGCCGGCAGCCTTGATGGCCTGGAGATAGTGCAGCACCGAGCCATAGACGCCGGTCTGGATCATGGTCGGCATCACCTTGGTGCGTTCGAAAAACTTCTTCGACCATGCGCGCGTCTTGTCATCCATGTTCCAGTAGGACGCGGTGGTGAGGTAGGTGCCTTGGGCTGCGTCCAGCCCGATGGCATGCACGTCCGTGTCGAACATCAACAGGCCGACCAGTTTCTGGCCACCCTTGACGAGGCCGAATTCACCGGATTGCTTGATCGAATTGTCAGTATCCTGGCCGGCATTGGCGAAGGCGACGACTTCAGCCTTCGAGTTTTGCGCCTGCAGCGCAAAGGATGAGAAGTCGGCGGTGTTGGTCGGATGGCGAACGCCGCCCAGCACCGTGCCGCCGCTTGCCTTGATGAAGCGCGTCGCGTCCTGTTCAAGCTGATTGCCGAAGGCGTAATCGGCGGTGATGAAGAACCATGACTTTCCACCGCCGGCGACCACGGCAGAGGCCGTTACCTTCGCAAGCGCGTAGGTGTCGTAGGTGAAGTGGACCGTGTTGGGGCTGCACAGCTCATCCGTGAGCGTGCTTGCGCCGGGGCCGGACAGCAGTGCGATCTTGTTGCGGTCCTTCGCCAGATTATGAACCGCGATGGCGATGGCGGAGTTCGGGATATCGACAACGGCATCGACCTTGCCGGCGTCGAACCAGTTGCGCGCGATCTGGATGCCGACGTCAGACTTCATCTGATGATCGGCGCTGATGATCTCGATCGGTTTCCCGAGAACGGTCGGGCCGAATTCCTCGAGCGCCATCTTCGCGGCTTCGACGGAGCCGGGGCCGCTGTTGTCGCGCCCCCAGCTTGAGAGATCGGTGAGAACGCCGATGCGAACGACGTCGTCGGAGACCTGAGCGGAGGCGGTGGATGTCCAAAGCGTGAGCGCGGCTGCGCACACCAGGAACTGGCGTGTCATGTGTTTCTCTCCCCAATGCGGCCTCGTGTCGGGCCATTCATTCTCTGTTTTTCGACAAATTAGATATTGGCGAAAAGGTTTGTCAATAGCGAATTCTCGCGTGGAAAGGTGCGAGCACGCGCCGCGATGCCGCGCGTGCGGTGCAGTATCAGACTGATCGAAGCAGCGGTCGAACTACGCGACGATCACGTCGCGGCTATTGCCGTCTGTGGCTCGCATTCACCGCAATTGCCGCAGCCGCGGTACGGTTCTCGACGCCAAGTTTGGCGTAGATCTGCTCGAGATGCTTGTCGACGGTGCGCGGTGAGAGGCCGAGTATCTGCGCGATATCGCGGTTGCTCTTGCCCTTGCTGAGCCAGGACAGCACTTCGCCCTCGCGGCCGGTGAGGCCAAGCTCCTTGCTGAATTCGGCGGGAGCAGTCGGCGCGTTTTCCTTGGCGAGCCGCAGCAGGAATTCGTCGGAACCGACTTTCCCCATATATTGCAGACGCAGCAGCTCGTTGCTCGGAAAGCCCGATGACGGTGCCGGTTTGGCGCCCGGCCGCTGCATCTGTTCGAGCCACTGCATCATGACCGGTGGTAGCAGCAATTCATCATTGGGGGCGGCGATCAGGTGATCCCCGAGCAATTTCTGCGCCTGCGGCGTGGCCCACAGGATATTGCCCTTGTTGCTCACGGCAAGGAGGAAGCGTCCGGAGACATCGAGCGCGGTGCGCGCGCTCTGCGTCAGCCGCGCATTGGCGAGATGCACGCGGATTCGCGCCAGCATTTCCTCGATGATGATCGGCTTGGTGACGTAATCGACGCCGCCCGCCTCAAGGCCGCGCACGATATGTTCGGTCTCGGACAGCCCGGTCATGAAAATCACGGGCACGTCGCCGAGGCCCGCGTCGCGCTTCAGGCGGCGGCAGGTCTCGAAGCCGTCGATCCCCGGCATGACGGCATCCAGCAGGATAATATCCGGCGTGATCTGCTCGACGATGCGCATGGCCGCAGCGCCATCCATGGCCACCATCACGGTCATGCCGGCGCCGTCCAAGGCATCGGTTAGCAGCCGCAATGTTTCCGGCGAGTCATCGACCACCAGCGCGACGTCGCGTTTTTTGTTGTCAGTGGTCATAGGTGTACAGCGTCTTCAAAGTGGCCATGTATTGATCGAGGTCGAAGCGATCGATCAGCGAGCGCATCTGGGCGACGAAGTCGGCATGTTCGGGGTGTTCATTGCCGATCTCGTCGAGCTTCAACTGGATGGCGCGAATGTGCCCCATCTGCCCGAGGCTAATGAGTTCCTCTACATGATGCACGGGCGGCCGTGTGCCGCTATTCGGCGTCCATTGCGGCAGCGGTGCCACTTCGTCGCGTTCGTATTGCCATTCGATCTTCAGGAGCTGGCCGATCTGTTCCAGCAGCCGCGGCAGTTCGATGGGCTTCATGAGGTAACCGTCATGGAATGGCTGGGCGAGCGGCGCGCCATGGGCTTCCAGCGCGCTAGCCGAGACCATCAGGATACGCGCTTGATGGTGGCCCGACGACCGCAGCTTCTCGGCGACGGTCCAGCCATCCATACCGGCCATGGAAATATCCAGCAGGAACAGATCGGGGTGGCAATGCTGGGCGAGGCTCAGGCAGGCCTGACCATCGGGCGCGCTGAGCAGGATGAAGCCCAGCGGCGTCAGCACCTGACGCAAGAGGTCGCGCTGTGTCGGATCGTCGTCGGTGACCAGAATGGTCTTTCTGATACCGTGATAGCCGTAGATCGGCGCGTCCACCGGCGCGATACGGGTAGGATTCGTCACCTCGGAGAGCAGCATCTTGACGCGGAAGGTGCTGCCGGTGCCGACCTCGCTGCTAACACGGATATCGCCGCCCATCACGCCGGCGAGCAGTTTGGAAATCGTGAGGCCCAAACCTGTGCCAGTGTGGGGCTGCGCAGCGCCAAGCGCGCCGCGTTCGAAGGGGGCGAAGATGCGTTCCAGATCGTCGGGACGAATGCCGGGGCCGGTATCGATGATCTCGAACTCGGCGACGGGGCTGCGATAATGGATCACGAACTGCACGCTGCCTTGTTGAGTGAACTTGATAGCGTTGGAGAGCAGGTTGATCAGGATCTGCCGCAATCGCTTCTCGTCCGCATAGACCACGGTGGGCAGGATGTTCGGCCGCCGGAACACGAAGTCGATGCCCTTGGCTGCGGCCTGCAGCCGGAACATGCCGACGAGCTGATCGAGGAAGTCGGTGAGGCGGACTTCGTCGCGCGAGAGATACAGGCGCCCCGCCTCGATCTTTGAAATATCCAGAATGCCGTCGATCAGGCCGGAGAGATGGTCGGCGCTGCGCTTGACGACGCGAACCTGATCCCGCGGGCGCGTCTGCAGGCTCTCGTCCTGCTCCAGGAGCTGCGCATAGCCGCTGATCGCATTCAGCGGCGATCGCAGCTCGTGGCTCAGGCCCACCACATAACGGCTCTTGGCGAGGTTGGCGGATTCGGCGACCTCCTTGGCGCGCTGCAGTTCTGCATCGGTGCGCTTGTGGGCGTCGATTTCCTGCATCAACAGGGTGGTCTGCCGCTTGGTCTCGGCTTCGGCGGCGCGACGGCTTTGCTTGGCCAGCACGAATAGCCATGCCACCACGCCGATGATGATCGCCAGCGCGAAGAACACTTTCCACAGCACTTCCGAGACCTGCGCACTGTCTCCCGGCGATGCGGCGGA
Source organism: Tardiphaga sp. P4_G1 (assembly GCF_056401215.1). Classification (NCBI taxonomy): domain Bacteria; kingdom Pseudomonadati; phylum Pseudomonadota; class Alphaproteobacteria; order Hyphomicrobiales; family Nitrobacteraceae; genus Tardiphaga; species Tardiphaga sp. P4_G1. Next base: position 113,535 of record NZ_JBFUJU010000005.1, read on the forward strand.
GGTCTGCAGATAGATCAGTCCCAGCGTCAGGCCGACGAGGCCGGCAGCGATCATGAACACGCCAAGATAATGGCCGAGCTGCGAATTGAGCCGGGCCAGGATCGGCTCCGGCAGCAATTTGCCGAACGTCGCCGACATCTGTGCGTCGATCCGCGCATGCGGCTTGCAGAGATCGTGGCAGCGCGCATCGAGCGAGCAGCACAGTGAGCAGATCGGGCCGGCATAGGCCGGGCAGTGCGCCATGTCCTCGGGCTCGAACGAATGTTCGCAGATACAGCACTGGATCGCCGCCATGTTCTGCCAGGCGCGCTTCGGCTTGCGGGCAATGTAGTATTTCCCGCCTGTCGCGAACGCGATGATCGGTGCGGTCACAAGGGCAGTCAGCAAGGCTACGAAAGGCGATAGCGCCTTGGCCGTGGGCCCGAACAGGCCATAGAAGGCGCTGACCGACATCACGGTTGCTGCCAGCATCGCGCCGACGCCGACCGGGTTGATGTCGTAGAGATGCGCGCGCTTGAACTCCATCTGCTGCGGGCGCAGCCCGAGCGGCTTGTTGATGACGAGATCCGCGACCAGCGCGCCGACCCAGGCAATCGCAACATTGGAATACAGCGCCAGCGTCTGCTCCAGCGCCTTGTAGACGCCGATTTCCATCAGCAGCAGCGCGACCAGCACATTGAACACCAGCCAGACCACGCGGCCGGGATGACTGTGGGTGAGGCGCGAGAAGAAGTTCGACCAGGCGATCGAGCCCGCATAGGCGTTGGTGACGTTGATCTTGAGCTGCGACAGGATCACGAAGGTTCCTGTCAAAGCCAGCGCCAGATCAGGCTGCGACAGCACATAGCGAAACGCTTCGAGATACATATGCGCGGGCTCGGCGGCGTGCTCGGCCGAAACGCCGTGGGTCAGTGCGAAATAGGCGAGGAACGAACCGGCCAGCAGCTTGATTGCGCCGACAATGATCCAGCCTGGGCCCGCGCACAGTAGCGCCACCCACCAGCTCGCACGCGAGCTGCGGCGATCGCGCGGCAGGAAGCGCAGGAAGTCAACCTGTTCGCCGATCTGCGCGACCAGCGAGAATACGACCGAAGCGGCCGTGCCAAACAGCAGGAGATCGAGATGACCGGCGGCGCTGCCGTGGTCGCCCGGAAATTTGGTCCAGGCCACGAAGGAGTCGCGACTGGCATAGGCGATGGCCGCGAAAGGCAGCAGGTTGAGCACCAGCCAGATCGGCTGGGTCCAGAGCTGAAAACGGCTGATCAGCGTGATGCCATGGGTCACCAGCGGGATGATGACCACGGCCGATATCAGGTAGCCGATGGGGCGTGGAATATCGAAACACATCTCCAGTGCCGAGGCGAGAATGACTGCCTCGATGGCGAAGAAGATGAAGGTGAAAGACGCATAGATCAGCGAGGTAACAGTCGAGCCGATATAGCCGAAACCGGCACCGCGGGTGAGGAGATCGATATCAATGCCGCATTTTGCGGCATAATACGCGATCGGCAATCCGCAGCAGAAGATGATGACGCTGACCACCAGGATCGCTGCCGTGGCGTTGGTCATGCCGTAATTGATGGTGATGGTGCCGCCGATGGCCTCGAGGGCGAGAAACGAAATGGCGCCTAATGCCGTGTTGGCGACCCGCGCGGCGGACCAGCGCCTGGCGCTCTTCGCCGTAAAGCGGAGTGCGTAATCCTCCAGGGTCTGGTTGGCGACCCATTGATTGTACTGGCGTCTCACGCGGTCGATACGCTGCCGCCCTGCCACTACTCCGCTCCTGACCCTGTCAAACTACGCATGTTTGCGTGATGCAAAAACCTACGTCGGCATTTTGCGGTGCAGTATACGCGATCTCGCGTATCCGTGCACCGCACAAGTTCAGCAATGCTTGCCTCACCAATAGGCGTACTCGAACCAGTGGGGTTGAAATGTCAGACGAGAAGAAACCGGGCTTGCACTCGCCATTGCGGCGTAAACTGCTGATGGGCATGGCGGCTTTGCCGGCAATGTCGCTGCTTCCGCGCACATCTTTTGCGCAGGCGCCGGCCACCTCGGCCATCAATACCACCGGGCTTGCGGTTACCGATACGGAAGTCACCGTCGGCATTCTGCATTCCGTCACCGGTACGATGGCGATCTCGGAAACCGGCTCGGTTCAGGCTGAAAAGCTCGCCATCGACCAGATCAACGCCATGGGCGGCGTGCTCGGCCGCAAGATCAAGTTCATCCAGGAAGACGGTGCCTCGGACTGGCCGACCTTCGCTGAAAAGGCCAAGAAGCTGCTGGTCAACGACAAGGTCGCCGCCATCATGGGCTGCTGGACCTCGGCCTCCCGCAAGGCGGTGCTGCCGGTCATGGAGCAGTACAATGGCATGCTCTACTACCCGACCTTCTATGAAGGCCTCGAGCAGTCCAAGAATGTCATCTACACCGGTCAGGAAGCCACCCAGCAGATCCTCGCCGGCCTCGACTGGGTCTCCAAGACCAAGAACGGCAAGAGCTTCTATCTGATCGGCTCGGACTATATCTGGCCGCGCACGTCGATGAAGATCGCCCGCAAGCACATCGAGGGCAAGCTCGGCGGCAAGGTGTCGGGCGAAGAATACTTCCCGCTCGGCCACACCCAGTTCAACTCGGTGATCAACAAGATCAAGCTGACCAAGCCGGACGTGATCTATGCGGCAGTTGTCGGCGGCTCCAACGTCGCCTTCTACAAGCAGCTCAAGGCGGCCGGCATCGACCTGTCGAAGCAGACCATGCTGACCATCTCGGTCACCGAGGACGAGATCGACGGCATCGGTGGTGAAAACATCGCGGGCGCCTATGCCTGTATGAAATACTTCCAGTCGCTCGATAATCCGAACAACAAGGAATTCGTCGCCGCCTTCAAGAAGATGTGGGGCGAGAAGACCGTGATCGGCGACGTGACGCAGGCCGCCTATCTCGGCCCGTGGCTCTGGAAAATGACGGTCGAAAAGGCCGGCAGCTTCGATATCGACAAGATCGCACCCGCGTCTGCCGGCATTGAATTCACCAAGGCACCGGAAGGCTACGTCAAGGTCCATCCAAACCACCATTTGTGGTCCAAGGCCCGCGTCGGCCAGGCGCAGCTCGATGGCCAGTTCAAGGTGGTCTACGAGACGCCCGAACTGATCGAGCCGGATCCGTTCCCGAAGGGCTACCAGTAAGCCTTCCTCCTCAAGTGCGGAGCGTGTCTCCGCGCAGCTTCTCCCTGGCGCGGACGACCTATCCGCGCACGACAACCCCGCGTCGCGTCTCATCGCGCGGCGCGGGACCCTTTCCCTGACGGAGGACGGATCGATGTTCGGCGACTATTCGATTGGCGATCTTGGCGCCATCTTCGCAATGCAGGGCTTTGCCGGCCTGATCCTGTTCTCGGTCTATGTGCTGATGGCACTCGGCCTCGCAATCATCTTCGGCCAGATGGGCGTCATCAACATGGCGCATGGCGAATTCATGATCCTCGGCGCCTACGTTACCTGGCTGACCTCGAGCTTCTTCCAGTCGCATCTGCCGTCGCTGTTCTCCGGCTACTTCTTCGTCGCCATGATCCTCGCCTTCATCGCCTCCGGTGCGCTGGGGATGTTGGTCGAATGGGGGCTGATACGGCATCTCTACAAGCGCCCGCTCGATACGCTGCTGGCGACCTGGGGTCTCAGCCTGATCCTGCAGCAGGCCTATCGTTCGGTGTTCGGTGCGCGCGAAGTCGGTGTCGAACTGCCGCAATGGATGATGGGCTCCAAGCAGGTCACCGATACGATCGAAGTGCCGATCAACGGCATCTTCGTGATGGTGTTGACGCTGGGGATCACCATGGTGGTCGCCTACATCATGTACAAGTCGCGTTGGGGTCGTCAGGTTCGCGCCGTGGTGCAGAACCGCGTGATGGCCGGCGCCGTCGGCATCAATACCGAGAAGGTCGACCGCTACACCTTCGGCCTCGGCTGCGGCATCGCGGGGATCGCGGGCTCCGCCTTCACCATGATCGGCTCGACCGGTCCGACCTCCGGCCAGCTCTACATCGTCGACACGTTCCTCGTCGTGGTGTTCGGCGGCGCGGCCAGCCTGTTCGGCACCATCGCCTCGGCCTTCACCATCTCCCAGGCGCAGTCGACCATGGAGTTCTTCATGTCCGGCTCGATGGCCAAAGTGCTGACGTTGCTCACCATCGTCGCGATCCTGATGATCCGGCCACAGGGCCTGTTCGCCCTCAAGGTCCGCAAGTAAGCGCGCAGTACAGACAGAGCAGGGCATACGCATCATGATCAATTCTCGCTTCTTTAACCGCTCGGAGCTGATCGGTTTCCTGTCGCTGCTGCTGCTGCTTGCGGTGATCTTGCCGCTGTTTCTCGATGTGTTTCGTCTCAATCTCGTCGCCAAATATCTGACCTATGCCTTCGTCGCCTTGGGCCTCGTGATGTGCTGGGGTTACGGCGGCATTCTGAGCCTCGGGCAGGGCGTATTCTTCGGCCTCGGCGGCTACTGCATGGCGATGTTCCTGAAGCTGGAAGCCTCCAGCGTCGCCAACACTAAGATCCAGTCGACCCCCGGCATTCCCGATTTCATGGACTGGAACCAGATCACGGCGCTGCCGATGTTCTGGAAGCCGTTTCACTCGCTGACGCTGACCATCATCGCCATCCTCGTGGTGCCCACGCTGCTGGCCTTCATCATCGGTGCCGCGATGTTCAAGCGCCGCGTCGGCGGCGTCTATTTCGCCATTATCACCCAAGCCATTGCGGCGATCGCAACCATCCTGATCATCGGCCAGCAGGGCTATACCGGCGGCATCAACGGCATGACCGATCTGCGGACGCTGAACGGATGGGATATCCGCACCGACCACGCCAAGGTCATTCTCTACTTCTTCGAAGTCTTCGTGCTGTTCGCCTGTATTATCGCCGCACAGTTCGTCCGGCTGACCAAGCTCGGCCGCATCCTAGTGGCGATGCGCGAACAGGAGGACCGCGTCCGCTTCTCCGGTTACAGCGTCGCCAACTTCAAGATATTCGCCTTCTGTGCCGCGGCAATGTTCGCCGCGATCGGTGGCGCCATGTTCACGCTGCAGATCGGCTTCATGTCGCCGTCCTTCGTCGGCATCGTGCCGTCGATCGAAATGGTGATCTACACGGCCGTGGGTGGCCGCATGTCCATCTTCGGCGCGGTCTACGGCACGCTGCTGGTAAACTACGCCAAGACGATGCTGTCGGAATCCTTCCCCGAGCTCTGGCTGTTCGGCCTCGGCGGCTTGTTCATCGCCGTGGTGCTGTTCTTCCCCAATGGCCTGTCCGGCATCTGGCGCGATCACGTGGCGCGCCACATCGATCGCCTGATCGCCATGCGCTCGTCTAAATCCAAGAAGGCTTGGGCCATCAAATCCGCCGCCGACGGCGCGCCGGCCGAGTAAGGGGACATCATGCTCATCGGACATCAGCCCAAAGAGTTTTTGCTCGCGGTCGAAGGGCTCACCGTTTCCTTCGACGGCTTCAAGGCGGTCAACGATCTTTCCTTCTACGTCGAGGAGAACGAGATCCGCGTCATTATCGGCCCCAACGGCGCCGGCAAGACCACCGTCCTCGATCTGATCTGCGGCAAGACCAAAGCCACGTCGGGCTCGGTGCAGTTCCGTGGCACGGAGCTGACCAAGCTGAAGGAAAACCAGATCGTGCAGGCCGGCGTCGGCCGCAAATTCCAGACGCCGTCTGTTTATGACGATCTTACGGTGTTCGAGAATCTCGAGATCTCCTATCCGCGTGGTCGCTCGGTGTTCGGCTCGCTGATGTTCAAGCGGGACGCCGCAGTGCGCGAGCGCGTCGAGGAAGTTGCCGAGATGATCTTCCTCAAGGATCGGCTCAACATGTATGCCGATGTGCTCTCGCACGGCCAGAAGCAGTGGCTCGAGATCGGCATGCTGCTGATCCAGGATCCGGACCTGCTGATGCTCGACGAGCCCGTCGCTGGCATGAGCGTCAGCGAGCGCGTCAAGACGGCGGAGCTGCTGAACACGATCATCAAGAACCGTTCGGTGCTGGTGATCGAGCACGACATGAAATTCGTCGAGGACATCGCCCACAAGGTGACCGTGCTGCATCAGGGACAGATCCTGTCCGAAGGCACCATGGAAAAGGTTCAGAACGATCCCAAGGTCATCGAAGTCTATCTGGGTCATTGAGGAGATCATTATGCTCGCGATCAACGATCTCCACGTCGCTTACGGCCAGAGCGAAGTTCTGCATGGCCTCAACGTCTCGGTGCAGCCGAACGAGATCGTGGCCATCATGGGCCGTAACGGTATGGGCAAAACCACGCTCATGAAGTCGCTGATGGGCATCGTGCCGACCAAGTCGGGCTCGGTGACCATGGAAGGCAAGGAGCTCGGCGCGCTGAAGAGCTATGAGCGTGTCGCGCGCGGCCTCGCTTACGTGCCGCAGGGCCGGATGATCTTCTCCCACATGACGGTGAAGGAGAATATCGAGACCGGCCTTGTCGCCTCCGGCGAGAAGGAAGTGCCTGGCGATCTCTATGAGCTGTTCCCGGTGCTGCTCGAAATGAAAGGCCGCCGCGGCGGCAATCTCTCCGGCGGCCAACAGCAGCAGCTTGCCATTGCGCGTGCGCTCGCCACCAAGCCGAAGGTGCTGCTGCTCGATGAGCCCACCGAAGGCATCCAGCCGTCCATCATCAAGGATATGGCCCGCACGCTGAAGCACATCCGCGACACCAAGGGTCTGTCGATCATCGTCTCCGAACAGGTGCTGAGCTTTGCGCTCGATGTCGCCGACCGCGTGCTGGTGATCGAGAACGGTGAGATCGTTCGCGACGAAGCCCGCGAGGGCATCGATGCCGCGCAGATCGCCAAGTACCTGTCCGTCTAATTCACCACGCGTCCAACCACCAAGACCAGTAACCGAAGGGGAGCATTGAATGCCAGATACACTGATCAAGGTCGACCTTACGCAATCGGCCTACGACAACGACATGATTCACAACCGCTGGCATTCGGACATTCCCATGGTCGCATGGGTCAATCCCGGCGATGATTTCATCGTCGAGACCTATGACTGGACCGGCGGCTTCATCAAGAACAACGACAGCGCCGACGACGTGCGCGATATCGATTTGTCGATTGTGCACTTCCTGTCCGGCCCGATCGGCGTCAAGGGTGCGGAGCCCGGCGACCTGCTCGTGGTCGACCTGCTCGATGTCGGCCCGATGAAGGACTCGCTGTGGGGCTTCAACGGCTTCTTCTCCAAGCAGAATGGCGGCGGTTTCCTGACGGATCATTTCCCGGAAGCGCAGAAGTCGATCTGGGACTTCAAGGGCATGTACACCTCGTCGCGCCATATCCCGGGCGTGAATTTCGCCGGCCTCATCCATCCCGGTCTGATCGGCTGTCTGCCAGATCCGAAACTGCTCGCCACCTGGAACGAGCGCGAGACCGCGCTGATCGCGACGAACCCGACCCGCGTGCCCGGCCTTGCCAATCCGCCGTTCGGCCCGACTGCCCATATGGGTCGGCTGAAGGGTGAGGCGAAGGAGAAGGCTGCGGCCGAAGGCGCACGCACCGTGCCGCCGCGCGAGCATGGCGGCAATTGCGACATCAAGGATCTGTCGCGCGGCTCGAAGGTCTATTTCCCGGTCTATGTCCCTGGCGGCGGTCTCTCCATGGGCGACCTGCACTTCTCGCAGGGCGACGGCGAAATCACCTTCTGCGGCGCCATCGAGATGGCCGGCTGGCTGCACATCAAGGTCGATGTCATCAAGGACGGCGTGTCGAAATACGGTATCAAGAACCCCGTGTTCAAGCCGTCACCGATGACGCCGAACTACAACGACTTCCTGATCTTCGAAGGCATCTCTGTCGATGAGCAGGGCAAGCAGCATTATCTCGACGTGCATATCGCCTATCGTCAGGCCTGTCTGAATGCCATCGAATATCTGAAGAAGTTCGGCTATTCCGGCGCGCAGGCCTATTCGATCCTCGGCACCGCGCCGGTGCAGGGCCACATCTCCGGCGTCGTCGACGTGCCCAATGCCTGCGCTACACTATGGCTGCCGACGCAGATCTTCGACTTCGACATCAATCCGTCGTCGGCGGGCCCGATCAAGCACATCAAGGGCGACATCCAGATGCCGCTCTCGCCGGACAAGTAACGCGGTCAACTCGGCTGCGGGGCTCTAGTCACGACCCCGCAGCACCTTTTTCTTTCGCTAACTCTCCGCCGTCATTGCGAGGAGCGAAGCGACGAAGCAATCCAGTCTTCCCTCGCTTGCGGCTTTCTGGATTGCTTCGCTTCGCTCGCAATGACGGGGAGAGGGCATTGTCTCACAATGGATCATCCCATGCCGGTCTATGAATATCTCTGCGACGATTGCGGTCCCTTCACCGACATGCGGCCGATGGCCGAATGCGATGACCCGCAGGACTGCCCGCATTGCGCGACACAGGCGCCGCGTGTGATCCTGACCGCGCCGGCGTTCTTCTGCATGCCCTCCGACAAGCGCAAGGCCCACGCCACCAACGAGCGCAGCCGCAATGCGCCGAAGACATCGGCGGAGTACAAGGCGTCGCATGGGGCCGGTTGCGGCTGCTGTTCCGGCAAGAAGCCGTCGCGGCTGGTGAAGCAGACCCGCTCGGGCGCCAAGAGCTTCCCGACAGCGCGGCCGTGGATGATCAGCCACTGACTCCTCTGAATTGATGCGCTAAAGTCCACTCCCGTGTGCCTCATTGCCGCGGGAGGCGGAGGCGCACCATGCGACACAATCCATTCGGCCAAACCAAGCGCGACGTCTCAGTCATCGGGCAGGGCACCTGGTATATCGACCACAGTGACCGCGCTGCGGCGGTCAGGGCGCTGCAGGCCGGCCTCGATGCCGGCATGAGCCATATCGACACGGCCGAAATGTATGGTGATGCCGAGCTCGTGATTGCAGAGGCCATCGCTCGCCGTCGCGACGAGGTGTTCCTGGTCTCCAAGGTGCTGCCGAGCAACGCGTCGCGGAAGGGCACTATTGCCGCCTGCGAGCGCTCGCTGAAGCGGCTGGGGACTGATCGGCTCGATTGCTACCTGCTGCACTGGCGCGGTCAGGTTCCGCTCGCCGAGACCGTCGCCGCCTTCGGAGAGTTGAAGGCGGCCGGCAAGATTGCCTCCTGGGGGGTCAGCAATTTCGATGTCGACGATCTCAACGAACTGTCGAAACTCGCAGGCAAGGGCGCCATCGCCTGCAATCAGGTGCTCTATCATTTGCAGGAGCGCGCCATCGAACACCGCGTAATCCCGTGGTGCGAGAGCCATGGCGTCGCTGTCGTGGCCTATTCGCCGTTCGGTCATAATGATTTCCCGTCGACGCGCTCGCCGGGCGGCAAAATCCTGCAGCAGATCGCCGATGCCCATCTGGCCACGCCGCGGCAGGTGGCGCTCGCTTTCCTGATCCGTCAGCCAACGGTCTTCGCAATTCCGAAGGCTTCTTCGGCCGCCCATGCGGCGGACAACGCGGCGGCGAGTGCATTGACGCTCAGCGCGGCCGAACTGGCTGATATTGGAAAGGTATTCCCGCTCGGCCGGGAGCCTTCCAGTCTACCGATGCTGTAGGGATGCGGTAAAATCGATGCTGCGCTGCACGCTGGCCGCTGATGCATCGGCCGGCATAGGCTTTTTTGCCTGCCTGCATATCCGTGTCCTGATATCGGCAGTTGTCCCGGCCTCGTGATCGTCGTTTTGTGAGCCGTATTCGATTCGGCTCGCATGCACCGACGAGCCCGCATATTGGTCCCCGCTCGTGACAAGCCATGTTCCGCCGCCGAAGACTGCTGCCCCTGTATCGGCGCATCGCCATACCGACCGGCCGCTGCGCGGCATTCTGATGATCATTTGTTCGACGGCGTTTCTGGCGTCATCGGACGCGATGGCGAAGTATCTGTCGCGCACGGGCATGCCATCGGTGGAGATCGCCTGGATCCGCTTTCTGGTGTTCGTCGTGATCCTGCTGCCGATCGTACTGGCGCCGGCCTCGGGCAATCCGATGCGCTCGACGCGGCCGCTGCTGCAGGTATTTCGCGGGCTGGGCCTGTTGTGTTCGTCGATCTTCTTCATCATGGCGCTCGGCTATCTGCCGATCGCGGAAGCGACTGCGACTGGCTTCATCTCGCCGCTATTCGTCACCGGGCTATCGGTTCTCTTCCTCGGCGAAAAGGTCGGTCTGCGCCGCTGGACCGCCACCATCGCAGGGCTTCTGGGCGTATTGATCATCGTGCGGCCGGGTACCGCGGCGTTTCAGCCCGGTACGATCTTTCCGATCATTTCGGCGCTGGGCTGGGCGACCGCATTGGTGCTGACGCGCAAAATCAGCGGGGCCGACCGCGCCATCACCACGATGGCGTTCTCGGCGATCACCGGCTTTCTCGTGCTCAGTGTCATCGTGCCGTTCTACTGGATCGTGCCGAGCTGGACGCAGATCGCGCTCGGTGTTGGTATTGGCGTTGCCGCTACTGTCGGCCACTGGATTGTCGTATTGGCCTTCCGCTATGCGGATGCATCGGTACTGGCACCGTTCTCCTATGTGCAGCTGGTGTGGGTGACGCTGATCGGCTTCTTCCTGTTTGGCGAAGTGCCCGATGCTGTCACTTTCGCCGGTGCTGCAATCATCATCGCCAGCGGTGTCTACACCGCACATCGCGAACGCGTGCGCCGCGCGCAGGTCACCGCACCGGCGGAACCTTATCCGAGCGCCTAATGATGAGCTGTTGATAGAGACAGGTCGTCCCCATTGCTCGATTTTCCCCTGAGCCATGGCGCTTGCGGTGGGTACATCCGAATGTGTTGCATATTTTTCCGCAAACATGGACGATGATACCCGGCATATTTCGGGCTTTATCGCGGCTTAAGAATAACAGCTCTTCTGTGCAATTTTTCCGTGAGTTTTAAACATTCCGAACGTTGCACGCGCTATGCTTCGATATCTCGTCATATGTTGGTATCTTTATGCTACGAGTCTGGAATTGCATCGAGTTGCAGCATGACTGGCGGCAGATTCTGCTGGCGGCAGCGGTGTGTTTTCTCTCCAGCCTTGCTGCCGTCAACCTGTTCACGCGCGCCCGCACCGCATTGCCCGATACGCGCCTTGCGTGGTTGATTACCGCAGGCGCGGTCACCGGATTCGGCACATGGGCGACGCATTTCATCGCGATGCTCGCATACACGCCTGGTTTCGAACTCCACTACGACCTCATCATCACCGCCTGTTCGCTCGTCGCCTCTGCAGTGATGACCACGGCCGGCTTCGCCATCGCGCTGTTCAATCGAACCAAACGGAACGCGCTGGCCGGCGGCGCGGTGATCGGCCTCGGCATCGCCTGCATGCACTATATGGGCATGGCGTCGCTGCGCATCCCCGCCATCATCCAGTGGATGCCGGACCTCGTGACGGTGTCGGTCGTCGGCGGCATGGTGATTGCCGCGTTGGCGATCCTCGTTGCCCAGACCGCCGACCGGTCCGGCAAGCTGCTCGTTGCCGCACTGCTTCTGACGCTCGCGATCTGCGTACATCACTTCGTTGCCATGGGCGCGATCGATCTGACCTACAATGCCGCAGCCGCTGAGAACCAAAGTCTGCTGTCGCCGATCGAACTGTCGCTGGCCATTGCGGCCTTTACCGCCGCGGTGGTGATCGCGGGCCTCGTCGTTGCCGTAACAGATCAGCGCACCCGCCGCAGCATGAGCAAGCGCAATCTGCAGCTCGATGCGGCGCTCAACAATATGGAGCAGGGCCTATGCATGTATAGCGCCGATGGCCTGCTCGAATTGTGGAACGAAAGCTACATGCGCATGTACAACATCCCGCCGGCGAACATGCTCGCCGGCGTGACCGAGGATCAGATGCTGGCGATGCGGGCGGCAGCTGGCACGCTGTTCGTCGATATGGATAGTTATGAGATGAAGATGCGGACGGCGCTCGCGGATCGCGTGCCGAGCAGCCAGACCGCCGAGCTGCCGGATGGACGCGCCATCAATGTGCGCTACCGGCCGATGAAGAATGGCGGCTGGGTCGCGACCCACGCCGACATTACCGACCGCAAACTCAGTGAAGCGCGGATCGTGCATCTCGCGCGGCACGATCCGATCACCGATCTGCCCAATCGTGTTGCCTTCAACGAACATCTGGCCCGCGTCTTCAACGAGGCCTCGGCGGGACACGGCTCGTTTGCGATCGCGCGGATCGATATCGACCGCTTCAGAGAGACAAATGATGTATACGGCCAGGCCACCGGAGACGCCGTACTGGCCGAGCTGGCGAAGCGGCTGGCGCAAGCCTGTAAGGGCGCATTTCTGGCACGGCCGAGTGGCGATATCTTCTCGATCGTGTCAAATCTCGGCGCGGATTCGCAAACAGCGGAAGATCTCTGTGCGCGGTTGTCGGGCATTCTCGATAATACGTTTCAGATCGACGGCCAGCACGTCAATGTTCGCTGTAGTATCGGCATCTCCGTCTATCCGCAGGACGGCCAGGATATCGAAGCTCTCATTGCGCATGCGGATCTGGCGCTCGACCGCGCCAAGGCCGAGGAACGCGGCACCATCCGCTTCTTCGAGGCTGCGATGGATCAGCACATCCGCGAGAAGCGACTGCTGCAACGTGATCTCGTGGTGGCGGTCGAGAACAAGCAATTCCAACTCTATTTTCAGCCGCAGGCGACCACCGAGGGCGCTGTCGTCGCCTTCGAGGTTCTGCTGCGCTGGCGGCATCCCGAGCGCGGCATCATCTCGCCGACGGTGTTCATTCCGCTGGCGGAGGAGAGCGGTCTGATAGGCGCGATCGACGAGTGGGTGGTGCGCGAGGCCTGTCGCGAGGCGGCGACCTGGGTCAATCCGCTGTCGATCGCCATCAACCTGTCGCCAGTCAACTTTCAGCGTGGCGATGTGCCCGGGATGCTCGCCGCCGTTCTTGCGGAAACCGGTCTATGCCCGAAGCGTGTCGAGATCGAGATCACCGAAGGCGTGCTGATTGACGATTTTGCTGGTGCCATCGCGATCCTGCACGCCGTCAAGGAACTGGGCGTTCGCGTCGCTATGGATGATTTCGGTACGGGTTATTCGAGCTTGAGCTATTTGCAGGCTTTCCCCTTCGACAAGATCAAGATCGACCAGACCTTCGTGGCCAATCTCGAGGACAATCCGCAGTCCGCGGCTATTGTTCACGCTATCATCGGGCTCGGCCGCTCGTTAAAGCTGCCGGTGATCGCCGAGGGCGTCGAGACCGTCGCCCAAATGTCGTTTCTTGCCGCCGAGGGCTGTGCGGAGATCCAAGGCTTCCTGATCGGCCGCCCGCAGCCGATTGCGCACTACCAGAGCGTCGTCAGCGCCCCGGGTGGTACCGCCGCCGCTGTGAAGCGAGCCAGCTAGCTCTGGGCCCTCACACCGGCAGTGCGATCGAATACTTCACCTGGCTGAGGGCGAAGCTGGATTCGATCGAGGCGATGCCGTCGAGCCGCGTCAGCTTGTTCTTCAGGAATGCCTCATAGGATGACAGATCCGCCGCGACGACGCGCAAGAGATAGTCGCGGTTGCCGGTCATCAGATAGCATTCCAGCACTTCCTCCCATTTCGAGATCGCTTTCGCGAAACGGTTGAGGTCTTCCTCTTTCTGCCTGACAAGCTTGATGGAGATGAAGACGCTGACTGGCAGCCCGATCGATTTCTGATCGACCAGCGCCATGTAGCGGGTGATGACGCCGCGTTCTTCCAGCAATTTCACCCTGCGATGGCACGGCGAGATCGATAGCCCGACCTTCTCGGCGAGCTCCTGCATGGTGATGCGACTGTCGATCTGCAGTGCGGCGAGTATCTTGCGGTCGATTGCGTCGAGGGCTGACATTGGGAAAATTCCATGAAATCTGAACCAGAACAATTCATTTATCCCAATATGGCCGTGGTTGTCGCGATGAATTGAGAAAATCCCGCAAGGGCGCCTGCTAGAATGGCGACCTCATCACGAACCAGCGCAGCTGGCCGACGCGGGAGCCCACCATGCCGATCGATCATCATCGCCTGCAGACCCTGACCGCCTTGGCGCGCAAGGTGCTCTGGCTCTCGTCATGGACGATCCACAACGCCAATCACATCCGCCCCAATACCGACGGCCTTAAGGTCGGCGGCCATCAAGCCTCGTCGGCGTCGCTGGCGACGATCATGTCGGCGTTGTATTTCGCCGTGCTGAAGCCGGAAGACCGCGTTGCGGTGAAGCCGCATGCGAGTCCGGTGTTCCACGCCATTCAGTATCTGTTCGGCAACCAGACGCGCGAGAAGCTCGAGAACTTTCGCGGCTTCAAGGGCGCGCAGAGTTATCCGTCGCGCACCAAGGACATCGACGATGTCGATTTCTCCACCGGCTCGGTCGGCCTCGGCGTCGCGCAGACGCTGTTCTCGTCGCTGGTGCAGGACTACGTCTCGGCTCACGGCTGGATGAAGGACCGCCGCGAAGGCCGCATGATCGCGCTGGTCGGCGATGCCGAGATGGACGAGGGCAATATCTTCGAAGCCTTGCTTGAAGGCTGGAAGCACGGGCTGCGCAACACCTGGTGGATCGTCGACTACAACCGCCAGAGCCTCGACGCCGTGGTGCGCGAGGGGCTGTGGGAGAAGTTCGAATCCATGTTCCGCAACTTCGGCTGGGATGTGGTGATCGTGAAGTACGGCCGGCTGATGCAGACGGCTTTCGCCGAGCCCGGCGGCGCCGCGCTGAAGACCTGGATCGACAACTGTCCGAACCAGATCTATTCGGCTTTGTGTTTCCAGGGCGGCGCAGCGTTCCGCAAGCGGCTCAACGACGAGATCGGCGATCAGGGGCCGGTGTCGCGCCTGATCGAGGCGCGCAGCGACGAGGAATTGCTGGCACTGATGTCCAATTTGGGCGGCCACGACATGGCCAGCATGGTCGAGGCTTTCGAAGCCATCGACCACGATCGTCCGGTCTGCTTCATCGCTTACACCATCAAGGGCGTCGGCCTGCCGTTCCAGGGCCACAAGGACAACCATGCCGGCCTGATGACGCCGACCCAGATGGAGACCTGGCGTGCGGCGCAGAACATCCGGCCCGGCCATGAATGGGACAAGTATGAAGGCCTGACGCAGGACGTTTCGATGCTCGATGCGTTTCTCAAGGATGTGCCCTTCGTGCAGCAGGGCACGCGGCGCCTGAGCGCTGAGGTGATCGATGTTCCCGCGCATCTCTCGTTCAAGCCATCGCCGGAAATGTCGACGCAGCAGGGTTTCGGCCTCGTGCTGCATGAGCTGGCACGCGGCGATACCGAACTGGCGTCGCGTATCGTCACCGCATCGCCGGATGTCACCGTGTCGACGAACCTCGGAGCATGGGTCAATCGGCGTGGGCTGTTCGCACGCGCCGAGAAGGCCGATCACTTCCGCAGCGAGAAGATCCCCTCCACCTTCAACTGGGATTTTTCGCCGAAGGGCCAGCATCTCGAACTCGGCATCGCCGAGGCGAACCTGTTCATCCTGATGTCGGCCTTGGGCCTGTCGAGCAGCATCAACGGCGTCCGCCTGCTGCCGGTCGCGACGCTGTACGATCCCTTCATCGAGCGTGGTCTCGATCAGCTCAACTATGCCTGCTATCAGGATGCCCGTTTCATGGTGGCGGCGACGCCGTCGGGCATCACGCTTGCGCCGGAAGGCGGTGCTCATCAGTCGATCGCGACGCCGCTGATCGGCATGGCGCAAGACGGGCTCGCATCATTCGAGCCGGCTTTCGTCGATGAGCTCGCCGTCATCATGGGTTGGGGCTTCCGGCACATGCAGCGCGACGCGGGCACTGATGACAGCGGCCAGCGTGCCGGCGGCTCGGTTTATCTGCGGCTCTCCACGCGCACCATCGAGCAGCCGCAGCGTATGATGACGCCGGAGCTGCAGCAGGGCATCACTGATGGCGCCTACTGGCTGCGCAAGCCGGGCGCCAATTGCGATCTGGTGATTGCCTATACCGGCACGCTGGCACCGGAGGCGATCGAGGCAACGGGATTGCTCGGCGACAGCCATCGCGACATCGGCCTGCTGGCGATCACCTCGGCGGATCGTCTCCATGCCGGCTGGACATCGGCGCGAAAGATCCGCCGCGACAGGCGCAACCCGCAGCATCTCAGCCACATCGAGAAGCTCCTGCAGCCGCTGCCGCGCGACTGCGGCATCGTCACCGTGCTCGACGGCCATCCGGCGACTTTGGGCTGGATCGGCAGTGTGTGCGGTCATCGTATGGAAGCGCTGGGCGTCGAACAATTCGGCCAGACCGGCACCATCGGTGATCTCTATCGCCATCACGGCATCGACGCGAATGCGATCGTCGACGCGGCGGAGGAACTCAGCGGCATTCCAGTGCTGCATCGGAAGATGGCGGTGTAGGTCTCTTAACCTCTCCCCGCTTGCGGGGAGAGGTCGCCGCGTCTTCGCGGCGGGTGAGGGGCATGGCACGACGTCGCCATATACTCGCAATTCGCGGATCGGAATCTGTGCGACATGCCCAGGGTGAATTGGAACGGCTATTGTGCCTCGCCCCTCATCCCACCCTTCTCCCCGCGCAGAGCGGGGAGAAGGAGCGCACGGCCGGTGCGTTTCTCAAAACGCCTTGAACGTAATGATCGTATGCGTGTCCTGGATGCCCGGGATGGTCTGAACCTTCTCGTTCACGAAATGGCCGATGTCGGTGGCGTTATCGACGTAAAACTTCACCAGCAGGTCGTAATGCCCAGCGGTGGAATAGATCTCCGAGGCGATTTCGGCTTCGGCCAGTGCGTTGGCGACGGCGTAGGACTGGCCAAGCTTGCACTTGAACTGGACAAAGAAGGGGACCATCGGTTTTCTCCGGAAACGGGCGATTTTAGAGATCATCAAGCCCAAAACAGGGTGCGGCGCAAGCCGCCAGCATGTCGCCGCCTTGCTGGTTCACGACTGGCGGGGTAGGACTGGTATGGCTGCTTATCCCTTGATCTCGTGCGAGTTTTTCCGATGCCCACACCCGTTGCGCTGACCATTGCCGGTTCGGATTCCTCGGGCGGCGCCGGCATCCAGGCCGACCTCAAGACCTTCGCGGCGCTGGGCGTCTATGGCGCGTCGGTGATCGCAGCGCTGACCGCGCAGAACACCAAGGGCGTCACCGGCATCCATCAGGTGCCTGCGGAGTTCGTGAGCGAGCAGATCAATGCCGTGTTCGTCGATCTCGCGGTCGGCGCGGTGAAGATCGGCATGGTCGCGCAGCGCGATGTGATCGAGGCCATCGCCGCGGGCCTTGCGACATGGCAGCCGAAACATGTGGTGCTCGATCCCGTGATGGTGGCGACCTCAGGCGATCGTCTGCTGGCGCCGGAGGCCATCGCCGCGCTGCGCAGTACACTGATCCCGCGGGCGCAGATTATCACGCCGAACCTGCCAGAGGCCGCCGCGCTGCTCGACGAGCCGATGGCAGAGGGCGATGCGGCTATCGAGGCGCAGGGCAAGCGTCTGCTCAAGCTCGGCTGCAAGGCTGTGCTGATCAAGGGCGGCCATGGGACCGGCCCGGAGAGCACCGACTATTTTATCACCGCAGACCGCGCCATCGCATTGCCTGCGCCGCGCGTGGCGACGAAGAACACGCACGGTACAGGCTGCACGCTATCGTCAGCGATCGCCGCAGGGCTTGCCAAAGGCGAGACGCTGGAAGCCGCGGTGCGTTCAGCGAAAGCGTATGTCACAGCGGCGATCGGCGCCGCTGATCGGTTTACGGTCGGGCACGGCCACGGCCCGGTGCACCACTTCCACGCATTCTATTAGGCGTATCAAGATCGGCTCAAACCAACCTCGGCGCGCTCCAATCGCCTGAGCATCGGCTCGCGCACGAGCCCGTTGCATCTCATGGCCTATGACGAAGGAATGTCGTGTGCCGCTTACGAGCCGTCGCGGCAGACGCTCACCATGTAGATTGTGAGCTCATTCGTGCCGATGAGGCTGTAGGGATCCCCGACCCCCTGTTCGCGGAGCCATTTCATCTGAAGGTCATAGGCCTGGCGTTCGTGGGCTGCCACACACGGAGCTTCGACGTTGTTGGCCCGTTGCACGTGATGCACGAGCTCGTGCAGCAGCGCGCTCTTCTGCCGCAAATTGACCGGTTGCCATTCGTGGGGAAGGTAGATCGCGCCTTGTTCGCGGCTGTAGAGGGCTTGAAATTCGAGCCCGCTATTTTCCGGCGCACCACTTAGCACAGCCATTTCTGCTGACGTCGCGAAATGGATTGGCGGGTGAGCCGGAGGGGCGAAGCCGGTTTGGGCAATGATCCATGCGATATAGGTGGCGATCAGAGCGTTCACGTAGTGACCTCATGCGGATATGGCCTGCGGGGAATTGGACGCTTCAGTTGCGTAATCGTGGCGAGGATCAGAAAAGGCCCGAGCTCAAATCCAGGCCGTAAGTGAGCGAGAGTACGAACACCAGAATTCCGGCTCCGCAGAAAAACAGAAAATGCTTGAGCACATCGGCTCCGGTGATCGAACGAAGAGCGCGGGACATCGCGCTCGCGATTGCAGCCATGTCAGCCTCACGATTGTTGCCTCTTCGCCAGCCGCAGTCAGTCGCCCCAGGCCGCTATATTCACGGGGCGACTGTGCTCGGGCGCCGCCCGTGCCAGCAGGACGCCACCAATCACGTGCACAATGCCGAAGCCGATAAGGATCAGGATGATCAGGTGCGTCTCGCTCAGTCGCCTCACGTTTCTTTTCCTTTCACTGTTCTGTATTTGACGAGCACGCATTTTCGCGTCTGGTGATGGAATGGGCTTGCCAGGATTGGTTTCGACGCGGTCGGAGATGAGATGCTGGTAGCGATGAATGACGTTGATTGCCTGTCCGCGACGTGATTCATGAAGTGCGCTGACGATCATCGAAGCCCCCATAGGTGCTAGAGACGGCGCCGGAAAGTCGGTCTTCATCGCTCTTTTCCTGATACTTCACGGGATGATGCAGGTGAGCTTGCTGACCGCTCGGCCCGCCTGACACCCCTGAAATTTGCATTGAAACTTCGCTGTGCTTGCTAGCATTGGCAGCGATGCTACCGCGGCGTTGGCTTTGTTCGCCTACGGTAGCGGCAAGCTCGACATGTGGTATGTGACGAAATCATCGGAAGCGAGGTCAGGCTGATCGGCTTGGGGCCTTTGGCTCGTTGCAGCCAAAGCAATCAACAAAATCGAGCCATAGAACGCGATCACTCCAGTTCTCCATCTCGCGACGACTCGTCGTTCGTCTTCGGTTGAGAGAAAGGCATACGATCGCGCTCGTAGTTGCGCGGTATTGGTCAATGCGACCTCCTGCTTGATGGCTACTTCGAAATCGAACTGAGATCAGTCGCCTCCGAAAAGGAGGGGTGAGACGGGAGGCGTGGTGTGCGAGGCCGCCCTGGCTTTCGGAGCGGCCAGGGAAGTCAGCGCCACATCAACTCCGGCGAGGACTGCAATGATGTGGCGCGTGCGCATGACGGGTTCCGGGTGAAGTTGCTCTGCGCCGAATGCCATTCGCATCTCGTCGCATTTTGACTTGAACCCGCCGCCGTCTCACCGGCGTTAGTCAGCCGTCATCGCTGCGTTAATACTGCTCGCAAAGTTGCCAATCTGAGTTAAATGTATATTCAGAGGACGCATTTGTTCAAAACTTGGAAGTAGCCGACGGTGTGCCCAAAATTTAATCTTTCGCTTTTGGGACGCGTCGTGCTCACCGGGCCGAACGGCGTGGTCGGCTTGCCAAACAAGAAGCTCTCGGGATTGCTTGCTTATCTGGCTTGCATGGCACCGGAGCCTCAGCCGCGCGAAAAACTGTCGACCCTGTTCTGGGGGTCTTATTTCGACGCGCAAGCAAGGCAGAACCTCCGTCAGTCACTGTTTAAGCTACGTCAAATTCTGGGTCGCGATGCTCTCAAGAGCGATGGCGAGTTCGTATCGCTGAATACGACGGTGATCCTGTGCGATATCAGCCGGTTCGAGGCCCTGGTGCGGGAGGGCGGCCGTGATGCGCTGGGTGAGGCAGCGGATCTCTATCGAGGGCGCTTCGTCGATGACATCGGAGTTACCGAAGAAGGCTGGAGCGATTGGCTGGCTGGCGAACGCCAGCGATTTCAGGAGCTGGCTCTGACTGCGATGGTCGGGCTCGGCGAAAAAGAACTGGTCGCCGGTCGCGCTGATCACGCATTGAAGGCCGGGCACCGTGCCAGCGCACTGAACAACATGCGTGAGGATGCGCACCGGCTGATCATGCAGGCTCTGTCTGCAACCGGGCGTAAAGCTGAAGCGCTCAAATACTATCAAGAGGTCGTTGGGCTTCTGAAGCGAGAGCTCAACACAGAGCCGGACGAGGCAACCAGAGCGCTCGTTGCTGAGTTACGCAGAGCCCAGACACTGATCGAATCGGCGGCTGTCGGCGAGATCGAGATATCGACTCCACTTGCGCCTGCTCTGATGATGGTCGCGGATCAACCATCCATCGTGGTTCTGCCGTTTCGGAACATGAGCGACGAGCCGGAGCAGGAATACTTCGCTGATGGCGTCACCGAGGACATCATCACCGCTTTGTCGCGCTTTCGCGAATTCGTGGTCATTGCACGCGGATCGAGCTTCGCCTTCAAGGATAGAAGGCTGACCAGCCGGCAAATCGCGCAACAACTCGGTGTTCAATACGTCCTGAGCGGCAATATCCGCAAAGCGGGCAACCGCATTCGTGTATCGGCCGAACTGACCCATGCCCGCGATGAGGTTCAGGTCTGGTCTGATCGCTACGATCGCGCCATCGTCGATGTTTTCGATCTGCAGGATGACATCAGCGCGAGCGTCGCAGCAGTGATTGATCCGGCCGTGCGGAGCGCCGAGGTCGAGCGCGCAAGGCGCAAGCCGCTCTCAGATCTTTCGGCTTACGACATCTACCTGCGAGCGCTTCCCCATCTATGGAACGGAACCCGTGACGGGATCACGAGGGCGATCGTATTGTTGCGACAGTCTCTCAACCGCGATCAGCTGCGCCCAGCCACGCTGGCGTCCCTTGCTTGGGCACTTGTCATGGCGTCGCCTCTGGGGGCCGCAGCGTTGCCGGAAACGTTGGTCGAAGCCCTCGTCTTGGCGCGCCGCGCCGTCGAGCAAGATGGCGCAGATGCTTTCGCCCATGCGGTCTATGGCTTCACATTGTTTGGTCCGGTCGGCAACAACGATCAGGGGCGCATCCACTGCAAGGAAGCTGTGCGCCTCAATCCAAGCTCCGCCTTCGCCTGGGGCATTCTTGGAATGATCGACAGCATGGGGGGCGACTATGAGCATGCTGTCACATGCCTTCACCGGTCGATCGCCCTCAGCCCCTACGACAATATGCTCCATTTTTGGATGACGGGCCTGGCTGCATCATGCTTTGCGCTCGGACGCCCTGAGGATGGTGTCTTGTGGGCGCGCAACTCGATCCAGCAAAATCCGGCCAACGGTACGGGCCATCGCATGCTGGTAGCCAATCTTGTAGCCGCCAGGCGATTGGAAGAGGCCCGCGACGTGACGCGTCAGCGCGATGCCGTGCAAAAGACAACTATAACAGAGCTTCGTGCCATGCGCTTTTTCAAGCAGGACGACGATCTTGAACGTTACTTATCGGCTCAGCGCGAAGCCGGCGTTACGGCTTGAACTTCACGCGCCGACTGCAGATATCAACGTCCGGACGGTCATGAAGATCAGGATGAGCGAGCCCACAGTCCAAAAGGTCGCGCGTACCTCATGAATCTGTCCGGTGAGATAGGCGATGAAGTGAAGCAGACGTGAGGCGACGTAACCGTATAGCAGCCATTGGGCGAGCAGCAGGGACGGTTGCGTGAGAATGTAGAGCAAACCCGCGACCAGGAAGTAGGGCAGGCTCTCGAGGTCGTTCATTTGGATCCGGCGAATCCGCTCGACGCGCTCGTTGGGCAAGAGTTGCGCCGGGTCGGGCGCGGGGTTCATCGGCGTCTTCTTGATATCCTCGGGTGAACGGTAGCCGCCTTTGACGTCGACCATACGGACTACAGTCAGCCACGACATCGCCACAGCCTTGAGGATCGTCAGGCTCGCAGCAATGACGTAGGTAGCGAATAGCGGATCGTTCAGAGTGAGTTTGTCCAATGTGCCGTCCCCCATAGGCCATAGATCGTATCTATGGCCCAGCGCGTTTCCCAGCGAAATACAATGTCTGTGTCTGTTTACGCGGGATTTGGCCCCCCGTACGAGTGCTGATCGGGGGCTGTCGCCTCTTGGTCATCAGTTTTGCGGGAGGAGACGGCTGAAGGAAGGTAGTTTGAGGCAAAGCTTGACGATGAGAGGGAGCGCGAGGACAGGGATGACGCACGCAGCGACATAACCCTCCGCGAGAGATGGCAGACCAAAGCTGGCCGCTGCCCACACGAGAGTGACATTACGGTTTCCGCTCACGAGGCCTATCGTTCCAGCGGTCTGTAACCCCATTCTCGCGAATGTCAAAGTTGCGAGCACGCACAGTCCAAAGTTGGAGACGACCGCCGCGGCGAGCATGACATCGAAACGTAGCGGATTGCTGATCCAGTGGGTCCGTATGCCCTGTGAGGTTGCCAGTCCGACGATGATGAGTCCGATAACGGCGACCCCGGTGGCAGCGTGTTGGTCGGGCAGAACGGGCATCAGATTCCGGCGAAACCGTATTGCCAGAAAGGCAACCAAGCCTGCAGCGCCGATGATGCTGAACAATCGGATAGCCAGCGCGCCCATGTCGAATTCAATTCCAAGTCCGAGCACTGTGGCAAAACACGGAATTGAAATCGGCGTGAGGAGGGTGAGTGCGATGGATACGAGTAAAGCGAGACGTGTTCGCAGACCAAGCATCCCAGCGATCGCGGCCGCGCTTCCGACCGGCGGCGCCAGGAGCGAAAGCAGAACACCGGCCCGCAGCGCAGGATCAAGCGGAAGGAAGGACAGTAGAACCGCAGCGGCCAGCGGAAGCGCCAGGCCAACCCAGGCAACCACCAGGGCCATCAGGGGCAGACGAATCCTGGCTTCGGATGGCGCGAGACCGGCTGTGAGAAACGAGCCTAGTGTCAGGAGAAATGCTGAGAACGGCAAAAGATCGTAGCCGAAATGGGCGAGAGGTTGGATCAACAGCCCTGCAAAAAGCGAGATCACCAAAAGCGCCGGCCCTTGTCCGCCGAGTGCGGATAATAGCTTGCCAACAATCTGCACGCGCGCCCCTTGCCTCGTTTACGTATTTGCCCTGGGGGGCCTCTCAAGTGCTCCGCGGAATGCGAAGCAATCGCGATCGCAATCATTGGAATTGCAGCGGTCTGAAATCGGTAACTATCTGGCAAAAACTCTTGCGACCCGAACGTGCGGCGGCAGGACTCGCGTGACACCCGTTGAAGCCTGTCGACGTCGTCGCCGGCGTTAGTTGGGCGCTACAGAAGCGTTGTTGAAAGATGGGCGCAGTATGAGCGTTACATCGTCCGATCAACCGTTGTTGGAAAAGACGAATGTTATGCTCTTGGTCGAGCGCAGTTCCGCCGCAGCAATCGGATTATGATTTTGGACTAGCGGCGCTTCAGTAGCCAGGGCTCCCAGAAAAACCGTGACGCTTCGGCATGCGCTTCGTACAGGCCGATGCCGATATCGTGGAGAAAATCGGGCCTGTCTCTGATGTCCGCGCGCAACTCTGCCCTGAAGCGGGCTCGCTGCCGCCACGTGGCAGGCAGGCTCAAGATCGCACCGACACGCAGATGATCGTCGCCTGATACAAACTGGGCGTAGGCGCGCATGGTGGTGCTCCGATTCTTGCGACCGGATATCCCGGCACATTGCTGCGTGACAAGCATTGAAGCCTGTCGACGTCATCGCCGACGTCAGTCGGGCGTCAGAGCAGCGTTATTTTCGCTTAAGGCGTCGCGAAAAGGCCGCCAGGCGTGTCGAACCCGTTCAGGAAGGGCTTCGTCTTGCACATTCTGCGCGTCAGCACTGGATTCGCGATCCAGGCGCTCTAGCGGCTCTGTGGGTACATATCAGTTACGGTAGTCCCTTTGGCGGCTCCCTGGCGTATCCAGCGGCACTTCTCCTGCGACGCTCTGTCGTCGATCTGTCATCCCGGCTTGATATCAGCCGAACGGCAAATGGGTTGTCCGATTCTTTCGGACACGCTGGGCGGAACCTTCGATGACGACGCTGGATCTCGAAAAGTCCATTGTTGAAACGGCCTATGCACGCTGGGCTCCGATCTATGATGCGGTGTGCGGTCCCGTGATGCTGAAGGGGCGCCGTGCGGCTGCGGAAGCAGCGCGCGCTGTGGGCGGCAAGGTGCTTGAAGTCGGCGTCGGCACCGGCCTGTCATTCGATGACTATGATGCGACAACCGAGATCACCGGTATCGATCTCAGCGCGCCCATGCTCGCCAAGGCGCGCGCCAAGATGGCAACCGGCCGCTATCCATGGGTCAAGGACATCAGGGAGATGGACGCCCATGCCATGACATTTTCTGACGCGACCTTCGACTGTGTTGTGGCGCAGTTCGTTATTACTCTGGTCGAGAATCCCGAGCAGGTGCTGTCGGAATGCCACCGAGTGGTGAAGCCGGGCGGCCGCATCATTCTCGTCAATCATCTGTATTCGGAGACTGGTCTGGCAGCTGCCGTCGAGCGCTGGGCCGCCGTGAAGACCCGTTCCCTCGGTCTGCGCCCGGAATTCCCGTTCGCGCGGCTGCAGGCGTGGTCGCAGGCGAACGCTGAATCGATCCTCGTCGAACGCCGCAAGGTGGCGCCGTTCGGCATCTACACATTGGTTACTTTTGAGCGAACCGCGGCGGCGCTGGCGGCGTAAATCGTCATCGCCGTGTCATGCAAATCAGTTAGCTGCTCGACATGGAAAGAGACGTGATGAGTGAAGGCAACGAAAAGCGCTTTCGCACCTTGTTTATCTCCGACGTCCACCTTGGCGCCCGCGGATCGCAGGCTGACCGGCTGCTGGACTTCCTCCGTACCCATGATGCCGATACCATCTATCTCGTTGGCGACATCGTCGATGGCTGGGCGCTGAAATCCGGCTGGCACTGGCCGCAGTCCCATAACGACTTCGTCCAGAAGATGCTGCGCAAGGTGCGCAAGGGCGCCAAGGTCGTTTACATTCCCGGCAATCACGACGAATTCCTGCGCAGCTATTACGGTACGCATTTCGGCGGTATCGAGGTCGTCGAGACTGCGACGCATGAAGGCGCGGACGGCAAGAAATATCTCGTCATCCATGGCGACATTTTCGACCTCGTGGTGCAGAACGCGCGCTGGCTCGCCCATCTCGGCGACAAGGCCTATGACTTCGCGATCCAGATGAATCGTCTGGTCAATGCGCTGCGTAAATTGTTCGGCTTCCCTTACTGGTCGCTGTCGAAATGGGCCAAGATGAAGGTGAAGAACGCCGTCAACTATATCGGCGCGTTCGAAGAGACGCTGGCCGGCGAGGCACGGCGTCATGGCGCTGATGGCGTGATCTGCGGCCACATCCACTACGCGACGATCCGCGACGAACACGGCATCCGTTACATGAATTGCGGCGACTGGGTCGAAAGCTGCACCGCGCTGGTCGAACACGAGGATGGCCGCTTCGAGATCATTACCTGGACCGATCCGGTCCGCCGCGGCATGCCGGTGCAGGCGCTTGCACCGGCCAAGGCGGCGTGAAGGATGGCGGCCTGATGCGCATTCTCGTCGCTACCGACGCCTGGCATCCCCAAGTCAACGGTGTCGTACGCACGCTGACAATGATGGCGGAGGCGGCGAAGGGCTTTGGCGTCGATGTGAGTTTTCTCACGCCGGAATCGTTTCGCACGGTCGGGCTGCCGAGCTACGCTGATTTGCGCGTTGCGATCCCGAGCCGCCGCAAGATTGCACAACTGATCGACGAGGCGAAGCCCGACAATATCCATATCGCCACCGAAGGCCCGATCGGATTTTCGGTGCGTGCCTATTGCCGCCGCCGGAGCATTCCCTTCACCACCAGTTTCCACACGCGCTTTCCCGAATATATCTCGGCGCGTTTTCCGATACCGGAATCCTGGGTCTGGGCCGGCCTGCGCCGCTTCCATGGCGCCAGCTCTGCCGTGATGGCGGCTACGCCAGCGCTCGCGACCGAGCTACGTGACCGCGGCTTCCGCAATGTCGTGCTGTGGCCGCGCGGCGTCGACGCCAATCTGTTTCATCCGCGGCAGGTCGATCTCGGCAAGCCGAAACCGATTTTCCTCTCGGTTGGCCGCGTCGCCGTCGAGAAGAACCTCGAAGCCTTCCTCGATCTCGACCTGCCGGGTACGAAGGTCGTGGTTGGCGACGGCCCGGCACGTGCCGCGCTCGAAGCGAAATATCCCGAGGCGGTGTTCACGGGCGCGTTGCAGGGAGAAGCTCTGGCCGTTGCCTACGCCTCAGCCGATGTCTTCGTGTTTCCGAGCAAGACCGACACCTATGGTCTCGTCCTGCTCGAGGCGTTGGCGAGCGGCGTGCCGGTGGCAGCCTTCCCGGTGACGGGTCCGAAGGACGTGATCGGCGGGTCGCCGGTCGGTGTGTTGTCGGATGACTTGCGGCAGGCCTGTCTCAAGGCGCTCGAAATCTCGCCGCAAGATTGTCTCAAGTTTGCTGCCGGTCACACCTGGGAAGCGTCGGCACGCGCTTTCGTCAACAATATCAGCCATGTGCGGGCCGAAATCGCCGCCCGTGCACCGTCCGCAGCGAAGCATCCGCGTTTCGCTGCCTGACATGCTCTTTGTATAGCTTGCCCGCCGGTTGTGCCGCGCGATAAAATGCGCGCATGACAAACACCCCATTGCCGATTACGTCCGCCGATATCGATGCTGCCGCGCGCGTCATCGCCCCTTATGCAGCGCGTACGCCGTTGCTCCGGTCGCCTGCGCTCGATGCGCTGACCGGCGCGAAAGTGTTCCTGAAGCCGGAAGTGCTGCAGCGGACCGGCTCGTTCAAGTTTCGCGGCGCCTTCAACAAGATTTCCTCGATCCCCGAGGGGGAGCGCGGCAGGGGCGTCGTCGCATTCTCGTCCGGCAATCATGCGCAGGGCGTAGCCGCTGCAGCGCAGATCCTCGGCATGAAGGCGACCATCGTGATGCCGTCCGATGCGCCGGTGTCGAAAGTCGAGCGCACCAGGGGTTATGGCGCCGAAGTCGTGCTCTATGATCGCGACAAGGAAGACCGCGAAGCCATCGCCCGCGACATCGCCGGCAAGAGCGGCGCCACGGTCGTGCCGCCCTATGACGATCCGTTCGTGATGGCCGGGCAGGGCACTGTCGGCCGCGAGATCGCCGAAGACATGGCCGCCTTGGGCATCGTGCCGGACATCGTGTCTGCGCAGGCGTCCGGTGGCGGCCTGATCGGCGGCATCGCGACCGCCGTGAAGGCGCGATTCCCCGAGACCTCGATCATCGTCGCAGAGCCCGCGGGCTTTGACGATCACGGCCTCTCATTGCGCGCCGGCAAGCGCGTCGCCCACAGCAATGCGGGGCGAACGATCTGCGACGCTCTGATGGCCCTGACGCCCGGCGAAATCACCTTCGCCGTCAATCAGCATCTGCTGTCGGGGGGCGTCACGGCCACCGACGACGAAGTCCGCAAGGCAATGGCCTTTGCGTTCCGCGACTTGAAGCTGGTGGTCGAGCCCGGTGGCGCCGTGGCGCTGGCTGCGCTGATGCACGGGCGTTTCGACGCGCGCGGCAAGACGGTGGTGATCGTTTTGTCCGGCGGCAATGTCGATGCGGATCTCTACGCCAGGATCATCAACGCCTGAGCTGAAGCGCTTACGAGAAGAACGCGATCTTCTCGGCCTGCGTCATCTTGCGGATCGGCGCCAGCGGGTCCGACGCCGGCGCGTTCGGATCCGCGATCACGCCGCCAGCAATCAGCGCTGCGCCAAGGGACGGCGCGGCGGCTTCCACCGAAGGCACCAGATCCGGCTGCGGCGGCTCGGGTGCCAGTGCAACCTCGGCGATCTGCGCTAGCGTCATCAGATCGGGATTGAGGGCTTCGGGCTCGGCTGGCTGAACAGCGACAGCTTCAACCTGCATCACCTCAGGCTCAAGGTATTGAGGCTCGGCAGGCTGAGGCTCAATAACGTCGGGCTCGCTCAGATCGAGCGCGCCCATCTCTGCGGCGACCATATCGAGGACGGCGAGGTCATGTTCGTCCTCAGCAATCCCTGCCGTTTCAGGCGCCTCCGGGACATCGTCCGCAGCGATAGCCGCGGAGACCTCGGCCATCGTGGCGGCAAGCTCCGCGGTGGCTTCTGCGACAGGCGCGGCCGTTTCAGCGACGGTCTCTACGACCACCGTCTCTGCAACGGGCGGCTGTACGGAGGCGCGCGGCGGTTCGACGCTTGAGATCGTGACCGTCTCAGCCAGCACTTCGCTCGCCTGCGACTTGAACAACGGCGTCACGGATGCTTCGCGCGCTTCGGCGACAACGGGCTCGACCTTTTCGGCAGCCGGAGTCGGTTCGGCCTGCGCAACCGTCGCCGCGCTGCCATCGACCATCTGCTCGACCCGCTGCATCAGCAGATCGTAGCTCGCCAGCACATCCTCACGGCCATTGCCATTGAGAGCCTGCTGGCCGGCCTCGATAGCCTTGACCTGCGTGTCGAGCAGATCGCAGATCCGGGTGTCGGCGCCGCATTCACGCAGCGTCCAGGCGATCTCGCGGATGATGCGGGTGCCGTTACGGGCGCCGGTCAAAACCTCGTCGGCGTCGACGCGCGGCATCGCCTCTATGGCGCTGGCCTTGGCCTGACGGACGGCAGAACGGATCGCGCCGAGCGCGGCGATCAGGCTCAGCGCCGGCGCCTGCTTCTGGGCGGCGAGATTGGCTTCAAGGCGCGTGACGGCTTCGAGAACCAGGCTGGTATCGGCGGTGCGGTTGCGCTTGGCATATTCGGCAAGAAACCAGCGGCCGCGCGCGGTCTCCATGAAGGCTTCGCGGATCGCGTCATAGTCTGCCTCGCCCGGCAGGGTGGGCCGGGCGGAGATCGGCGACAGGGCAAATGCTTCTTCGGCCATCATGATAACTCGTGGCGCGCACAGGGATGCGCGGTATGTAACCATCTCCACGATCCCGTGGCGAATCGCAGTTCACCTCATGATAGCCGAATCTGCCACCCATAGCGCCCCGCAAATCCGCCGCAAATTCGCGCAGCGGCTGGCGATGTTCTACGGCACGGTGTTCGGCTCCAGCGGCTTCTATCTGCCGTTCTTCCCGGTCTGGCTGAAGGCGATCGGCATCGACCCGACCTGGATCGGTGCCATCCTGGCGGTGCCGTCGATGACGCGCTTCACCACGCTGCCTTTCATCACTGCTTTTGCGGAGCGCCGTCATGCCCTGCGCCAGACGATGATTGTCTGTGCCTTTCTCACCATGATCGGCTTTGCGACAGTAGGCACGCTACGCGAACCGCTCGCCGTGCTCCTGGTGTTCGCGCTGACGGCAGTGGTCTGGACGCCGCTCACGGCGCTGACCGATGGCTATGCGCTAAAAGGTGTGGTGCGCTTCGGCTTCAGTTACGGTCCGCTACGGCTGTGGGGCTCGGCCGCCTTCGTGGTTGGTGCGCTTGCCTGCGGTCTGGTGGTCAACTGGCTCGACGGTGAGCATCTGATCTGGGTGATTGTTGCAGCGATGGTGCTGTCGGCTGTCGTCAGCCTTGGTCTGCAGCCATTGGGCGCGCCGACAGGCGACGGCACGGTGCTCTCGAAGGCAAGCGCATTGCTGCGCGATCCCGGCTTCCTCGCGATCGCGATCTCCGCAGCACTGATCCAGGGCAGCCATGCCGGCTACTACACCTTTGCGTCGATCACCTGGCAGGCGGCTGGGCTCGACGGCCTCACCATCGCTGGTCTATGGACGCTCGGCGTGCTCGCCGAAATCATCCTGTTCGCGGTGTCGCCGCGCCTGACATTGGCACCTGCGACCATGGTCATCCTCGGTGGCCTCGGCGCATTGTTGCGCTGGACGCTGACCGCGCAAACGCTTCCGCTCCCGATTCTCGTGGTTGTGCAATTGCTGCACGGCGCGACCTACGGTCTGACGCAACTCGGCACAATGGGCCTGTTGCTGCATCACGTGCCGCCGCACGTCATGGCGCGGGCACAGGGTTATGTCACCGCCTGCACAGGCCTTGTGATGAGCAGCATGGCGGTTCTGTCAGGCGCGATCTATGCACGTTACGGCGAGGGCGTTTACTACGTGATGGCCGTGCTTGGCCTTGCCGGCGCGACCGTCATATGGTTCGGCCGGCATCGCGCCGGGCAGCCGCCGGACGTTGCGGGCGATCAGCCCCAGAGCGCCGCGTCGGGCGGATAGACCGTGCTTTCGTCATAGCGCAGACCGCCGTCGCGATCTCCGGCGAGCAATAGCGGGCCATCAAGATCGACGAAGCGTGCATATTGCGCAATCAGCATCGCGGGCGCCATCGCGAGCGACGTCGCCACCATGCAGCCGACCATGATGTCGAGATTCATGGCGCGCGCGGCATCGGCCATCGCCAGCGCTTCGGTCAGGCCACCGGCCTTGTCGAGCTTAATATTGATCGCATCATAGCGCCCGCGCAGCGCCTCGAGCGAAGCGAGGCCATGCACGCTCTCGTCGGCGCAGACCATGATCGGCCGATGCACATGCATCAGCGCATCATCCTTGCCTGCCGGCAGCGGCTGCTCAATTAGCGTGACGCCGGCGTTATGGCAGGCATCGAGATTGGCTTTCAGGTTGTCCGGCGTCCACGCCTCATTGGCATCGACGATCAACTCGGATTCCGGTGCGGCCTGGCGCACGGCCTTGATGCGGCTGATGTCGTCGTCACTGCCGAGCTTGATCTTCAGCAGCGGCCGGTAGGCGGCCTTTGCGGTGGCGGAGGCCATCGCCTCGGGTGTACCAAGCGAGATCGTATAGGCGGTGGTGCAGGCGCGCGGTGCCGGCCGCTGCAGCATGTCCCAGACGCGCTGGCCCTGGCTCTTGGCTTCGAGGTCTAGCAGAGCGCAATCCACCGCGTTGCGGGCGGCACCGGCGGGCATGGCCGATTGCAAGGCGTTTCGGTCGAGGCCCGCGGCAAATCGGTCCTGCATCGCCAGGATGGCGGCCAGCGTGGCCTCCGGGGTCTCGCCATAGCGCGCATAGGGGACGCACTCGCCACGGCCGGTCAAACCGCCGCGGTGGATTTCGGCTACCACGACGACGGCCTCGGTCTTGGCGCCGCGGCTGATGGTGAAGGCGCCAGCGATCGGCCATTGCTCGATCCGGGCGGTCATTAGGGCGGGGGCAGCGTCGGATGCGGACAATGCGGCGTCTTTCGGGCTGTGCCGGCAACGGCGGGTAATGACGTGTCTATAAGTTTACGTGATCGCCGTGAACTTGTTTGCGACGCAATGCCGGTGTCTGACAGGGCGGATTAAGGCTATATTAACCATAGCAACGTGTTGGCTTCACTTGGCTTCTCAGAAACGTATTTGGGCGTGTTAATACTTTGTTCATGCACAGACTGAACGCCCGCGGGAGCCTGTTTTGAGCGGCCCGACCTTGGAACAGATCGCGAAAGGCGACGGCTTGGCGCTGTGCGCGGCTGGGTCGTGGACGGCGCGTTTTGCCCCCGCGCTCGAAAAACTTGTCGGTGAGGCCGAGAAGCTGACCGGTAGCCGCCCCAACATCTTCATCGACGTGTCGCAGGTCTCCAAGCTGGATACATTCGGCGCCTGGCTGATCGAGCGGTTGCGTCGGGCGCTGACCAATGGCGGCCACGAGGCGCAGATCGCGGGCCTGTCGGCGAATTACGCGACCCTGGTCGACGAGGTCCGCCGCGTGAAGCCTGCGGTCCCGTTACCGGCAAGCGGTAGCGCTCTGACTGCCGTGCTCGATGGCATCGGCCGCAATATCTATGGCATCGGGGAAACCCTCGTCGCGCTGGTCGATATGATTGGTGCCGTGATCGCGGCCTGGTTCCGCGTCTGGCGGCATCCGTCGAAATTCCGGCTCACCTCGGTGGTGCATCACCTGGAGCAGGTGTGCTGGAACGCAGTACCGATCGTGGTCCTGATTACCTTCCTGATCGGCTGTATCGTTGCCCAGCAGGGTCTGTTCCATTTTCGCCGCTTCGGTGCCGACGTCTTCGTGGTCGACATGCTCGGCGTGCTGGTGCTGCGCGAGCTTGGCGTGCTGCTGGTGGCGATCATGGTCGCCGGTCGTTCTGGCAGCGCCTATACCGCCGAGCTTGGTTCCATGAAGATGCGCGAGGAGATCGATGCGCTTCGCACCATGGGCTTCGATGCCATCGAAGTTCTGATCTTGCCACGCATGGTGGCGCTGGTACTGGCGCTGCCTATTCTCGCATTTCTCGGCGCTATGGCTGCGCTCTATGGCGGCGGTCTGGTCGCCTGGCTCTATGGGGGCGTCGATCCATCGTCATTCCTGTCGCGGCTGCGCGAGGCGATTTCGATCAACCACTTCATCGTCGGCATGGTGAAAGCGCCTGTGATGGCCATGGTGATCGGCATCGTGGCCTGCGTCGAAGGCCTTGCCGTGCAGGGCAGCGCGGAGTCGCTGGGGCAGCACACCACCTCGTCAGTGGTGAAGGGGATCTTCTTTGTGATCGTGATGGATGGCGTATTCGCGATCTTCTTCGCAACGATCGGGATCTGACGGCCATGACCTCGACGACTGCGATGCCCATTACTGAGACGCCGACGGCTGCCGCCTCCACCTCTGCCGATGCGATCATCAGCGTGCGCGATCTTACCGTGGCATTCGGCAGCCGTCGGGTGCTCGACGGCCTCAACCTGAACGTGGCGCGCGGCGAAATCCTCGGTTTCGTCGGCGCGTCCGGCGCCGGCAAGTCCGTGCTGATGCGCACGATCATTGGCCTCGTCCCAAAGGTCTCCGGCACGATCGAAGTGTTCGGCACCGATCTCGACAGCGGCGACAAGGAACGCCGCGAAGTCGAGCGGCGTTGGGGTATCCTGTTTCAACACGGGGCGCTGTTCTCGTCGCTCAACGTGCGACAGAACATCCAGTTTCCGGTGCGCGAATATCTCAAGGTCTCGGAACGTCTGCTCGACGAGATCACCATGGCCAAGCTTACCATGGTTGGTCTCAAGCCGGAGGTCGCCGATCGCTATCCGTCGGAACTCTCGGGCGGCATGATCAAGCGCGTGGCGCTGGCGCGGGCGCTCGCGCTCGATCCGGAGATCGTGTTCCTGGACGAGCCAACATCGGGTCTCGATCCGATCGGCGCTGGCGATTTCGACGAATTGGTGCGCACGCTGCAGCGAACTTTGGGGCTGACCGTTTTCATGGTAACTCATGATCTCGACAGCCTGCATACAGCCTGCGACCGGATCGCCGTTCTCGGTAATGGCAAGATCATCGCGCAGGGAACGATGGCCGACATGCTGGCCTCGCAGCATCCCTGGCTTCGGGAATATTTCCACGGCAAGCGCGCACGCGCTGTTATCGGCTAGTTGTACTGGAGTTGGTTTGATGGAAACGCGGGCGAACTTCGTCCTGATCGGAATTTTCACGCTGGCGGTGATCGCCGCAGCGTTCGGCTTCGTGTTGTGGTTCCAGAATCTGCATTCGACCACGCAGCGCACGCCGCTGCGCATCATTTTCGAAGGCGCGGCGTCGGGCCTGCGCAACGGCGGCAATGTCAACTTCAATGGTATCAGGGTCGGCGAGGTCGTCTCTGTGAAGCTCGACAATCCCAAGCGCGTCGTTGCGCTGGCGATGGTCGAGAACATCGCGCCCATTCGCAAGGACACGCAGGTCGGTCTGGAATTTCAGGGGCTCACGGGTGTAGCGGCGATCGCGCTGAAGGGCGGCGATGAAGCTGCGCCCGCGGTCCCGCTGGACACCGACGGCGTGCCGGTCCTGACGGCCGATCCGGAGCTGTTGCGGGATATCTCTGAATCGATCCGGGCAACGCTGAACAACGTCAATCGTCTGGTCGCCGACAATCAGGATACTCTCAAGGGCGCCATGAAGAATGTCGAAACCTTCACGGCGACGCTGGCGAAAAATTCGGAAGTAATCGACGGCATCATGCTGAAGATCGACAGCGTGATGGGCAAAGCCGATGGTGTCATGGGCAAGGCCGACAGCGTTGTTGCGCGAACCGACAATATCCTGCTCGGCCTTGATGCGCTCGCGGGGGGCAAGGACGGCGGTGAGCTGACTGCGGCCGTGAAGTCGTTCCATGAGCTGACCGAGAACCTCGACAAGCGTTCCGGCGCATTGATGCTCGATGGCCGCCGTACCCTCGCCGATATCAGCCGTGCGGTGAACAATCTTGACCGCAACCCGACGCGCCTGTTGTTTGGCGCCAGCAGCGGCACACCCGCGGCTGCACCTGCTCCGGCCGCGCCGCCGGCATCTGTCGCTCCGCCGCGTCGTCGTCAGCAGGCTCAATAGACACCAGTCTGAATATACAGGGAGAGCGCTGATGGAGACCCAAGATAGCTTCACCATCAGCAATGGCCGCGTCACGGCGACGATCAAGGCCGCTGGTGCCGAACTCTGCTCATTGAAGGATGCGCATGGGCATGAGGTGCTCTGGCAGGCCGGCGAGGAATGGCCTCGCCACGCGCCGCTGCTGTTTCCGATTGTCGGCAAGCTAAAGGACGATGTGCTGCGCCATCGCGGCCAGGTCTATGCAATGACCCAACACGGTTTTGCGCGCGACCAGCGCTTCAGCTGGACCGGGCAGGGACCTGCATCCTGCGCGCTGTCGCTGATGGACAATGACGCCAGCCGCGCGAAATATCCGTTCGCGTTCCGGCTTGACGTCACCTATGTGATCGAAGGCGATGAACTGGTGATCGGTTATGCCGTGACCAACACTGGCGACGAGATGCTGCCGGCCTCGATCGGTGCGCATCCCGCGTTTCACTGGCCGCTGACGGATGGCGCCGACAAGCGCGCGCATACGATCATCTTCTCGGATGCCGAGCCGGCGCCGATCAGACGGCTCGAGGGTGGACTGTTGCTGAGGGAGCCAGAACCATCGCCGGTGCAGGGCGGCGCACTGGCGCTGTCGGAATCGCTGTTCCTCAAGGATGCGATGATCTTCGATCATCTCGCCAGCAGGTCGCTGAGTTATAGCGCGCCTGGCGGACCGACGATCACCTTCGCCTGGGAAGGCTTTCGCGAACTTGGCATCTGGTCGAAACCATCCGGGGCTGCATTCCTCTGCATCGAGCCGTGGTACGGCTATGCCAGCCCGGTGGATTTTGACGGCGAGTTCGCCGACAAGCCGGGCGTAATGCATATCGCGGTGGGCGAGACGCGCAGCTTCACCCAACGCATAGGGTTCGCATAAGGTAACTGTCGCGGCCCGTGATCCAGCAGACCGCTGCATCGAGGAGGTCCGTCATGTCGAGAACTGCGTCCTGTTCGTGCGGTCAGCTGTCCATCGTGCTCGAAGGCGAGCCGAGGGGCGTCGGTATATGCCACTGTTTCGCCTGCCAGCGCCGGACCGGCAGCGTCTTTGCCGCGCTCGCGGGCTTCGGGCCAAGTTACAATGTGAGCGGCATCGCGACCGAGTATGTCCGCACGGGGGATCAGGGCGCGCGCTTCCGATTCCGGTTCTGTCCCGTCTGTGGCACCAATCTCTTCCACACCGAAGAAGGATATGAAGCGCGTTCCGTAGCTGTGGCGGTCGGCTGCTTTGCTGATCCGGATTTTCCGCCTCCGGAGATCTCCGTCTATCATTGTCGGCGGCATGCCTGGGTGTCCTTGCCGTTCGGCGTCAACATTCACGACAAGGATCCCGCGTGATGACGGCACCGGCCTGGCCCCGCGTCTAGCGCTCCGGCACAACAGCAGGCTCAACAAAAAAGCGGAGGCATCGCTGCCTCCGCTTTTCGCGTTCGTATTTAATCTTGCTTAGCCCAGCCGACCCGCTGCATGCGCGAGCAGGGTGTAGACCAGACCGGTTTCCGAGGTCAGATGGCTGCGCAGCGCTGCCGGGCCGCGTTCATCGCGGGCGACTTCGTCGAGCAGGCGTTCGAACTCGGTGATGTAGCGATCCACCGTACCCTTGAAGTTGCGGTCCGACCGATACTTGCGGGCGACTTCATCGAAAGCCTTCTGGCCGGCGGGCGTATAGAGCCGCTTGCTGAAGGCCTTGCTCTCGCCGCGCTGATAGCGATCCCACATTTCAGCGGCGAGCGTCCGATCCATCAAGCGGCCGATGTCGAGCGACAGCGACTCCAGCGGATTGGCCGAGGCTGCAGGCTGCTGCGGAGCCGGTGCGCGGCGCGGCGGCGTGCGATCTTCCTCGACGTGATCGGCGCGGCCGAGCAGATCCGACAGCCAGCCGTCACGGCCCTGGTCGGAGTTGGCCGGAGCGACCGACGGCGCTTCGGTGCGACGCGGCGCAGGACCACCGATATCGGGCATCGGCAAGTTCGTTGCGCTACGGGCAGGCGGCTCCTCGCGGCGCGGGGCCGGACGCGTAGCCTCGTGGCGCGCTTCACTACGGCTGCTGGCGATCGCCATCGCCGGCTCCTCGTCACGCTGCACGCTGGTGGTGCGGCTGGTCGAGACCACGTCGAGGCCGCGGCCGTGGCGGGCGACGATGCGGTTGAGCTCGGCGAGCGCCTCGATCTGGTCGACGATCACCTTGCGCATCTGCGCAGTGCTCTCGGCGGCTTCCTGCGGCATGTCGAGAACGCCACGGCGCAGTTCGGTGCGGGTGCTCTCGAGCTCGTTGTGCATTTCGGCAGCCATCTGCTTCATGCTGGCGACCATCGACGAGAACTTGTCGGCCGACTGCTTGAACATGGCATCGGCTTCCTGCGTGCCCTGCTGGTAGATTTCGCTCATGGCTTGCGTTGTCGCGCGGCGTTCTTCTTCCGCGGCGGTGCGAACGGCTTCGAACTGCCGGCTGATCGCTGCCGAGCCCTGACCGGCGGTCTCTGCGACGACGCGGGCGATGTCGCGGGCACGCTCTTCAGCGGCTGCCAGCGATTCATCGAGCAGGCCGGTGAAGCGGGTGAGGCGCTGATCGAGATCGGTGGTGCGCAGATCGATGGTGGTGACCAGCGATTCCAGCGCCGCCTTGCGTTCGCCGACCGACGACATCGTGGTGCGGTTGCTCTGTTCGACCAGAGCCGCGGCATCCACGAGGGCATGGCCATGGGTTTCGAACTGGCCCGAGAGTGAGCCGAGATCTTCCAGGGCCTTGGAGGTCTTGGAGGTGAACACGGTGAGCTGTTCTTCCAGCGTCTGGGTAGCCAGGCCGTTGCGCGACGTCACGTCGTTCATGGTGGACACGAAGTCCGCCACGCGGGTGACCAGAGCGCGCTCCAGCGAGTTGAGATTGTCGTGGGCGCCGGTGAGGACTTCCTGCAGCAGGATGTTGCCTTCACGCAGGCGTTCGAACAGCGCGACGGTATCGGTGCGCAGGATCTTGCTGGTTTCCTGCATCTCCGTGACCGCAGTGATCGAGACCTGACGCGACTGCTCGATGGCGGTGCGCGAGCTCTGCTCGAGATCCTTCAGCGACTTGTTGACCGCACCGGTGGCGAGTTCGCCAGCCGTGGTGATGGCGCGAGCCACGTCCGTGCTGTTGGTGACCATGGTCTGCGAGAAGGTCTGGCCGCGGCTCTCGATCGCCTTGAGCGCGTCGGCGGTGACGCGATCGATATCGACCGTGAGCTGATTGGCCTTGGCGCCCAGCGCATCGACCAGCGAACCGCGCTTGGCGTCGACCATCTGCGACAGACGGTCGGTCTGCTGCTGCACATAGGTGACGATTTCGTCGGTCTTGCCGGTCATCGTGGTGCCGAAGCTGCCCGAAGCGGCGAACACCGACCGCTCGATCTCCGACGAGGTGGTCTTGATCTTGGTGGTGATCTCGTTCGAGGCGGCGACCAACGAGTTGTGCGCATTCTGCGCACTGGTCTGGATGTTGTCGGTGGTGTTGGCAGTGACGTTCGAGAGCGAACGCTCGATGTCGGCGGAGATCACCTTGATCTGGTTCGCGGCATCCGCCGAGGAGGTTGCCAGCGAGGTCTGCACTTCTCGGGCACTCGACAGGATCGCAGCCGCCGTATCGGCGCCGACCGCGGTGAGTGTGCGCTGCACGTCGATGGAGAGCGACTTCACATGGCTTGATGCCTCGGAAGACGCTGTGACCAGCGTGCTCTGGGCTTCGCGGGCGCCGGCGACGATCGACTCAGCAGTTGCGGTGCCGGCGGTAGTCAGGCTGCGCTCCATGTCGGCCGCGAGGTTGCGGACATGGTTCGACGCTTCGGTCGAGGCGTCGATCAGCGAGGACTGGACATTGCGCGTGCTGGCCAGGATCGAGTCCGCGCTGGCGGTGCCGGCGGCGATCAGGGTTCGCTCGACATCGGCCGCAAGGGTGCGGACCTGCTGCGAGGCGTCGGTCGATGCGGCGACCAGTGTGCTCTGCGCGGCGCGGGCGCCGGACAGCACCGAGTCGGCCGTCGCCGTGCCGGCGGCAGTGAGCGTGCGTTCGATATCAGCCGAGAGCGACTGGATCTGGCTGGCGACTTCCGAAGAGGTGGCGACCAGGGTCGACTGGGCGTCGCGGGCACCTGAGAGCATCGAGGCCGCCGTGGCGGAGCCGGCCGCGGTGAGGGTGCGTTCGACATCGGCCGACAGTGACTTCACCTGCAGCGAGGCTTCCGAAGACGCATTGACCAGCGTGGCCTGCGCATCGCGGGCGCTGTTGACGATAGCCGTGGCGGCAGTGGTGCCGACGGCGGTCAGCGAGCTCTCGATATCGGACGCCGTCAGCTTCAGCTGCGCGCCGACATCGGTCGAGACCGACACGAGGGATTCCTGCGCGGCGCGGGCGCCAGCCTGAATGGTCTCGCTCGTATTGACCATGAGATGCGTGAGCGAACGCTCGGCGTCCTCGACATTGGTCTTGATGCCGATCGAGAGTTCTTCGGCGCGGGCCATGAGCGAGTCGCTGGCCGTGCGGCCGGAGGTTTCGATGCGGCCGGCAACGGCTTCAATGCGCGAGCCGAGCAGTTCCTCGAACTGTTCGACGCGGGTTTCGATCCCGCCGGCGACGATGCCGATACGACCTTCCATGCCTTCGTGGATCGTCTGGAAGCGCGCAGTGATGGTATCCGCGAACTGCGTGCTGCGGCTGTCGATGGCATCGGTGACGTTGTTGATGCGGCTGTCGATGGCCGTTATCGCCTGCGTCGTGCCTTCGGTGAGCGAGCTCGTAAAGTAGGAAAGGCGGTCGTCGATCGAGTGGATCGCCTGCACGGCGCCTTCCGTGAGCGCGGTGGTCAGGTGGGTCAGGCGGTCGTCGACCGAGCTGACTGCGAGGTTCGCGCCTTCGGTCAGGGCGGTGGTCAGA
The DNA here is from genome assembly GCF_056401215.1 of Tardiphaga sp. P4_G1. Classification (NCBI taxonomy): domain Bacteria; kingdom Pseudomonadati; phylum Pseudomonadota; class Alphaproteobacteria; order Hyphomicrobiales; family Nitrobacteraceae; genus Tardiphaga; species Tardiphaga sp. P4_G1. The sequence goes on from NZ_JBFUJU010000005.1 coordinate 152,955, forward strand.
TGCGTCAGGCGCGAATCGACCGACTGGACGGCCTGGTTGGCACCTTCCGAGAGCGTCGATGCGAGGTTTTCAAGACGCGTATCGATGGTCGCGGTGACCGACTGCGCCCGAGCGTCGAACGTTTCTTCAAGGCTCTTGAGACGTCCATCGACGGTCTCGTCGAACGATTTGATCCTGGTGTCGAGCGACGCATCGAGATTGACGACGCGGCCTTCGAATTTGGTCTCGAATTCTGCGAGGCGGGTGTCGAGCGACGACGTGATGCCGCCTACATTGGACGCAACGCGGGTGTCGAAATTATCGACATAGGTCTTCAGCGTTTCCGAGATGTCCTGCGTGCGCTGACCCAGGCGATCGACGACTTCGCCGCCGAAGGTCTTCACGGTGCGGTCGAATTCCGAGATGTGCTTGGTGATCAGTGCGCCCAGCGTGCCGCTGTCGCGCGAGAAGCGCTCGGCCAGCTCGCTGCCCTGTTCCTTCACCAGTTCGTCGAAGGCGTTCATCTGCAAGCTGAGGGTGTCGTGCGCGGTTTCGGTCTGGCTCGCGACCTTGGCGACCAGTGCGTTGACGGTGGCGTCGAGGGACTCGCCCGCCTTGTCACCTGACGTGAGGATCTGGTTGGCCAGGCGGTTGCCGGCATCGTCGATCTTGCTGACGAGGTCGCCGCTACGCAGCTCGAGTTCGAGCAGCAGGCTATCGCTGGAATTCTTCAGCGAGTCGTGGACCTGCTCGGTGCGGTCCGACACGCGATCGACAATCGTGGACGAACGCTGTTCGAACTCGGTGGTGATGCGGTCGATACGCTCGTTGAGCATTTCGTGGACGCGGTCGGCGAGATCGACGAACTCGTCGTGTACGTGGCCGGTCTTGAAGTTGAGGCTGGTGGTCAGACGCTCGCTGGCGTCGAGCACCGCGCGGGTGGTCTCGGCGCTGGCCTCTTCGAGGCGGTCGAGCAGGTCGCCGCCACGCTCGCCGAGCGCGAGGATCATGTTGTCGCCGGCATTGCCGAGGGCGCGGGTAATGTGTTCGCCGCGCTCTTCGAGGGCGCCGGTGATGCTCTTGGCGACTTCGTCGACGCGCGATGCGATGGCGTCCGAAATCAGCGCGATGTCGTGGCGAAGATCGATCTGCACGCCCGAAATGGCGGAGCGAACCTGCTCGGCCTGACCGACCAGGTTGTCGCGCTGATGCGCGATGTCCTGTAGCAGCGCGCGGATACGGACTTCGTTGTCAGAGTAAGCGCGCTCGAGCGCGGAAACTTCGTTGGCGACGAGGGTTTCGAGTTCGCCGGCACGTGCAATCGCGCGCTCGACGCCGTCGCCCATCGCGGCGACTTCGCGGCGGATCGCCTGGCCGACCGTGACCATCGAGTCGCTGGCCGTGCTTTCGGGCTCGGAGAAGCGGATCGCAACCTGTGCCATCGACTGGGCGATCAGGCGCATTTCCTGGCCGCGCCAGGCAAGACTGGCGAGGAAGTAAAACAGCAAAATCGGGGCGAACAGCAGCGCAGCAAGGCCAGCCAGCGCCAGCGTGCCGCCGGAACCCTGACCGATCAGGGCCTGCAGCGACGGCAGGAACGCAACGGTCAACAGGCCTGCGCCGACGATCCACAAGCCGGCGAACAGGGTGGCGAGTGTATAGACGTTGCGAGCGGGGCGGTTCTTCTGCAGCGCCTGCAGGATCTGGCCGATGGTTTCGCGGTCATCGTTCGCGGGACGGCGCGCAAAGCGCTGATCGTCCTGCGGCTCGAAGCTCGGGCGATCATTGGCGATGCGTGCGTCGAAGGCGTTGTCGTCGAGGTCGACGGGGGAAGATGGATTGGTGGGGGCGTTGTCGGCACGGATCGCGGGTTGATCGCGATCGACATGCGCGGGGTCGCTGATATTGAGTGCTTCCTGGATGGCAGAGAGCGCGACTTCGGTCGGATCCTTGGCCTTTTTGGTGTTGTTTGCCATGCTCGTTCCACGCCCCCTGATTACGCAACTGACACAGAAGTCCCCACGATTCGTTCCCGCCTGCAGCATGGCGACTGGCCATGTGCACCCCGCGGGACGAATTTCGGACTGCCGGTCGCTCGGCTTGTCCGCTACTTCCGCAAACATCCTATTGGCTTGGTCGCGCGAATGAAATGGTTCTGGTTAAGACATTCTTAATGATAGTTAACGGCTTCCCCCGGTAACTTCTTGTAGCGCCTCAAATAAACGGAATGGCCCCTCAATCGTGGCGAGTTTGCGTCAAAACTGCGTCAACCCAGCGGATTGTACCTAGAACGTTCCGTTAACCAATTCCGTGTTTGGCTGCAAAAAATCGCAGCCGGATCGTTCGGTTGGCGGGAATTTGGGCCATCATCAATGCCGCTTCACCTCGAACGGGTTCAATGGATGCCGTCACCGCCGCTGGTTCCCGATGACGGACCGATCGATTTCCCCCACCTTCAACGTATGACTATGGGCGATAGCAGCCTGGAACGTGAAGTTCTGGCGATGTTCGCGGCGCAGTCGAGCGAATTGATCGAGAAGATCGTCAAAATGCCGACGGATGCGGCTGAACTCACGCACAAGCTGAAGGGCTCCGCGCAGGCGGTCGGCGCGTTCCGCATCACGGAAGCCGCCGAATGGCTGGAAACTACGCTGCGCGACAGCAGCGATACCGCTGAGGCCCTGATGACGCTCACCGACGCCGTTCTCGAGGCGCGGGCGGAGATCGACGTCCTTCTGAAACGGTCCTGATCCCCAAGGGATCAGCTTTGATCCCAAAGGGATCGTTTTTGATCCCCCAAAGGGGGCATGCTTGGCCCTGCTTTTCTAGATGACGGTTTTGCTGCGGAGCGCTGGCGCGATCCGGATCGACCCGTTATAGGACAGCCGGTATCTTCCTTTCGGCAGCGCGAGCATCATGGCCAAGATAAACTTTGTCGATCACTCCGGTGAGACCCGCAGCATTGACGCCGAGATCGGCTCCACGGTGATGGAGGCGGCCATTCGCAATGCCATCCCGGGTATCGAAGCCGAATGTGGCGGCGCCTGCGCCTGTGCCACCTGCCACGTCTATGTCGACGAAGCCTGGCAGGAACGCGTCGGTGCGCCGACGCCGATGGAAGAGGACATGCTGGACTTCGGTTACGACATCAAGCCGAACTCCCGGCTGTCGTGCCAGATCAAGATCACCGATGCGCTCGATGGGCTTGTCGTGATCACGCCGGAACGCCAGGCCTGAGCTTACCCAGACTTGTTATTTACTGCGCGTTCAAGCCGCGCAGCATCCATGGCTGAAACCGGTCGACGACGTCGGGCGGGATCGGCGTCGGCTGGCGGCTGGTGAGGCCGACCATCACGGTCGTTGCGATCGCCGAGGCCATGCACTTGCCTTCCGAAAACACCACCTGCGAATAGGTCACCGAGGTCCGGCCGATCTTGGTAACACCGAGCCCGAGTTCGATCTTGCCGGGCCAGTGCAATTCGGCGCGAAAGTGAATATCGAGCCGCGCCAGCACCCAGCTTTGCCCCGGCGCGATCAGCCCGCATGCCGGGTCCCGCATCAGCAACACGCGGCTGGTTTCGAAATAGCTCGAATAGACCGCGTTGTTGACGTGGTTGTTCGGATCGAGATCCGCAAAGCGCACATTGTCCGACAGGCGATAGGGATAGTCGTCGAGGATGGGCGCCGGGGCGCGGGCTGGGGCGTTCACGAAATTGATCTCCAGCAATGCTTGGCAGGTTTGCGCCTGTTACAGCGCAGTTGCACAGCCTAGGCAAGGGCGGGACACATGCTGATTTCAGGCCGAGCCGCTGTGGCTTTCCCCGTGTGGCGCCGCTAGGCTGGACGCAATTGCCGGATGGCGCCGGGCTCTGCGATCTCGCAGGGCTGCTTCAACCGAGAAAAAACACTATGGGCGAAACGATCAAGACGGACGTGCTGATCATCGGCGCCGGCCCCTGCGGACTGTTCGCCGTTTTTGAACTTGGTCTGCTCGATATGAAGGTCCACCTCGTCGATATCTTGGACAAGATCGGTGGCCAATGTGCCGAGCTCTATCCAGAAAAACCGATCTACGACATTCCTGCGATTCCGCTGGTCACCGGTCAGGGGCTGACCGAAGCACTGCTGGAGCAGATCAAGCCGTTCCATCCGACCTTTCATCTGAATGAAATGATCGAGACCATCGAGAAGATCGGCGATCCCTTGTTTCGTGTCACGACGGATGCCGGCCAGGTGTTCGAAACCAAGGTGGTGGTGATCTCCGCCGGCGGCGGCTCGTTCCAGCCGAAGCGTCCGCCGGTGCCGGGCATCGAGGCCTATGAAGGCACGTCGGTGTTCTACGCGGTGCGCAAGATGGAGCAATTCCGCGACAAGGATCTGCTGATCGTCGGCGGCGGCGATAGTGCGCTGGACTGGACGCTCAACCTGCATCCGGTCGCGCGGCGCGTCACGCTGTTGCATCGGCGCGATGATTTTCGTGCTGCGCCTCACAGTGTCGAGCAGATGCGCAAGCTCGTGGCAGCCGGTCAGATGGACCTGCAGATCGGTCAGGTCACAGCGCTCGAAGGCGAGGGAGGCCATCTCACTGGGGCTGTTATCAAGGGCAATGACAACGAAAGTGTCCGGATCGACTGCAATACGATCCTGCCGTTCTTCGGCTTGACCATGAAGCTCGCTCCGGTCGCCAATTGGGGCGTCACGCTGGAGAACAACCTGATCCCGGTGGAGACGGCGTCGTTCGAGACCAACGTGCCCGGCATCTTCGCCATCGGAGATATCAATACGTATCCCGGCAAGCTGAAACTCATCCTGTCCGGCTTCCACGAGGGCGCGCTGATGGCACAGAAGGCGTATCACTACGTCTATCCGGACAAGCGACTGGTGTTTCAGTACACGACGTCCTCCTCGAGCCTGCAGAAGAAGCTCGGCGTTAACTAACTTCGGCTAGTTGTTGGAATCATCTTGTATGACGGAGATGCAAAGGCGGTTCGGATCGCCGGTAACCGCGTCGGGTTCGGTGGGGCAGCTTGTGGCAAAGCTGTGGCCGCTGACACAATCGGACATCCGGCGCGCGATCGGCAATCTTGCAAAAGCCATCAACCGCAGTCACTCTCTCGTCGCGGAAGATTGATAGTCTATGCAATCGGATCGAGTGCGGATACTCGGCGGATGCCTGGACGACGAACTGCAGTGGGGAAGGCGATGGCACAACTTCGATTCCGACGTCTGGCGCTCACAGTCGCTTCAGGTCTGGCCGCGTGCGCGATGTTCGCCGGCCCTCTCCACGCAGCTGAGCCGACTGCTGCCGGGCTCTGGCAGAAGGTCGAGAATAACAAGCCTGTCGTCTGGGTTCTGGTGGTTGACCATGGCGGCGGCGTATTCGAAGGCGCGATCGCCAAGACGTTTCCGAGCCCCGATGACAAGCCGGGCGACGACTTCTGCGGCAAGTGCGTCGATGACCGGAAGGGCCAGCCAGTGCTGGGCATCTCATTCATCCGCAACATGCAGCAGCAGGGACTGAAATACGAGAACGGCAACATTCTCGATCCGCGCGACGGCAAGGTCTACAAGGCCAAGATGAGCGTCAGCGCCGATGGTCGGGCGCTCACCGTGCGTGGCTATTGGGGCATTGCGCTGCTCGGCAAGGACGAGACCTGGTACCGTCTGCCCGACACCGAAATGGCCTCGCTCGATCCAACCGTGATCGCGAAATATGTGCCGACCCTCGCGGCAGCAGCCGTGAAGCCGCCAACCGTCGGTAATGCGGCCGCGAAGGCCCCCGTCGCGCCGATGAAGAAGGCCAGCAACGTGACCCCGGGTAGCAACGTCGCGCGCTGATCGCCGCCAACTTGCTTGTGGCTCCCCCACAAGCGAAGACTGTCCAACACCCCACATTCTGGAAGCCGACGCCATGGCGCGTCGGTCATTTCGCTGCCGATTCAATCGTGGCGCGCCAGCTTCCAACGTTGCTAATCGGCTCTCTCCGGACGTCATTCATTTGAATACCGGATCATAGAAATATGATTCCACGTCTGTTCTTCGCGGCCCGTCGATCGATATCGTGCATCGATCCAATGACAATGGCTGCTGAAGGAGCCCATCACGATGATCGTTGCGCATTACGAGCATCGCTTGCCCGCCGACTATGATCTCGGCCTGATCCGCTCACGCGCACAGGAGCGTGGGCCGCTCTGGCATGCAAAGCCGGAGCTTTATTTCAAGGGATTTCTCTTGCGAGAGAGCGGGCGCTTCGGGGCAACGACGTCTAGCTATTCCTCGCTTTATCTGTGGCAGCACGACGAGGCGTTTCGCGATTTTCTCGTGAACGGCGGTTACAAGATCGTCGTCGATATGTTCGGTCGGGCGCGGATCGAAACACGCGTTGCCCTCGATGCCCGCAAGGGGCGTAGCCTGAAAGCTCGCTTCGCCTATCGGCAAGATATCGCCATACCGCCCGACGCCGATCTTGAAACAACGATAAGAGGGGAGATCGAGCGCAACGCGGATCTCTCGGCGCGCGCCGGAATCGTTGCGGCCGTCATCGGATTGGATGCCGAGAAGTGGGTCTTCACCCGCGTTCTGCTGTCAGAAAATGAACAGACCGATGCTGGCGCTTGCTACCAGATCCTGCATCTGGCGCAGCCGCTGCTGGATCGCCTTCCATACGCTACCTAGCTCGTATGCGCGCGGTGTTCGCGGAACGCAGCCGCGAGGGTTCGCAGCGCTTGGCGAGACTGCATATCCGACAGTGTCGAGAGAAGTACGATTTCCGACGACGCCAGCGGTGGCAGGCCAAACTTCTGGCTGACTTCGATGGTGCCGGCCGGTGCAAGCCGGCAGGAGAAGACCGCGGTGGCAAGACCCGCCGAGACAGCGTCCGATACGACTGAAGAGCCGCCACCGAGAAACACCTCCGTCCATGCGATGCCAGCCGCGTCCAGCGCATGAATGGCAACGTCGTGCACGCCACATACTGGCGTTAGCGCCGCCAGTCGCAATGCCTCGCCCGGCCGGTGCACAAAGCCTGGTGCTGCGAACCAGCCGAAATGCTCGGGCGCAAGCACTTCGCCGTCGCGTCGGTCATCCTCACGCCGGACGATGGCCGCATCGATTTCGCCGCGGTCGAATGCGTCCAGCAAATTGCGTGAATTATCGAGGCGAACCTCGATCGTGAGCGTGGGGTCATGGGCATTCAGGCGAGCCAGCAGCGTCGGAACCTCCGGCCCGGCCACATGGGCCGCAATGCCGAGTGCGAAACGGCGACGGGTCGCAGACAAAGCTGCGACAGCGCGATCATGCGCGGCCAGGAAGTCGCGGGCTGAATCGACGAATAGCGCGCCTTGCGCCGAGAGGCGCACCATTCGCGGGGTTCGTTCGATCAATTTATGGCCGAGGCGGTCTTCCAGCCGCTTCAGCTTCACGCTGATCGCGCCCTGGGTCGTGCCAAGCGCTTCCGCCGCGCGGGTGAAGCTCTGAAGATTGGCGATGGTCACGAATGCCTGCACGGCATCCACGTCCAGGGCACTCATTTGAATTATCCATATTTGTTGTCTCTGAAATATTTAATCATCCAATTCTGAAATGATCAACCTCTGCCTATGTTGCGTTCATCGCAACGCAGACCGGGTGGACCTCGTCCTCCGTCGTCGGGCTTCACTGTGGCTCGTTATTATCCCGAAAGGCTCTCATGCTCTCCGAATCGACACGACAAAGCACATTGGCTTTGGCGGCTGCCTGTCTCACCTCCCTGATGTTCGGTCTGGAGATTTCCAGCATTCCCGCGGTCCTGCCGACACTGGAGCGGGTGCTTCATGCCGATTTCAAACAGCTCCAATGGGTCATGAATGCGTATACGATCGCGGTGACGACGGTGCTGATGGCAACCGGCACGCTCGCGGATCGCTATGGGCGCAAGCGCGTCTATCTGATTTCGATCGTCGCGTTCGCCGCTGCATCGCTGCTTTGCGGCCTGACCGAAAATATACTGGTGCTGATCGTTGCCAGATTTCTCCAGGGCATGAGCGGCGGGGCGATGCTGATCTGCCAGGTCGCGGTGCTATCCCATCAATTTCCGGAAGGGCGGCAACGCGCCGTGGCCTTCGGCTGGTGGGGGATCATCTTTGGCATCGGTCTGGGCTTCGGCCCGATCATCGGTGGTGCGATCGTGGCCTTGTCGAGCTGGGAATGGGCCTTCCTCATCCATGTCCCGCTTGCCGTGATTGCCCTGATCCTCGCCGCGAGCGGAGTTCGCGAGTCGCGCGATCCGGAGGCCAGCAGCCTCGATCTTGCAGGGATCATCACGCTCTCGCTCGCGGTCTTTTGCCTCGCATTCTTCATTACACAAGGGCCGGATATCGGCTTCGACAGCTGGACGGTGTTTGCGGTCGTCGGCGTGTTCGTTGCAAGCCTGATCGGCTTTGTCTTCGCCGAGCGTCTCAGCCCGAGGCCGATGTTCGACTTCACCGTCTTCCGGATCCGTAATTTTTCCGGCGCGCTGATCGGCTCGATGGCCATGAACTTCAGCTTCTGGCCGTTCATGATCTATCTGCCGATCTATTTCCAGGCAGGGTTAGGTTATAGCAGCGTCGGCGCCGGACTGTCGCTTCTGGCCTATACGTTGCCGACGCTGGTCGTGCCGCCCGTGGCCGAACGGCTCGTGCTACGTTTCCATCCGGGTCTGGTCATCCCGCTCGGCCTGTTCACGATCGGAGCGGGGTTCTTCGCCATGAAGATCGGCAGCTCGGTCGCGCATGCGAGCTGGCTGACGATGCTGCCGGGATGCGTCCTTGCCGGCATCGGATTGGGGCTGACCAATACGCCCGTGACCAACACGACGACCGGATCAGTGCCGCAGGAACGCGCGGGCATGGCGTCAGGCATCGATATGAGCGCCCGCATGATTGCGCTTGCCATTAATATCGCGCTCATGGGCCTCATTCTCGTCGAGGGAGTTCGTGCGTCTTTGAAGGCCGCGCTACCAAGCAGTACCAGTGTCGAGCTCTTACGCTCGCTGGCAGAAAGCGTCGCCGCCGGCACGGCGCTCGCGTCCGAATACAATCCCGGCGGAGCCGTCATTCAATACGCCCTGACCCAAGGATTCGGCTGGGTCATGCTCTATGGCGGAATGAGCGTGTGGATTCTCGCGGGCATCAGCTTTGTTGTCTTCGGCCATGGACTGCCGAGACGCGCGCCACATGGTCAAAGCTGTGTCGAAGGCGACGGTCGGGCGTAGTCCGGACCGCTTCGCTTCTGCCGGGACCGCGATGGATAGCTGAGCTGATCGTCCTATCGCGCGGCTGGCTGCAGCACCATCGGTGCCAGCGGCTCCTGCGTGACATCAGCTTCCGCGCCCAGCCGCAATACGCTCGCCGCTGCCGGCACGACGGCATCGGCCATTGCTGCATGACCTTCGCCGGTGGGATGGATCGCGCCGCCATAAACGGCCGAGAGAATGCCCCAGGTCGCGTCATGGATGTCGGCCGGCTGGATCGCGGCCGAATAGCCTTGCGGATAGGTCATCGCCGCGAAGTAGCTGTCATTGGCGTCGCGGATCCAGCGGCCACGCGGCAAATAGGGGCGGAATTCGCTGGCGCCGCGACCGCACACCATCGGCTGCGCCGCCGCTTCGACGAGACTGGTCTCGAAGCTGTCGCCCTTGGGCGAGAAGCAGGCGCGATCGAATTCGGGATCGGATGCGGAGCGTGCGCAGAAGCCGTGATTGGCGAAACTCGCCTGATGCTGATCGACGAAGGTCATACGGTCGGCTTCGGGATTGCGGCACAGTACGCCGCCTTGACACAGCGCGATGGACTTCAGTTGCGGCAGGAATTCGGACTCGACGAAATTCGCGACATTGGCCAGCCGCTGCGGATCGGCGCTGAAGGATGGATGCACGTCGAAGCCGGCCGGACCGCCGGGGCAGGGCGCGCCATTGGCGAAAGTCGGGTTGGCGTAAGCGGCAAACACCACGCGCGACATGTCTCCGCCGAGCAGCGGTTTCAGGGCTTCCCGTACCTTGCCGAAGCTGGAGGGCAGTTCGCGTACCAGCGCGCTGCGGGAGTCCTCGACCGAGCCGAGAATGCCGCCGCGCTTGAACAGCGCACGTTCGGTGGCGTTCTCGACGATGACGTCGGCAACGAGCCCGGAGAAGTTGATGTCGTTGGCGCCGATCGACAGCAGCACGAGATCGAGCCGGCGTGCCGGCTGACGGCGCTTGGCGGCAGTGATGGCTTCGCGCAGTTCGGCGATCTGCGCGTTGACGCTGCCCGCACAGGTGCTCGCATTCTTCGTGGTGAGGCACTCACGCGCGCGCTGTCCACCCAGCAATCCGTCGGCGATGGTCGCGCCCGAACAGGCCAGCGGCAGATAGGTGACGGCGATGTGCGGATACTGCACGGCAAGCGCCAGCGCGGCGCGGGTCTGGTAGCTATAGAGCGAACGGTGGCACGCGGCGTTGAACCACTGCGCGCCCGCGCGCTGCCAGGCCTGCAGCGACTCATAGGAGTCGCAGGAACGGCCACCTTTGAAGCCGGCTCGGCTCGGCCGATAGAACTGCCCGCTGGGGCCGCCGAGATAAGAGCGGAAGCAGAAGCCGTCATCGGACAGCGCGACCGGACGATCCGGATTGCCTTCGCCCGACGCAATGGAATCGCCGAGGCCCGCAATCAGGATGTCGCGGACGGCGATGTCGGCGCTGACCCGCACAGGCGCCTCGGCGCCGCTGGTGACCTCCACGGTCGCGACCGTGCGGCGACCATAGATGGCGCGGAAATTGATCGGTTCGGCGCAATCGAGAGTGGATTGACGCGGGCCTTCGCCGTCCTCGAAGGTCCAGGCGCAGATCGCACCGACCGGCACTTCGCCGGTAAGGCGGACGGTGATCGGATGTTCGGTCGGCGTCAGGTAGCTTTCCTTGACGGTGTCACGGGTGCAGGGCTCGCTGACCTTTCCGGCCAGATCGATGCATAGCCGGTTGACGGTGTTGCGCGCCCAGCCGCGGCCGTCGCTCTGCACGCCCAAAGCCTGTTCGGCGGCCAGCACGCTGCGGTTGCGCATGGCGTCGACATGGAGCTGGAAGTCACGTTCTTCGCGGAATAGCCGGAAGCGGTTGCGCACTTCCCAGGAGATCTGGATCGAACTGTTGGCCACGCCTTGGGCCGCCGCATGCCCGACCGGCAGCGCGCCCAGCATGCCGAGCAGCACGGCGAGGTTGATCAATGAACGTCTGAAATAAATGGGGGCCATGGCGGTGTTGAACGTCACGTATGGGGCGGAAGTAAGAAATCGATTGGCCGGACGCGCGATGTGGCGCGCCCGCGACTGATTCACCCCTGTGACTGACGCTTCAATGGCTGCTCATGCACCACGACCGGGGCGGGCTCGGTCTCACGACGTTCATTGCGGTCATCCAGGCGGCGCCTGTGCCATGGCTGGATGACACTGAGCCAGATTTCGCGGCTGCCCATGATGCAGATCGAGATGGCGAACGGGATCATGAAATACAGGATCCGGAACATGACCACGGTGGCGACCAGCTCCTCCTGGCGGAACTGCGGTAGCGCTACCAGCAAAGCGGCGTCGAATACGCCAAGGCTGCCCGGGGCATGGCTGGCGAAGCCCAGCAGGGTGGCGAGGATGAACACCACAGCCAGCGAGACGAAATCGATATAGGGCTGATCGGGCATCAGCAGATACATGGCCAGCGCGCAGAAGCCGAGATCGACAACGCCGATGGCGATCTGCAGCAGCGTCAACTGGGCGGAAGGCAGGACGACCTTCCAGCCGTTCTGACCGAGCTCGCGGCGTTGCTTGCCGACCGACAGCCAGACCAGATAGCCGATGATGCCGGCCAGACAGCCGAACCCGATCAGCCGATTGATGGCATTGGGAAGGAGATCGATGGCCGAGGCGGCCTGCGGATGCCAGACCATACCGATGCCCAGCACGAACAGATTGCCAAGCCAGAAGGTCAGTCCGGAGATGAAGCAGATCTTGGCGACGTCAATGGCATTCAATCCGTAGTCCGAATAGATACGGAAGCGGATGGCGCCGCCAGTGAACACGGTGGCCCCAATATTGTGGCCGATGGTGTAGCTGGTGAAGCCCGACAGCGCCGCGATCCGATACGGCACATGTTTCTTGCCGATCGTTCTGAGCGCGAAGTAATCGTAGAAGGTGAGGGTGCAGAAGGCGCCGATCACGCACAGCGTCGCCATGGCGATTTGCATCGTCGATTTTGCGGCCATCGCCGCCAGGATCTTGGCGGTATCGAGGCCCTTCAGCGTATGCACCAGATGGGAGATGGCGAGGGCGATGACGATCAGGCTTGCGACAACACCCAGCCGTTTCCAGCCGACGTGTTGCTTGAAGCCGCGCCCGAGCGCGGTCAGCAATCGTTGCATTCGTCCTCCCGGCGGAGCGCGAACAGGTGGAAAGCCGATCGGGGTAACAGGCGGCAAGCGGCGACCAATTCACTCATACGCGAAGTTCACTCATCAAGCCCAAACCCTTACGGCAAAAACGTTCCGTTGTGCAGTCCTTGACAGCGCCAGCGTTAATGCCGCGCCGCAAGGTCGCCACATACCCGCGCCGGCTGCAAAGCCCTGACCCTGCACGACAATCACACAGACAATTCCGAGCCATTCGTCCCGCATTTCATATAGGCGGGCAAGTCGAATGTTCCATGCGGCAAATCAAGACGTTCCCGGAACACGTCCCAATATCGATGGTTACCGGCCTATCGCAACCGAGCGGGACAATGCGCCGCAGCGGCCACCCCGTTCCAGAACACCGGGATTGAAACGATGGGACTGTTCGCCAAGGACATCAAGACGATGGATGACCTGTTTGTGCACCAGCTGCAGGACATTTACTACGCGGAGAAGCAGCTTCTGAAGGCGTTGCCGAAGATGGCTGACAAGGCGACCGAACCGCTGTTGAAACAGGGCTTCATGACGCATTTGCAAGAGACCGAAGTGCATGTGCAGCGGCTTGAGCAGGTCTTCGCCATGCACGGCGCCGAGGTAAAGGCGGTTACCTGCCCGGCAATCGACGGTATCATCAAGGAAGCCGACGAGACCGCCGGGGAAGTCGAGGACAAGAAGGTACTCGACGCCGCGCTGATCAATGCGGCTCAGGCCGCCGAGCACTACGAGATCGCGCGTTACGGCAGCCTGATCGCCTGGGCGCGCCAGCTTGGCCGCAATGATTGCGCGGCAGTGCTGCAGAAGACGCTCGACGAGGAAAAGACCACCGACAAGAAGCTGACGTCATTGGCCGAAGGCAAGGTCAATATGCGCGCCGCAAGCTGATCGCGGTACACACGGCATCGAATAATCGCGCGGGCGAAAGCCTGCGCGATTATTTTGGGCTTCGCCTATGCCTTTCGCAGCGCAAAATGGGCACCGCAGAACGCCATGACGCCGCCGAGGCCGAGGGCGGCAAGACTGGCCAGAACACCCGATGCTGTCGGTATTGCGTTGGGCGCCGAGGCCGCCTGACCGGCGCCGGCCAGAAACAGCACGCCAATGGTGATCAGAAACTGCCGCATGCGCTGCGGGATGCGACCGGATGCTGCGCTGTGCAGCAGGTTAGCGGTCACATAGCCGCCGACAAAGGCCATCGCCGCGATCAGCCACCAGGCGAAGGCGGATCCGATCGGCATGAAATTGTCGGGATCGTTGCGCCAGAGGCCACCGAGGTCGAGGCCAAATCGCTGGCCGAGCATGTGTACGGCCAGCGCCAGCAGCAATCCTGAAATCATCGCGCCGGCCAGAATCAGGCGGCGCGGAAAAGTGGTCGTCTCGGCCATGGCAAGCTTGTAAGGGACATGCGGGCGATCGCGCAAGCAAGCGAGATCGAACAGTGCAGGGGACTTCTGTTTGCTCAAGACCCTCTTCAGGCGCAGGGACGCATCGTCTGCCGCAGAAGCGGCAGGGTCGGGGCACACCTATGCTTACAAGGCCTCCCTGATTGGCGCCGCGCATCGTTATGAATTGACCGATGAAGGTTTGTTATGGCGCACAGGTCGTCGCTCTGGTGTCTGGGCCTATGCGGATGTCGCGGCGATCCGGTTGTCCTATCGGCCGATGGGGATGCAGCACCGCCGCTTTCGCGCCGATATCGATCATGCCGACGGTCGTCACATCACGATCTTCTCGACGTCGAAACAAACCGTCGCGCTGATGGAGCCGCAGTCGGGCTACAGCGCGTTTATCCTGGAGCTACATCGACGCCTCGCTGCAGCAGGTAGTCTGGCCAAGCTCAGCTCCGGTCTGCGACCAGGCATTTACATAATGATTGTCGCGGCACTGGCCTTTGTCGGTCTCGCAATGACCGCGCTGCTCCTGCGTGCACTGTTCACCGGCGAGTTTGCCGGCGTGGTCTTCATCATTGGCTTCTCAATATTCTTCGGCTGGCAGATCAGCGGCTTCATCCGCCGCAACAAACCGCGCAACTACACATTCAGCAGTGTACCCGCCGAGCTGTTGCCGTAGTCATGGCCGCACCACCAGCACCGAACATTTCGCATAGCGCACCACATGGCCGGCATTGGAGCCGAGAAAGTAAGTGCGCATCGCCGGGCGGTGCGAGGTCATCACAATGAGATCGGCCTTGATCGCCGAGGCTTCTTCGAGAATCTCGTGATAGATGCCGCCCTGTCGCACCACGCTGGAGACGCGGGTACTGTCGATGCCGCAATCGCGTGCCACCGCCGCAAGAGCGGCCTGCGACGATTCCAGTTGCTGAGTATCGAAATCCGCCGGGACATATTCGGCCAGCATCACCGGCGTCATCGGCATTATGTTGAGCAGCCGGACGGTGGCACCGAAGGTTTGCGACAGCGTCGCGGCCTGGGCAATCGCGGGTTTGGCCACATCGGTTTCGGCCAGATCGATCGGGACCAGAATGGATTTGTACATGCGCACCTCCATCGTCGTCCGGAGAAGGATAGCACAAACCGGTTCCGATGGGCGCGGCTTATTCGCCCGCGGCGCCCTTCAGCAGTTTCGGGCTGACGAATTGCAAGAGTTTTCCATCGCGGAAGGCAACGTCGTTCCAGTCCTCGATGGGAAAGTCGATCACCACGATGCTGCCGGTTGGCAGGTTGTCGGCGACGGCTTTCCTGCCTGCGGCATCGCCGCCGCCAATCAGGCTGAGCGCCATTTCATGCAGGCCGGGATTGTGGCCGACCAGCATCAGCTGCTCTGGATCTTCCACGGCGGCGCCGCGGATCACCCCCAGCAATTCGGAGAGGCCGGCGCCATAGAGTTCATCAAGGCTGGCGACTGTCGGTTTCGCCGCCGGCATCGCCGCGGCCACGAGGCTCCAGGTCTGCTGCGCGCGGACCGCCGTGGAGACGCACACCAGGTCGGGCAGGGGCGGATTTCTGCTGAGCCAGGCGCCCATCAGAGCCGCATCCAGCCGGCCGCGGTCATCCAGCCTGCGATCGAAATCCTTGCCGCTCGGCGCGTCCGTTTCAGTCTTGGCGTGACGCAGCAGCAGTAAACGGCGCATGGCGCGATCTCGATTCGGCAAGAGCAAGAGGTAGTAGCGAGGCAGGCGGCGCGGTCGCGCCAGACGTCAGGTCTGCGGATTAATGGACATGAACCGTGAGGACAAGGTGACAAGCGCCCCACCTGTCCGTAAGAAAACGTCATGACTACCCCTTCCGCAAGCGTGACATTTGGACCTGAGGTCGCCGACGCCGACCGCGCGCGGCTGACCTTCAGCCTCGATGTCGATGTCTGCGTGGTCGGGGCCGGGCTCGCCGGGCTCAGCATTGCGCTGGAAGCGGCGCGTCTGGGTGCGAGCGTCGCGGTGCTCGAAGGGCGCTATGTCGGCTGGAACGCGTCCGGCAACCAGTTGGGAACCGTGATGCCGGGCTTTGGCCTGCCGCTCGCTGATCTGATTGCGCGTGTTGGCCTGGAGGACGCTCGTGAGTTGTGGGCGCTGTCGAAGCAGGGCGCAGAATATGTCCGGACCCAGGCATCAGACGAGCTGATCCCCGGTCTCGGCCTGTCCGAGGGGGCGCTGGAAGTCTCCAATGTCGATGTCGGCGATCGCCTGATCGCCCGCCTGCAGATGCTCGGCGAAGATTTCGATACTGAAGTGGACGGCTGGCAGATCGACCGCGTCCGCGACGTGCTGAAAACCAAACGCTACTTTCACGGCGTGCATTATCCGAAGGCGTTCCAGATCGATGGCCGCAAATATCTGTTGGGTCTCGCAGCGCTGGCGAAACAGGCCGGTGTGCGTATCTTCGAGGACACGCCGGTGGTCAGCATCGATGCCGGCGGCATCCGCAAACGCATCCTGACTCCGTCGGCGCGGATGCGTGCCACACACATCGTGCTGGCCGGCAATATCCATCTCGGTGCGCCCGCCCAAAAGCTGTCGGACACGCTGTTGCCGGTGTGGCGCTATGCCGGCATCACCGAACCGCTCGGTGAACGTCTCGCCGAGGCGGTGACGTTTCAGGGCTCGGTGAGTGATAGCGACGGCGTCGACCATTTCCGTATTGTCGATGGTGATCGGCTGATGTGGTCGAGCCCGGAAACAACCTGGGCCGGGCAGCCGGAGCGCTATGCCGGCGCCATCGCGCGTCGCATCCGCACCGTGTTTCCGGCGCTGGGCAAGGTGGCCATGGCCGAGACCTTCGGCGGCGCGCTCGGCCAGACTGTGCACGGCATGCCGCAGATCGGGCAACTCCGTCAGGGATTGTGGGTCGCCAGCGGCTTCAGCCATCGGGGCCTGAACACGACGGCGATGGCCGGGCAACTGATCGCCCGTGGCATGTATGCCTATGACGATCGCTTCAAGCTGTTCGCGCCGTTCGAACTGGTTTGGGCTGGTGGCACGACCGGGCGGGCCGTCGGCTACGCGGTCGGGCTATGGGAGCGGCAGGGCTCGGCGCTGGCCGGCACGCTGGCGCGGTACCGCGAACGGGCCGGGGCACGGGAGCGAATCCGCGAGGCGCGGCTGGCCGAGGCCAATCTGCGCGCGGGAACGCGGGGCCCGCGGCCGGGCTAGGCCGATCCACCCGGTTTGGGCGTGCAACAAAACGTGAGTAATATTCCGGAACCGGCGTGTAACTTCCGGCTCGTCCGCCCGTATTTCAAGCGAACGAGATGATTGTCTCGATTGTCAGGGAGACCAACCATGATCGACCGCCGCTTTCTTTTGACGACCGCTGCTGGCCTGGGAGGATTGCTGTCGCTGAAATGGCTGACGGCTTCGCCGGCGCGGGCTGCCTCGGACGAGAAGTTCGAGGTCATGAAGACCGATAAGGAATGGCGCAAGCAGCTGACGCCGCAGCAATACGAGATCCTGCGCAAGGAAGGCACCGAGCGGCCGTTTTCGAGCCCGCTGAACAAGGAAAAGCGCAAGGGCACCTTCGCCTGCGCCGGCTGCGACAATCCGCTGTTCTCGTCGGAGACCAAGTTCGAGAGCGGCACCGGCTGGCCGAGTTTCTGGCAGCCGCTGCAGAATGCTGTGGGCGAGCGCAAGGATTCGACGCTCGGCATGGTTCGCACCGAGATCCACTGCCGTCGCTGCGGCGGTCATCTTGGTCACGTTTTCGATGACGGCCCGAAGCCGACCGGCCTGCGCTACTGCATGGACGGCTTCGCGATGATTTTCAAACCGGCCGCGCCGTCGGCGACCTGAGCAACTACGCAGAACCCGGCGAAATCAGGCGCCGATCCGGCAATTATTTCCCTGCTAGGCAATTGTGCCCCGGTCCATGGACCGGGGTTCTTTGTTTAGTGCATTGAATTCGTTGAATTTATCCCCTTGGCACGGGGCTTGCGACATCTCCTCCGACAGCGGCTGTGAATTTGGCACCATCCGGCGGGCCGCCCGGATCGAAGTTGGAGACGATGTAATGGGTATCTTCGGCGCTCTCACCACGTCCGTTGCGGGCCTGCGGGCGAACTCCTATGCGCTGGAAAACATTTCCGGCAACATCGCGAACTCGCAGACCACCGCCTTCAAGCGGATCGATACCAGCTTCCTCGACCTCATTCCTGATGCCGGCACATCCGCACAGGTGGCCGGCAGCGTGACGGCGCAATCGCGCAGCACCAACACCATCGCGGGTTCGGTGCAGTCGTCTTCGGTTGCGACTTACATGGCGATCAACGGCGACGGCTTCTTTGCGGTGCAGAAGCCGGGCAACGTCTCCGACTCCACGCCGATCTTTGACGGCGTCAACAAATACACCCGTCGCGGCGACTTCTCGCTCGACAAGAACGGCTATCTCGTCAACGGCGCAGGCTACTATCTGCAGGGCGTCAAGATCGATCCCTCGACCGGCAACCCGGCCGGCAGTACGCCGGAAGTGCTGCGCTTCCAGAATGACTTCCTGCCGTCGCAGGCCACCACCAAGATCGACTACCGCGCCAACCTCGCCAGCTATCCGCTGACCACCAAGCATCAGACGTCGGTGCCCGGTTCCGAATTGCTGCGATCGGCCGACTTCGTGTCAAACCCGCGCGTGCTGGGCACTGCGGCAACGCCCTTCGGAAATACTGCTGTTCCCGGCAACGCGCGCAACAATTTCGCGACGACACCGGCGCCGATCTCGGCGAATACCAAACTCGCGCCCGTATCCGGCAGCGATACGCTGCCGGTCGGCTTTGCCAACGGCGATACGCTCGTGCTGAAGACGACCAGTGCCGGTGTCACCACGACCAAGACGCTTTCGTTCTACACGGGCGCCGTTGCTCCTGCGGCCGTACCAGGCACGACCTTTATCCCTATCGATACGGCCACTGTCGGCGACGTGCTCACCGCCATCGACACCGCGACCGGCAATGCGTCGCCGCTATCGAGCGTGTCCGCCACCGGCGTGATCACGTTGAACTCCGGTACGGCGAACGACTTTACGCTGGCGGCAGGTTCGACGACCACGGCGGTCGCCGCATTCCAGGCCCTGGGTTTCACCGGCACCGTTACCGGCCTTCGTTCGGGCGGCGGCACGGCGGGTACAGGCATTGTGATCGGCAGTGACGCTCAGACCTTCCTCGATGAATCGATCAGTGGTGGCGCGAAGACGGTCTATGACGGCAACGGTGCACCGGTCAGCCTGCAATTCAGGTGGGCGAAGGTCGAGTCCGCCACGCAAGGCGGAACGGATACCTGGAATCTGTTCTACCAGACCGACCCTGCGGCCACGGGCGCGACCGCTGCCTGGCAGAATGTCGGCACCGACTTCAAGTTCGGGCCGAACGGTCAGATGCAGCCGGTCGTCGGCCAGATCACGCTGACCGGCCTGACCGTGAGCGGCAAGAGCCTTGGCAATGTCACCATGGCGTTCGGCACGGGCGGCCTCACCCAATTCGCCGACACCAACGGCAACGTCCAGGTCAATCAGCTCGAGCAGGACGGCTACGCTGCGGGTCAGCTCCAGAGCGTATCGGTCAGCAATGAAGGACGCGTGGTCGGCAGCTACTCCAACGGCCGCAACATCGATCTTGCTGAAGTCAGCATTGCCACCTTCAACGGCGCCAACTTCCTCAAGCGCATCGACGGCGGTGCGTTCGAGACCACCAACGAATCCGGCGAAGCGCTGTACGGCAAGGGTGGCAGTATTTCCGGCTCGTCGCTGGAGTCGTCGAACACCGACATCGCCGACGAATTCACCAAGCTCATCGTCACCCAGCAGGCCTATTCGGCCAATACCAAGGTGATCACGACCACCAATACCATGGTTCAGGATCTGCTGAACGTGATGCGTTAATCGGAGAGCCGCATTTGCGGCCTTCTTCCCGCGTGAACCTTGAGAGCGACAGTTAGTTATGAGTCTGAACGACGCACTCTCCATCGCCATGTCCGGCCTGCGCGCCAATCAGGCCGCGATGTCGCTGGTCTCCTCGAATGTGGCCAATGCGGAAACGCCTGGCTACATTCGCAAGTCGACGGATCAGGTCGCAGTCAATTCCGGCAACGGCAGCAGCGTCCGCACCGTCGGCGTCAATCGCGAACTCGATCAGTATATCCAGGCGCAGCTCCGTACCGAAACGTCGGGCGCGGGCTATGCCTCGCTCCGGTCGAGCTTCCTGCAGCAGATGCAGAGCCTCTACGGCGATCCTGGTTCAGTCGGCTCGCTCGAATATTCCTTCAATGCCCTGACGACAGCAGTGCAGGCGCTGTCAACGAGCGCGGACAGTCAGTCGGCGCGGATCGGCGTGCTCAACGCCGCGCAAACACTCGCGCAACAATTGAATTCGATGACGCAGGGCATTCAGAACCTGCGCAGTGCTGCGGAAAGCGGAATCAAGGATTCCGTGACGACCGCCAACACACTGATGAAGCAGATTGCCAAGATCAACAATCAGTTGACGGCCAATCCGCAAGGCGGAACATCGACGGATTCCAACACCGCCGCGCTGCTCGATCAGCGCGATCAATACGTCACGCAGCTGTCGCAACTAATGGATATCCGCGTCACCACCAATGGCGCCAATCAGGTCACCATCTTCACCGGTTCCGGTGTGCAGCTGGTGGGCAACGAAGCGGCGACGCTGGCGTTTAATGCCCAAGGCACAGTATCGGCCGGCACGACGTGGAGCGCCGATCCCAGCAAAAGCAATCTCGGCTCGGTGGTGATCGAATTTCCGAACGGCGGATCGATCGACCTGACTGCTGCCGGCGCTATCAAGTCGGGCACGATCGCCGCATATACCGAACTTCGCGACAAGACGCTTGTCGAGGCGCAGAACCAGCTCGATCAGTTCGCAGCGTCGATCTCGAGCGCGCTCTCGGACAAGACGACGGCGGGAAGCGTCTTTCCCGTGCCGACGGTGCCGCCGACGACGCTGCCGCCGGGAACGCCGACCGGCTTCACGCTCGACGTATCGCAAATGAAGCCGGGCAATGTCATTCACTTCACGTATACGGATACGGCGACCAACACGCAGCGCGAAATTTCGTTCATGCGGGTCGATGATCCCAGCGTGCTGCCGCTGCAGAACACGGCAACAAGCAATCCGAATGATACCGTCATCGGCCTCGATTTTTCTTCGGGCTTCGGCTCGGTTCTGAATCAGTTGAACGCAGCGCTTGGCGGCCAGGCTACGTTCTCCGGCACGGCTGGTGCGCTCACCGTCGTCAACAATCCCGCATTCGCCAACATCAACGCGGCGTCGGTGACGGTTACGCAAGGTCCCACTGATCTAAGCAACGGCAGCCCGGAGCTGGCGTTGTTCACTGACAACGGCGCCGCCTATAGCGGTGGCATCAGCAAGAACGGTTCGCAGATGACCGGTCTCGCCGGCCGGCTGACGATCAACAATGCGATCGTCGCCGACCCCTCCAAGCTGGTGGTTTATAGCGGATCGACGGCAGCAGGCGACACGACGCGGTCGGCCCTCCTGCTCAATCAGTTGAACAATGCCAGTTTCACTTATTCGCCGGCGACGGGAACGGGCAGTGATACGGCACCGTTCAAGGGGACGCTGTCGAGCTATATGCGCCAGTTCGTCGGGCAACAGGGCGCTGCGGCGGATTCCGCCAAGCAACTCGCGGATGGCCAGAACGTCGTTCTCAATACACTCGACAAGAAGATGGCAGACGCGTCCGGCGTGAATATGGATGATGAGATGGCGCATCTGCTGTCGTTGCAGAACGCCTATTCGGCCAATGCGCGCGTGATGTCTACGGTCAACGAATTGTACAAAACCCTGATGCAGGCATTCTGAGGTAATCATGACGATCAGCGGTGTCGGCTCACGCACATCCTATATCGGATCCGGAATTACCAATCTGCGCGATCAGCTCGATGCGCTGACGCAGCAGCTGTCGAGCGGCAAGATCTCCAACACCTATGCAGGGCAGGGCAGCGGTCGCAGTCTCGCGATCGCGCTTCGCGCACAGATCAGTGGCGTTGCGGCCTATGCCGATACTGCGGTCAATCTGAACACGCGCATCGGAGTGGCGAACCTGTCGCTGCAGCGCCTCGTGGCGATCGGATCGGATGTCAAAGGCGCCGCCGTCAGCGCCGGCAGCAATTTCGACAATACCGGTCAGACGCCGGGGCAGAAGACCGCTTCGCTCGGCTTCTTCGATTCCGTCGATATGCTGAATGCGCGGTCGGGTGACCGCTACCTGTTCTCCGGCCGCGCCACCGATACGGCGCCTGTCGCTCCCGCCGACCAGATCATGAACGGCAATGGTGCGCTCGTCGCCGGCCTCAAGCAGGTGATCGCCGAGCGCAGGACGGCCGACCTTGGTGTCAACGCAAACGGGCGCGTTGGCAGCGCAGTCGGAACCCCGGTGACCTCGGTGGTGATCTCCGAAGAGGACGCGACGCCGGCACCGCCGGCTGTGGCGCAGCCATTCGGCATGAAGGTCACAGGTGTGTCCACGACGATTGCCGGTGCGACGGTCACCCAGCCGGTCGACCTGCCCGCAACCGTTCCGCCGACGCCGCCGGCAACGCCCGTGCAGAAATCGATGTCGATCGACCTCGGGGCGACCAACCCGAGTGTTGGCGATCAGGTCAAGTTCACCTTCACGATGCCGGATGGCACGAAGGAAGACATCGTCCTGACCGCATCGGATAAGACACCTCTGCCAGCCAATTCGTTCTTGATCGATCCCGGTCAGCCGAACGCCGTTCCGCCGGTGGCGCCGTCATCGACGGCGACCGCAGCGAATCTCAATACCGCGCTCGGCACAGCCATGAAGGATCTCGCCAACGGGCCGATGGTGGCGGCCTCTGCGATCGAGGCTGGCGACAATTTCTTCGACCAGCCGCCGCTGCGCGTCGGGTCGACGCCACTCGGCTCTGCGACCACGCTCGTTGCCGGCACGGCCGACAATACCGTGATCTGGTATCAGGGCGAGCAGGACACGGCTGCCAACGGCTCGGCCCGCGGATCGGCAGTTTCCCAGGTCGATACATCGATCAAGGTGCAATATGGCGCGCGCGCCGACGAGCAGGCACTGCGCGCGCAACTACAGACAGTCGCCGTGTTCGCGGCCGTGGCGGTCGATCCGGCACAACTCGGCAATGCGAGCTATGCCAAGAACGCCAGCGCGCAGATCGCGGCGCTGAACCAGCGCGTGGCGCAGAACCTGGCGGATATCCCCGGCCAGCAGACGATCCAGGACATCCAGGCCGACTTCGCCGGCGCGCAGGCATCGATCAAGTCGACTACGGATCGTCAGGTGCAGACCAAGGCGATGGCCCAGACGATGCTCGACTCCATCGAGGGCATCAATGATGACGAGGTCGCGACCAAAATTCTGGCGCTGCAGACCGCTTTGCAG
Organism: Tardiphaga sp. P4_G1; assembly: GCF_056401215.1. NCBI lineage: Bacteria > Pseudomonadati > Pseudomonadota > Alphaproteobacteria > Hyphomicrobiales > Nitrobacteraceae > Tardiphaga > Tardiphaga sp. P4_G1. Next base: position 176,208 of record NZ_JBFUJU010000005.1, read on the forward strand.
GCTTCGTATCAGACAACGTCAAATCTTTATCAGATGAGCCTGGTTAAGTTTCTTTAACGAATTGCTTCGTGTTTACAACTTCGCCGGGTTTTGGTCGCCTCGTCAAAATCCGGGAAGCCCAACCCCCCAACGATACAAAAGCACTGATAACAAACGACAAAGCCCGACTTTTACGAGTCGGGCTTTGTCGTTTTGGGGGACGCGTGCAGGTAGTCAAACACACGCACAGGGAGCGCTAAATCCGCACAATTCCCTTTACGCAATTTTAGAACCTCAGCGTCATCTTCCCCATGTCGACCAAGAAGGTCGCTCGTTGTGTCTACCAGGAAGGTAACCAAACATGTCCGGCATTACACTCTCGTCCTCCGTCCGTCAGAACCTGCTCTCACTGCAGTCGACCGCGGATCTCCTCTCCACCACCCAGAACCGCCTCTCGACCGGTAACAAGGTCAACTCGGCGCTCGACAATCCCACCAACTTCTTCACGGCCCAGGGCCTGAACAACCGCGCCAGCGACATCAACAACCTGCTTGATGGCATCGGCAACGGCGTCCAGATCATTCAGGCTGCCAACACCGGCATCACCTCGCTGCAGAAGCTCGTCGACTCCGCGAAGTCGATCGCCAACCAAGCGCTGCAGACCACCGGCGGCTACTCCACCAAGTCGAACGTCTCCACCACGATCACTGGCGCGACTGCGTCTGATCTCCGTGGCACGGCCTCGTTCAGCAACGCTGTTGCTTCCAGCAACGTGCTGGTCGACGGTACCGCTGGCGGCACGACTGTTGCGACGATCGCCGACACGCTCGGTGGCGTGGCTGGTACGTTCAACGGCTCGGTTGTCCAGGACAACGCGGGTACCCCGGCGAACATCACCGGCGCTACACTGCTCTACGGTGCGACCGGTGCTCTCGCGGCTGACGCAACCGCTTCGGCGTTCAAGGACGGCGACGTTCTGACAGTGAATGGCAAGTCCATCACCTTCAAGACGGGCGCGGCCCCGACCGCCGGCACGATCCCGACCGGATCTAGCTATAGTGGCAACACGGTAACCGATGGTTCGGGCAACCAGACCGTCCTCCTGAACGCCACGACGAACGTGGCCGATGTCACCAACGCTATCGACCTTGCGAGCGGTGTTCGTACCGTTAGCTCGGTTGCCAACGGTGTTGCGACTTTGAGCGGCGCGGCTGCGACCATCACTGGTGGTTCGATCGCTCTGACGACGACCACCGGCGCCAACCTGCAGATCGACGGCAAGGCCGACCTGCTGAAGTCGCTCGGTCTGACCTCTTCGAGCGGTTCGGGCAATGCGTCTGTTACGGCCTATCGCTCGACCTCGGCTGCCACGCTCGGCACGCTGATCGAAGCTGGTTCGACCTTGAACGTGAACGGCAAGACCATCACGTTTGCGGCCGGCAATGCTCCGACAGCTTCGGCAACTCACACCGGCGTGTCCGGCAAGCTGGAAACCGACGGCAAGGGCAACTCGACTGTTTATCTGGGTGACGCGACTGTTGCGGACATCCTGAAGGCTGTCGACCTCGCCACCGGCACTCAGACTGCAACGCTTGCTGCGGGCGGTGCTACCCTCGCGACAACGGCCGGCACGACGAACTCGTCGATCGGCGCTGATGGTACGCTGAAGCTGAGCACGGGTATCACGTCCGACCTCAGCATCTCCGGCACCGGCAACGCTCTGAAGGCACTCGGTCTCGGTGGCAACACCGGCAGCGCGCTGAACTTCACGGCTAACCGTGGTTCGACCCCGGGCAGCGTGGACGGCAAGACGCTGAGCTTCACGTCGTTCAACGGCGGTACCGCGGTTGACGTCACCTTCGGCGACGGCACCAACGGCACGGTCAAGACGCTCGACCAGCTGAACACCAAGCTGCAGGCGAACAACCAGACGGCGACGATCGACGCTTCGGGCAAGCTGACCATCTCGGCGAGCAACGACTACGCTTCGTCGACGCTGGGCGGTACGGCCGGCGGTGTCATTGCCGGCACGGCAACCACCCTGCTGTCGTTCTCGACCGCAACAGCTCCGGTTGCAGACGCGACTGCCCAGGCAACTCGCGCCAACTTCGTGAACCAGTTCAACGGCATCTTGACCCAGATTGCCACCACCGCTCAGGACGCGTCGTTCAACGGCGTCAACTTGCTCGGCGGCGATACGCTGAAGCTGACGTTCAACGAAACCGGCAAGTCCACGCTGAACATCACCGGCGTCGACTTCGGACCGGCCGGCCTCGGCCTGTCCAACCTGACCTCGGGAACGGACTTCCTGGACAACGCTGCGACCAACAAGGTGCTCTCCACCCTGAACGTCGCGTCGAGCTCGCTGCGTGCCCAGGCTTCGGCTTTCGGTTCGAACCTCTCGATCGTGCAGACCCGTCAGGACTTCTCGAAGAACCTGATCAACGTGCTGCAGACCGGTGCGTCGAACCTGACCCTGGCCGACACGAACGAGGAAGCGGCAAACAGCCAGGCGCTGTCGACCCGCCAGTCGATCGCCGTCTCCGCGCTGTCGCTGGCTAACCAGTCGCAGCAGGGCGTTCTCCAGCTGCTCCGTTAATAACGGCGCACTGATCATACGAAAACCAGGCGGCGGGGCAGAAAGCCCCGCCGTTTTTCGTTGTCATAATCGCTGCTCAAAGGCCCGAAAAGCTTACGCTTTTCGGGCCTTTGCCATTTTGGGACAGTTTTACGAAAGCCTTAATCCGCTGTTAACCATATCTTAAATGGTCGTCGGTCATATTCGGCCCGTGTAGGAAGCAGGTAGGTCGAGAATCGACCGCGTTTAATCCGGGATCGCCATCAGGCGGGCCGAGATTCCTCTTCCAGAAGGGCGTCAAACTTCACCGGCAGCGTCGCGGCGAGACCGAGTCTCGTCCCAGACGTACCATGCGCAATGCGACCCGAAGGTCGGCATGCGCGGGGAACAGGAAGGTTACAACATGTCAGTCGTTCTCTCGGCGTCAGTTCGTCAGAATCTGCTTTCGCTGCAATCCACCGCTGATCTGTTGTCGACCACCCAGAACCGGTTGGCGAGCGGCAAGAAGGTCAATACGGCCCTCGACAACCCGACCAACTTCTTCACGGCTGCAGGCCTCGATAGCCGCGCCAGTGACATCAATAATCTTCTCGACGGCATCGGCAACGGCGTGCAGATCCTGCAGGCGGCCAATACCGGCATCACCTCGCTGCAGAAGCTCGTGGATACCGCGAAGTCGCTCGCGAATCAGGCGCTGCAGACCCCCGTGGGCTATTCGACCAAGTCGAACGTCTCCACCACCATCGCGGGCGCAACACCGGACGATCTGCGCGGCACCCAGACTTTCGCCAGCGCGACGGCTACCAGCAACGCGGTGTATAACGGCACGGCCGGCGGTACGACGCCGGTCACTGGAGGCACCACGCTGGGCGGCGTGGCGGCATCGCTGATCGGTACGGCCGCGCCTGACGGCGCCGGTACTGCGGCGTCGCTGTCCGGCACGTTGAAACTGATCGGTACGCCTGCCGGCGCGGCGACCATCGGCGCCACGGCACAGCCGAACGACGGCGACACCATGATGGTGAACGGCAAGACGATCACCTTCCGAACCGGGCCGGCACCCACCGCGGCCACCGCTCCCGTGGGGCTTGGCGTCGATAGCGTCAATACTAACGTGGTTACCGATGGCAACGGCAACTCTACGGTCTATCTCGGTACGGCGGGCGCCCCGACCGGTAGCGTGGCCGACCTGACCAAGGCCATTGATCTCGCTAGCGGTGTGCAGAAAGCCGTCATTTCCAACGGCGTCGCGACGGCTTCAGCGTCGTCCGGCACCGTCGCATCGATTGCCGCCGGCGTCCTCACGCTGTCGACGTCCACGGGTTCGGATCTCAACATCAGTGGAAAGGCGGATTTGCTGAAGCAGCTCGGCCTGACGACATCGGTCGGCGCCGGAACGGTTTCCGTCTCGCAATCGCGCACGACGGCTCCGGGCACCATCGGAAATCTGATCCAGAGCGGCTCGACACTTTACGTCAATGGCAAGACCATCACGTTCAAGGATGCGTCCGTTCCGGCAGCGGCCAACATCCCGGCCGGCTCCGGCTCGCCGGTCGGCTCCAACCTCGTCACGGACGGTAGTGGCAACACGACGGTCTATCTCCAGGGCGGCAAGATCTCCGACGTTCTCACGGCCATTGATCTCGCTACCGGCGTGCAGACTGCGGTCAATAACGCCGCGACTGGCGTCGCCGCTCTGACCACCACGCAGGGTTCTACCGCATCGACCGTTGCCGCCAATGGCACGTTCAAGATCAGCACCGGCACGATCCAGGACCTGTCGATCAGCGGCAGCGGCAATGCTCTCTCGGCACTCGGCCTCGCCGGCAACACCGGCACGTCGACCGTGTTTACTGCGGCACGCGCCGCAGGTCCCGGTGGCATCAGCGGCACGACGCTGACCTTCACGTCGTTCAAGGGTGGCACGCCGGTCAATATTACATTCGGCGACGGCTCCAACGGCACCGTCAAGACGCTCGCTCAGCTGAACGTCGCACTGGCCGCCAACAATCTGGCAGCCACGGTCGATGCGACCGGCAAGCTGGTGATCGCGGCGGGCAACGACTACGCGTCGTCGACCATGGGCTCGGTGCTCGATGGCGGCACCATGGGCGGCACCGTGACGTCGGCGCTGAGCTTCACCAGCGCTGCGCCGCCGCTTGTCGATCTGCCGTCACAGTCGACCCGCGCCAACTTGGTTGCGCAGTACAATAACCTCATCACCCAGATCACCACGACGTCGCAGGATGCATCCTTCAACGGCGTCAACCTGCTGGCCGGCGATACGCTGAAGTTGGTGTTCAACGAAACCGGCAAGTCCACGCTGAACATCACCGGCTCGGAATTGACGCCCGCCGGTCTGGGCCTGCCGACGCTCATTTCAGGCAGCGACTTCATCGACAACGCGTCGACGAACCAGACACTGAGCCAGCTCAATATGGCCAGCACGCAGTTGCGCTCGCTGGCTTCGGCGCTCGGCTCGAATCTCTCGATCGTGCAGATCCGTCAGGACTTCGCCAAGAACCTGATCAACGTGCTGCAGACCGGATCGTCGAACCTGACGCTGGCCGACACCAACGAGGAAGCCGCCAACAGCCAGGCGCTGTCGACCCGGCAGTCGATCGCCGTCTCAGCGCTGGCGCTGGCCAACCAGTCGCAGCAGAGCGTGCTCAAGCTGCTCCAGTAAGTCTGGCGGCCGCACCGAGATCACCGAACGGCGGGGGAAACTCCGCCGTTTTTCGTTGGTCGGGGTAGTCAGCGGGGTGTCGCCCGGCATCCTGGCTTTCCCCAGACTGAAGACGCCGGTCGCGGAACGCTGGTATTATTCGAATCGCAGGCGTATTTTCGGGGTTCCTGGATAGTGCATGCCCGCCCGAAACGTGGCACCAGATACCGTTGGCTTTGCATGTGGCCTCACGGCCGCTGCGGGGGAGGAGAGCTGAATGCCTTTGCGAGTCGAACTGAAGCCGGGTGAACGAATCATCATCGGTCAGAGCGTGATCACCAATTCCGATACGCGCACGGCGTTCCTGATTGATGGCGATGCACCGATCATGCGTGAGAAGGATATTCTGACGGCGGAGACTGCTACGACGCCGGTCAAACGAGTCTATCTCTGCGTGCAGATGATGTATCTGGAGAACGATATCCCGGCGTATCAGGAGCTATATCTCGGCTTCATCAAGGAATTGATCGAAGCGGTTCCGAGTTTTCGCGAGACGATTGAGGACGTTAGTAAGCTTATTTTAAGCGGCGCGCTTTACAAAGCACTCAAGGAATTGCGTCCGCTGATCAAGCGGGAAGAAGAGTTTTTGAGGTAGCGAATGTCGATCGGTGCTCAAGCCTACGCGCGTACTGCCCAGACCACGGCGACACCGAGAGACATCGAAGCCCAAGCCCTTCTGAAAGCAGCGCGCAAGCTTCAGGACGTTGTGGCAAACTGGGACCATACCGATGCTGGTCTCGACGAAGCTCTTCTGTTCAATCGTAAGCTCTGGTCGATCTTCGTTGGCGATGCCATCAATGACCAGAATCCCGAATCGATCGAGATCCGCCAGAATATCGCCAATATCGGCATCTTCGTGCTGACTCAGTGCACTGCCTTGCAGCACGTTCGCCAGGTCGAACATCTGCAGTCGCTAATCGATATCAATCGCAATATCGCCGCCGGTCTGTCCGGGCGTCCGTGAGCCTCCCTGAAATCCGTAACGATAGCTTAATGATCGGCGATGCCTAATAGCGCGGGATCAGCGGGCGATTCGAAACCGCGCGCGACGGGGCTGAGATGGCAGACGTTCTGAGCATTCTTTCGACGGCTTACAAGACCACCGTGCCGGTCACGGCAGGTAAGTATGTGGCGGTGGATCCCGAAACCTATAAGGGTAGCTGGGAAGGCAAATACGCCAACGGCAAGAAGTTCGAAATAGCCATCTCGCAGGTCGACGGCTTTCGTGCTCAGGTGAAGTACAAGAGCGAAGGAACCGTCAAGTATCAGCAGGTGCTGATCAAGGATAATTCGTTCCGGGTGGGCGATACGAAGTTCCAGCTCAACGGCGACAACAAGGCGATCATCAAGACCGTCGTGACCGATGCCGCGACTGGCAGCACCTATCTCGATACGGCCTACGCCACGCGCGATACGTGATCAGCGCAGTTAGACGCTGCGATCCGTTTCCATACGTCGATCAAGCAACTTTGCGTCCTGCTTCAGCGTGTCCATAGCGCGCAGATAGGCGCGGGAGCGCAGTCGCGATTCCTCGGGATATTGGTCGATCACCTGGTTGGACTTCTTGTCCACAGACACGAAGACGATCTCGCCTGCGCCCTTGTCGATGATGACTTCCTTGGAGATGCGTTCGCTGTCCATCTGCTGGTAGTTCGCCGCAGAAATGTTCGGCTGCAGTACACGGGGCGCTGCTGACACGGTCTTGTCCGGGGGGAGTTGCGTAGGCACAGCTTCACGCACCGCTTCTGGTGCGGGTCGTATCACTGGCGTGGCAACCGGTGCCCCCACCGGTTTGATATTGAAGTCGGCACCCATGGCAGCCCTCCTGGCTCCATTCGATAAATCCCGACCCGTTCCCAAACGACATTATGCACCGGACGGCTGAATCCGGTGCTTACTTGCGCGCTGCAATTTAAGTCAAAAGATAGCGATGCCGCGGCGCATCACACGCGCCCGCGGCCGTATGATCGGTTATACGATCAAAGTGACCGACTGACGACAATGGGCGTCATGTTGACCCGGCCCGGCTGAGCCTGCCGACCGGCCGCCGTATAGGTCTGCGGGATATTACGCTTCTGAACCTCGGCATTGACGCCGCGGACAATGCCTTCCGAAACTGCATGCGCGGTGGCGAGCACGGTCAGATTGACCTGCAGCATCGCACGGAACACGTCATGGTGCTTGCGCAAGGCCGAGAGCAGGTCGGGCGTCGTCTGCGCGAGATATGTCTGGCTGATCTTGAGCAGCGAGATCATCGCAATGTAGCGACGCGAAATGTCCGCCTTCGGAGCTTCGAGCTTGATAGCCTCGCGGATATGGCCGTTGCGGACCAGCGTTGTCTCCTGTTCGATGATGGCGAGCAGCTCGTTCATCACCTTCATGAGTTCGTCGGCGAGCTGACGGGCTTCCATCAGCGTCGCGACCGAACGCGGTGCGACGATCGGGGCGGCTTGCTGGCGTTGCGCATTGTTCATGGCGGTGTCCTCTGCGATCAGCTGGCGCGATTGGCTTGCTGGATGATGAGTGAACGAAAGACTTCGTTGGAGATGCCGACGCCGCCGGCCTTGGCGAAGGACTTCGAATATTCGTCTGTCAGCATCGAGCGCCAGGCACCGGTGCCGGTGGTGTCGCCGAACGGGCCTTCGCCCTTGATGCCCGATGTCATCTGCGAGAACATCGTGTTGATGAACATCGCCTCGAAATCTTCGGACTGCTTGCGCGTCTTGGCCTGAGCTTGCGGCGATACTTTCTGCAGCGCATCGATCAGGTTCTGATCGGGGCGGCCATTGATGGTCGGGTGCTTGGCCTGATAGGCGGCGACGGTGGTGTTGACGTTCATCACATCACCTCGATGTCGGCCTGGATGGCGCCTGCGGCCTTGATGGCCTGCAGGATGCCGATCAGGTCGCGCGGGCCGATGCCGAGGCCATTGAGACCGTCGACGAGCTGCTGCAGCGACACACCGTCCTTCACCAGAGCGAATTTCTTGCCGTCTTCGGTGACGCCGACACGTGTGCTTGGCGTGACGACAGTGCGGCCGTTGGAGAAAGCATTGGGCTGGCTGACATTGGCGCTCTCCGAAATCGTCACGGTGAGATTGCCTTGCGCCACGGCGACAGTGGCGACGCGCACGTCGCGGCCCATCACGATGATGCCGGAACGTTCGTCGATAATGATCTTGGCGGCCAGATCCGGTTCGACCTGTAGCTGCTCGATCTCGGTGAGCAGCGCGACGACGTTGCCCTTGAACTCCGGCGGGATCGACAGCTGCACGGTGGAGGGATCGATCGGCTCGGCGGTCTTGGATCCCAGGAAGTCGTTGACCGCGGCGGCAATGCGCTTGGCCGTGGTAAAGTCGGGGTTGCGCAAAGCGAGGCGCACATTGGGCAGGCGGTTCAGCGCGAATTCGATCTCGCGCTCGATAATGGCGCCATTGGCGATGCGGCCAACGGTGGGCACGCCGCGAGTGATGCTGGCGGCAGCGCCTTCGGCGGCAAAGCCATTGATGGCGAGGGAACCCTGGGCAACGGCGTAGACGTTGCCGTCGGCGCCGAGCAGGGGGGTGACCAGCAGGGTGCCGCCGGTGAGGTTCTTGGCATCGCCGAGCGCCGAGACGGTGACGTCCATCCGGGTGCCCTGGGTGCCGAAGGCGGGCAGGTTGCCGGTGACCATGACGGCGGCCACGTTGCCGGTGCGCAGCGTCTGGCCACGAATGTTGACGCCCATGCGTTCCAGCATCGCCTGCAGCGACTGGCGGGTGAACGGGATGTTGTTGAGGGTGTCGCCGGTGCCGTTGAGGCCGACCACGAGGCCGTAGCCGATCAGCTGGTTCTGCCGGACGCCTTCGATATTGGCGAGATCCTTGATCCGCGACGTCGCATGTGCCGACACCGCCTGCACGAGCAGCACGAGCAGCACCGCACAGGCCGTCTGACAGAATCGGATCGAAGGTAGGCTCGGCATCCTCTGCTCCCCGCTGAGGTCTTCACTGGACCGCTCGCCACTCCCATGACGACGATCCAGCCTTCACTATGCGAGTGCCGTGCCAGCGTTCTAAATCGGTATAAGACGTTGATTTATAATGTGAATGATAAAGGCTCTGGGGCTGGACAAGCGGCTTGCGCTCCGGCGAAAGTGCCGCCTGCGGCAGATTTTGCCGGGCCGTTTACGATTGATTAACCATAAAAGACGACCTTTCCGGTTGGAGGTCCGTTTACGCTCGCGATGGTACTGAGCGGACGGCAAGCCGCCGTGGGCCGGGATCGGCCATTACCCTTGCTGGACACGCCGATGCGCATTTACGGACCGAACGGCACTACATTCGGAGCCCCGTCGTCAGGAGCGAAGAAAACCAGTTCGACCGGGTTTTCGTTGCCTGATGCGACACCCACCTCCGAGACCAAACCGACCGTAGCGCCCCGGGCGGCCAACAGCATCGATGCGCTTCTGGCCATGCAGAGCGTCGAAGATCCCATGGAGCGCCGCAAGCGCTCGGTGAAGCGCGGCCGCGGTGCGCTCGATGTCCTCGACGAACTCAAGATCGGCCTGCTCACGGGCTCGATCACTCCGGCCATGGTGGCGCGGTTGCGCAGTGCGGCAGCCAACCTCAAGGAATCATCCGGCGAGCCCGGTCTGGACGCCGTGCTGTCCGAGATCGAACTGCGGGTCGAAGTTGAGCTGGCCAAGGCCGGCCAGGTCTGATCCGTTCGGAGCGGCCCCAAGTCCGGCTGGAGCCGCACAAGGTACCGTCTCGCCCTTCACACAGCCCTTTGACCAAAGACCGGGCCGAGGGGGGCCACGTGCTGCAGCTGCACGGTTCCGGCCCTGAAACCCGGCGGTGGATGGCCGTTCCGGAGGTATCCTGACGTTATTGTCTGTCACATGACCTAGCTATATAAGCTGCGGCGCGGCCGGTCATTTCCGGCGCCTTGCACGCATAGATGGATTGGCCTTGGACAAGTTGAAAAGCTATCGCCCCTCCGAAAAAGAGCCTTTCATGAACGACCGGCAGCGCGACTATTTCCGTGCGAAATTGCTGGCCTGGAAGGAAGAAATCCTCCGTGAATCGAAACTCACCCTGCAGGCTTTGCAGGAGGAGAACGTCAATCACCCCGACCTCGCCGACCGTGCATCGTCGGAAACCGACCGCGCCATCGAACTGCGGGCACGTGATCGGCAGCGCAAGCTGATCTCCAAGATCGACGCCGCGCTGCTGCGCATCGAGGATAATACCTACGGCTATTGCGAGGAGACCGGCGAGCCGATTTCGCTCAAGCGGCTAGAAGCCCGCCCGATCGCAACACTCTCCGTGGAAGCTCAGGAGCGCCACGAGAAGCGCGAAAAGGTTTATCGCGACGAATAGTCTTTCCGATACCAAACGGCCGCCCCATCGGGCGGCCGTTTTTCATTTCGGAGTTCCGGAAGGCAATCACGCATGCTGTGCGATGCAGTGATCTGCGATGACTGCACTGCAGCACGGCGACATTCTTAAACACGGGAATATGAACGTCATCATTCGCCGATAGGACGTAGGCTGGATCCACAAAAAAACGGGAGGATGAACAATGGCTGCGCCTGCCTCTTATGATCCCGATACGATCGCGCTGATGCGGAATGTTCTTCAAAAGGTAGTCGCAAGGGTGCCGGAGCAGCACCGCACCTCCTGCAATCAGGCCGCGATCGCCTCGCGCATCCTTGCGACTGCTGCGCAGGGCCGGCGTTCTGAAGATGTCCTGACTACTGAGGCTCTGGCCGAGGTGAAGGAGATCTTCACCGGGCCTGCGGGGATGCGTCGGCTTCATGAAGACCTGACCAGGGTCTTCGGCTGAACTCCAGAATCGAGGAGTTGAGTGGCGCGAGCGTCGGTTCGCGCCAGCAACGCTGCGCAACGTTGCCAAGCAGGATGGTGGTCGCTACCCGTTAGTCATATGTCGGCATGAGCCGTGTGACGAGCGAAGGGACCGCCGATGGAAAAGTATCTCGCGATCGCCGAAATCCTGGCTTACGTCCGCCATAACCGCACGCCGCTCGCCGCATTGCCGCCAGACGCGGTCCCGCATGACGAGGCCGATGGCTATCGCGTACAGGACGCGCTTCACAATTTGCTGTCGCCCGATTTCGGCTTGCAGGTCGGTTACAAGATCGGCTGCACAAGCGCGGTGATGCAGCAATATCTCGGTATTTCGCATCCTTGCGCCGGCGGACTCTATATGAGCGGTGTTCATGCCGCCGGAACGTCGCTGCGCTACAACGATTATGTACATGTCGGCGTGGAGTGTGAAATTGCGGTCCAGCTCGCGAGCGATCTGATGCCGTCGGGCGAGCCGTTCACAGCTGATGACGTCGCAACAGCGATCGATGCCTACCATCCGGCTATCGAGATCGTCGATGATCGTTATGCGGACTGGCGCAGTATGGATGCGCCGACACTGATCGCAGATGATTTCTTTGCGGCAGGATGTGTTCTGGGTGCGCCTGTTACTCGTGGCAAGGCGCCTGATCTTCTGTCGGTGATTGGACGTGCCGTCGTTAACGGCACGGAAGTGGGGCGCGGCAATGGCGCCGATGTTCTTGGTCATCCACATCATGCACTGGCTTGGCTTGCCAACCATCTCGCGGCCCGAGACAAGATATTGCGCGCCGGAGACTTCGTACTGACGGGCAGCCTAGTGCAAACGGCGTGGCTCAATGCCGGAGATCACGTCCGAATGGAATTGCTCGGACTGGGCAGCGTCGAGGTGGATTTCAAGAGCTGACGTTCAGCGCTTCGCCTGACCGCATTTGGAGTCTGTCCAGAACGACGACGGCCTTCCGCCAGGGGAGCTGACGGAAGGCCGCGCGTGAACATCTCATCGCGTGGGAGCACGATGAGATGTGGGAGTTCGTAACGTTAGAAGGGCAGCAGCACGTCCATCACTTGCTGGCCGTAGCGCGGCTGCTGGACATCCGAAATCTGACCGCGACCGCCATAAGCGATGCGGGCCTGCGCGATCTTGGCGCTGTCGATGGTGTTGTCGCTCTGAATGTCTTCCGGACGCACGATGCCGGCGACGATCAKTTCGCGGATCTCGTAGTTGACGCGGATCTCCTGCTTGCCCTCGACTACGAGGTTGCCGTTCGGCAGCAATTGCGTGACCACAGCGGCGACGCTGGTTTGCAACGCTTCCTGCCGCGCCACCGATCCTTTGCCGTCGCTCGACGACGATCCATCAGCCGTCAGCAGACGGCCGGGCAGGACCGAGGCCGCCGAACCTGTCAGCAGTTTGCTGCCCGCAAAGTCGGTGATCCCCGAGTTTTCCGTATTGGTACGGCTGCGCTGGGTCTCGTTGGCGATATTGGCCTTGTCGGTGAAGTTCACGGTGACCGTCAGAATGTCGCCGATCTGGCGCGCGCGCTGATCCTTGAAGAACGCGCGCGATCCACTGCGCCACAAGGAGTTGGCGTTGTAGGACGCGACCTCCGGCTTCGGCATTGGCATCTGCACCGGCTTGTAGCCGGGCTGCGTCGTCGGGTTCTCGATCGCCGTGAGCGCGGGTTTCTCGCCGATGGACGCGAGACGGTCGATCGATGAACAGCCGCTGGCAGCAAGGCCGACCGTCAGAAGCGCAGCGCCGGTGGCGAAGGGACGATGGAACTGGAACATCAACTTTACTCAGCTTTTCGAGAAACAGGCACGTGGTCGTTGGCAGCGAGCGCGACGGGAGAGGTGGCAGCGGGAGAGTTGGCCAGGGGAGGTCTGGCCTGGGAGATTTTTTCGGACGGGAGGGACTCGCGGGTTGGGGCAAGAGTTGGCGCGGGAGCTTCGACTTGCGCGGGGAGACGCGGCGACGGAGCGGAAACGGCGACCTGGCCGCGGCCGACCACGACGCCGGAGACGGTGCGCTTGGACTGCAGGTTGATCACATTGACCACGTCGCCTTCGGTGCCGCCTTCGATGGCCTTGCCGCGGAGCGTGAGGTAGAGCCCGGCGGTTTCGTAGATCAGCGTCACCGCCTGATCGCGGGTGACGAGGTCAGGCTTGGCGAGGTCGGCATTGCGGATTGCCTGACCGGCGCGCAATTGGCGGCGGCTCTGCATGCCCACGGCGCGGTCGCGCGTTACGCCATCGTTGCCGACTTCGGCTTTCGGGCGACGCTCGATGACAACATCGGAAGATTTCAGCACTTCATTGCGTTCGACGCCGCGGACCAGCACCGCCGCTTCCACGGTCTCAACGGCACTGCCGGTGAAACGCAGCTTGGTGGCAGATACATTGGAATCGTTGCCGATCGCAAAGGTGACGTCGAAACGGCCGCTACGTGCGTCGAAGCGGGCCGCGACAGGCTGCAGTGCGCCGGTATTGCTGGCGTCAAGCTGCAGGCCCTGGACTTCGCGATCGAAGGTCAGGCTCAGATTGGCGGCGGCACCAAGGCCGTGGCGGTTCTCCAGCGCCTGCGCGACCTGGTTCTCGATATCTTTGCTCTCGATGCTACGCGACAGCCGCGTCACGGTGATGGACTTGAGCTCGCGTGTATCGACGCCAATCACCTGATGCTGCCGCAACGCCGCGATGACCTGCGCGGTTGACAGCGTGCCGACGGTGCCGAGATCGGGCGCCCGATAGATAGCGATCTGCGCGGTGGGGCCGGCATTGTCGATGACGTCGCCAATCCGCACCACGTCGCTGGACACGGTGACATTGGCGCGCAGCGTTGGCGATGCGATGACCTCGTCGCGCTGCGCCTGGCCGAGCGCAGCGGTGGCCGCTGCAGCGAGCAGGGCGGTGGCGAGGAGAAGCGAACGCATGGCTGATGTCATGATCATTCTCCTCAGCGGAACATGCCGGCGGTGGATTGCAGCATCTGGTCGGCCGCGCTGATGACCTTGGCGTTCATCTCATAGGCGCGCTGCGCAGCGATCAGGTCCGAAATTTCGGTGACGACTTCGACATTGGCCATTTCGAGGTTGCGCTGCTGCATGTCGCCGAAGCCGTCGGCATTGGCGACGCCGTCCTGCGGCGGACCGGAGGCAGGTGTTTCGGTGAACAGGTTGTCACCGATCGAATTGAGACCGGCCTTGTTGATGAAGCGGGTGAGGCTGATCTGGCCGAGAACGGTCGGGGTCGTCGAGCCCGGTACGATCACCGAGACCTGGCCCTGGGCATTGATCGAGAGTTGCGACGACGCCTGGGGAATCGAGATCGTCGGCTGCAGCAGGTTGCCCTGCGGGTTGACGATGCGGCCCTGCTGGTCAGTGGAAAACGTACCATCGCGGGTATAGGCGAAGGTGCCATCGGTGAGCTGGATCTTGAAGAAGCCTTCGCCGCGGACCGCGATATCGAGATCGCCGCCGGTCGCCGACAGCGTGCCCTGAGTCATCATGCGCGGAGTGCCGACGGTCTTCACACCGCCGCCGATGTCGACGCCGACCGGAATGACCGTGCCCTGATCCGATGCTTGCGCACCGACGCGGCGAACGTGATCGTAGATGAGGTCCTGGAATGCGGCACGCTGCTTCTTGAAGCCGGTCGTGCGCATGTTGGCGATATTGTTCGAGATGACCTGGACGTTGAGTTCCTGGGCCGCCATCCCGGTCGCGGCAGTGTAAAGAGCGCGCATGGGTCAGATTCCTTAAGCCGGAACGTCGGCAAGTTTTTCGATGGCGGAACGCCGCGCGTCGCCTTGCGACTGCAGCATGTTGGACAGCTCGGTATAGGCGCGGGTGACGTCGATCATCCGGGTCATTTCGACGACCGAGCTGACGTTCGACTTTTCGATGAAGCCCTGATTGAGCTTCGATGTGGTGGACGGCTGCGGATTGGCGCCGGGACCGGCCGAGAACAGGTTGGAGCCTTCCTTCACCAGCCGCTGGGGCTGCGCGAAGTTGACCATGCGAATCTTGCCGCGCACGGAGTCGATGCGGTTGATGCCTTCGAGCACCGTGACCGTGCCGTCTTGCGAGATGTTGATGTCGTGGTCGGTCTGCTGGAACACGATCGGGCCATTGGCGCCGAGCACCGGTGCGCCCGATGCAGTCACGAGCTGGCCCTGCGAATTGATCTGCATGCCGCCGTCGCGGGTGTAGCGCTCGCCGTTCGGGGTCTGCACCGCGAGGAAGGCGTTGCCGTCGATGGCAATATCCAGCGGATTCTTGGTCTGCTCGGTCGCGCCGCCGGTGAAATCATGCATCGTGGCGCGGTCCTGGACGAAGGACACGCGGCGGTCGCGGCCGACGAAGTTGTCTTCGCGGGCGGCCGGGCTCAGATATTCCTCGAAAATCGTCCGCTCGGCCTTGAAGCCGCTCGTGTTGATATTCGCAATGTTGTTCGCCACGACGTCCATCTGACGCCGAAGCGTCATCTGCCGTGACAGTCCGACGAGAAGCATATTCTCCATCGGTGGTTCTCCCCTAAGTTCGCGCGGGTCGCTCTCCCAAGCTCGCCGCGGATCCCGTAAACCGCACAGCTCTCCCAAGCCGCGGTTCGCAGACTACTTAGCGAAAGCCGTGCCAAGTCAAAAAGCTGATATTTTTCAATTTGTTGGTGGTTTTCAGGGCGCGAAAGCAGGCGGCAGAAAGGTCTTGTTGACCATATTTGCCGGCAGAATTTTCCTAGTTGAGCGTCAAAAGAAAGATTCCGTTAACCATTGCGACCTAGCGTCACGATCACACAGGGCCTTGGGCGCTGGCAGCATTTGTATCGCGTCTTTATTGCCTGCTTTGCAGCATCGAGCTCATCCCAACCCCGGACGGGCAGGCGATGGCGGATACGGAAACTTCAGAAAGCACCCCGACCGGGGACGAGGCGGCAGCTCCCAAGAGCAAATTCAAGCTGATCGCAATCGTCGCGGGCGTGCTGGTGCTTGCAGCGGGCGGTGGCGGCTGGTTCTTCCTGAAGGGGCACCCTAAGGAAGAGAAGAAAGAGGCGGCGCCGGCTGCGAAGCCGCTCGCCTTCATCGATGTGCCGGAAATCCTGGTGAACCTTGCCGGTCAGCCGGGCGAGCGCGTGCAATATCTCAAGGCCAAGATCGTGCTCGAGGTGAAGGAAGCGCCGCTCGTGGCGCAGATCACGCCGTCGATGCCGCGCATCACCGACATGTTCCAGGTTTACCTGCGCGAACTGCGCACCACCGATCTGAACGGCTCCGTTGGCATGTTCCGGCTGAAGGAAGAGCTGACGCGGCGCGTCAATGCCGCGATCTCTCCTCATCACGTGAACGCTGTGCTGTTCAAGGAAATCCTCATTCAGTGAGGAATTGGATTTAGGCTGATGTCTACCGAACAGGTCGATCAGGACGCAATTGCCGCCGAATGGGAAGCGTCTCTGGATTCAGAGGATCCCGTTGAGGCGGCGAAAGCGGCTGCCGAAAACGAACTCACCGGCACTATGGCGGAGCAATGGGCCGCCATGGTCGAGGACGGCGGTCGCGATATCGGCGGCGGCAAGAACGGCGGCGAGCGCGTTCTCTCGCAGGAAGAAATCGACAACCTCCTCGGCTTCAGCGTCAACGAGGTTCATCTCGACGAGAATTCCGGCATTCGCGCCATCATCGATTCCTCGATGGTGTCGTATGAGCGTCTGCCGATGCTCGAAATCGTGTTCGACCGTCTGGTGCGGTTGATGACCACGAGCCTGCGCAATTTCACCTCCGACAACGTCGAAGTCTCGCTCGATCGCATCACTTCGGTGCGTTTCGGTGACTATATGAATTCGATTCCGCTGCCCGCCGTGCTGTGCGTGTTCAAGGCAGAGGAGTGGGAGAATTTTGGTCTCGCCACCGTCGATTCCAGCCTGATCTATTCGATGATCGACGTGCTGCTCGGAGGCCGCCGCGGTCAGGCTTCGCTGCGCATCGAGGGCCGTCCCTACACCACCATCGAAACCAATCTGGTGAAGCGCCTTATCGAAGTCGTGCTGGCGGATGCTGAGCAGGCGTTCCGGCCACTGTCGCCCGTGGCCTTCACCATCGACCGGCTTGAGACCAATCCGCGCTTTGCCGCCATCAGCCGTCCAGCCAATGCCGCCATCCTGGTGCGCCTGCATATCGACATGGAAGATCGCGGCGGCAATATCGAATTGCTGCTGCCCTATGCGACGATCGAGCCGATCCGCGCCGTGCTCATGCAGATGTTCATGGGCGAAAAATTCGGCCGTGATCCGATCTGGGAAAGCCATCTCGCCACTGAAATTGCTCAGGCCGAGATCGCCGTCGACGCCGTGCTGTATGAGGCGGAGATCCCGTTGAAGCAGCTGATGCTTCTCAAAGTGGGTGATACGCTGCCGCTGGAAATGCGGGCGGATGCCCTTGTTGCCGTCCGTTGTGGAGCCGTGACCTTGACTGAAGGTCGCATGGGCCGTGTCGGCGACCGCGTTGCCATTAGAGTCACGAAACAATTACGCAAGCCTAACACAACCTTCGCCATGTTTGAGAAGGCTGATGAGCAAACTAAATTGATGGAGGCACAATGAGTCATTCATTAGGAATTGTGATCGAGAGCCTGGTTGCGGTGCTTCTGATCCTGACCATCGCCTATTGCATGTTGCTCAATAAGCGCCTGAAGCGCCTCAAGGCGGACGAGCAATCGTTGAAGGCCACGATCGGCGAGCTCATCACCGTGACCGAGATCGCCGAGCGTGCGATCGGCGGACTCAAGCTTACCGTGCGCGACGTCAATGAGAATCTGGGCAGCCAGATTTCGGCGGCAACGGCGCTGGCCGATCAACTGAAAGCCCAGCTCGCCGAGAGCGACGCTGTCGTGCGCCGGCTGTCGAAGATTGCGGTGGCGGCACGGCCGCTCACCGAAACCGACCCTGATGCGCCGCGGGTATCCGCAGCGCGGGCCAATGCCGCGGCAGCGCAGGCGTTTGCCGAACGGAGGAGGCCTGACGGCATCGCTGCATGAAAGCTTTTCGGGACGTTCGTATTCTTCCTGTCGTCTTGGTGGCGGTTTTCGGGCTGGCGATTCTCAAGATCGCCGGCCTGGTGATCGATGGCGGCTACGTGTTCAACTACGATCCGCAGCCGCAGCCTACGAAAGGATCGTGGGCGCAGGAGATGTTCAACTTCCCGGGCGGCAAGCCAGTGGACGGCGATATTACCGGCTCGGTGTCAGCCAAGAAGGAAGAGCCGAAGCCCGCGGTAGCGGCGCCTGCAGCGATCGAACCGACCAGCAACCCGCCTGTCGAACTGTCTCCTCAAATCTCGCCGGCCGAACGGGCGATCCTCGAACGGCTGCAAGCGCGCCGTCAGGAGCTGGAAGCGCGTGCACGCGAGATCGACATTCGCGAGAGCCTGCTGAAGGCTGCAGAGAAGCGCATCGAAACCCGTGTCGATGAATTGAAGGGCGTCGAAGCCGGTATCAAGACGGCGAACGACCAGAAGAGCGAAGTCGATGCCGCCCGCTTCAAGGGTATCGTCACCATGTATGAAAGCATGAAGCCGAAGGACGCGGCGAAGATCTTCGACCGGCTGGAAATGCCGGTGCTGTTCGAGATCGCCTCGCAGATTGCGCCTCGGAAGATGTCCGACATTCTCGGTCTGATGCAGCCGGAAGCCGCCGAACGCCTCACCGTTGAACTGGCGCGCCGCGCCTCGGGCGGCGAACGATCTGCCGCGGCGGTCGAACTGCCCAAGATCGAAGGCAGGCCGATCCAGCAGGGCCGGAATTAAAGAAATTAATTAACAAATCCTTAGAGCGCGGAATCTAGATTCAACACAGGGCGGGCGACTGGTCGTCCTTCGAGCATCGGGCTGAGAGACACTTCTGAATGGCACGGACGGCTGCCGTTGCATGTTGGACGCAAGCTCGCGCATGGACGCGGGCCGTTCGACGTTGCGTGGTGGTCGCGGGCATTGTCTGTCTTGCGCTGTCGTTCCCGGATGCCGCATCTGCGCAAGCGGTGAGGGGCACCGCCAGCATGGGCACGTCGGGCGGCTATGGCCGCATCGTGCTGAAGCTTGCCGAGGACGTGGAGTCCGAGGTGACGCAAGCCGGCACCATTCTCGTCATTCGCTTCAAGCGGCCGGTCGATATTCCTGTCGAGATTCTCGGCGATGCCGCCCCCGACTATATCGGCTCCGCACGCCGCGATCCCGATGGCACGGCGATCCGTCTCGCTTTGTCACGCAGGGTGACCGTCAATTCGATGACGGCGGGTGAGCGCATCTTCATCGATCTGTTGCCCGACAGCTGGAAGGGCATGCCGCCCGGTTTGCCGCAGGATGTGGTCAAGGAATTGTCGGAGCGTGCGCGCGCGGCAGAGCGTGCCTTGCGCCAGCAACGCGCTGCCGCGGAAAGCCAGAAGAAGCCGCCGATCCGCGTACGCGCATCCGTGCAGCCGACCTTCGTGCGCTTCGTGTTCGAGACTGGCGGCGTCGGTGTGTCGTCGGTGCTGAACGAGAAGACGCTGACGCTGACCTTCAATGCCGGTCTGGTGTTCGATCTCGCCGATGCCAAACTGTCTGCACCCGCCAATGTCGCATCGATCGGTCAGGCGATGGACGGCAACCGGACCGCCGTCGAGATCGGCTTGATCGGCGACGTCGATGTGAAGTCGTTCCGCGAGGACAAGAGCTACGTCGTCGACATCGGCTTCCAGCAGAATGAAAAGCCGTCGCCGCTGGCCAAGCTGCCGGTGGCCGCTCCTGCGGACGAGAAACCGCCGGTCGCGGCGAAGCCTACCGAGGTCGAGAAGCCCGCCAGCGTTCCGGCACAGCGCTCCGGCGAGATCGTGCCGCCGACCTCCGAGACGATCGCAAAAGAGATCGTTCCGGAGAAGAAGGTCGAGGTTGCGACGGCTGCACCGGCAGCGCCCGTCGCGGCAGCGAAGCCGGAAGAGCCAAAGCCCGAGGCGGCCAAGGTCGCTGAATCACCCAAGCCTGCGCCGGCAGCCGAGCCTGTTGTCGTAGCTCCTGCCAAAGAAACAGCGCCGCCTGCGCCTGTCGTTGCGGCGGCCCCCGCTGCTGCATCCGTTGCTGCTGCGCCGACCGAACCGGCGGGCATGCCGGTTGAGGTCAAGCGCAGCAGCGACGGCGTGCGCATAGCCTTTGCCTTTCCATCGCAAACGCCGGTCGCTTTGTTTCGTCGCGGCGATATCCTGTGGCTGGTGGCAGATTCGACGCGGCCCATCGACACCGCGCCGATCCGCCGCGACAGCGGATCGATCATTGCCGATGTGAGCACGATCCCGCTGGAGAAGGGGCAGGCGATCCGCATCCGCCTTAATCGCCCACAACTGGCTTCGCTCACGACCGACGATCCTGCCGGCGCGGGACAGGCCTGGTCGCTGATGCTGGCCGATACACGTCAGACGCCGTCGCAGCCGCTGTCCGCCGTGCGCAACATTGCCGATCCCACGCGCGCCAGCGTGCAGGTGTCATTGGCCAAGCCCGGTCTGAAACATCGCCTGGTCGACCCGGATGCGGGCGATACGCTCAACATTATCACCGCGTTGCCACCATCGCGCGGATTTATCCGCCGCCAGGACTTCGTTGAATTCTCGTTGCTGGAATCGATTCACGGCGTCGTGGTTCAGGTGAACTCCGACGACGTGTCCGTTGAAGCCAGTATCGACAAGGTGATGCTCACCAAGCCCGGCGGCCTGACGCTGTCGGCAGCCGATGCGGCGCCGCAGCGCGCCTCGACGGTCGCCCGGCCGATCTTCGATGTCGGCCAGTGGCGCAAGGATCAGGAAGGCCCGTTCAACGCGCGCTTCGACGAGTTGATTGACGCGATGTCATCAGCCGAAGCTAGTTCGCTGCCGCAGGCGCGGATGGATCTGGCCAAATTCTACATGGCACGCGGCATGTACCACGAGGCCAAGGGCGTCGCCGATCTCGCGATCGCGGACACCAAGGTCGGCGAGGAGAGCCCTGTCGCGCTGATCGTTCATGCGGTGGCCAGCGCGATGATGGGGCGTCCCGAACAAACCCTGAAGGATATCGCCAATCCGGTGCTCGGGCCGGGTTACGATGGCGAATTGTGGAAGGCGCTCGCCTACGCCAAGCAGGAAAAATGGGTCGAGGCGCGCGAGCGTTTCAAAAATGCCGAGTTCACGCTCGCCGCGCTGCCGGCCGATCTGCAACGCGCGGCCTTGATGCTGGCGCTGCGGGCCTCGCTCGAGGTCAAGGACTATGCGGGCGCGTCGTCGCGCGGCAGTGAGCTCGAAACGGTCGGCATCTCGCCGGAGATCAAGCCCGCGGCCATGCTGCTCAGCGGCTGGCTCGATGAGGCGCTCGGCCGGGAGAAGGATGCGCTGTCGAAGTATCAGGACGTCACCGGGTCGGTGGATCGTCAATCCGCAGCGGAAGCCAAGCTGCGCGAAATCAATTTGCGCCAGAAGCGCAACGAGATCAGCAGCGAGGACGCGCTGCATGATCTCGAAGTGCTGGCGGTGACATGGCGCGGCGATGGCACGGAAGTGCAGGTGCTGCAGATCCTGTCACGCATGTATGCCGAACTCGGCCGCTACAATGACTCGCTGCTGGCTGCCCGCACAGCCACCGAGCGCCAGGCCAACAGCGAAGCCGCGCGCCAGGTGCAGGACGAAGCTCAGGCGCTATTCTCGCAGATCTATCTGTCGCCAAAGGGTGACAGTCTGCCGCCGGTCGATGCGCTGGCGATGTTCTACGAGTTTCGTGAGCTGACACCGATCGGCCGTCGCGGTGACGAGATGATCCGCCGTCTTGCAGATCGTCTCGTAGCTGTCGATCTGCTCGATCAGGCCGCCGAGCTATTGCAGTATCAGGTCGATCACCGTCTCGAAGGCGCTGCGCGCTCGCAGGTCGCTGCACGTCTGGCGATGGTTTATCTGATGAGCCGCAAGCCCGACCGCGCCATCGCCGCGCTGCGCACCACGCGGATCGCCGATCTCAATGGCGAGCTACGTCAACAACGGCTGCTGCTCGAGGCGCGGGCACAGAGCGACATCGGCCGCCGCGAACTGGCGCTCGACATCATCTCTCATGTCACCGGGCGCGAAGCGATCCGGCTCCGCTCGGATATCTACTGGTCGTCGCGGCGCTGGCGCGAGGCCTCAGAGCAGATCGAACTCTATTATGGCGACCGCTGGCGGGATTTCTCGCCGCTGACGCCAAGCGAAAAGAGTGACATCATCCGTGCTGTCGTGGGTTATGCGCTGGCGGAAGACGCCCTCGGTCTCGCGCGTTTCCGCGAAAAGTATGCGCCGCTGATGAATGTCGGTGCCGACAAGATCGCCTTCGACACCGCGAGCAAGCCGACCTCGACCAACTCTTCGGAATTTGCCGCCATTGCCAAGATGGCCGCGTCCGTCGATACGCTCGACGGCTTCCTGCGCGAGATGAAGACGCGCTTCCCCGAAAGCAGCGCCAAGGCGATCCTGCCAGGTGCCAGTGCCGATCCGATGCCGACCGGCTCGGTGCCGCCGCGACCGCTGGTCAATGTCCGCAAGATCGAGATGACGCGGTAGAGGATAAGCCTCGCTACTGTCCGTAACTCTGCACCAGACTGCCGGCGACCAGCGACCAGCCATCCACCAGCACGAAGAAGATCAGCTTGAACGGCAGTGACACCACCGCCGGTGGCAGCATCATCATGCCCATCGCCATCAAGACCGAGGCGACCACGAGATCGATGATCAGGAAGGGCAGGAACAGCAGGAAGCCGATCTCGAAAGCGCGCTTCAGCTCGGAGATCATGAAGGCCGGCACAAGGATGCGGAGCGACAGGTCGTCAGGCGTCGCTGGAATTGGCTCGCCCGACAAATCCATGAACAGCTTGAGATCCTTCTCGCGCACGTTCTTCTGCATGAAGCCGCGCAGCGGAATGGATGCACGCACCAGGGCTTGTTCGACGGTGATGTCGTTGGAGATCAGCGGCTTGATACCGTCGTCATAGGAACGTTGTAGCACCGGTCCCATCACGAAAGCCGTAAGGAACATCGCCAGCGCGATGATCACCGAGTTCGGCGGAGCCGTCGCTGTACCCAATGCGGTGCGCAGCAGCGACAGCACGACCACGATGCGTGTGAATGACGTCATCATGATCAGGATCGACGGTGCGATCGACAGCACCGTCAACAACGCAATCATCTGCACCGCACGTTCGGTGACGCCGCCGCCACCG
This sequence comes from Tardiphaga sp. P4_G1, assembly GCF_056401215.1. Lineage (NCBI taxonomy): Bacteria > Pseudomonadati > Pseudomonadota > Alphaproteobacteria > Hyphomicrobiales > Nitrobacteraceae > Tardiphaga > Tardiphaga sp. P4_G1. The sequence goes on from NZ_JBFUJU010000005.1 coordinate 199,571, forward strand.
CCGCCGAGATTGATGCTGATGTCCTGCGCCATCGCGGGACCTGTGAGGGTCCCGGCGGCGATCAGAACTGAAAGGAAAAATACTCTACGCGGGAGGTTCGCCGAACTCACGAACTGGACTTTGGCCGTCCCAGCAGGGAGGCCATCTCGTCTTCGAGATTTTCAAAACCCGATTTGACCGGCGGGACGACTGGCGGCGCCTCCGCACGGGCAGGGCTGGCGATCGAGACTTCCGGCGATCGCGAAGCCGGACGGATCGATGGTGCCTCAGGCGCCACCGACGGAGCGCCGACCCGGGGCTCAGGCGCATCCTGGCGGGTTTCGCCGGCAGGGCGGCGCAAGGCTGCTTCGAGGCGCTGCGCCATATCGGCGAGGTTCTGATCGGCAGACGACACGGGTGCTGCCGGAGCGGGCGCAGGGGCTGGCGTCGGTGCGGATGGCGCGACGATCGGGGCGGGCGTTGGGGCAGCAACAACCGGAGCGGGCGGTGTCGGTGCTGCTGCGACGGGACGGTCCGGCGTGCGGGGCTGCGGCGTGGTGCGGATCGGCGGATCGGCACGCATCGGGCGCGGCATCATTGGCTCGCTACGTGGCATCTCGGCACGTGGCATTTCACTTCGCGGAATCGGCCGCTGCGGGAAAAGGTCGTTGCGTGGGGCCGGTTCGGGGCGCGGCGCAGGTTCCGGCGCTAGGCTGGCCACCGGATCGGGACGACGCTCCGGCAAAGGCGCGGCCGGGCGGCGTGGCTCTTCGATAAAGGAGGGGCGCGCGGGACGCGGCGCTGGCTCCGGTACATGCGGTTCGGAATCGAAGCCGGAGTCGTTGCTCTCTGCCCAGCTCGGGGCTTCAGGCAGCGATGGGCCACGGCTTGCCACATCGGCGGCGAGGCCGCCGCGCTGCGGGGCCTGCTCGCGGCCGGGCATGGCGCGGACGATATTGGGCTCGACGACGATGTCCGACGGGCCACCGATCATCAGCAGGTGTTCGACATTGTCGCGGCGGACCAGCACCAGGCGGCGGCGGCCGTCCACGGCGGCGGCATCGATCACCGCGAGTCGCGGCAAGCGCCCGCGGCTGGTGTTGTTGCCCAGCCGGTTGCCAGCGAATCGGCGCACCAGCCAGGCGGTAAGCCCGATCAGCGCCAGCACGACAACGAAGGCCAAGATAAATTGCACCGATGATTGCATCATAAAGTCCCCAGCCAGACAGGGGGGCTGCAACGTCCACGTCCAGAGCTGGAGGTGTCATACCCCCGCACGCCCCGCACGCAGCGTGAATCACGCCCCATCTGTTAACGCCCCACGGCAGAACCTGCCGTTGGTTAATAATAAACTATGAATCGCCGCAGCCAAAACGACTTCTGCCGCCCCGTCGTATGGCCGATGGGGATGGTTAATCGGCCAATTCAGGCAAAAAAGCGTTGGCATTTGCGAAAAACGTCAATTTTGCAGCATTCATTTACGGTTCGGTAACAAGTACCGCCGGAAATTAACTTCGTATTAACCATGCAGGCGGCAAATTCTGCCTAGCTCAGGACACTCCGTCCGGGCGGGCGGAGAAGGCCGATGGCGATCAGCGACATGCCGATGTTGTCGGCGCTGCGCACCAAGATGCAGTGGCATCAGGAGCGCCAGCGTGTGCTGGCCGAAAATATCTCCAATTCGGACACTCCGAACTTCCGCCCCCGCGATCTCGTGGAACCGAAATTCGACAAGGCCGGGAACACGTCCGTCACCGCCGGCGGCATGGGCTCGCTGCCGATGATGCGCGCCGCCGGCACCAACATCCTGCCGACCGGAGGCTCGGCCTCTTTCAACCAGAACAGCCGGGTCGGCTACGAGACCCGCCCCGCCGGCAATGCCGTCAATCTGGAAGACGAGATGCTCAAGGTCTCGGCCAACCAGATGGACTATGCCGCCGCAACCTCGCTCTACACCCGCAGCCTCGGTCTGTTGAAGACCGCTATCGGCAAGCGCTGACGCCGCCGCGCGCATAAAGGGAGCTCATCATGGCAGACGATATCAGCGACTTCTCGCGTTCCATGGGCATCGCGACCTCCGGTCTGCGCGCCCAGGCGGGCCGCATGCGGGTGATTTCGGAAAACATCGCGAATGCGCAGTCCACAGCGCAGACTTCGGGTGGCGACCCCTATCGCCGCAAGGTGCCGACCTTCAAATCCGAGCTGGACCGCTCGCTGGATGCCCGCATCGTCGGTCTCGGCCGCATCAGGCCCGACCAGTCTGCGTTTCCCACGCGCTATGAGCCCGGCAATCCCGCGGCGGATGCCGCCGGTAACGTCAAGTACCCCAACGTGAACTCGCTGGTGGAAATGACGGACATGAAGGAAGCGCAGCGCTCCTACGAAGCCAATCTCAACATCATCAGCGCCACGCGCCGGATGATCCAACGCACGCTCGACATCCTCAAGGCCTGAACAGGACAGCTGAACCATGGCAACTCCCTCTGTCGCCGCCAATGCTTACTCGGCCCTCTCGCGCATCATAGACGCCGGCGGCGGCGTCGGTGGCGGTCTCAACAAGGCGGCGGACGCCGGTGGTGGTCAGTCGTTCGGCGCGGTCCTCAAGGACGCGCTGGGCAGCGTGCTCGATTCCGGCCGCAAGTCGGATGCGCAGACCATCGCAATGGCCAACGGCAAGGCCAATGTGATGGACGTGGTCACGGCAGTTGCGGAAACCGACGTCGCCGTGTCGACGCTGGTCTCGGTGCGCGATCGCGTCATCCAGTCCTACGAAGACATCATGAAGATGCCGATCTGATCTTCCTCATCACGAACACCGCGTAACACAAGGATTACTGCAATGACCGGCCCCGAAACTCTCGACGTTGCCCGCGATGCGATCTGGACGATTGTGATCGTGTCCGGTCCGCTGATGGTCGTGGGCCTCCTGGTCGGCGTCGTCGTGTCGCTGGTGCAGGCGCTGACCCAGATCCAGGAACAGTCGCTGGTCTTCGTGCCGAAGATTCTTGCGGTCTTTGCCACCATGATGCTGACGCTCCCGTTCATGGGGGACGCATTGTCGAGCTACATGTTGCGGATATCGTCGCGAATCATCGGGGGGTGATGCACAATCCCGTATGCGCATCGATGTCTCGCTTCTGCCCGCTCTCGCCGCTGCCTTCATGCTGGCCTTCGCCCGCATCGGTACGATGGTGATGTTGATGCCGGGCTTTGGCGAAACCAACATTCCCGCACGGGCCAAGCTATCGATCGCATTGGGACTGACCCTTCTCATGCTGCCGGCGCATCGCGGCGCCTATAACGTCGATATGGGATCGATCGTGCCGATGCTGGTTCTGCTGGTGCATGAGATCATCATCGGCGTCGTGCTCGGCGCCACCGCGCGCGTCACGCTGTCGGCGCTGCAGGTCGCCGGATCGATCATCGCGCAGCAACTCGGTCTCGGCTTCGTCACCTCGGTGGATCCGACGCAGGGTCAGCAGGGCGTGCTGATCGGCAATTTTCTCACGATGCTCGGCATCACGATGCTGTTCGCCACCGATACGCATCACCTCGTGATCGCCGCCATTAATGACAGCTACAAGATTTTCGCGCCCGGCGAGATCATGTCGACGGGCGACGTGGCGAAGCTCGCGACCAATGCCTTCGCGGCGGCCTTCAAGATCGGCACGCAGCTTGCTGCGCCTTTCCTGGTGTTCGGCCTCGTCTTCAACATGGGGCTTGGCGTGCTGGCACGGCTGATGCCGCAGATGCAGGTCTATTTCGTCGGTGTACCGCTTTCGATCATGATCGGATTCCTGATCTTCGCCGTTGTGCTCGCAACCATGATGGGGACCTACCTCGAATACGTCACCGGCGTCATGCAGCAAATGATGCCGCGGATATAGGGGCGCGCGGATGGCCGACGACGATTCCGAGAAGACACATGACCCCACGCAAAAAAAGCTCGACGATGCCCACGAACGCGGCGACGTAGCCAAAAGCCAGGAGGTCAATACCTGGTTCCTGCTGGCGGGTGCGACGCTGGTCTTGTCGACCTTCAACGGCTCGGTCGGCGGCGGGCTGCAAACGCCGCTTAAAAATCTTCTGCAAAATTCCTGGATGATACGGACTGACGGGCCCGGACTTTTGATGCTGGCCAAGAGCCTCTGCATGTCCATTTTGTCCACCATGGGCATGCCGATCCTGTTTCTCGTGATCGCCGCGCTCGCGGGCAATCTGATCCAGCACCGGCTGGTGTTTTCCACCGAAGGTCTGGTGCCCAAGTTCAGCAAGCTGTCGCCGATGGAAGGCGCCAAGCGTGTCTTCGGCAAGCAGGCGCTAGCCAATTTCCTGAAGGGCCTGTTCAAGCTCGTCCTGCTCGGCGCCGTGATGTGCGCGGTGCTGTGGCCCGAGCGTTTTCGTCTCGATGCGCTGATCCATATCGATCCGTCGGCGATCCTTGGCATCACCACATCGCTGACACTGCAGCTGATGGGTTCGGTAGTGGCGATGCTCGCCTTCGTCGCCATTGCCGACTTCTTCTTCCAGTACCGCACCTGGTACGAGAAGCTGAAGATGTCGCTGCAGGAAGTGAAGGAAGAATACAAGCAGTCCGAGGGTGACCCCCACATCAAGGGCAAGATCAAGCAGCTGCGTCAGCAGAACATGAAGAAGCGCATGATGGCAGCGGTGCCGAAGGCGTCGGTGATCATCACTAACCCGACGCACTACGCCGTGGCGCTGTCTTATGAGCGCGGCATGACCGCGCCGATCTGCGTCGCCAAAGGCGTCGACAACATCGCGCTGAAGATCAGGGAGGTTGCCGGCAAGCACGATATTCCGATCGTCGAGAACGTGCCGCTGGCGCGCGCGCTTTACGCCACCGTCGAGATCGACGAGGAAATTCCGGGCGAACACTACCATGCGGTGGCCGAAGTCATTGGCTACGTCATGGGCCTGAAGCGCGGCCTGTCCGGGCGCCCGTCATGATTCAGGGAAGGGCCGGGCAAGGGGCCGGGAACGTGTTGCGAATCGGCGGATTGGAAGCGAATAGGCCGACGCGGCGCTTGCGTAAGGCCAGCCGATTGATGCACTCAGGAGGCGCGCAAACCCGCGCTGCCGCAACTGCCAACAGGCGACGAACCGTCCGATGACTGCCGAGACCGACCACGATCGCCAATCGATGACGGCGCAGAATCCGGTTCTGCACGAGCCGGCCCGGCGCAGCGGCAGCATCGTGCTGGTGCTGCTGATTGCCGCCGCGATCATCGCCTGCGCCGTGGCATTCATGACTCTCGGCCGCGCCCAGGCGCAGCCTTATATTCTGGGCCTGCTGGCGCTGCTGGCGATGGTCGGCCTGTTCGTTTTGTTCGCCTTTGCCGCCGGTATTGTCCGCTTTGCCGATCGCACCTCCGACGATCCGATCATGCGCACCGTGGCCGATCACGCCTTTGACGGTATCGCGGTCACCGATGCGCGGGGCCATGTGGTCTATGCCAATGCTGCCTATCTCACATTGACCGGCGCGGCCTCCGCACAGGATGCGCGACCGGTCGAGCGCGTCTTCATCGGTAATCCGGATGTCTCCGAAGCCGTCTTCCGCCTGCTGAAGGCTGCCCGCGAGGGCAAGCGCCAGCAGGAGGAAGTCCGTGTCGCAGCGCCCGACGGCAGCCACGGCCGCTGGCTGCGCATGCGCGTGCGTCCACTGGGTGAGGGCAAGCGCGAGGCCAAATCCACGGTGTGGTCGGTGGCCGATATTTCCCGCGATCGGCAACGCCAGGAAGACGTGTTCCAGGAATTGCAGCACGCCATCGAATATCTGGATCACGCGCCTTGCGGCTTCTTCTCGGTCAACCCAAAGGGCGAGCTGGTCTACGTCAACGCCACACTGGCGAACTGGCTCGATCACGATCTTGCCGAGATCGGCTCCGGCGGTCTGAAGCTGACCGACATCGTCTCCGGTGACGGCGCCTCGTTGCTGACATCCATTGTGCCGATGCCCGGCGAAGTCAAAACCGAAGTCTTCGACATCGACCTGCGCATGCGCAACGGCAAGACCATGCCGGTGCGTCTCTATCACAAGCTCGCTTTCGGCGCCGACGGCGTGCCCGGAGCATCGCGCACCCTCGTCATCAGCCGCGCCCGCGACGAGCGCTCGGATCCGCAGCGTGCTGCCGAAGTGCGCTTCATGCGCTTCTTCGACCATACGCCGATGGCGATCGCGACGGTGGACCGCGACGGCACCGTGGTGCGCGGCAATGCCCGTTTCGCCAAACTGGCGCAGAGCCTCAACACATCGGGCGCCGTCAACAAGTCGATCCTGGCCGCCGTCAGCGACCGCGACCGCAACCAGCTCGTCGCGGCCATCGGCCACGCCGCCCAGGGGCAGGGCGATATCCCGCCGGTGGAAGCGCTGCTGGAAGGCGCCAAGGAACGCTGGGGACAGTTCTTTGTCACCGCCGTGGAGGAGAACGAGCGCGAGACCGAAGCCGCCATCGTCTACATGCTGGAGACCACCGAGCGCCGCACGCTCGAGAACCAGGTCAACCAGGCGCAGAAGATGGACACCATCGGCCAGTTGGCCGGCGGCATCGCGCACGATTTCAACAACGTGCTCTCCGCCATCATGATGGCCAACGACTTCCTGCTGAACGCGCACAAGCCGACCGATCCGTCGTTCCAGGACATCATGCAGATCAAGCAGAACGCGACGCGCGCGGCGACGCTGGTGCGCCAGTTGCTCGCATTCTCGCGCCGCCAGACGCTGCGCCCGACGGTGCTCAATCTTGGCGACGCGCTCTCGGATATCGATCTGCTGCTGAAGCGCCTGATCGGCGAGAAGGTCAAACTCGAAGTCGTGCACGGCCGCGATCTGTGGCCGGTGAAGGTCGACATCTCGCAATTCGAGCAGGTGATCGTGAATCTCGCGGTCAATGCGCGCGACGCGATGCCAGACGGCGGCGCGTTGACCGTGCGCACCGTCAACGTCTCTGCCGAGGATGCCGGGCGGCTGTCCTATAAGGGTATGCCGCCATCAGATTATGTGCGCATCGATGTCAGCGATACCGGCACCGGTATTCCCGCCGACATCGTCGAGAAGATCTTCGAGCCGTTCTTCTCCACCAAGGATGTCGGTAAGGGCACTGGCCTCGGCCTCTCAACGGTCTACGGCATCGTCAAGCAGACTGGTGGTTTCGTTTATGTCGATTCCGAGCCCGGCAAAGGCACCACGTTCCGTATCTTCCTGCCGCGCCATCATCAGGAAAAGGAAGTCGCTCCCGATCCGGCGATCGCAGCCGCCGTCGCCGCCAAGGAAGCCGCTGCCGACGCCAAGCCGCGCGCGGACCTGACCGGACAGGGCACCATCCTGCTGGTCGAGGACGAAGAGGGCCTGCGCGCGCTGAACGCCCGCGGTCTGCGCTCGCGCGGTTACACGGTGGTCGAAGCCGGCAACGGCGTCGAGGCGATGGAGCTATTCGACGAACAGAACGGTGCCATTGATCTTGTGGTGTCCGACGTGGTGATGCCGGAGATGGACGGACCGACGCTGCTGAAGGAGATGCGCGCCCGCAATGCGGATATTCGCATCATCTTCGTGTCAGGTTACGCCGAGGAAGCCTTCGAAAAGAGCCTGCCGGAAAACCAGCAATTCGCCTTCCTGGCCAAGCCGTTCGCCCTGAGCGCGCTGATTGCCAAGGTCAAGGAGACCATGGCGCCGAATTAACGGAGCGCCGGTGGCAATACCATCCTGCCTTCTAATGCGCATTCACCCCGCAATGCAGCATAAGTGTTTGAAAGCAAGATGACTCTTGCGCCAAAGGTTCAATGACGAGCCGCGACCGAGGGCCGCAGCGTTTACCCTCGAACGGTGCTTCCCTTTTAGGCTGGGGTAGCCATGTTAGGCGTGTTTTCCCCCTGCCGGGGATTGAGGGAATGACCATGACTTTCACGTTCAGCATGCGCGGCGTCGTCAAGACGATGGCCGTCGTCCTTTCGCTGGCGATGCCGCTCACAATTGCAATCTCCTCTGCCGACGCCCGCGTTGGCGGTGGCAGCAGCTCGGGCTCGCGCGGCAACCGCACGTTCTCGGCCCCGCCGAGCACGTCGACGGCGCCTAACGCGGCTCAGCCGTTCAACCGCACCATGCAGCAGCCGGGTTCGCCCGGCATGAACAGCGCGACCACGGGCGCAGCCAGCAAGGGCGGTTTCTTCAACCGTCCGGGCATGGGCATGCTCGGCGGCCTTGCCGCCGGCTTCCTCGGCGCAGGCCTGCTCGGCATGCTGTTCGGCGGYGGTCTGTTCAGCGGCCTCGGCGGTATCTCGTCGATCATCGGCCTGCTGCTGCAGGTCGGCCTGATCATCATCGTCGTCCGCCTCGCGATGTCCTGGTGGCAGCGTCGCAACCAGACGGCGTCGGCCTATGCCGGTCCGGCCAACTCGGCCTATACCGGCCCGGCCAATGGTCCCGACCAGAACCAGGCGCACATGAACCAGGCGCAGCCGGGTTATGGCGCGCAGCCGACCCAGCGCAGTGGCCTCGGTGGCTTTGGTTTCGGCGGCGGCTCGAATGACAAGCCGATCGAGATCGCACCGCAGGATTACGAAGCTTTCGAGAAGTTGCTCAGCGACGTACAGGCCGCCTGGTCGAACGAAGATGTCGAGAAGCTCGGCAAACTGTCGACGCCGGAAATGGTGTCGTACTTCGCCAAGGATCTCGCCGAGAACAAGGCGCGCAACGACATCAACAAGGTGTCGGATGTGAAGTTGCTGCAGGGCGACCTGGCGGAAGCCTGGCGCGAAGGCGACACCGACTATGCGAGCGTCGCGATGCGCTTTTCGCTGGTCGACAAGACGCTGGAGCGTGGCACCAACCGTCTGGTGGCTGGCAGCGAAACGCCGATCGAAGCGACCGAGATCTGGACCTTCGTGCGTCCGCGCGGCGCCGCTTGGGAACTGTCGGCGATCCAGCAGGCGTAAGCCTTGCGTCATCGAAATCGGACAAGCGCCGCGGATCATTCCGCGGCGCTTTTTTGTTGGCTCCATGCGTGTGCTTTGCACAGCGATGATCTCACAAGAGAGCGGGAATAATCCGCCGGATGATGTGTTGGTCAGTTGCGTTCCATCGCGACTGGCGTTGCGTGGCTAAAAAAACAAATTGGAGGAATCGATGCCCACTATTCTCTCGACCATGACCCGTCTCGGCCTATGCGCCGGTGCTGTGGCCGTCTCGCTCGCAGCAACGTCGCCATCGTTCGCGCAGGGCGCGGATACCAGCTTCTTCGTCACCAGCAATGGCATCGGCAATGGCGGCAATCTCGGTGGCCTCGCCGGTGCTGACAATCACTGCCAGACGCTGGCGCAGGCTGCAGGCGCGGGCGCCAAGACATGGCGCGCTTATCTCTCGACGCAGGCCGTCGACGGCAAGCCTGCGATCAATGCCAAGGACCGGATCGGCAACGGGCCGTGGAAGAATGCCAAGGGCGTCGTCGTCGCCAAGGATGTCGCTGACCTGCACGGCGCCAGCAACAACCTCTCCAAGCAGACCTCCCTCAGCGAGAAGGGCGAGGTCATCAATGGCCGCGGCGATACGCCGAATCGCCATGACGTGCTGACCGGCTCGCAGGCCGATGGCACCGCCTTCGCCGCCGGCGAGGATCGCACCTGCAAGAACTGGACGAGCAGCACCCAGGGGGCCGCCATGGTCGGTCATATCGATCGTACGGGGCTGAACGAAGAACCGCCGTCCAAGTCATGGAACACCTCGCATCCGTCGCGCGGCCCCGATGGCGGCTGCTCGCAGAACGACCTGAAGAGCACCGGCGGCGACGGTCTGCTGTACTGCTTCGCCTCGAATTGAGTCCCATTGCGATAGACGAGCAGCAACACCCACCGCCATGGCCGGCCTGTCCCGGCCATGGCGCGTTTTGCGGCGATAGCTGGACGACGGTGCGGAGTTCTCGCCGGACCAGCGCGGCGAACGAATTCCGCGGTGAACAGTTACCCTGGCACCCCTGACGCGACATTCGGCGAGGTTTCGCATGCGATATGAGCTGTATTACTGGCCGACGATCCAGGGCCGCGGCGAATTCGTGCGCCTGGCGCTCGAAGATGCCGGCGCGGACTACCGAGATATGGCGCGCGGCAAGGGCGGCATGGCCGCAATGACCAGGATGCTCGACAGCAAGAAAGGCATTCCGCCATTCGCGCCGCCATTCCTCAAGGCGGGCAGTATGGTGATCGGCCAGACTGCCAACATCCTGTTCTACCTCGGCCCACGTCACGGTCTAGCGCCGAAGTCCGAAGCGGCGCGACTGCAACTGCATGAACTCCAGCTCACGATCACCGATTTCATCGCCGAAGTGCACGACACCCATCACCCGATCGGCGTGTCGCTCTATTACGAGGATCAGAAAGGCCCGGCCAAAAAGCGCAGCGCTGAATTCCTGAAAGAGCGCGTGCCGAAATATCTCGGCTATTTCGAGCGGATATTAAAAGCCAGCGATGGCGCCTATGTCACCGGCCGCAAGGCGACCTATGTCGATCTGTCACTGTTCCAGATCGTTGAAGGACTGCGCTACGCATTTCCGAAACGCATGAAAAAATTCGAGCGGGAGATTCCGGGCCTAATCGATTTGCATAACCGCGTGGCGGTTCGCCCGAACATCAAGGCCTATCTCGACAGCGACCGCCGCATTGCCTTCAATAAGGACGGCATCTTCCGGCACTACAAGGCACTGGATAAATAGCGCAGCTCGCGTGGCGGGGTTACCAGAGCCCCGGACACAGACGATAGCGGACGCGCGTCGTATAGTCGGTGTAACCGGGGAGACCGTCCCGTAAGGTACGCTCTTCGGCCGTCGTGCGCCATGCGAACAGCACGGCCATGATCAGCGTCAGTGCGGCACTCCACCACGAGCCAAGCCAGAGGGATGTGCCGAGGAAAAACAGGATGGCGCCGCTATACATGGGATGACGCACGAGATGATACGGACCGGTATCGATGACGTGCTGGCCGCGGTCGCGTTGAAGCTTGATGACCGGTGCGGCGAAACTGTTTTCGCGCAGTACCCAGAATGAGATTGCCATTCCCGTGAGTGCGAGTGCCGTACCCGCGACCTGGACGCCAACGGTCATTTGCGAAAGACCGAAGCGCTGATCCAGCCCCGCAACGATCAGCCAGACCAGTGCCACGGTAAAGAACGCCACCATGAAGACGCGGTCCGCTGTGGGCTGCCCCTGCTGTACGACGGGGCGCATGCGTTCTTCAAACAGCGCGGGATCGATCTGGATCAGCCACAGGCCGCCGCCAAGGCCGAGCAGGATCATGAAGAGCAGAAATGACCACGCCGCCGGCCATTGCCAGGTCCCGGCGGCGGTGAATAAAACAGCGCCGATCACGCCGAACCAGACCAGCGTCCGTATCACGAGACGAACGATCATGCCGAACCCCTAAGCTGCGCATCCGATACCAGATTCGCGGCAGTGATGGGGCAGGCCTCGCGTCAACGCGACCGGCGGCTGGTTTCTGTCCGACGGTGCCGAGTTAAGCGAGCTGATCGATCCGGGTGCCCTGGCCGGGCGGCAGTGCTGCGCGCGGTGGGGGCGGCGCGGTGCGGCTGTCGTTGTCGTCGTTCTTCTTCGGCTCCGGCGGCTTTGCCTCGATCGGCTTTACCTCAGCGACCGGTGGTGCGCTGCTCACGCTTGAAACGCTCATTACAAATTCCCTGTTTCCAACTTTTGCAGTCGGACAATGGGGTGTGCGCCAACAAGGAGTTGGTAAATCAGGCGCTGCAATTTGCAGCAATCGGGGCGGATCGGAAACGGTGGTAAACGCGCCGTCCAGGACTTCACTACAATTGAAACGAAATACTCATTCGTCCTTGCCGCGGGAGATCGTGATGTTCGCCGATGTTTTGTTGCGGGTGCAGCGCAGGTCGAGCCGGCGATAGCGCAGCTTCACGTCGTCGCCGCGGAAAATCCCCATGCGGCCGAGACATCGCGTGGTGCCCTTCACCGTATCCGGCTTGGGGATTGTGAAGATGACGGCTGCCGCACTGGCGACGAGATCGGTGAAGGCTGGCGCCGGCTTGCGAGTCGCGGATGCCGCGTAAAGCTCGTTGCTGAAATTGCGGCTGGCGCAGCCAAGTCGCAACTGCTTCGCCGCCGGATGCGACAGGTAGATCACATTGGCTGCGGTGCGCCCGACGCTGAGCCCGTCGATCTGGCTCTTGAGCTGCCGCGCGAGATCATCGCAGCGGTCGGCGCGGGCAGGCGAGGCGACAAGGGTCACGGTGGCGAGCAGCGCCACAGCCGAAAAAATGCCGCGCAGGCGGTCGATGGACATTCCAGATTCTCCTCAATCCCCGGTCGCACTGAAACGCGGGACGCCACTTTATGCAAGGCGCGGCGGGCGCAGCCGGTTACTGCTGGAACGGGGGGATTATCCCCGCGATTGCGGGCCTGTCCCCCTGTTTTGAACCCTTCAAAACTGTCCGGAAACCGCCTACAAGGGCCTCAAATCCCCTCCCTTTTTGAGGCCCCATCCATGAACGCTCCCACCGCTTTCCCCGACCAGAAGCCCGTCCCGCCCTACAAGCACACTCCGCTGTTTCCGCTGGGCGCAGACACCACCCCCTACAAGAAGGTCACCACCGAGGGCGTGCGGGTCGAGAAAGTGCTGGGTAGGGACATGCTGGTGGTGTCGCGGGATGCGCTGAAGGCGCTCTCGGAGGCCGCGTTCGGCGACATCAACCACTATCTGCGCCCCGGCCATCTGCAGCAGCTGCGCAATATCCTGGACGACAGCGAAGCCAGCCCGAATGACAAGTTCGTGGCCTTCGACTTCCTCAAGAACGCGAACATCGCTGCCGGCGGCGTGCTGCCGATGTGCCAGGACACCGGCACGGCGATCATCATGGGCAAGAAGGGCTGCAACGTCATCACCGATGGCGACGATGAGGCGGCACTCTCGGAAGGCGCCCGCGACGCCTATCTGCGCCGCAACCTGCGCTATTCGCAGGTCGCGCCGCTGACCATGTATGAAGAGAAGAACACGGCCAACAACATGCCGGCACAGTGCGAGATCTATGCCGAGGGCGACGACGCCTACAAGTTCATGTTCATGGCCAAGGGCGGCGGCTCCGCCAACAAGAGCTTCCTGTTCCAGGCGACGCCGTCCGTTCTGACCAAGGATCGTCTGCTCGCTTTCCTCAAGGAAAAGATCATGACGCTGGGCACCGCTGCGTGCCCGCCCTATCACCTCGCCATCGTCATCGGTGGCACCTCGGCCGAGCTCTGCATGAAGACCGTGAAGCTCGCTTCCGCGCGTTACCTCGATGCGCTGCCCACGCAAGGTTCGCCGGACGGCAATGCGTTCCGCGATCTGGAGATGGAGCAGGAAATCCTCAAGATGACGCAGTCGTCCGGCGTCGGCGCGCAGTTCGGCGGCAAGTATTTCTGCCACGATGTCCGCGTCATCCGCCTGCCGCGCCACGGTGCGTCATTGCCCATCGGCCTCGGCGTGTCCTGCTCGGCGGATCGTCAGGTACTTGGCAAGATCACCAAGGACGGCGTCTATCTCGAAGAGCTTGAGCATAACCCCGCGCAGTATCTGCCACAGGTCGAACAGGCGCTCGGCGGCGAAGTGGTGAAGATTGATCTCAACCAGCCGATGAAGGACATTCTGGCGACGCTGTCGAACTACCCAACCAAGACGCGCCTGTCGCTGACCGGCACCATGATCGTCGCGCGCGACTCGGCGCATGCCAAGCTGCGCGATCGCCTCGAGAAGGGCGAGCCGCTACCAGATTACTTCAAGAACCACCCGGTCTATTACGCCGGCCCTGCCAAGACCCCGGAAGGCTACGCCTCCGGCGCGTTCGGCCCGACCACGGCCGGCCGCATGGATTCTTTCGTCGATCAGTTCCAGGCAGCGGGTGGCTCCATGGTGATGGTTGCCAAGGGCAACCGCGCTGTCGCCGTGCGCGAAGCCTGCAAGAAGCATGGCGGCTTCTATCTCGGCTCCATCGGTGGCTCGGCGGCAAATCTCGCCGAACACTGCATCAAGAAGGTCGAGGTGGTCGAGTATCCCGAACTCGGCATGGAAGCGATCTGGCGCATCGACGTCGTGGATTTCCCGGCCTTCATCATTATCGACGACAAGGGCAACGACTTCTTCAAGGAATTGAACCTCGGTTGATGCTGCGACCTCTTGGCGTCATTGCGAGCGCAGCGAAGCAATCCAGAAAGCTACAAGCGAAGACCGGATTGCTTCGTCGCAAGATGCTCCTCGCAATGACGGCTGAGAGGATGTCGTGACCTTCATTGGCCTCGATGGTTTCAATCAAGGCTGGGTCGCCGTCACACTCGACGGCGACCACCGCTCCATCGATTTCATCAGCGATATCTCCTGGCTTGCGACGCAGCGCTTTGCCCGTGCGGCCATCGATATTCCCATCGGTCTCGGCGATGACGGTGTGCGCAGCTGCGATCGGCTAGCGCGCAAGAAGCTCAGTCCGCATGGTTCGCGCGTATTCTCCGGTGGGCGCCGCTGGCTGTGGCAGGAGTTCAGCGATCCCGACCTCGCCAACGCGGAGGCCGAGAGGCGCGGGCAGAAGAAAGTCTCGCGCCAGCTCTGGCATCTCGGACCGAAGATCATGGAGGTCGACGGCTTCGTGCGGGAACAGCGCGATCTCGATATCCGCGAATCTCACCCTGAGCTCGTGTTTCTTCGTCTGAACGGCGATGCGCCGCTGCCGTCCAAACATGCGGAGGAGGGACTCGCGCTGCGCCGTCATCTGCTGCTGGCGAATGGCTTCAGCGAGATCGACGACTGGCTCACTGCCAGGCGCATACGCACCGGTGCAAAGCGGGATGATGTGCTCGATGCCTGCGCGGTGGCGCTGGCCGCGCGCGATTGCGTGGGCTGTCTGCCGGAAGGCAATGCACCGCGCGATGCGCTGGGCGTGCCACAGCAAATCTGGGTCTAGTTGAAGATCGTCAATTGATTCTCACACTGTGGGAGCAATTGACTGCTGGCGCTTACGTGGCTCAATCCTCCACGTCGCGCACGACTCCTTTCGAGTTCATGAGCGCATGCGTTCCCATGAACTTGATCAAGATCATTTCGATTGTGTTACAAAGATTGGGATCTTCAATTGCCAAGAATGATCCACGTTCGACGAGCGGCGCCTTGAACCAAAATCGAGTTTGATGATCTTTTACGCGGCGCCGTACATTGGTTCTGGATTTCCCAACGTAAACAGGACGTCCAGTAATATCATAGAACGCGTAAACGCCTCCAGCCTCTGGAATAGTTTCAAGATCGTAGGGGCTGAAGTCGGTCCACTCATGACCCGATACCTGAGCCTCGGTTTCGATTTGCTTTTCAATAATCTCAGGAACTTTTTGATTTAAAGCTTCTGAGATTTTTTTGCGGGTAGACTCTCGGGGATACCTCGTGTTGCCCTTATAGATATTCCAGATGCCTGGGTACGAGATTTTGGTTTTATCGGCCAATTCCTGGATGGACATCTTCTGTTCTGCCATCTGAACTCGAAGCCAGTCTCCAAACAGTTCAGTCTCGCCCTCAGTCTCTTCGCTCGACATGTCGGTCATTTGTTTCTCCCTTTAGCTTGTGTAGCAGAGGAAGATTGCTGCGCCTATCGGGTCTCTTGCAGCGGGGGATCGATGCACGGGATGACACATAAGAACCAATGGGACAGGTCTAACTGCAATTCGTCACCTGGCTCGAGCATAGCCGTCGCCACCAGCCGCGCACGCCGTCGTGGCTCTCCACCAGTGCCCAGAAGCCGCTGCAGGCGAGAACGCGCCTAGGGCCACCGTCGGCGCTGATCTCGCTGCCACCTTCGCCTTTGGCCGGCGTCCACTGCGCGTCCACATGCGGCGCCTGGAACAGTCCGCCCATCCGCGTGTCGCCATTGGCATACTGCGCGCCGACCTTGCTGGCTGAGACCCAGCCGCGGCCGCCATAGGGCTTTGGATGATTGCGCGGATAGCTGCTCTCGTCCTCATATTCCTTGCCGGGCGGCGCTGCGCCTTCGATCAGGAACCAGCCATCCTTGAAGCCGATGATGGAAAATTCCGTCAGCCAGCCTCCGTCAGGCACGTTCTCACCTTTGCTCTTGAATTTGTAGGGCGGCGGCAGTGTGCCGAGCACCTTGGCCTTCGTCGATGGCCCGGCGCGCACATTCAATCCGTTGGGGTCGCGGTCGGTCGACCAGCCATGGATATCGCAGGGAATGGCGCCATCCGGCAGCGTGCCGCGCGTCTTCAGCAATTCGGCGTGGAGTTGGCGATATTCCGCATCGTCATGCGCAGCGCTCAGTACACGCGGGATGTTGCTGTTCAGCGTGACGTCACGCGAGCGCAGCTCGGCTGACAGGGCGGTCAGCTTGCCGTCGCTGCGCGCGAGTTTTGCGACCAGCATCTCACCGGCATCGAAGGCGCTCGCTGGCGTCTTCGGATCGTTGGCGCCAGCTGGATAGATCGCGACATATCCGACCGGCGCCTGCGGATCGGACATGTCGACATGAAACGCCTGACCGGCCACGCGGTCCGGCGGCACGAAAGCCCAGGCGCTCGCAAACCACTCCGGTGTCTCCTGCGATAGCAGCTCCGGTGGTGGCGTCAGCGGTTGCGCAAAGGCGGTGCCGGCGCAGATGAGGCCGGCGATCAGGATGGCGATTCGGGTCATGGTTTTGTGTCGCGGCGCCAGCGATTTGGTTCGACAAAACGCGACTCAGGCTTGCAGCAACCCCGCTGAATTTCGGTCCGTGCGCGGGACTCGATTCTCCGGTGACTCGCAAGGATGCAGAGGAAAAAGAAAAGCGGTGACGACTCAGGCGGCGCTGTTCCAATAGGGATCAGACTGCAGACGAATTCGAGGCCGCGCCATGTTGGATGCTCTGAAGCTGAATGTGACGGTGGTGACCTTGTTGGCCGCGGCCAGTGCCGTCAACGGGATCATGTTTTATCAGTATCTGTGACGAATTGTTCACATCGGCATGCGGCCTCTCCGCATCCGGTTTTTGTGTTTGAACCTTTTCGCCGGCCACGCACCTCATCCCAGGGGTGGCAAACCGGAGTGTAACAGGTGAACAATTTTCATCTGGTCGTTGTCACTGCATGTGTGCTTGCAAGTCCGACCGCAGTCCTCGCCCAATCCATCATCCACTCCGAACAGACCCGCACCACGCTGGCATCATCCATCGATGCGACCGGCCGCACGACGCTCACGGCCTCCGTGACAAGCGAACGCGGCGGCGGTGTCCCCGGCGGCATTGTCCGCTTTGTCGATGAGACGACGCTCACTGTGCTTGGCTGGGTCGATGTGGCCCACCCGTCGCTGGTGGTCGAACGACTGCCGCCGGGTCCGCATCGCTTCCGCGCGGACTATATGGGTACGTCGAATTATCTGCCTGTCGTGGTGCAGCCGAGCCAGTCGGCGGTGGTGGTCGAGATGGTACGGGGCACGCCGGCCGTGGCGGTGTCGTCGTCCGAGAATGCTTGTCCGTCTGGAGCGATGGTCACGTTGACGGCCGCGATTGCCAGCGGTGACGGCGTTCCGAAGGGCGCCGTGACGTTTCGTGATGGTGAGCAGATTCTCGCAGCCCATGTCGGCCTCGACCGCGCCGGCATGGCGTCATTCACCACCTCGGCGCTGGCGGATGGTGCGCGCTGGATCACAGCCGAATATGAAGGGGACGCGGTGCACGCTCCCGCGGCCTCGGCGCGGCTGACGGTAGATGTCGGAGTGGCCCGTCTGCGAAGCTCGCAATTGCGCGCCGGCGACTAGGCGCCCATCTGCGGCGCCGTCGCTGCAGCTGCGCGAAGCTTGCGGCTGATGATCACCCGAAACACGACATACTGGATCGCGAAGGCCAGCACCTTGGCGCCAATGGCTACGACCGACACATAGAACGCCCACAGCTTCATATCGCCGGTCATGGCCACAGCGATGACACCGGCGCCAAGCGCGAACATCAGCGCAGCCCAGGCATAGCCCGCAGCGGTCACATATTCAGGGATCGTCTCGCTGACGATGGGTGGCAGGTAGCGCAGCATCCAGCCCTTGCGCAGCATGATCGCACCGATGGCGAAATGTCCAATGCTGGGCTTGGCCAGCACGAAGCGCGGATCCTTGGTCAGCAGCGTCGCGCCGCCAAGCACGACCACCAGCGCGAGACTGGCATAGGTCATTACATCAAGCCTCGAGCCCTTGACGCGGGCATAGACGAACTGTGCGACGGCCCCCGCGATCGCCACGCAGGTTGCCAGCAGGACGTCGCCGGTGACGAGGTAGAGTACCAGGAAGACGATGGTGGAGAAAAAATCCTGGCCAAGTTTGGCGAATACGTCCTTCATCGCAGTGCTCCCAATGCAGTCGAGATGGTCAGGCGTCGATTTGCAGGCGAAGTGGATCAGGGCTTCAGCGGTTCAGCCGGTTTCACTGCACCATATTTCGCGCGACGATACTGTGGGTACCATTTGGTGAAGGCAACGGCAGAGTTGCGAGCGGCAAAAGCCACCGCAAAGCCGATCCATAGCGGCAGCGAGGGCATGTAAATGATCAGCATATCCGCCACCAGCATCAGCACAAATGCGCCGGCCCAAGCCCAGGTGAGGATGTAGTTCGCCTTCATGAAGCCGGGCAGCTTCGAGGTTTCGGCGTCGACCATCTCGCGGGCATATTGCAGCGTGAAGGGCAGGCGGATCGCCAGCGACAGCAGCACGATTGAGAGCAGGCCGACATCGACGGCGAGGCGGACGGCCACCGCGCTCCAATTGCCGTCGACCAGCGTGATGTAGCAGCCGAGCGCGCTGAAGATCAGCACCGAGCCTGCTGCGAGCATCTTCAGCGAGCCGCCGCGGATCACGTCCCAGACCACGATGCCGAGCGACAGCGCGGCTGCGGCGAAGAGGCTGATCGCGACCGATGACACCATCATCAGTATGGCGAAAGCACCGAACGGGGCGATGATGAGAAAGGAAGCCATGGCGTTTCCAGTTCGGGCTATCTTGACGTTGTGAAGGTGAGTTGCAGGCTCGCTTACGAGGTCGTCGCGTCGCTGCTCATTATCCTGCGATCATATGTCTTGTTGTGAGAGCGGGCAGACATTGCCGACCGGCGTGAAAACGTCACGAGAGGCCGAGGCGGCCGCGCCGGATGGTTCAATACCGACGAGCGTGGTCCCGGTCACAACCAGCACGAGGGCCAGGCTGCCCCAGCTTGCTGTCCGGGTCATCATGTCCGGCCTGCGATATGCGGTTCGTGCGAGAACGAACTGTGTCACAGCACCTGCGATGGCGACGGCAGTTGCGATCAGCACGTCTCCTGCGATCGCAAAGGTCGTGAAGAAGGCGATGGTGGAAAGGAAGCCGATGGCCAGCTTGGCGAGGACGTTGATCATGGCGTGGTTCCGCGCGCTTGTTGTTGAGTGAGACTTTATCTTTGTGCTTCAGGAGGCGGTGGCAGCCGCGCCGATCATCAAAAAGGCGCCACGCTATTTTCCCATCGCTCCATCTTTACGATGTCAAGATTTCTTCTAGGCCTTGCCCACGGGCTCGTCAACAAAAATCTTTACACTGTCAAAATTATGTGAGGCGAGATCTTTAACTGTCATTGAATCAATGGCTTAGAAGGAATCAACCCAGTTGCCGTGAAAGCCTGCTGGTACCCGGTGACCGAGCTGGACAAGAGCGATCGGCCCCGCGGCGACATCGGTGGCGTTGAACACCGCCAGATCGCTGCGGTTCTGCCGGGCGCGCCACACCACCGCGAGCAGCCAGCCGTCGCCTTCGGCTGCATCCTTGCCGCGCGCGACGAAGACGGGTTCGGAGATGCTGTCGCCGAGTGGCAGCATGTATTGGCCGAGCCTGACGCCGTCGCGCCAGACATGTGTGATCCCGGAAAAGGCCTTGCTGGCACCCGGTGCCGGGTTATCGCAGGCGTACCAGCCTTGCGTGCTGACGAGGCCGGAGCGGCGCTCGTCGATGCGCGGGAATTCGCCGGTGACGTCGTCGAGATAGGTGCGGGTGAAGCGATCGGTATTGGCTGATAGATCGAAGGTCCATCGACAAAGTCGCGCATTGGATTTCGCAGGATCTGTCGGCGAGCCATCAGGATGCGTGAACAGCGGCGCCTCCTCGGACTGCATGACGTCGGCGATGATGCGGTCGCCGTCCTCCCACGCATTCATCACATGGAAGACGTAGCAGGCTTCGGCGCGAAACCACTTGATATCATCCGCACTGCCGCCGCGCTTCATCACGCCGACATAAGAGCCCTTGTCCGGCTCCCACGCATAGGGCGGACGACCAGACCGGGCGCGATCCATGCTGCCGGTGATGGGCAGGATCGGAAACAGCAGGTGGTTCTCGGTGACGATGAAGTCATGCACCATGCTGGCATAGGGCGCATCGAAACGCTCGAAGCGCGTCACGATACCCGATGAATCGATCGCGCCGAACGAGATCGTCGGACTGAAGATACCGCGGGCGTTATAGCCGAAGAAATTCA
Organism: Tardiphaga sp. P4_G1; assembly: GCF_056401215.1. Taxonomy (NCBI): domain Bacteria; kingdom Pseudomonadati; phylum Pseudomonadota; class Alphaproteobacteria; order Hyphomicrobiales; family Nitrobacteraceae; genus Tardiphaga; species Tardiphaga sp. P4_G1. The sequence goes on from NZ_JBFUJU010000005.1 coordinate 220,071, forward strand.
TTTCGCCGGTGACGGGATCGATCTTCGGATGCGCGGTGAACGGCCCGCCGATGCGCCCGCTATAGTTCTGATAGCCGAGCGTCTTCAGCGTGCCCGGTTCGATCTCGGTTGGCGCATGGCCTTCCTCCAGCGCGAGCAGGCGGCCGGCATGAAAGACGATGTTGGTATTGGCTGCACCTGAGTCATTGCCAAGCGAAGCCGGCGCGTCCGGCATTTTCTGCCCGAAGCCGCGATAGAGCGCGCGGCCGGCATCGTGCTCGGCGAGAAACTTCGGCGTGTGGATCCAGCGATTGCGATAGCTCGCGCGGCCGTTCTCGATGTGAAAGGCATGCAGCATGCCGTCGCCGACAAACCAGTGCGAGCCTTTGGTTTCGAATTGAGGATTGGGGCCGTTGCGGTAGAGCGTACCGTTGAGCTCACGTGGCAGTTCGCCGACGACTGTCAGGAACGGCGCGTCGCACTCCATCGGGATCGGCGCAAGATTGTCATGAGCAGCCTCGATCGGGTCCAGCAGCGCCATCGTCGTCTCCCATGCTGTTATCTTTACGTTGTCTAGATTGCTAGATGTGAGCGGTCGGCGCGTCAAGCAAAATCTTTACAGTGTAAAAATGACGACCTATAACATGACCATGACGAAGCAGACCAAGACCGCGAAACCGCGCCCCGTGCCGCAAGACCGCCGCAAGAAGGCCGCAGGAAATTCGCAAGCCAAGGGCGTGGCCAAAAAAACCGCTGGCGCCGAATCTCCCTATCATCACGGGGACTTGCACGGCGCGCTGCTGAAAGCCGCGGAAATCGTGCTGGAGCGCGATGGACTATCTGGCCTGACGCTGCGCGCCGTCGCCCGCGAAGCCGGCGTCTCGCATGCGGCTCCGACGCATCACTTCGGCGATCTCACCGGCCTCGTCAGCGAACTCGCCGCCATCGGTTTTCGCAACTTCAACGCCACAATGACTGCGGCTGGTGCGAGCGGCACGACGCCGCTCGAAAGCGCGCTCGCCCGCGCCAAGGCCTATCTCGCTTATGCACGTGCGCAGCCCGGCATGTATCAACTGATGTTTCGTACCGAGCGGCTCGACATGACGCGGCCGAATCTGCGCGAGGCCGCCAATGCATCCTTCGCCGGTCTTGCCAGCGTGGTCGGCGCACATCATCCGGGCAATGTCGCCACCGATGCGCTGACCATCGAACAGGCCGCACAGATCGCGCGGACGTGGTCGCTGGTGCATGGTTTCACCATGCTGACCCTCGATGGCCGGCTCACTGATATCCTGCGCCGCTTGCCTGATGGCACCGACGCAGAGAAGCTGTTCGTCGAGATGTTGAAGATCACCGTCGCCAGGGCGATGGAGACGCCGAAGTAGCGAAACTCTTTGCGAAGCGCCTGCGTCGTGTGCAGGCGCTGTTTGCGGTAGCTATCGCTGTCCGTCATGCACCGAGATATCGGACGCGGCCAGCCCGCCAATACGTGCATGCGGTCTTCCGCCGGTGGCCATCACCAGGCCGAAGGCGATCTCGTCGCGACGCGGGCCATCCCAGACAGTCATTTCAGCAGTGCTGAAATGACTGCGGACATAGGCCGCTTCGATATGGCCGAGCGGGACCATCAACCGTGTGCCGATCCCGCCGACGGTCTTCGCGGCCGGCACGATGGCTTTGGGCTGGCCGAGAATCTCGCGCATCGTCCAGCCGCCGGCCTCATGCCACACCGCTGCATGTTCGAGCTCGCCATCTTCACCGACGATCATGCCCTTGCCGTAGGCTTCGATCTTGTCCTTGCCGCCGAGCGCCTGAACGAGTTCGGCCGCAAGTGTGCGTCCAAGTTCGCGTAGTTGGGCCTGGAAGGCCATCAGGTCGGGCTCGTAGCGACCAGCAAAAGGATTGCGGATGATCGCAAGCGCCGTGCCGACATGGAGCGGCTGCGAGAGACGCGGCCCACGTTCGTGCCAGACCGTCTCGACGGAAATCTGGGTCTTGCGAATGTCATAGGATGTCATGGCTGACCCAGTCCGTGTTTTGCGAGCGTTGTGAGGAAGCCGTCCGCTGACTACTCGTCGATGACGGGATTGCTGAGGATGCCGAGCTTCTCGATTTCGACTTCGACGACGTCGCCGGCCTTCAGGAAGATCGGAGGCTTCCGCGTAAAGCCGACGCCGGCAGGCGTTCCCGTTGCAATGACGTCACCCGGGACGAGGTCGAAGATTTCCGACGCATAGTTGATCAGCCGGGGAATCGAGAAGATCAAAAAGGATGTGTCCGAGGATTGGACGATGTCACCATTCACGCGGGTTTCGAGCTTGAGCTTGGTGGGATCGCTGACTTCATCGGTCGTCACCAGCCACGGGCCGAACGGTCCGGTGCCGACGAAATTCTTGCCGGCCGCGATCTGCTGTGCGTGTCGCTGATAATCGCGGACGCTGACGTCGTTATAAATCGAATAGCCCGCGATGTGATCCATGGCTTCGCTCTCGGGAATGTGTCGACCGCCCTTTCCGATCACGACGGCGAGTTCACCTTCCCAGTCCAGGTGCGTGGAGACTTTCGGCCGGATCACCGGCTGGTTGTGGCCAACCTGTGAGCGCCAGACCCGCAGAAAGATCGGCGGGAATTCGGTGATCTGACGGTCCATGCCATGAGCCACCGCTTCCTTGTGGTGGTCGAGATAGTTGCGCACCGCGCAGACGATCTTTTCGGGGCGGGGGATCACCGGCAGGTAGCTGATGTCCGAGAGCTTCAGGTCCGGCTTGTGTCCGTCAACAATCTGGTCGCGCTTGGCGAAGTCGGGGCTGGCGATGAAATCGGCGAGCGTCGGATAGTGCGGGAGCGCCTTGCCGAGATCGACGATCGCGTCGTTGACGACGGCTCCCCAGCTCTCGCGCTGCTGATGGCTGAAAGACAATAGCTTCATGATGAGGTCTTCCTATGTAATCCTTGATATCGAAATTTCGTAAGTTTATTATATTTTCGAAAATAAAGCCTGGCAAGGGGGCTGGCGGCGCCTGCGGCGACTTTCCACGTGGGATGTTGGGCCTGCCGTCTGTTTCTTCGCCGGCAAGCCGGCAATCCCGTCTCAGGATTCGGTCAGCAGATGAGACGCGTATTTCACGACATTGTCGGAGGTGCTGCGGATGTGCTGGTCGATCAAGGACGTCGCGAGATTTGTATCGCGGGCAATCGCGGCCTGCATGATGGCGCGATGCTCACCGACCTTGTCGCGTGGTTGGGGGCGAAACATGGCGGACAGGTTTCGATAGCGTTCGGCGCGCTCGAACAGCGAAGCCCGAATGCCGAACAACGTCGGGGAGCGCCCGCACGACACCAGCGCCTCGTGAAACTGGCGGTGGGCGATCTGCCATTCCGGATTCTCGACGTGATTACCGGGAAGCCTTTCCTCAATGCGTCCCAGCCTGTGCAGGGTCGACATAACCGCTATTTCCCAGTCGTCTCCGCCATTTGCGATGGAGCGGCTGAGCAGTTCGATCTCGATCAGGATCCGGGTCTGGGTGATGTCGATCAGGTCGTCGCTCGTAACGGGCGCCACGCGAAAGCCACGCTGCTCCTCGGCAACGACCAGGCCGTCCGCCGTCAGCGACGTCAGCGCCTCGCGCAGCGTCGTGAAGCTTGCGCCGAAAGCGAGCTTCAAGGCATCGAATTTTAGCGGTTCGCCAGGCTTGAGCCGGCAAGCGACGATATCCTGACGCAGTCGGTGCGTGATATCGACTGCGAGTGTTTTGCCGAATTCTTTGCGCGATTTGACGGCCGAAGCAGTCATGGAATGGACCTCAGATTCCGCCGGCTGATGGTGCCGGCTGGTTGCAGAATGCCGGCGCATGACCGCTATTGCAATAATTTTCGCAATAGTACATATTTTCGAAAATACCTTCTGCAGGGTGGATTCATGAAGGCTGTGCTGGTTCATCGTCCCGGTGGTCCCGACGCGCTCGATTATGTCGATGTCGCCATTCCGGCTCCGGGCCCGAAAGAGGTGCGGATCAAGGCGGAGGCTTTTGGCGTCGGCCAGCCGGACGCCTTGATCCGGCGCGGCGTTTACAAGTGGATGCCGCCACTACCGGCCAATCCGGGGAATGATGTCGCCGGGCGCATCTCCGCGGTCGGTCACGGTGTTGTCGGTATCTCGGTCGGGCAGAAGGTTTTGCTGAGCGCCCGCGATCTGTCACAGCGCGGCGGCTGTTACGCCGAATATGTGGTGGCGCCGGCCGATGCCATTCATCTGTTGCCTGATGCCGTCGATCTTCAGGACGCCGTCTGTCTTGCCAACTATCAAGTGGCCTGGGCGCTGCTCCATGAATGCGGTGGGCGTAATCCCGCTGGCAGTGTGCTTGTGATTGGTGCTGCGGGCGGCGTCGGTACGTCGATCGTGCAATTGGCGAAGCTGGCAGGCATGACGGTGATCGGTACGGTCAGCACCCCCGAAAAAGCCCGGTTCGCCAAATCCAACGGCGCCGACCACGTGATCTTCTATCGTGACGAGGACGTCGTCGCGCGGACGCGCGAATTGACCGGGGGGAGCGGCGTCGGCCTCGTGCTCGACCATGTTTGCGGTCCCGAATTCGTCTCCTATCTTGGCGTGCTCGGCAAATGGGGGACGCTGGTCTCCTACAACGCCTTCGCCGGCCTTCCCGAAGAAAACTTGATGGGAGAGATGCGGAAGTATCTCGACGTCTGTCCGGCTATCCGCTGTTTCTCCTTTCACATCTACGATCATGACCGCGATGCGCGCCGCGCCATCATGGGGAAGTTGATCTCGCTGCTTGGGCGCGGGGAGATCAAGCCCGCAATCTCGGCACGGCTGAAATTATCCGAGGTCCGGCAGGCGCACACGCTGCTGGAGTCCGGGGGCGCGCTCGGCAAGATCATCATGACCCCGTAGGCGAACGGCTATCGGTCTGGAACGAGATACGGAGGACCACATGATCAAGGTAAAACGCATCAGGCATGTGACGTTCGTTACGCCTGATATCGACAGGCAGATCGACTACTATCAAACGGTGGTCGGACTCGGTGTGGTGACGCGTGACGCCAGTCGCGCATCGCTGGCCACCGACTCGGATGAACTCGCCGTCGTCCTGCAGCGTGGCGATCAGGCGGCCTGTCGGCGATTGACCTTCGAAGTGGCGCTCGATCTGGATTTCGCCGACCTGGTGGCTACACTGTCGCGCGCTGGAATTGCGGCTGAGATCCAGTCCGATCCGCTTCCTGGCGTGTCCCGTTCGGTGCTGTTCCGCGACTTCGAGGAAATGGAGATCGAGCTGCTTGCGGGGCCGACATTCGCTGTCGCGGAGCAGCCTGTCGGCGGCATTGCAGCCGACCGCCTCGGCCATATCGCGCTCTACACGCAAGACCCGCTGAAGGCGTCGAAGTTTTATGGTGACGTGCTGAATTTCCGGGTGTCGGACTGGATCGAGGACGCCTTCGTCTTCATGCGGTGTGGTTTTGATCATCACTCCGTCAATTTCGCGCGCGGCCCGGGTCGGCGATTGCATCACGCGGCGTTCGAGCTCCGTGATGCCTCGCACATGCATCGCGCCTGCGACCTGCTCGGGCGCAAGAAGATGCAGATCCTGTGGGGGCCGGTGCGTCATGGCCCGGGCCACAATGTTGCGATCTATCACCGCGACCCCGATGGCCATCTCATCGAACTGTTCTTCGATCTCGATCAGATGATCGATGAAGATCTCGGCTATTTCGAACCACGCCCATGGCACCGGGATCGTCCGCAGCGCCCCAAGGTCTGGGTAGGTCTCCCCCGAGATATCTGGGGGCCGGCTCCATCGCCGGAGCTCGCGGAGTTCAAACGCAAGGCGACATGACATCGCTGCCGACAAAGTCGCCGCCATGAAGCGACAGATCGGCACCACGGCGATCAGTGCTGAAGAAATAAAAGGGGAGGAAATAATGAGCCAGCGGTCGAAATCTATTCGGGGCAGAGTTCTCGCATGCCTCGGGGTGTCTATATTTATAGTCTCGTCGATCGACGTGCCTGGCGCCTCAGCGCAAGTATACCCAAATCGTGTCATTCGTATCGTTCACGGTTTCGCATCGGGTGGGGCGGCGGACACGCTCTCCCGCGTCGTTGCCGACGGGCTGGCGAAACAGCTCAATGAGACCGTCATCGTCGAAGCGAAGCCTGGCGCAGGCGGGAATCTCGCATCGGACGCGGTCGCCAAGGCAGCGCCTGACGGATACACGCTCGGCCTTGTAACCGGAGGCCATGCGATTTCGGCAGGGCTTTACAAATCGTTGTCCTATCAACCCGTCGATAGTTTCGAGATGATCTCCACGATCGTCTACTACGCGCTCGTCGTCGCTACCCGCAGCGACTATGAAGCAAAGACGCTGGGAGAGCTCATCGCGCTCGCAAAGGCCAAGCCGGGATCCCTAAGTTTCGGATCGGTCGGCTTCGGCAGCACGCATCACCTTGCTGGCGAATTGTTGAAAGCAGCAGCCGGCATCGACGTGTTGCACGTGCCCTACCGCGGCGACTCCCAGGCGATCACCGCGCTACTCGCGGGCGATGTGCCGATGATCGTTGGCACCAGCGTGCTTGTTGCGCCGCAGATCGAGAGTGGTGCGGTGCGCGGCCTCGCCGTCACATCATCGACCCGGAGTGCTTTGCTGCCGAATGTTCCATCGGCCGGCGAGGCAGGTCTGAAGGGGTTCGATGTCAGGACGTGGGCCGGGCTGCTGGCGCCGAAGGGCACCCCACCGGGGATCATCGCCCAACTCAACGCGGCCGTTCTGAAGTCTCTGGCCGACCCGGGGATCAGGGCGCGGCTGGAAGCGGCGATCGGTGGCGAGGTGCGGGGAAGCACGCCGCCGGAAATGCGTGAATTGGTCACGTCGGAAATCGCGCGATGGACGGCGGTGATCGACGCGGCGAAAATACCGAAACTTTGACCGCACGATCGATCTGAACCTACTTGGCCGGGCCCGGGATGTTACGCGATGCCATCGCCAGTGCCGTAGCCCGGCCGCCGATGCCGATCACGCTGACCTTGTCCGTCTTGCAATCGAAGCCGCGGGCGAGTTCGTCAGCGGCTTTGCGGGCCAGCTCGTTGGCCTCCGGATTGGCCGTCACGTCGATATAGGCGACATGGCACACGGCGCCCGGCGGCAACCGCGTGACCACCAGCATCTGTTTGGATTTTGGCCGGCCATTTTTCTCGGGATCGTCGTTGTCGGCGATGTGCCAGCGCTGGATCATCGCGAATGGTTTGCCGCCAATGACGCGCCATTCGATCGTGTTGGTGGTGGAGTTGAACGGACCGAAGCCTTGCGATGCCGCCGGCTCCTTGTCAGCGGCGCTGGCGCTGCGTCCGACCGTGATGGTCTCGCGCAGGTCGTCCTCGTTCTTCACCACGACGAGACCAGCTGGGCCGCGGCAAGTCCGTTCCGCGGCGTAGTCATCGCCATCGATTTTGAGGTTGGACGCTTTGCGGCAGTCGTTGTCGGTCGTCGACGTGTAGACGCTGCCGATAGTGTTGGCCGCGGCGAGCGAGGGCGCGCCGAGCAGGATCGTCAGTGTGGCGACAGCGAGGGCGGGCAGGCGGGGCATTTCAGGGCATCCAGCACGGGAAAGGTGCTGCTTTGACGTTCACAAGCTGGGGAAGGTTCAACCGAAGCGGCTGACAGGGCTGGTTGAATCGCGCTAGACAGCTTGGTCAGCCTTCATTTTGTCTCCAGCAGCGTCAGTTCCTCATCCCATGCCCGCCTCGACTTCCGCTAAGCCATATCGCATCGGCCGTTCCAAAACCGGTCTCGGTCTTTTCGCCACCCAGCCGATCAAGAAGGGCGTCAAGATCGTCCAATACTTCGGGCCCCTGCTGGATTCGAAGAACGAGAAGCACGACGCGATCGAGAACAAGTATCTGTTCCAGATCAGCAAGCGCTGGACCGTCGATGGTTCGATCCGCAAGAACATCGCGCGCTATATCAACCACGCCTGCAAGCCGAACGCTGAGTCCGACGTCAATGCGGCGAAGAAGAAGATCATCATCCGCTCGATCAAGAAGATCGAGCCGGGCGAAGAGATCAACTACGATTACGGCACGGAGTATTTCAAGGAATACCTGAAGCCGATCGGCTGCAAGTGCGATTCCTGCGAGAAGAAGCGCAAGAAGAAGCGCGCCGAGGCACGTGCCGAGAAGCTCAAGGCCAAGGAGAAGGCCGAGCGCAAGGCGCTGAAGAAGGAAGAAAAGGCGAAGGCCAAGAGGGCCAAAGATAAGGCCAAGAAGGCCAAGTCTTCGGGCAAAGCGGCTTCGGGCAAAGCCAAAACGACCAAGGCCGCCGCGGAGAAGACCTCCGCAGCGACCAAGGCCAAGTCTGTTAAGGCCAAGTCGGCTAAATCCAGGTCGGCCAAGGCTAGCAAGGCAAAGGCCGGCAAGGTCAGGAGCAAGGCGGCTTAAGCTGCCTGTACCGCTGCGCTCCGGCGCAGCCCGATATATTGCAGCTCCGCAAACACACCGACTGCGATCGCCTGCGCGGCCACGAAGATCTGGCCGAGCAGGTTCGGCGTCACCGCGCCCGAAAACAGCAGGCCGATGCTGCCCAGAGTCCACAGCGCATTGCCGATGATGATCACCAGCACCAGCAGCTTCGGCATGGTCGCGCGGGTGCCGAGCCAGCCGACCAGCGCCGCATAGGCGATCAGAAACAGGCCGGATTCCAGCAGCAGTGCTTCAGGCAGATGCAGTAGGGGCGCCAGCAGGCCCGTGGCAAAGGTCAGCAGCAGCGCCATGGCGCCGCTAACGATGGCGTCGATCTGGATGGCGCGGCGGAGCAGGAGAGAGGGATTGATCATGGTCGTTGTCCTTCGGTTGGTCGTTGTGGATGTCCCGACCATGACGGCGCGGCGGAGCCAAATCGATTACCTGTGAGGTCATGGAAGCTGCGAAATTCGCGTGTTAGCTTTTTGCCATGAACACACAGCTTGCAGCGTCCTCCGCAACATCCCGGCCCGCCGGGATCGGCCATCATTTGCGCGAATGGCGGCAGCGCCGCCGCCTGAGCCAGCTGGATCTGGCCGGCGATGCCGAGATTTCCACGCGTCATCTGAGTTTCCTGGAGACCGGCCGCGCCTCGCCCTCGCGCGAGATGGTGTTGCGGCTGGCCGAGCGGCTCGACGTGCCGCTGCGCGAGCGCAATGTCTTGCTGGTGGCTGCTGGCTTCGCACCGGCCTTTCCGGAGCGGGCGCTGGACGATCCCGCGCTGAATTCAGCGCGACAGGCCATTGACCTCGTGCTGAAGGCCCATGAGCCCAATCCGGCGCTGGCGGTCGATCGGCACTGGAATCTGGTCGCGGCCAACCGAATGGTGATGCCGCTGCTGGAAGGCATCGCGCCGCGCTTGCTCGGGCAGCCCTTCAACGTGCTGCGGCTGAGCTTTCATCCGGAGGCGTTGGCCTCGCGCACTGTCAATCTCGGCGAATGGTGCGCGCATCTGCTGGAACGTCTGCATCGACAATGCGAGGCGACCGCCGATCCGGAGTTATTGAAGCTGTATCAGGAGCTGAAGACCTATCCGATTCCGGCGCGCTCGGCGCCGATTGCGGCCGACAGCGTCGTGGTGCCATTCCGCATGAAGCTCGGCGACGACGTGCTGAGCTTCATGTCGACGACCATGACCTTCGGGACGCCGCTGGATATCACCCTGTCGGAAATCGCCATCGAGACGTTCTTTCCGGCAGATGACGTCACGGCGAACAGGCTCCGGGAGATCGCTTCAAAGGGGAACTGACGGCCTTGTCCGTGATGTCCATGACGCCTATTTGTGGGCGGAACAAATACAGGGAGCCCGCCCATGAGCACCATCAAGCCGCTTCAGATCGATATCGTCTCCGACGTCGTGTGCCCGTGGTGCTATATCGGCAAGCGCCGCATCGAGAATGCGCTGGCGTTGGTCCCCGACGTGCCGGTGCATGTCAATTGGCGGCCGTTCTTCCTTAATCCGTGGATCCCGCGCGAGGGCATCGATCGCTCGACCTATCTGGAGACCAAATTCGGTTCGGTCGAAGCCTACAAAGGCATTGCCGGCCGTGTCGTCGATGCGGCCGAGCAGGAGGGCCTGACCTACCGGCCGGACAGCGTGAAGCGCCAGCCGAACACCATCGATTGCCACCGGCTGATCCATTGGGCCGAAGCCTCCGGCAAGTCGGCCGAGGTCAAGCAGCGTCTGATGGAATTGTATTTCCGCGACGGCGGCGACCTCACCCAAAGCGAGACGCTGGTCCAGGCGGCGGCCGATGTCGGACTCGATGCGGACGATATCCGCAAGCGCCTTGCCACCGACGAGGATGTCGAACTGATTTCCGGCAACGCCAAGGAAGCCGCGGACAAAGGCATCTCCGGCGTGCCGACTTTCGTGTTCGCCGGAAAATATGCGGTGTCCGGTGCGCAGGATGCCGAAAAACTTGCGCGTGCGATCCGTCAGGTCTCGGCGGAAGTGAACGCCGAGGCGGCGGAGTAGGGCGCGCCTTACGCGCCCTTCAAATAATAATTCGCCTTCTTGCCGAGCGCGATGCGGCGCAGCAGTTTGCGCATGGCCAGTGAGCTACGCAGCGGTTTGATCGCCGTGGTCACCGTCCGGTAGAAGGCGAGCTTCAACGTGTCCAGCATCGGCTGCTGTCCCGGCGGCTTCTGCGGGAAGCCAAGGCCGCGCAGCATCGAGTTGAAGAAGTGCAGGTCGTTGACGCGGCGCACTTCCTTGGTCTTCCAGGTGATCGCTATCGAGATCGAGAACGAGCCGGCGGTGCGCACCCAGTGTGGCCACTGATAGGGCACGTAGCAGCCATCGCCATCGAACATGTGAAACTCGACGGCGCGCGGTGCGAAACTGTCGTCGAATTTGAGATTGCGATGCTTGGTCATCGAGCGTTCGATCTCGTCGTCGGAAACGATGGCGCGGTCGCTGTTGTCATAGATCGTGAAAAACTTCTCGCCATGGATCTGGACGAAGAAATTATCCTCGCTGTCGAGATGGAACGGCGTGGTCGAATTCGGCGACGACACGAACAGGAAGCCTTCGAGCTGTTCGAAACCGGCATCGAGCAGGCTGTTGAAGCCGCGGGCGCGCGCCACCGACAGCAACGTGTCTTCGAGCAGTTGGCGATACTCCGGCGAGTTCTCGATCCGCTTCAGCACCATCCACGCACCAGCGGTCTCGATGCGCTTGACCACTTCGACCGGGTCGAGATCCACCGACGGGATCGCGTCGGGGTCCTGGCTGATCGCGACCTTTCCCGAATTGTATTCGATGAGATCGCGCGGCAGTTCGGATGCGAGTTGCGCGATACGCTGCAGCGTCAGCAGCGGATGTCCGGCGAGCTTGTGCTTGATGGCGAACGGCTTCAGCGGAAAATCGTTCTTGAGCGATTGATTGGCGGCCGAGATCACCGGCGCGACGTCAGTTGCAGCGTTCATGGTTGAACCCCTGGATATCTATCGGAGGCGGTTGCGGATGGAGCGGGCGACGTGCCGCAGCGGCTCGCGGATCGAGCGACGCAAGGTGAGCGCGCCGTGGATCAGCGATACCAGCGGATCGTGCTTGCGCAGCGGAATCAGCACGTCGCCGATGGCAAGGCGGCCACGCCAGATCGGATCAATCATGGGATGACCGGCATTGGCCGTGGAGTCGGCGCTTGCAATCACGGGATCGGCGCAGAGATGCCGCGTCACGTCGAGCGTGAGCTGCACACCAGGGGATAGTTTGGCGAAGCGCTCGTCGACGCCGAGCTTGAAGTAGAAGGCGCGGTCGAGATGCCTGAGCAGCACACCGGAGGCGACCGGCGTGTCGCCGGCGCGCAATGTGACGATCTCGCATTGGCCGTGTTCGGCGAGCGCCTTGGTGGCACTACGGATGAAGGTGTTGTCGCCGGCATCCTGCATCAGGGCGGTGCCGCGTTTGCCCTTCCATCCACTCGCTTCCAGCGTCAGGAACGTGTCGATGGTCGCAGCGATTTCCGCCGGCGTGCGTGCGATGTGGAAGGTCACATCGCCATGTTCGGCGAGACGATTGCGCTGGCGGCGCAGTTCTTTCAGCTTCTTCGCACCGAGCGCGTCGCGCAGCAAGTCGTCGGCATCGCGTGTGGCGTCGAGGCAGGCGCGGGCGTGGGATTGCAGGATGCGCGGTGTGAGATCCTGCATGGCGAGTGACTTGCGGATCGCCTGCATTGAGGCGCCATCGAGCGAGACGTTTTCGAGGATCAGCGCATGCGCACCGGCCTTGCGAGCCTGTTCCAGCAGGTGTGTCACAGCATCAGCCGCCATGTCGCGATCGAGCAGTGGCGTGGACAGCGTGCCATAGGGATCGGCGCTGACCAAGGCGGGAAGCGGAAGGCGATAGGCGCGGCGTGCGGTGATCACCGGCAGCAATCCGATCAAGCGCGGCATTCCGGCGTCGGTCATCCAGGCACTGAGCGCGGCGACATCGGTGCGGCCGCGCGCGGATGCATTGACGGCCAGTTCCCAGTCGGCGAGGTAATAGCCGTTCGGCTCGACGGCCTGCTGCGCGAGAGCGCGCCATGGCTCGGGCGCGATTGCCGCGAGCGGCGCAAGCGCATCGGGCGCAGACGCTGGGCGGTTCGCCGCGGTCATCCCGGCGCCCGTCGGTCTGCTGCCATGCATGCCGGCTGAGTTCGCAATGTCGACCACGTCCCCGATCCCCGTCGCAAGGAAGGCGGCGCAGGCCGCTTCTCCATTGCTGTCTGCGGAGACTAGGAGAAACATTCCAAGATCCGGTTTTTCCGGACGCGAAATTTGACGGGAATGTGTAACCGATCGTTCACCAAACGGTCGCTGAAAAGCCTGTGTTTTCAGCGGATATGGGCCAGCCGGGGTGGCGGATGCTGGGGTATTCGCTCGTTTCCAAGGACGGGCGGACCTGCGGTCGATGGTCGCGGCCTCGCCATGTTGGGGCTGGAAAATGGCCTGCACGTCAGGCTATCAAGGCGCCGGAGGGACGCATGATGAGAGCATTGGTATTGGCGATCGCGGCAGTGGCGCTTCTGGCTGCGCCGGCGAACGCACAGATGGGCGGCGGCAAGCGCGGCGGCAGCGACCATGCGCCCGCGCCCGAAAAGCCGAAGATCGACGAGAAGGCCTACAAGGCCGCCTTGGAGCGCGTTCCGACTCCCAAGGAAAAATATGATCCGTGGGGCGGCGTCGCGCCTGCACCCGCGCCCACGACGGCGGCGAAGAAAAAGTAGTCTTCGACTGCATATGTCGCACGCGGTTCCCGTGAACCGTGCTTGCGTTTACAGCGACCAAATTGGGCAGCGGCAGGCCGTCGCATTGTTGGCGTGCGGCCATCCTGATTTCAGTTGAATCAGGCGGGGAATTATCCGTCGCGCGAGCTGGCCCAGGCCGGGGAGACTGTTCGATGGTTCGTCCTGTCATTCGCAGCGCGATCGTTGCAGCCACGGTAATGCTCGGCTCGCAAGCCGCATGGGCGGAGAGTCGTCTGGCGCTGGTGATCGGGCAGTCCTCCTATCGGTCCATCGCGCCGCTCCCCAATCCGGTCAATGACGCCAAGGCCATGGCGCAGATGCTCGGCGATGCCGGCTTCGAGGTGCAGTCGGCCACGGACCTGTCGCAGACCGATCTGCGCGCCAGGATCGCCGGCTTCGCCGCCAATGTGTCCGCCAAGGGGCCCGACACGGTGGCGCTGGTGTTCTATGCCGGCCACGGTTTGCAGATCGACGGCGAGAACTATCTGGTGCCGGTCGATATCGATCCGAAGCGCGAAGCCGATATTCCACTGCAGGCGGTGCGCCTCAATGACATCCTGAACACGCTGACATCCGTGCCGAGCAAGAGCCGCATCATCCTGCTCGATGCCTGCCGCAACAATCCGTTTCCGGCTATCAGCAAGACCACCGGCCGCGGGCTCGCCCAGGTCGACGTGAAATTCGGCACGCCCGGCACGTTGCTGTCCTTCTCGACGTCGCCCGGCGCCGAAGCCGAAGACGGCAAGGACGGCAACAGCCCCTATACGACGGCGCTGCTGAAGGCGGGGCGCGAGCCGGGCCTGCCGATCGAGGATGCGTTCAAGCGCGTGCGACTGTCGGTCAATCAGGCCACCGAAGGTCGTCAGACGCCGTGGGAGAGCTCATCGCTGGTCAATGACTTTCGCTTCTTTGGCACTGATGCCGGCGCCAAGCCCGCCGTGACCAAGAAGACCGTCGATCAATGGCGCAAGGAGCTGCAGGGCAAGCCGGTGCAGGACGCCAACAATCTGATCGTCTCGGATGGGTCGGTGGAAGCCTATGAGGCCTTTGTCGGCCTCTATGCCGAGCCGCCGCTCGGCCCGCAGGCGAAAGAATGGCTCGACCGTCACTACAAGATGGTGGCGTGGAACAACGCCGTCATCACCAACACCGCGCCGTCCTATCGCGACTTCCTGGCGAAATATCCCGACAGCGATCTGACATCGACCGCGCAGAAGCTTGAGGAGCGCACGCGCAACAAGCCGGTGCCGGATGCGGCGGCGAGCGCACCGACCAATGTCGCATTGGCCGGACCGGGCCCGACATGCCCGTGCGGCACGCCGCCCGCAGCAGCGCCTGCATCGAAGAAAGCGGAGAAAACCACCGAGCCCACGAAGAAGCGCGCCGACAAGCCATCGCCACCACCGCGGCGCGGCCGCGAGATCGTGGAGGAAGAGGTCATCATCCGCCGTGCGCCGCCGGTCTATTATGAGCCGGTACCGCGCGTCTATTACGGCGGTGGAGGCTATGGCGGTTACGGCGGCGGCAACTATGGCGGCCGCGGGCGCTACTGACGGGCGTCTACTCGAACGCCACGCCAAGCTGGCGGTCGTTATTCCAGACCGGCCGGCAGCGGCGGATGAAGTGATCCGCCTCGATCACCAGCATGAAATGCGACGGCAGGCCGAGCGGGCTCGCGATATCGACACGCGCGCCGGAGGCCGAGAGGTTGCGGACGGTGCAATCGATACCGCCGCCGCCAAAGGCCAGCGTGCCGCGCTTCAGAACCCGGTGTCGTTGAGCCGCTCGTTTCTCGATCATGGTCGTCGTCCGCATCGTCTGCATGCGCCACGTCTAGCACCGCGATCTTGCCGGCCGATAAAGCCGATCGCAGAAATCCGGACCCGCCTGTTCATCCTTCGTGAAGTTCTGGGGGATCAGAAGATTTCACAAAAATATCAAATAAAGGAAATGGGCTCCATGATACCGTCGGGCTGAGAACGCTCGGCCAGCCATCGGCCGGCGTCATTTTTCGGGGAAGGGGATCATGATGAAATTCGCCTGCGCGTTTCTGACTGCCGCTGCTATGTTCTCTGCCGCGCCGGCCCAGGCTGTCGTGCTCGATCTGTCCACCATGTCCTGCAAGCAATTCGTCGAATCCGGTCCCGACGAGATCAAGATGGTGCTGACCTGGATGGACGGCTGGTACAAGGGCGACTCGGACGATGCGATCATCGACACCGAGGTGTTCGTCGAGAACGCCAAGAAGTTCGGCACCTATTGCGCGGCGCACCCGACCATCAGCATCGTGACGGCCGCGGAGAAAGTGCTGGGCGACTAGGCTCCAGTCCGGGCCAGCGCCCGGGTTTCCCGGTTTCCGAAGGTTTCAACCTGCGTGAGGCACGACGGGGTGCCTTGCGTCAGGCGCTTGGCGTGCCCGAATGGCCAGTGGTATAACCCCTCCGAAATTCACGGAGCTTTGGTGCCATGAAACGATCCAGCAAACTATTCAGCGTCGTCGCAGCGCTCGCGCTTCTGACCGGACCGGCCGCCGCGCAGATGATGAACCTGATGCCGGAGGTGAAGACCAAGTCGGCGGAAGAGAAGGAGCAGGACGCGATCACCGAGAAGGCGTATCGCGAGTCGCTGCGCAAGATTCCCGACACCAAGGCCGCGGCCGATCCATGGGGCAATGTGCGCAGCGATGCGCCGAAGGCGGCTGCGCCCGCGAAACAGCCGCGCACCAAGACCGGCAGCGCTGCGAATTGACCAGGCGATGACCGTCGCATCGGCGGGCTCGTGCCGCCGGGCGCGCAAATTGACTGAAGCCCGCGCGCAGCGCTGACATATGCGCCTGTGTCAGTTGCTCCAGGACAGCGGCACTTCGAACAATCCGCCGCTGTCTTCATTCTCGACGACGATCGCGCCCCTCACGACGCCGAGGCTGCGCACCATCTCCGATGCGAGCTGACGTGCGTGCAGCATCGCTTCCTGATCGTCCTTGAAGCTCGTCCCTTCTTCGTCGAGGAACGTGTTTTCGGCGATAATATGAAAGAAATATCGAGGCACGGGAAACGACCACAGCTGGCGCGCGTGTAAATGGCTTGCAGCACCTGAGGTTGCTGTAAGACAATGATACCGCTAAACTAACTTGTTCCGTGCGTCGATAGAAATGTGCAAAATTTGCGGCGAATAAACGGTTTTTTTGCGCGGCCAGTCGCGTGCAGGGATCCGCTTTCGGAACCGTGATGCATCTCTGGGTTGTCATCGAAGGCGGCCATTGTATCGGGCGCCATGATCGTTGCGGTATGATGGGATGAGATACGGGCGTCATCCGGCCGCGGTTTCACATATGGGGCAATCATGTCGTCGGCCGATATCGTCTTTGCATGTGCTCTGGTCGTGATGATCGGGTGCAGCCTCTATGGCGAGCCGCGGATTGCAGGTGAGCGCGTTGCGATGCAGTGGGGCTTCGACGGCAAGCCGACATGGGATGCGCCGAAACGGATCGCGCTGTGGGGCATGGTCGTCTTCATGCTCTGCGCCTGATCATCTGGACGGCGACGACCTTCGCACCGGAGAAGGTTCACGGCGCCAATCTCGGTCTCATGTTGGCGTCGGTGATCATCGCAGCGTCGCACATTTTCATTGTGCTGAAGGCAATCAGGCGGACCTGAGTTGCGGCATGACGTCTCCCTGCGGCGGCTGGCTTCGCTGCACAAGAGAGGCTAGGGAGCATCAGGGCGGAGAACGAAGCCGCCGTCTTAGGCGAGGGGCATATGTCACGCGACCGGTTCTGGTTCTTCCACCCGTTTCGGGTGCGCTATTCCGAGATCGACGGCCAGGGCGTCGTGTTCAACGCGCACTATCTCACTTACTTCGATACGACCATCACCGAATATTTTCGTGCGCTCGGCTATGACCAGTTTGCCGATGCCAAAGTGAGCGGCGTCGACTTTCACGTCGTCAAATCGGTGATCGAATACAAGGCGCCGATCCTGTTCGATCAGGAGCTGGATGTCGCCGCGCGCGTGGCGCGGATCGGCAATTCCAGTCTGGTGTTCGAGCTCGGCATCTTCGCGCGCGCTGCCGACGATCTGTTTGCGACGGGTGAGATCGTCTGGGTCAATACCGATCAGAAGACCCATCGTCCGGTACCGATCGCGCAGCCGATCCGCGACCTGATCGCCACGCGCGAAACGCATCGCGCGGGATAAGGCACAGGTGCCATGGGCGGTGCGCGGACGCCGGGCGACTCTAGGCTGGCTCGTCCAGATCGTAGAAATGGGCGAGGCCCCGGCAGATCTCCATCAACCTGTCGCGAAAAGGCGTCTGTGCCGGATCCGAGTAACTGACGATAACGCGCCAGCTGTCATCCAGCGAATAGATGATCACGCTCATGTTCTTGGGCCATGGCCCGGCGATTGCGGCGGCTTCTCGAATGATCTTCTGAAGTTCGGCGGCGGTTTTCTTTGGCTTGGGCATCCACGCTCCCTGGCTAGAAGCGTTCTAAAGTGGTGGCAGGGAACTGTCCAGAGTGTGCCGGGCTCGCAGTTTGTGTGACCCGACTTGCCTGTCTTGGGGTGACCCGGGCGTCCGGCCGGTTCAACCGCTGCACTGACCAAAAGAGGCCGCGCCCCGAGGCGGCCTTACCTTGGCAACGTTCCCAGATCGCCCGATGAAGGCCTGCCCAGGGCAACGAATGCTGCGACCGCCAGAAGGCAGATAGGCGCAATCAGACCGAGCAGGTATCCGGCAAGACCGTGCCGAATGTAGATGCCCCAATAGTTCACGAGGCCGGGGTAACTGGGGTCGGTGTTCGTATAGAAGACGACAAATTTTGCGGCGTTGGATATGTGCCCGTGTGACCACACGAGAAATGTAAATGCCAGCACGGTTGCGATCACGCAGAGTGCTGTTACCACGACCATGCGCTGATTTCTGTTCATCGGATATCACTCGCTGACTTCACACCCTGTTGTGCAGGAAAGCTGCAAGAAGGTTCAAAGAAGGGTGATCCGCCTCATGCACCGCTACGGGGTGCTTCGCTGCGCGTCACGAACCAGCGTGGGATCTGCAGCGTGATCCATGATCCGAGCACCGTGAGGATCGCCATGCCCGCGAGCGAGATATAGAGCAGAGGATGTTGCGAGGATACGAGCGACCCGTTGAGGTGCAGGTGCGGGCGGATCATGTCCATGACTAGGCTGACCAGGCTCGCCGCCACGAAGCCGCCGATGACCGAAGCGACAATACTCGCGATCCATCCAAGCGGGCCGCGCTTCTTTGTCCAGGCCTCGTGAATTCCCACGGCCAGCATGGCGATCAACATGATCAGCATGATGGTCAGCGGGCCACCCACGCTCGACCTCGGCATCGCGCCGCTGAGTTCCACGAGCAACAGGGCAGCGACGGAGAGCAGTGCGATCGTCTTCACGGCGTGTGACCTTCCCATGTCGGATTGAACGCATGAGCGATGCGGACATCCTGTTGTGCGGGAAACGTGCAGGAAGGTTCAAAAGTGGCTCGATGAGTCCAAATCGGGTGGCTGTCGTTTTTGAACGATATCGACGAAGATGACGAAGAATGAAAGAGGCCGCCCACTGAGGCGGCCTTAGTCCCATTCAACCGGCCCCCATGGTTGTTGGTCGGCCCAATCCTTCGCCTCGTCGAGGGTGTGGTGGCTCCCTCCCGTGAGGTCGCACGTATAAACGAGTCCATCTGGCGTTTCTGGAATCGGACGGCTTTCGTCCAATTGGTCATCGTTGTCATATCGAGACGACGCAAACCGCGCGGGCTGGGCGTAGATAGCAATCCGCCTAGGGGCGGTTCGGTCGTAAAGCCAAATCCCAGTTGCAACGATTTTTTTCTCTGCGGTCATTTTTTCATAATAGGCCACAGCCGAAATCAAACTAGGCCACTGAGGGTCAAAACAGGCAGTACCCAAAATTCCCAAAAGAACATATTGCGAACATAGAACAGATAGGGTACATTGTTTTCAACCCGAACAGCGCCGCCATCCTTTGGCGCTTGCCGTTTGTCCTGTCGCGAATCCCTTCATAAGGAGCTAGATCAATGGCTACCACTCCGACTGCCCTGCGTATCGTTGAAGGATCCTCCATGGACAAGACCAAGGCCCTGTCGGCCGCGCTCTCCCAGATCGAGCGCCAGTTCGGCAAGGGCTCGGTGATGAAGCTCGGCAAGAACGACCGGTCGATGGACATCGAGGTGATTTCGTCGGGCTCGCTCGGCCTCGATATCGCGCTCGGCGTCGGCGGTCTGCCCAAGGGCCGTGTGATCGAGATCTACGGACCGGAATCCTCGGGCAAGACCACTTTGGCGCTGCATTGCGCCGCCGAGGCCCAGAAGAAGGGCGGCATCTGCGCCTTCATCGACGCCGAACACGCGCTCGACCCGGTCTATGCCCGCAAGCTGGGGGTCAATGTCGATGAACTCCTGATCTCGCAGCCGGACCACGGCGAACAGGCGCTGGAAATCGCCGACACGCTGGTGCGCTCCGGCGCGGTGGACGTGCTGATCATCGACTCCGTGGCAGCGCTGGTGCCGCGCGCCGAACTCGAAGGCGAAATGGGCGACGCGCTGCCCGGCCTGCAGGCTCGTCTGATGAGCCAGGCGCTGCGCAAGCTAACCGCCTCGATCAACAAATCCAATACGATGGTGATCTTCATCAACCAGATCCGCATGAAGATCGGTGTGATGTATGGCTCGCCGGAGACCACCACCGGCGGCAATGCGCTGAAATTCTACGCCTCGGTCCGTCTCGACATCCGCCGCATCGGCGCGATCAAGGAGCGCGACGAAGTGGTCGGCAATTCGACCCGCGTCAAGGTCGTGAAGAACAAGCTGGCGCCGCCCTTCAAGCAGGTCGAATTCGACATCATGTATGGCGAAGGCGTCTCCAAGATGGGCGAGATCCTCGATCTCGGCGTCAAGGCCGGCATCGTCGAGAAGTCCGGCGCCTGGTTCTCCTATGACAGCCAGCGTCTCGGTCAGGGCCGCGAAAATTCCAAGGCCTTCCTGAAAGCCAATCCGGACATGACCGCCAAGATCGAAGCCTCGATCCGGCAGAATTCCGGCCTGATCGCCGAGCAGATTCTCGCCGGTCCCGTCGAGCGCGACGAAGACGGCGGTGACGGCGAGGAGCCGGCAGAAGATTGATCGGATCGGGTCCGGAGACTCACTGACGTTCATGCGTTAGTGATCTTGCCGGGCCGGTCCTGCAGCCGATAGTGTCGGCTGAATGATTTCGCGGTGGGTGCTGTGGGGGTCTGTTGCCGATACCCTGCGGTGCCTGCCGCGTTGTCGTTTCAGGACACCCTGATCTGAGTGCGCGCTGATCGTAACTATCACCGTGCGGCGGGAGTAGCTGTGTTTGGTGGTGCGATCAGTTTGTTGACCGCATGACAGGCAACGCCGTCGACCAGATCCGGCACCACCTTGCGACAGAGATCGAACACTTCCGGGCAGCGCGGATGAAACGTGCAGCCGGAGGGCGGATCGATCGGATTGGGAATCTCGCCGGAGACCGCGATGCGCGCGCGGCCTGACATGGCCAGATCCGGCACTGCGCCCAGCAGCATGCGCGTATAGGGCATGCGCGGCGCGCGGAAGAGTTCGCGCCCTTCCGCAATCTCCACGATTCGCCCGAGATACATCACGCCGATCCGGTCAGCCATGTGCCGGACCACAGCAAGGTTGTGGCTGATGAACAGATAGGTCAGGCCGAATTTGTCCTGCAGTTCGCGCATCAGGTTGAGAATCTGCGCCTGCACCGAGACATCCAGCGCTGAGGTCGGCTCGTCGCAGACGATGAACTCCGCCTCTGAGGCGAGTGCGCGGGCAATCGCGATACGCTGGCGCTGGCCGCCGGAGAACTGATGCGGGTATTTCTGCCCGTCGTCGGGATGCAGGCCCACCAGCGTCAATAATTCGCCGACGCGCCCGCGAATGTCGCGCTCGCCCTGAATGAGATCGAAGGCGCGGATCGGTTCGGCGATGATCGCATCGACGCGCAGCCGCGGATTGAGGCTCGCATAGGGATCCTGGAAGATCATCTGGATGCGCTTGCGCAGCAGCTTGCGCGCGCCGGCCTGCCCGGGATCGCTCATCGAGACGCCGTCGATGATGACGTCGCCGGATGTCGGCGGCAGCAGCCCGACCACCATCCGCGCCACCGTGCTCTTGCCCGAACCGGATTCGCCGACCAGCGCAAAGGTCTCGCCGCGCCTGATCTCGAACGACACGCCGTCGACCGCTTTCAGAAACTCCATCGGGCTGCGCTCGATGACGCGGTTGAGCCAGGGCTTCGAGACATCGAAGGCGCGTTTGAGATTGCGTGCCTGCACCAGCGCCGTCATGCCGCGCTCTCCGCATGGGCATGATCATGGAGATGATCGGGATCATAGAGATGACAGGCGACCTGCTGGGCGCCAACAGCGATCGGCTCCGGCCGCTCGATACGACAGCGGTCGAACGCAAAACTGCAGCGCGGATTGAACGCACAGCCCTGCGGAATGGCCGACAGCCGCGGCATGCTTCCCGGAATCTGCACCAGCCGCTGCGACGCGTCGCCCGTCAGCGTCGGAATCGCGCCCATCAATCCCTTGGCATAGGGATGCAGCGGGTTTTGCACCACGTCGCGCACCGGTCCGATCTCGGCGATGCGCCCGGAATACATCACGGCGACGCGGTCGGACGTCTCGGCGATCACACCCATGTCGTGGGTGACCAGCATCACCGCCGTGCCGTGGTCGCGGCCGAGCCGCTTGATCAGCGCGATGATCTGCGCCTGCACGGAGACGTCGAGCGCGGTGGTCGGCTCGTCGGCGATGATCAGTTCGGGCTCGGCCGCGATCGCCAGCGCGATCACCACGCGCTGCCGCATGCCGCCTGAAAATTCATGCGGATAGGCATCGACGCGCTTGTCAGGCGCGGGAATGCCGACCTCGGCCAGCAGATCCACCGCGCGCTTGCGTGCCTGCGTCTCGTTCATGTTGAGATGGGTGCGGATGGTCTCCACCAGCTGGTCGCCAATGCGATACAGCGGATTGAGACTGGTCAGCGGATCCTGAAAGATCATGGCGATGCGCTTGCCGCGAATCCGGCGCATCGCCTCCGCCGGCAGGTTGTCGATGCGCAGGCCCGACAGCAGGATCTCGCCGCCTGCGATGCGCCCGGGCGGATCGATCAGGCCGATCGCTGCAAGTCCCGTCACCGATTTCCCGGCGCCGGATTCGCCGACCACGCCCAGCACCTCGCCCTTGGCGATATCGAAGGACACACCGTCGATGGCACGCAGCGCGCCGCGCCGGCTGGCGAATTCGACGCGCAGGTTGCGCACGGAGAGGACGGGCACGCTCATGTCGGGCACTGTGTGATGTGAGGCATCATTGCAGCTTCGGGTTCAGCGCATCGCGCAGCCAGTCGCCGAGCAGGTTGATCGAGAGGATCAGCGAGGCCAGCGCGAGGCCGGGAAAGGCGATGACCCACCATTCGCCGGAGAACAGATAGTTATTACCGATGCGGATCAGCGTGCCCAGCGACGGCATCGTGTCCGGCATGCCGGAGCCGAGAAACGACAGCGTCGCCTCGGTGATGATGGCGAGCGCGAGATTGATGGTGGCGATCACCAGGATCGGCCCCATGGTGTTGGGCAGTACATGGCGGATCATGATCACCCGCGCGGGCAGGCCGATCAGCTGCGCCGCCGCGACGTAGTCCTTGTTCTTCTCGACCATCACCGAGCCGCGCACGGTGCGGGCATATTGCACCCAGAAACTCAGCCCGATGGCCACCACCAGCACGATCAACGTGGTCGAGGCATCGAGATGATTGCCGAGCGCCGACTTCACGACGCCGTCGATCAAGAGCGCGATCAGGATCGCTGGAAAGGTGAGCTGCACATCGGCAATGCGCATGATCAGGCTGTCCACGGCGCCGCCGACATAGCCGGCGATCAGGCCGAGCCCGATGCCGAGCACCGCCGCGAAACTGACGCCTAGTACGCCGACCACCAGCGAGATCCGCATGCCGTAGAGGATCGCCGAATAGATATCGCGACCCTGTTCGTCGGTGCCGAGCAGGAACGGCCTCTGGCCCTCCGCCGTCCAGAGCGGCGAGATGCGGGAATTGATCAGTTCGAGCTGCGCCGGATCGAACGGATTCTGCACCACTAGCACAGGCGCAAACAGCGCCATCATCAGCAGTACGAACACGATCGCCGCGGCGACCATTGTGAGCCTGGAGCGGCGGAACGAATAGAAGATGTCGCTGTCGATGGCGCGGGCGAGGAGCGACGGTGTGCGGGGGAAGGGCGCGTCGGTCATGTCACCCTCTTATGCCGGACGGTTGATTGTCGCGCGCAAGCGCGGATCGACGATGGTGTAGAGGATGTCCACAATCAGGTTGATGGTGACGAAGATCAGCGACACCACCAGGAGATAGGCCGCCATGATCGGGATATCGACATTCTGCACGGCCTGCACGAACAGCAGTCCCATGCCCGGCCACTGGAACACCGTCTCGGTGATGATCGCAAAGGCGATGACCGAGCCGAACTGCAGTCCGGCCACGGTGATGACCGGCACCAGCGTATTCTTCAGCGCATGGCCGAAATGGATCGCCCGCGTGGTCAGCCCGCGGGCGCGCGCAAAGCGGATATAGTCGGTGCGCAGCACCTCCAGCATCTCGGCGCGGACGAGGCGCATGATCAGCGTCATCTGGAACAGGCCGAGCGTCACCGATGGCATGATCAGCGCCTTCAGGCCGGAGATCGTCAGCAGGCCGGTGGTCCACCAGCCGAATTTCACGACATCGCCGCGCCCGAAGGAGGGCAGCCAGCCGAGTGTCACCGCGAAGAGATAGATCAAGAGAATGCCGATCAGGAAGGTCGGCAGCGAGATGCCGATCAGCGACACCGCCTGCAGCACCTTGGCGAAGAACGAATCCTTCCGCAGCGCCGAATAGATGCCCATCAGGATGCCGAACACCATGGCGATCACGGTGGCGCAGGTGGCGAGCTCCAGCGTCGCCGGCATGCGCTCCTTCAGCAGCGCGGAGACCGGCTGACGAAACTGGTAGGAGACGCCGAACTTGAACTGCACGGCATTGATGAAGTAGCGGGCGAATTGCACCGGGACGGCATCGTCGAGGCCGAGTGACGCGCGCACCTCGGCGCGCTGCGCCGGCGTGGTGTCGATGGCCACCATCTGGTTCACCGGATCGCCGGCAAAGCGGAACATGGTGAAGGCGATGATGCCGACGGCGATCATCACACCAATGGACTGCAAAGCGCGGCGCAGGATGAAAGCGAGCATGGGCTATTTCGCTTTCTGTTATTGAAACATCTGGGACCTCATGGTGAGGAGGCGCTTCTTCAGCGCCGTCTCGAACCATGAGATAATGCAGGCCACCATCCTTCGAGACGCGGCGAAGGCGCCGCTCCTCAGGATGAGGACTGAGATCGGGGCGACCTGGCCTTCCACGCGGATGCCAAACCTATTCCGACTTCACCGCCCAGTATGGCAGCACCTGGTTGTCCGGGCGCTGCACGATCTTCACCTTCTTGGAGACGCCCCAGGCCAGTGCCTGCTGATGCAGCGGGATATAGGCCCAGTCCTTGGCGGCAATCTCATAGGCCTGTTTGATGAGCTGGTCGCGCTTCGCAGTGTCGGTCTCCTGCAGCACCTGATCCGTGAGGGCGTCGAACTGCTTGTTGCAATAGCCGCCGAGATTGGTGGCGCCGCGCGGGCTCGCGGGATCGTCGCGGCAGCCCATGATGTCATGCATCACATTGTGCGAATCCTGCGTGCCCGGTGTCCAGCCGAGCAGATAGAATGAGGTGTTGAAGCCGCCGGTCTTGAACACTTTGGCGAAATACAGCGCCTTGGGCTGCGCGTTCAGGATCACCTTCACCCCGATGCGTGCGAGCATGCCGACCACGGCCTGGCAGATCGCGGCGTCGTTGACATAGCGATCATTCGGGCAATCCATGCCGACTTCGAATCCGTCGGGATAACCGGCATCGGCCAGCAACTTCTTGGCGCCGTCGGCGTCGTATTTCGGCCGCGTGAAGTCGCCGGAGAGCTTGAACAGCGGCGGCGCGATCATCAAGGCGGATGGTGTCGACAGTCCGCGCATGACGCGGCTCTTGATCAGCTCGATGTCGATGGCCTTGTAGAAGGCCTCGCGGACGCGAATGTCCTTGAACGGGTTCTTGCCCTTGATGTTCGAGAACAGCAGCTCGTCGCGGATCTGGTCCATGCCGAGGAAGATGGTGCGCAGCTCCGGCCCGGCCATCACGGCGGCGTTGGCTGAGCCATTGACGCGGGCGATGTCCTGCACCGGCACCGGCTCGATGATGTCGACTTCGCCGGACAGCAGCGCCGCGACGCGGGTGGCGTCGGAGGCGATCGGCGTAAAGATGATCTCCTTGAGATTATGCTCGGGCTTGCCCCACCAGTTCGGGTTGACCTTGAAGACGGTCTTCACGCCCGGCTGATGGCTCTCGATGGTGAAAGGGCCCGTGCCGTTCGCATTCAACGACGCGAAGCTTGGCGACGTCGCCGCGGCAGGCGTCGGCGCGTTGGCATTGTTCGCCTCCGCCCATTTCTTGTCCATGATGTACCAGACGTCCCATTGCGACGTCAGGATAGGATTGGGCTTGGTCAGCACGAAATCGACGGTGTAGTCGTCGATCTTGAGCACCTTGGCATCGGCCGGAATGACCGTCGTGAAGTCGGAGCCCTTGGCGCGCACGCGGTCGGCGGAGAACACGACATCATCGGCCGTGAAGGGATCGCCATTGTGGAATTTGACACCCTTGCGCAGATGGAAGCGCCAGCGCGTCGGCTCCGGTGTTTCCCAGCTCTCGGCAAGCGCCGGGATGATCTGCAGATCCTTGCCGCGCCCGACAAGGCCTTCATAGACCTGGCCGTGATGGGCGATCGTCGTGGTCTCGCGCAGCGTATAGGGATCGAGCGATTTCAGGTCGCCCTGATTGGCATAGCGCAGCGTTTGTGCGGAGGCGGGCAGTACGGAGGCAGAAACTGTGGCAAAGGCGATCAGCGATGCAGCGGCGGCAATGAACGTCTGACGGATCGACATACTGAGCTTCTCCATTGCATTGCCGCGATTGCATCACCGCGCGGCCGCCCGACAGTTGAGCGAGTGTCACATTGTTGGCGGAGATTGCACGCTGCGCAAGCAGCATTTGTCAGCTATGCGCTGCACAATGAAGTGGCTGGCGCAATCCTTGCTAGGGTTAGGTATAAGCAATTCTACGCATTGCGCGCGTGCATCATTCGGTCACGACACAGCGCTAACAGGACCGCCAGAACGGCAAGATTTCGGAGCAGGAATGGCGGAACTCAAGGCTGATGTGCTTGTGCTTGGCGCAGGTATGGTCGGTGTGTCGGCGGCGCTGCATCTGCAGGCGCGCGGCCGCAACGTGGTGCTGGTCGACCGGCATGAGAAGGCCGGTGAGGAAACCAGCTATGGCAATGCCGGGCTGATCCAGTGCTGTTCGGTTTTTCCCTATATGCTACCGCGCGACCTCAGCAAGCTGTTTAAATATGCGCTGAACCGCGCGCCGGAGGTGCACTATCATCTCAACGCGCTACCCGGCATGCTGCCGTGGATCGTCAGATATTTCCTGAACTCGTCGCCTGAGGGAGCGCTCCGCAGTGCGATGGCAGCGCTGCCGCTCATCCAGCGCAGCCTGATCGAGCACGAGGCCCTGATCGCGGAGGCCGGCGTGCCGGAGTTGCTGCGCCGGATGGGTTGGATCAACGCGTTTCGCTCCGAGGCTACGCTGGCGAAAGGCATCGCGGATCTCGAACGCCATCGCGCCTATGGCGTACCGGGCGACGTTCTGGACGCCGCCGCCATTGCGGAGCAGGAGCCGAACCTGTCTACCGATTTTGCGGGTGCCATCCACTGGACGTCGCCGGGCTTCGTGCCCGATCCGGGCGGCCTCGCTAAAGCCTATGCCGCACTGTTCATCCGCAAGGGAGGTCGCTTCATCGCCGCCGATGCGCGTACGCTGGAGCAGAGCGACGGCAAATGGCGCGTGGCGGGGCCGAACGGGGCGCTGGTCGCGCGCGATGTCGTGGTCGCGCTCGGGCCATGGTCGGATCAGGTGTTTCGGCCGCTCGGCTACAACATCCCGCTCAAGAGCAAGCGCGGCTATCACATCCATCTGGCGCCATCCGGCAATGCGGTGCTGCGCCATCCGGTTCTCGATGCCGATCGCGGCTATCTGCTGGCGCCGATGAATCGCGGCATCCGGCTGACCACCGGCGCCGAATTCGCGCTCCGCGATGCGCCGCCGACGCCGGCGCAGATCGAACGGGCGCTGCCGATCGCACGGCAGACCTTCCCGCTCGGCAATCCCGTCGAGGCGAAGCCCTGGATGGGCGCGCGGCCCTGCCTGCCGGACATGCTGCCGGTGATCGGCAAGGCGCCGCGCCACAAAGGCCTGTGGTTCGATTTCGGCCACCAGCATCACGGCTTCACGCTGGGGCCGGTGACCGGCCGTCTGATCGCGGACATGGTGACGGGCGTCACGCCCTTCACCGATCCCAAGGCCTTCGCGGCCGAACGCTTCGGCTGACATCTCGCAACTGCAATGTAAATGTCACATCGCTTGCATCGGGCAGGCGTCAGCGGCGATACTGCCGCTGCGCCGCCATGTTCGCGTGAGCGGCCGGTTTGCCTCAGGAGCTGATAATGAAAGTGATCGTCACCGTGGACTGCACGCCGCTTGAGGCGCGCGAATTCCTGGGGCTGCCTGATGTGCAGCCGATGCAGTCGGCGATGATGGATCAAATGCAGAAGAAGATGATGGACAACATCGACAAGTTCTCGCCGGAGTCGATCATGCAGAGCTGGTTCTCGTTCGATCCGAAGATGGGCGAGCGCTTCCAGGAGATGTTCGCCAACATGGCCGGCCTCGGCGCTGCACGGCCGAAGGACAAGAAGTAGGCGCGCGCTCAGCCCGCGCGGCGCGCGTTGGCCTGCAGCGGCTGCTGCAGCTTCGCGCCATGCGCATGCCGCGAGATGGCGTCGATCACCAGGGACCACATCGAGATCGGCAGAGCGTGGCCCATCCGGTCGACCATCATCAGCTTTGCGCCGGGAATCGACGCCGCCGTGTCGCGGCCGGCGGCCGGATGCACCAGAGGATCGATCTTGCCGTGGATCACCAGCGTCGGCGCGGTGACCGTGGCAAGCCTCTCTTTACGGCTGCCCGACGCGAGGATGGCGCGGAGTTGACGGCCGACGCCGGCCGGGCTCAGGCCGCGGGCATAGGTCCGCTCGGCGCGGTCGAGATCCCTGGCTTCGTCGTCGGGGAAGCTGCCGACCCGCAGGAACAGCCAGGTCTGCTTGAAGCGTTCGAGGAACGCCTCATAGCCGGTCGGCTGCGGCTTGAGCAGCAGCAGTGACACGGCGCGGCTCGGCTGCGGCAGGCGCGGATTGCCGGTGGTCGACATGATCGAGGTCAGCGAGCGCAGGCGCTCGGGATAGGTGATCGCCATTTCCTGCGCGATCATGCCGCCCATCGATGCGCCGACCACATGTGCGGAGCGGATGCGCAGCACGTCGAGCAGGGCCACCACATCGGTCGCCATGTCGCTCAGCTTGTAGGGGGCGGAGACGGGCGTACCGAGAAAACGCAGCTTGGCCAGTTCGTACAGAGTGAACGGCTTGCCGCCAGCCATCTTGGAGGACAGGCCGATGTCGCGGTTGTCGAAGCGGATCACGCGAAAGCCATTGCTGGCTAATTCGCGGCAGAAGTCGTCGTCCCAGTGAATCATCTGGGCGCCGAGGCCCATGATCATCACCATCGGTTCCGCGTCCGAATAGCCGAAGATGTCGAAACATATATCGATGCCGTTCGCGCGCGCCAGCTGTGGCGGCTCGTACGGGACATCAATCGGTTCGGGGGATCGGGCGGAACGTGGGCTCATGTCAAACATATGACACGGAAAGTCCCTGCGAAAAAGTGACAACCGCGTCATGCGCAAAACAAATCGTCGCAGCGATTAATGAGAGATTGCGCGTATGGCAATTGTGACAGTGCGCGCGGGCTTTTGTGACAGCGATTGTGACAATGGAACTGGTATCAGCCTCTCGCTAGCTCCCGGCCCAGACGTCGAGCACGTAGCGATTACGGGTGCCGAGGTCGTCGATCCAGGTCAGCGCCGCAGCGTCATCACCGCCGCTGCGCTCGCGCTGGATCGCCATCAGCGCCGCCTTGACGTCCGGCTCCATCTTGCCGCCGTCGCCACAGACATAAGTAATGGCGCCCTGTTGGATTAGATCCCAGACGCGGTCCTTCTGCTGGGTGATGAGGTGCTGCACATAGGTCTTCGGTGCATCGCCGCGCGAGAAAGCGGTGTGTAGTTCACAGATACCATCGGCGGCGAAACCCTTCAGCTCCTCGGCATAGAGAAAGTCCTGATCGGGATGGCGGCAGCCGAAGAACAACAGCGCAGGGCCAAGCGTAGCACCTTGCGCTTTCAATGCCGCGCGCTCCTGCAGGAAGCCGCGGAACGGCGCGAGGCCAGTGCCGGGTCCGATCATGATCAATGGTGCCGCGGGATCGGCGGGCAGGCGGAAGCCGGCCTTGGTCTCGCGCACGATCGCATGCACGGTATCGCCGGCGCGGCGGCCGCTCAGATAGTTGGAGCAGACGCCGCGATAGATGCCGCGGCCGGAATGCGCTGGGCCTTGAACGACGGCTGTGGTGACGCTGCAGCGTGACGTCTCGCCTTGCGGTGACGACGAGATCGAGTAATAGCGCGGCGCCAGCAGCGACAGCATTTCCAGATAGGTGTGGAACGGCAATTCGCAGGCCGGATGTTCTTCGAGGAGATCGAACACCGATTTGCGTTTGGCAAGGATGTCACTGCGATAGCGCTCGCTTGCGGCTGGATCGTCGCCGACATAACCGAGCAGTTTCGGCTTGGTCATCGGGCAGCGCGTGTTCTCCGCCATGATCTGGATCTGCTTGCGGGTGGCGACCTGCTGCAGCTCGACGAACTCTGTCAGCAATCGGCCGACTGAGACGACATCGCCGACCGGCAATTGCGCGCGGCGGCCTTCCGCGACCTGCAGCCGGATCTGATCGTCCGGCAGGAAGCCGAAACGGCGCGCGACGGCGTCGACCAAAGCGGGATCGTTACGCGGCACCACGCTGAGATGATCGCCGACCCGGTAGCTGGTCCCGGCAGGCAGCTCGATCTCAATATGCCGCGTCGAGCGATCGGATGCGCCGTTCTGCAGTTCGCGATTGCCCAGCACCTTCATCGGGACCACGCCGCCGAGGGCGACGACGGTGTTCACCGCGCTCGGCGCGACAGGTTCGATCTGATAGAGCGGCGCGTCGTCGGCACTGCGCTCGAAACCGGTATCGAGGCCGAATTCCTTCACCGCGAGCGGACGCAGTTTCGCAAACCAGTCTTCAAACTGACCGTCGAGATCGTCGCGCGCATCGCCTTCACCGCGCACATAGGCATTGGTCGCGCCATGTTCACGCAGCTTGTCGTCGATATATCTAGGGATTGATTGATAGGTCGCCAGCCAGTCGCTGTTGCCGCAGCCGAACACCGCGTAGCGCACCTTGGCGAAGGCGTCCTTCGGCAGATCAGTGCCGAGCCAGTTGACGAATTGCGTGGCATTGTCCGGTGCCGCGCCATTGTAGGACGCGCAGAAGATCAGCACGCCACCCTCGGTCGGCAGCTTGCCTACGAACTCGTCGAGCGGCGCGAGTTTCGTCGCAAAGCCGTTGACCTCGGCGAGATCGGCGACGCGTGTCGCCAGTTCCTCGGCGGTGCCGAGATTGGAGCCATACAGCACCAGCAGCGGTGTGTTGTGGCTGGGCCGCGCGCGACCCGTGGCAACTGGCGCGAGTGGCGCGGCAGCCGAGGTGGCCACGTTTGTGCGGCCGGCATAGGCGCCGCGCTCGTGATCGTGGCGCGGGCGCACCTTGATCTTGAAGCCGTCGGGTTTGATGGTCAGCGTTTCCTTCAGCATCATCTGGTAGCGTTTGTGGTCGGTCATCTTGAACCGCTGCAGGATCATGCCGAGCGCCAGCGCCGCTTCATGCATGGCGAAGCCGCGGCCGATACAGGCGCGCTGGCCGTTGCCGAACGGTTTCCAGGCGTTGATCGGCCGTGCCGCTTCGGCCTCCTTCGAGAAATTCTCGGGATCGAACGCGTCGGGATTGGGTCCCCAGACCGAGGGATCGCGATGTAGCGCCAGCACCAGGATGGTAACGAAGGTGCCCTTGCGCAGCTTGTATTTGCCGCCACCGATGGTCTCGTCCTGTACCGGCGCGATGCCATAGGCCGGTGCCGGCGGCCACAGCCGCAGCGACTCCTTGAGGATCTGCGTGATGTAATGAAGCTGCGTGACCTGCTGATAGGTCGGCTTGGCGTTGACGTCGGGGCCGAAGACGCGGTCGACTTCCTCATAGGCCTTCTTCAGCACCTCCGGATGTTTCAGCATCGCGTAGATCGCACATGACAGCAGGCCCGACGTGGTCTCGTGGCCGGCGATCAGGAAGGTGTTGATCTGGTAGCGGATGTTGACGTCGTCGAGCTGTTCGCCGGTGGCGCGGTCGACGCCGGTCATCATGGCGCCGAGCATGTCCTTCTTGGCCTCGGTCGCCTCGGCATTCTTGCGGCGCTCGGCGATGATCTCGTCGACCATGGAGTTCATGAAGGCGACGTCGCCGGCGAGATCGCGGCGGCGCTTCTGCATCCACAGACTTTCCAGCGGCAGGCCGCGGGTCATCATGATGGTCTCGAGCGAGCGCACCAGCGATTCCACGAAGGGGTGGTAGTCGCTCCGGTAGAACGAGTTGAAGCGATAGTCGAAACCGCACAGGCCGATGGTGTCCAGCGTCAGCGCCGTCATGTCATGGACGACGTCGATTTCCTCGTCGGTGTTGAGACGTTCCCATTTCTTCACCAGCTGCTCGGCGATATCCACCATGCTCGGGTGATAGGATTGCATCGCGCGGTTGCCGAACGGCTGCAGCAGGATGTTGTGGGCCTTGGTCCAGTTCGGCTCCTTGGTATCCGCCGTAAACAGACCGTCGCCGCCGACCGCGCGGACCCGGCGCAGCGCGCCGCGCACCGCCTTGTCGAAGCGCTTCTCGTCGCTGAGCTCGTCCACCAGATCGTGGCCGCCGACGATCACGATGGGCGAGCCCATCATGTCCAGCCAGAAGATCGGCCCGAGCTCCTTAGCTAGCCGCGCCAGATCCTGCACCGGTGCATTGGCGTCCAGCGACAGCATGTTGCCCACCACCGGCTTCTTCGGCGGATGCGGGATCGGGGCGAGTTTGTTGGTGGATGGCATGTGGTCGTCTTCTCCCCGCTGTCGCTTCGTCTCTTTCGTCATTGCGAGGAGCCTCTTGGCGACGAAGCAATCCAGTTTTTCTTTGTTGCTTTCTGGATTGCTTCGCTGCGCTCGCAATGACGTTGAAAGGTTTCATTCTTACCCAAACCGTCTTCGCCGCCAGTCGATCAGCACCTGGCTGACCTCGTCGGGCTTTTCCTGCTGGGTCCAGTGACCGCTGTCCTTCACCAGATATTTCTCCAGATCGGGAATGATGTTTTCCATGCCATCTGCGGAGGAGGGCGGCAGCACCGCGTCGTTCTCCGCCATGATCATCAGCGAGGGCACGCGCACGGTGTGATCGAGCCCTTCGGCGCGCGCCCAGTTGGCGCTCATGTTGCGATACCAGTTGATGCCGCCGGTGAAGCCGGATTCCTTGAAGGCATCGACGAAGATCTTCTTTTCCTCGTCGGAGAGAATCTTCTGGCGCGGGTCCTTCCCGGGATCGTAAGCAGCGACCATCTGCGGAAACGCCAGATTGGTCTTTGACGACGCGCCGATGCCGCCGACCGGCGCTTCGCCAACATTGGCGTGCTTGCGCGGCATCGGCTTGCGCATGAAGAAGTCGAAGGCCTTGTCGACATTCTCGCCGAAGATGCGGTCCGGCTCGTGTGCGGGATCCTGAAACTGGACGATATACATCGTCTCGCCGAAGCGCTTCTTGTAGATCAGCAAGGGATCCACCGGTGCGCGATCGGTATGCGGCGTATTCACGCCGACCACGCCGGCGACGCGATCGCGATGCCGCAGCGGCATCTGCCAGACGATGAAGCCGCCCCAGTCGTGGCCGACGAAGATCGCCTTGTCGATCTTGAGATGATCGAGCAATGCGACGAGATCGCCGGTGAGATGTTCGATGCTGTAGTCCTCGACCGCGTCAGGCCGCGACGTCGCGCCATAGCCGCGCTGGTCCGGCGCGATCACGCGGATGCCGGCGGCAGCCAGTGCCTTGATCTGATGCCGCCAGGAGAACGCCATTTCCGGCCAGCCATGGCACAGCACCACAGGCGGTGTGTCGCTCATGGGGCCGGCGTCGTAATATCCCATGCGAATGCCGTTCAGCTTGGCGAACTGCAAGGGAGGCATTTCAATCATGATAAGTCCTTAGCTGGCGGTCTTGAGAGCATCGGGTGACGCGAAGGCCGCCTGCAGCAGCGCGAATTCATCTGGCATCATGTCGGCGAGCACTTGCACATGCGGGATGATGTTGGCGCCGGCGATGAAGCCGAAATCGAGTTGGTCGCGATAACTCTGCACGGTGATGTTCAGCGCCAGCCCATGGGTGGCGATGGACACCGGGAAGATGTGCAGCAGCTCGGCGCCGGCCGCATAGAGTGTCTGCCGCGGACCGGGCACGTTGGACACCGTGATGTTGGCCGCCGGCGGCAACACGTCGGAGAGGTTGGTGCGGCTGTAGAGCAGCGCCAGGATCTGCACCATGATCGGTGCGCCCAGCATGGAGATGTTGGAGACCTGCGGCATCAATGCGCGTAGCGGATGCGACATCTCCTTGGACTTGGTCGATTGCGCGATGATCGCTTCCAGCCGCTCCTTTGGGTCCTCGATATTAGTGGCGATCGAGCAGATCATGCCGAACACCTGATTGTTGGAATCGGTGTTGCCTTCCTCGCGCAGCGAGATCGGCACCGCGGCAGTCAGGGACTTGGCGGGCAGGGCGCCTTTTTCCTTGAGGTAGCGCCGGACAACGCCTGATGAGAGCGCCAGCACAACGTCGTTCAGTTTGCCGCCGGCTTGTTTGGCAACGGCCTTCGCGGCTGACAGCGGCACCGACACGCCGGCAAAGCTGCGCTCCGAGGAGATGGTTTTGTTGAGCAGCGTCGGCGGCGACAGCATGCTGTTGAGACTGTCGCGCGATTTCGGATCGGCAATCTTCGCCATCACGTCGGACGCGCTCTTCACCATGGTCGGGATCGAGCCGGCGAATTTCACCGCGCTCTCGATCTGGAACATGACGTTGTCGAACAGGATCGAGCCGATATCGCTCTTGCCCGAGCGCGGTAGTTCGATGCCTTTTCCGGAATTCTCGAGCGGCTGACGCCAGAGCTGCTGGTAGGAGTCGATGAAGCTCGCTGCGATATCGCGCGGCTCCTGACGCTGCTTCGCGCGCACTTCCGGCTTTTCGATCTCGCGCGGGATCGGTGTCACGTCATAGATCATGCTGGTGAGTGCGGCGCCTGCGCCGCCATCGATGCAGGCATGGTGCATCTTCGAATACAGGCCGATCTCGTTGTCCTTCATGCCCTCGAAAACATAGAACTCCCACAGCGGCCGGGCGCGGTTCAGCAGCTTGGCATGCATCCAGCCGACGATGCGCTCCAGCGTGGGACGGTCATGGGGCGCGGGCAGGCTGCCGCGAAAAATATGACGGTCGATGTCGAACTGGTCGTCCTCGACCCAGGAGGGGTGATCGATATCCAGCGGGGCCTTTTCCAGCCGGGCCTTGAGGATCGGCGCCACATGCAGGCGCGAGGCGATCATCGCCTTGAAGTCCTCGAAGAAGTCGCCCTTGTAATCCTCGGGCAGGCGAAAGATCGCCATGCTGCCGACATGCATCGGCATCTCCGGCGTTTCCAGATACAGAAACGACGCGTCCATTGAGGACAGCTTCCTGCTGGCTTCCGCCATGATACGTCCCTCCCTCGCATGGTCACCGACGCCTTTGCGGCGCTCTACCGATGAGTGTGCCTGCGCGCGGGGCGAATATGCAATGGCAAAGGCGAGGCGGGAGACCGGCCCGGCCCACGACTTAAGGCTGGGGTCGTCGAGGCGTTGGGAAGTCGGTTTGCCGACTTAAAGGGCAGGTGCCATTTGCCTTGCCCAGTTGGATATCCGAAGAATCGGCGGCTCGAAATGCTAAATTATAAAGCTAAATCAACACGTCGGTTACTCTCCTGTTTCAGATCTCTAGCGGTAGCCCGTTAATGCATCAGGCGCCGCCTGATTACCGGGCATATCACGGGTTTGTGATGCTGCGATGCACCATCGATGTTGCAGCGCATTATTTACTATGTCATAGAAGTTGCACCCCGGGCCCACAACGGCGGGACGGGGTGAGCCGAGCCTGAGTGCAAGCATGAGCTTTGCAGAGGCGGCCCAACCCGAGGATGGAGACGAACATGACGATCGAAACCGAAACCAATTCCGTGCTGAACAACGTCAAGCAGGCTTTCGCGCCCGTCACCGAGGCGTTCACCAAGCTGCAGAATCTGGAAGTGCCCGAAGCGACCCGTGACTTCGTCAAGCGCGCTGCCGGCACTGCCAAGGACAAGGCCGCCGACTTTCAGGCCAATTCCGAGAAGGTGACCTCCGCCATCGAAACCGCTGTGTCGAACTCGGTCTCTGAGGCGACCAAGATCAGCCGTAAC
This sequence comes from Tardiphaga sp. P4_G1, assembly GCF_056401215.1. NCBI lineage: Bacteria > Pseudomonadati > Pseudomonadota > Alphaproteobacteria > Hyphomicrobiales > Nitrobacteraceae > Tardiphaga > Tardiphaga sp. P4_G1. Next base: position 256,107 of record NZ_JBFUJU010000005.1, read on the forward strand.
GTTCAGGACGCGTTCTATGCGGACGTCCAGTCGTTCTTCGCTGGTATCGACAAGCTCGCTTCGGCGAAATCGCTGACCGAAGCCTTCCAGGTGCAGACCGATCTCGTGCGCGCCCATGGCGAAGTGCTGAGCTCGCGCGCCAAGGCGTCGACCGAATATCTCGGCAAGCTGGTGTCGGAAGGCGCCAAGAGCGCGCAGGACAACTTCTCGAAGGCGACGTCGTTCGCCAAGACCGCCTGATCCACACGCGATCAAGCGCATGAATTCGAAAGGCCCGCGCAAGCGGGCCTTTTTTCGTCGTTCCGCCAGAGCAGGCCGTGCGTCCCGGCATCGGAAGCACGCTCACTTGATTGTCACGGTGATCTTGTTCGAGACGATGGGCGGGTTGAAGGGATAATGAGCGCCGTCTCCCAGCACGAGCTGGAGCGTATGTTTGCCGGGGGGCAATTCGATGCGTGCTTCGGTCTGGCCGGCTCCGAAATGGAGATGCGACTTGTCCTGCGGGATCGGCTCCTTCGGATCGAGCGGGTCATTCACATCGATCAGCAAATGATGATGGCCGCTGTTCTGGAAATTATCGCCTGCATGAGTGACGCCCATGTTGCGCAAACCGAAACGACACCAGAACCCGCCCTTGATCACCGCTTTGTCCTGTGGCCACACGAAATAGAGGACCGCGTCCTTCGGTGCGGACTTTCCTTGCGCATGGACTGCAAGGGGCGCCGTTGACAGCATGGCGGACAACACGATGAGCCCGGTGATCCTCATGACGCAGCCTTTCCTTCGGGGGCGGTCTCAGGACGAAATGGCAATCCGGAAGCCGTGGGTCGGATATCGCACATTGGTGTCGTAGCCATCGCGGCTTGCGGGTCGGACGTAACGCGCATCGTTTTTCCAGGAGCCCGATCGAATGACGTGCGAGACGCAGTCGTTCTCGACCCATGGCGCGCCGTTTTGCGGGGCACCCTGATAGTTCTTGTGCCAGCAATCCTCTGTCCATTGATTGACGCCGCCACCCATATCGTAGAGTCCGAATGGATTTGGTTTCAGGCTGCCGGGCTTGGGCGGCTGTTCGGTGACGGCGTCCGTGCAGTTCTTGCAATTGGCCATGCCGGGCTGCAGCTGATCGCCCCACCAGTATTTCGTTTGCGTGCCGCCACGCGCGGCATACTCCCATTCAGCTTCGCTCGGGAGCCGGAAGGCTTTCTGCGTTTCCTTCGCGAGCCATGCGACAAACTGCTTGGCATCGGTCCAGCTCACATCCGTGACCGGAATGTCGTCCCGCCCAGTCACCAGAAACGGGCATGCATTCGCAGCAGCGCACGCGTTCCATTCCCGAACCGAGACCGGATACTTGCTGATCGCGAAGGGCTTGATCGTGACCTGGTGTATCGGCTTTTCCGATATGTCGTCATTGCTGCCCATCGCGAAGGTCCCGCCGGGGAGCGGGACCATGACGGGCTCTATGACCGGCTTTGGTGGTGCTGGCGGTGGGGGCGGGGCAGGCGTCACCACCGGAGCAGGTTCAGGCCGGGCTTGCTTGGCGGCGGGCACGGGCGCTGATCGGGTGCCTGCATTCCCTGTCTCTTGCGGAGGCGCCGCGGGAGCTGAAGCCTGATTGCCGATTTCACCGCGCGGGTAAGCCCTCATGTACCAGACGCCGGCGCCTGCGAGAGCCAGCAGGATTGCGCAAAACGAAATGATCAGAACATGTTCACGCCGCTTCCGCGCCTTGTTGAATGCCGCGGGATCAGGAAGCACCCGGTAAACGCGCACAGGATCGGTAATGTTCTTGATCTTGCGGTCTCCAAGCGACTCGTAACCGCAGACGAGCTTGTGCTTGATCTGCTCGTAGATGCCACCCGAGATGTACACTTGGCCGGGGTCGGCGATCCCCTCGAGGCGCGCGGCGATATTGACGCCATCGCCGAAGACATCATTGGGCTCGATGATCACGTCTCCCAGATTGACCCCAATGCGATATTCGATCCAGGAGCTCTTTGGCAGCGCAGCGTTGCGCCCGATCATGCTTTGCTGGATGACGATGCCGCACCGAACGGCTTCGACCGGACTGTCGAATATCGCAATGAACCCATCGCCAGTCCTTTTGACGAGTTTGCCGTCGTGCTCGGTAATGCTCGGCTCGATGAGGTCACGCTCGATGCGTTTGACGCGCGCATGCGTTTCTTCCTCATCGAGTTCCATGAGGCGGCTATATCCGCAGATGTCCCCCACAACGATCGCCGCAAGGCGACGCGGCGTTCCGACGCGCGGGGCGGCGGGGTCCTTACCCCTGCCTGAACTGATGTCACGAATCTCGCCGCGCATGACTTCGCGCCTCTACAACGGACACACGAGGTTCACTAGCCGTTCGGCCGACCGTCATGACGCTACGCTCAACGTCTCCGTCAGACAATTAGCTGAAAACGCAAATTGGCTGATCCCGGAGGAGCCGCGCGGTAGCGAGATGACGACGTTCCTCGCATTCGCTGTATCGATATACCCGGCGCCGATAGAATGCGGCGGTAGCTATACAAGTTCTCAGTTCACCTGCCGCTCTTTCCCCACCCAATAGGGATCGCGCAACTGCCGTCGCAGGATCTTGCCCGATGCATTGCGTGGCAATGCTGCGATGAAGTCGATCGTCTTCGGCGCCTTGAATCCCGCGATGCGCTCGCGCGTGAACTTCATCAGGTCGGTTGCGCCGAGCTCCTTGCCGGGCTTCAGCACCACCACGGCCTTCACCGCTTCGCCCCATGTATCGTCGGGAATACCGATGACGGCGACTTCGGCGACATCCGGATGATCGCAGATCGCGCTCTCGACTTCGGCGGGATAAATGTTCTCGCCGCCGGAGATGATCATGTCCTTGATACGGTCGTGGATGTAGAGGAAGCCGTCTTTGTCGAGATAGCCGGCGTCGCCGGTGCGCAGCCAGTTGTCGCGGCCGAGCGTGCGCGCGGTGGCGTCCGGCAGATTCCAGTAGCCGACCATGTTGGACGCCGAGCGCGTCGCGATCTCGCCGACCTCGCCCATAGGCAGCTGTTTGCCGTCGACATCGAGGATGGCGATTTCGATTCCCGGTAGCGCCTTGCCGGCGGAACGCATGCAGTCGCGGCCCTCGACGTGATCTTCCGGGGCGAGCACCACGATGGTACCGGTGGTCTCGGTCATCCCGTACATCTGTACGAAGCCGCAGCCGAATACGCTGATGCATTCCTTGAGCAGGGCGGCAGGGATCGGCGATGCGCCATACATGATGTAGCGCAACTTGCTGAAATCCATCTCCCGCGCACGCGGCTGCCGCACGATGAACTGCATCGCTGCCGGCACCAGGAACAGTTTGCTGATGCCGTAGTCCCGGAAGAAATCGAGCACCTTGTTGGGATCGAACTCCCGCGCGATCACGCTCTTGGCGCCGTGATAGAGGCCGAACACCGCCCAGCCGACTCCGCCGATATGAAATACCGGCATCGCCACCAGCGAGACGTCGTCGGCGGTCCAGACGTTCCAGTCGGGGTTCTCGTCGGTGCCGCCGATGCGCAGCAGTGACAGGAAATTCTGATGCGACAGCATCGCGCCTTTTGGTTTTCCTGTGGTGCCCGACGTGTAGAGCTGGATCGCGACATCGTCCTTGGTCATTGTGAGGTTAGGATCGCGCTCGCTCTGCGCGTCACGCCAGACCGTAAAGTCCTGCCACTCGGTTGCGCCGCCTTCCATGGTCATGACGATGCGCACGCCCGGCATTTGTGGCTTGAGGCTGCGTACGAGATCGACGAATTCCGGTCCGACGAACAGCACCTGTGCCTTCGCGTCGTCAACGATGAAGGCGATCTCCGGTCCGGCGAGCCGCCAGTTCACCGGCGCCGTCACCACCTCGGCCTTCACGGCGCCGATCAGCAGTTCGATGAAGAGGTCGCTGTTCTTGCCGAGATAGGCGATGCGCTCATTGGGCTTGACGCCGAGCGCGATCAGCCCGTTGGCGACGCGGTTGGCATTGCGATCGAGTGATCTGTAGCTGGTCTCGCGGCCCTCGAACACCAGCGCAATTGAATCGCCGCGCGTCTGTGCTTGCACGCGAATGACATCGGCCAGCGTGGCCGCTTCCGCAACGGACATGTGTCTCCCTCCCGCAGTTTATTAGTTGCGGCGAGTGTGAGGGCGTCCGGTTGTGCTGACAAGATGGGAAAGGTGCTGCGGTGCGGTGAGACAGGTGCCGGGAGGTCGTTCAGCCGACGTTGCGCGTCCTACGCTGTTTTGCAAAATAGCGCGCCGGCGGCTCGCCAAACGCCCGTCGAAACATCGCGATGAAGTTGCTGGACGTGGCATAGCCGAGCGCTTCGGCGACATCCGCGACGGGTTCATTGGCGGCCAGCCGTTCCAACGCCAGCGTGAGACGCGCCTGCTGCCGCCACTGCGCGAAGCCCATGCCGGTCTCCGTCATGAAGATGCGACGTGCCGTTCGTTCCGACAGGCCAGCCCATTCGCCAAGCTCATGCAGCGTGCGCGCGTCATGCGGCCGCCGGATCAGCGCATTGGCGATACGCAAAGCGCGGATATCCGTCGGCATCGGCAGATGCAGCGGCTCCTGCGGCGCACCGCGGATTTCGTCGAGCAGCACGGCCACGACGCGCGTCTGCGCCGGCGTGAGCCGATCCGCATTCGTCCAACCCGCAGCGCGCCTGACGAGCGCGCGCAGCAGATCGCTGACACCCATGACGCAGGGCTGCGATGGCAATGTCCGGCTCGCGGCCGGCGTCAGGAGCACGCCCCATCCGCTCAGTACACCGCTCAGGGTCACCTTGTGATGGAGCCCGGGCGGCAGCCAGCCGATGCGCTGCGGCGGCAGTAGCCACGAGCCCTGTTTCGTGTGCAGGCGGATCAATCCGCTTTCGATACAGAACAACTGGCCGCGGCGGTGATGATGCCAGTCGAGTTCGCGGGTGCCGAGCCGAAATGCATCACCGGGCTCATCGCTGCCCCAGATAGCGATTGCGGATGGTCCGTCGAGGCGCTCGGTGAGCGAGGTCATGACACCATGCCTTTTCAGAACCGCTCCAGCATGGCCGGTTCTCATTATTTTGCGTCCGAATGTCGTTAACGGGTTTGAGCGACCGGGTCTATCTCCGCATGCAGATCAACGAACAGTCAGGAGACGACGATGAGCCTCGATAACGGTGCCTTTCTCATTCACGATGTTGCGGCGTTCCCGATCGTGTGGGTCCGGCATGATGAGCTTCAGCCGGGAAGTGCGGCGCAGTGGGAGGTCGAGATGGACGATCTCATCGGCCGCAAGCAGCCTTTCGTCATGATCATGGTCAGTCATCATCATGATGAGGCGCATGAAGATCGCAAGGCGAGGGGGCTTTGGCTCAAGCGCAACAAAGCGACGCTCGCGCTGCTTTGCCGTGCCATTATTGCCGTCGAGCCGAATGCCGTCACACGCGTTCTCGTGGAGGCCCAGTCGGCACTTGCGACGAAGGCGTTCGGCATCAGTTCCGCGGTGGTCGCATCCGAAGACGAGGCCATGAGGGTTGCGCGCGAGCGGTTGCAGGTTGCGCGTTGATCAAAAAACAAAGCGAGGCCTCCCGCATGGGAGAGCCTCGCTGCCGGTCGAATTATTTTGCGGCCCTTACCCCCGCTGCGCCTTGTCCTTTTCGTTCTGCGCTTTGATGCTGTCGCGTGCCTGGATCCATTCGGCATCGGACCAGTCGCGCAGCTGATAGAAGTTGCCACCCATGGCGAGCGCTTGTGCGCCGTCCATGGCGATGGTCTCGCCTGATATCCAGTCGCAGCCGCCGGAGATCAGGAACACGGCAAGGTTCTGCAGTTCTTCCATCTTGCCGACGCGGCCCATCGGGTTCTGCGCGCGGGTGCGCGCGCCGGCCTCGTCGCCGGGCTTGATGCGCTTGCTCATGCCTTCAGTGGGAATTTCACCGGGCGCGATGGTGTTGAGGCGGATGCCGTAGCGCCCCCATTCGGTGGCCAGCGACATGGTCATGGCATGGATCGCCGATTTGCTCATGGCGGAGGGCACCACATAGGGGCTGCCGTTGCGTACCCAGGTCACGGTGATCGAGACCACGTTGCCCGGTACCTTGTCGGCGATCCAGCGCCGGCCGACTGCATGGGTCATGTAGAACGTGCCGTGCATCACGGTATTGGCGACCGCGTCGAAGCCGCGCGCCGACAGGTCCTGCGTCCGCGAGATGAAATTTCCGGCGGCGTTGTTGATCAGGTCGGTGAGGGGGCCGTCGGCCCAGATGCCTTCGATCATCGCATCGACCGCCGCGGCGTCGCGGATGTCGACGCCGTGGCTGGAGACCTTGCCGCCAAATTCCGCCATCAGCTCGGTTGCGGTCTCGTCGCATACAGCCTTGCGGCGACCGCAGATATGCACTTCGGCGCCGAGTTCGAGGAATTTCGCCGCCATCGATTTGCCGAGACCGGTGCCACCGCCGGTGACGAGGATTTTTCGGCCTGCGAGGAGCTGCTGATTGAACATGGGAGGGTCCTGCTTTAAGAGGATGCGGACGGGTTAATTAGTTGATTGACTAAACCCGATACCGCTTGCGTGTAAAGCGGGAAGAAAAACAAGTCTAGGAAGGAAACCTCCCATGGAAGACCGCATCTCTGTGTCCATGACGGACGGCGTTGCCGATGTTCGGCTGGTCCGCGCGGACAAGATGAATGCGCTGGATGCGGCGATGTTTGCGGCATTGGTCGATACCGCCGAGCGCCTGAGCCACGAGAAGGGCCTGCGCGCGGTGGTGCTGTCCGGCGAGGGCCGGGCGTTCTGCGCCGGCCTCGACATGGGACGATTCGCCGCGATGAATGAGGGCGGCGGCGACGGTATTGGCGGCGCGCAGAAGCGCGACCTGTCACTGCGCACACACGGTCTTTGCAATCACTCCCAGCAGGCGGTGTGGGGCTGGCGTCAATTGCCGGTGCCGGTGATCGCGGCGGTTCATGGCGTCGCCTTTGGCGGCGGTTTCCAGGTCGCACTCGGTGCCGACATGCGGTTTCTCGCGCCGGACACGCGCATGTCGGTGATGGAAATCAAATGGGGCCTGGTGCCCGACATGGCGGGCACGCCGATCCTCGCCAGCCTCGTGCGCGACGATATCCTGCGCGACCTCACTTACACCGGCCGCATCTTCTCGGCACAGGAAGCCCTGAGCTACGGTCTCGCCACGCGCATCTGTGACGATCCGCGCGCCGAAGCGCTCGAGACGGCGCGCGAGATCGCTGGCAAGAGCCCCGATGCGATCCGCGCCGCCAAGCGCATGCTCAACAATCTTGCGGTCGATCCCGGTCCGGCGCTGCTCGCCGAATCCGTCGAGCAGATGAAGCTGATGGGCGGGCCGAACCAGACCGAAGCCGTGCGCGCGAATATCGAGAAGCGTGCGCCGAAATTTGTGGACTGAAAAACTTTGTCCTCATCCTGAGAGTCTGACCGAAAATGCGGTTCGTAGAGTCAGCCACGCAGTACATCGTCATGCCCGGCGAATGCCGGGTATCCACGTCTTGGCCAAGTTCTAAGACGTGGATGGCCGGGACAAGCCCGGCCATGACGGAGCTTTGAATTGCTTCGTCGCAAGGGCTCCTCGCAATGACGGCGAAGAGTTCATCAAAAATCAAAAACAAAAATCCGGAAACGTATCCATGTCGACAAATTCCCTGTTTCAAGGTGTCATCTCAGGCGATCGTCGCCGCGGCTTTGCCGAACTGACCGAGCGCGCGAGCCGCATCGCCGGCGGGTTGTCGCGGCTTGGCGTCAAGCAGGGCGACAGCGTCAGCATCCTGATGCGCAACGACATCGCGTTTCTTGAAGCGGCCTATGCAGTGGCGCAGCTCGGCGCTTACGGCGTACCGGTGAACTGGCACTTCAAGCCGGAAGAGATCACTTATGTGATCAAGGATTCCGGCAGCAATATCCTGATCGCTCATGCCGATATGCTGCATCAGCTGCACGAGGCAATTCCGCAGGGCATCGTGTCGCTGAGCGTGCCGACGCCGCCGGAGATCATTGCCAATTACAAGGTCGATCCCGCACGGCTCGGTACGCCGGACGGCGCCATCGATCTGGAGAGCTGGCTGACCGAACAGGCGCCCTATGACGGCCCCGCGCTGCCGCAGCCGCACAACATGATCTACACGTCGGGCACCACCGGCCATCCAAAGGGCGTGCGCCGTTTCGCGCCAACGCCGGAGCAGGCGGCGTCCGCCGACCAGATGCGTGCACGCGTCTATGGCCTCAAGCCCGGTGCACGCGCTTTGCTGCCCGGACCGCTCTATCACTCGGCCCCCAATGCCTTCGCGCTGCGCGCTGGGCGCCTCGGTGGCGCGCTGGTGATGATGCCGCGCTTCGATCCCGAAGAATTCCTGCGCGTGGTGCAGGACGAGAAGATCGACACCATCTTCATGGTGCCGACCATGTTCATCCGCCTGATGAAACTGCCGGAGGATATCCGCAAGAAATACGACATGTCGTCGCTGCGCCACATCATCCATGCCGCCGCGCCGTGCCCGGCCGACGTCAAGACCGCGATGATCGACTGGTGGGGCCCGGTGATCTACGAATTCTACGGCTCGACCGAATCCGGTGCGGTGACCTTCGCCAATTCCGAGGACGCGCTGAAGAAGCCCGGCACCGTCGGCAAGATCGCGCCCGGCGCTGAATTGCGTTTCCTAGGTGACGACGGCCAGATCCTGCCGCAAGGCGAGATCGGCGAGATCTATTCGCGCATATCAGGCAATCCGGATTTCACCTATCACAACAAGCCGGAGAAGCGCGCCGAGATCGACCGCGACGGTTTCATCACCTCGGGCGATGTCGGCTATCTCGATGCCGACGGCTACGTCTTCATCTGCGATCGCAAGCGCGACATGGTGATCTCCGGCGGCGTCAATATCTATCCCGCCGAAATCGAATCCGCGCTGCATGCGCTGCCCGGCGTCCATGACTGTGCCGTGTTCGGTATTCCCGACGAGGAGTTCGGCGAGTCCCTGATGGCGGTGATCGAGCCGCAGCCCGGCGTGCTGCTCGACCTGGCGACAGTGCGCGCGGACCTCAAGAAGGCGCTGGCCGACTACAAGGTGCCGAAGCAGATGGAGATCCAGAGCAATCTGCCGCGCGAAGACTCCGGCAAGATCTTCAAGCGCCGGCTGCGCGATCCTTATTGGGCCAAGGCTGGGCGGACGATCTAGGAGGTCGATGATGCGCGTGGCAATGATTGGAAACAAACTTGCCGCGCAGATCGCGGCGATCGCTCTCCTGGTGGCAGCGTTTGCCGGTCCTGCAGTTGCCGTCGATCTCGAGCTGAAGCAGATCCTCGCCCCAAGCGGGAAGCTGCGTGTCGGGCTCTATCCGGGAACACCGACGTCTATTCTCGTATCGCAAACCGAAGGCCCGCGTGGTGTCGGTTACGATCTCGGCAAGGAGCTCGCGCGGCAATTGGGCGTGCCCTATGAGCCGGTGGTGTTCTCCAGGAATGCCGAGGTTCTCGAAGCGGTGAAGACAGGCGCCGTCGATGCCGCCTTCACCAATGCGTCGGCCGCGCGTGCGAACGACATGGATTTCGGCCCGTCTTATCTGGAAAGCGATCTTGGCTATCTCGTCGCGAAAGAGTCCAGGGTTGCGGGGGCTGATGATGTCGATGTCAAAGGCGTCCATGTCGGCGTCACCGCCGGAAGTTCATCCTATGCCGTTCTGTCGCGCGATTTGAAGAATGCCGAGGTCGTTCGCGTGCCGGCCATCAGGCTTGCGCCCGGCCTGCTGATGGCCGGCAGCATTGATGTGTTCGCCACCAACAAGGCGACGCTGTTCGAACTCGCCGAACAGGCACCGGGGGCGAAGGTGCTGGAGGGACGCTGGGGCGTCGAGCGGCATGCCATCGCGATCCCCAAGGGTCGCGACGAGGGGATGGTATTTGTCCGCAAATTCACCGAGGATGTGAAGGCGCAGGGACTGGTCGATGCGGCCATCGCACGGTCCGGACTGCGCGCCGCGACCACAGCCAAGTAGCTATATCAAGTAGCAACGACACGAGATTGTTGCGCGATATTACAAGAGGGACGACAACCCATGCCCGTGTCTTTGCCTGCGCCCATGAAACTGGCCATCGCCACGGCGGCTGCGCTGCTGTCTTTCACCAGCCCGTCGCTGCACGCCCAGACGTTTCCGAGCAAGCAGGTGACGATCCTCGTACCCTATGCGGCCGGCGGCGCGGTCGACGTGCTGGCGCGGACCTTTGCGCAGTCGCTGTCAAAGACTTGGGGGCAGCAGCCGGTGGTGGACAACCGTCCGGGCGCCGGTGGCATCATCGCCTCGCAGGCCCTCGCGAAGTCGCCGCCCGATGGCTATACGCTGATCCTCGTCGCATCGGGCCATCCGCTCAATCAGTTCTTCTATCCGAAGCTGCCTTACGACACGTTCAAGGATTTCACGGCGATCAGCGAAGTCGCCTATTCGCCACTGGCCATCGTGGTGTCGAAGGACAATCCGGCGAAGAACCTGCAAGAGTTGCTGGCGCAGGCGAAAGCCAAGCCGGACTCGCTGTCCTACGGCATGTCCGGCAATGGCACCTCGGCGCATCTCGCCGGCGAATTGCTGAACCATATGGCCGGCACCAAGATCGTCTCGATCCCCTATAAGGGCGGTGCGCCGGCGCTCACCGCGGTGATTGCTGGCGATATTCCCATGAGCATCAATCCGCTGCCCGAGATCGTCGGCCAGCTCGAAGGCGGCGCGGTGCGCGCCATGGCCGTGACGACGGCTACGCGCTCGGCGGCACTGCCCAATGTGCCGACGGTCGCCGAATCCGGTGTCGCCGGTTATGATACGGCGGTGTGGTGGGGATTCCTCGGACCTGCCGGCATGCCGGCCGATGTCGTGGCGAAGATTCATGCGGATCTGGTGACGGCGCTGAAGGATCCGGTGGTGCTGGCGGCGCTGAAGAAAATCGATGCCACACCGGTCGGCTCCTCGCCCGCCGACTTCGACAAGTTCATGCATGACGAAGCGGACAAATGGGGGCCGGTGCTGAAGGCGGCAAACATCAAGGTCCAGTAAGCAATATGACTGAACGTTCGAACCAGTGGCACGTCGGCCTGATCGGCTATGGCGAAGTCGGGCGCATTCTCGCTGAAGACCTGCGCAAGCAGGATGTCCGCGTCAGCGCCTATGATCTCAAGCTCGACGGCAAAGATGCCGGGGCGCTCCGCGACCATGCCGAGACCCATGGTGTCACGCTCGCATCTTCGCATGCCGATCTCGCGTCAGGCGCAGATTTCATCGTCTGTGCGGTGACCGCAAGCCAGACGGTGCCGGCGGCGCAGGCCTGCGTGCCCGGTCTGAAGCCGCAGGCATGGTTTCTCGATTTCAACTCGGCATCTCCCGGCGCGAAGCAACGTGCGGCGGCGCTGATCGATGGCGCCGGCGGGCGCTATATCGAGGGCGCGGTCATGACCTCCATCCCGCCATACCGCATCAGGGTGCCGCTGCTGCTCGGCGGCACCGGCGCGCGCGATCTCGCGCCGCTGCTCAACGCCATCGGCTTCGATGCGCAAGTCGCCAGTGACAGGCTTGGCGTCGCCTCGGCGACCAAGATGTGCCGCAGCATCATGATCAAGGGCCTCGAGGCCATGGTGATCGAGAGCTTTACGACCGCACGCGCCTATGGCGTCGAGGACGCGGTGATCGCCTCGCTGGTCGAGACGTTTCCGAGCATCGACTGGGAGAAGCAGGGCGCCTATTTCTTTCAGCGCGTCATCGAACACGGTCGCCGCCGCAGCGAGGAAGTCCGCGAGGTCGCCGAGACCGTCCGCGAGATCGGGCTCACGCCGTGGTCGGCCGAAGGCACGGCCGAGCGTCAGGGCTGGATCGCGGATCTCGCTGAAGACGGGCTGTTCGGCACCAAGGGCGAGGCGGGTTTCGCGCGCAGCGCCGACTGGCGCACCGAGGCGGATCGGATCTTAGGTAAGGTAAAGCCACGAAGCTGAGTTCCGGGACACTGCTGGGCGCTGCAACTTCGTCTTGCGTCGCAGCATGACTTGCGACCAAATGGGGCGCCGGCAACTTCCTGGAGCGTCCTTGTGTCCCTGACCCTGTCCACCGAAGAACCCGCATCCCAGCGCGGTGACGATCCCGCTCACCAGGAGGCCGATGCCCGGCTGCGCGAGGATATCCGGCTGCTCGGCCGCATCCTTGGCGATACCGTGCGCGATCAGGAAGGCGAGGCAGTGTTCGCCCTGGTCGAGAATATCCGCCAGACCTCGGTCCGCTTCCACCGCGGCGACGACAAGCTGGCGCGGCGTGAACTCGAAGCCATCCTCGACGGCATGTCGATCGCTGAGACCGTGCGCATCGTTCGCGCCTACAGCTATTTCTCCCATCTCGCCAATATCGCCGAGGACCAGAACAACATCCGCCGGATGCGGGCGCAGCGCGCGAATGCGGCTAACGCATCGGGCACGCTGGCCCATGCGGTGAAGCGCGCGCGCGAGGCCGGCATCGATGCCGCGCTGCTCAGCAAGTTCTTCGGACAGGCGCTGATCAGTCCGGTGCTGACCGCGCATCCCACGGAAGTGCGCCGCAAGAGCACCATCGACCGCGAAATGGAAATCGCGGCATTGCTGGACCGGCGCGAGCGCATGCAGCTCACCGCGGAAGAGATTGAGGCCTCCGAGGAACAGTTGCGCCGCGCCGTCGTCACCCTGTGGCAGACCAATCTGCTGCGCCGGAGCAAGTTGACGGTGCTCGACGAAGTCGCCAACGGATTGTCGTTCTACGACTACACGTTCCTGCGCGAGGTGCCGCGGCTGCATTGCGTGCTGGAAGACAGCCTGCGCGCGCAGGGCGGCGCGGCCGAACTCGGCTCGTTCCTGCGCATGGGCAGCTGGATCGGCGGCGACCGCGACGGCAATCCGTTCGTCACGGCGGATGTGATGCGCGGCACCATGATGCTGCAGAGCAGGCGCGCCTTCAGCTTCTATCTCGACGAACTTCACGCGCTGGGCGCAGAACTGTCGATGGCGGCGCATCTCGCCGATGTTTCCGATGAACTCCGCGCATTGGCCGAACGCTCTCCTGATCCATCGCCGCACCGCGCCGGCGAGCCCTATCGTCTGGCGATCTCCGGCGTCTATGCCCGCATGGCGGCAACGGCCCATGCGCTAGAATTGCCGAATCGCCGTGCGGCCGTGGGTGATGCGCCGGCCTATGCATCGGCGCAGGAGTTCAAGGCCGATCTCGATGTGCTCGATCGTTCGCTGATCGCTGATAATTCCGCAGTCATCGCCCGCGGCCGGCTGCGGCAATTGCGCCGCGCGGTGGATTGTTTCGGCTTCTATCTCGCCAGTCTCGACATCCGGCAGAATTCCGCTGTGCACGAGCGCACCGTCGCCGAACTGATCGATGCGGCGATGCCCGGCACGTCCTATCTCGCGCTCGGCGAGGAAGCGCGCATCGCGCTGCTGACGAATGAATTGAAGAACGCGCGGCCGCTCGGCTCGCTGTTCGTCAAATACAGCGACGAGACGCTAGGCGAACTTGCGCTGTTTCGCATGGCCGCGCAGGTTCATGCGAAATTCGGCGCGGCCGCGATCCCTCAATGCATCATCTCCATGTGCAAGGGCGTCTCCGACATGCTCGAAGTCGCGGTGCTGCTGAAGGAAGTCGGGCTCGTCGATTGCTCCGGCCGCAGCGCCATCAACATCGTGCCGTTGTTCGAAACCATCGAGGATCTGCAGGCCTCGGCAGCGATCATGGACCGCATGTTCTCGCTGCACGACTATCGCAAGCTGGTCGACAGCCGCGGCGCGGTGCAGGAAGTCATGCTCGGCTATTCGGACAGCAACAAGGATGGCGGCTTCGTCACTTCCGGCTGGGAACTGTACAAGGCCGAGATCGAGCTCATCGAAGTGTTCGAGCGGCATCACATCCGGCTCAGGCTGTTCCACGGTCGCGGCGGCTCGGTCGGCCGCGGCGGTGGCCCGAGCCACGATGCGATTCTGGCGCAGCCCGGCGGCGCGGTGGATGGGCAGATCCGCATTACCGAACAGGGTGAAATCATCTCCAGCAAATATTCCAACGCCGAGGTCGGCCGCAACAATCTGGAAATCCTCGCCGCTGCAACGCTGGAAGCAAGCCTGCTGGCGCCAAAGCACAGCGCGCCGCGCCGCGAATATCTCGAAGCCATGGAGGAGATTTCCGAACTGGCCTTCAAGGCTTATCGCGGCCTCGTCTACGAGACCGAAGGCTTCGTCGATTACTTCTGGGAATCCACCGTCATCAATGAGATCTCGACGCTGAACATCGGCAGCCGTCCGGCCTCGCGCAAGAAGACCCGTGCTATCGAGGATTTGCGCGCGATCCCGTGGGTGTTCTCCTGGGCGCAGTGCCGCTTGATGCTGCCAGGCTGGTACGGTTTCGGCAGCGCCATCGAGGCGTGGCTCGCCAATCATCCCGACAAGGGCATGGCCTTCCTGCAGGAGATGCACCGCGAATGGCCGTTCTTCCGCACGCTACTGTCCAACATGGACATGGTGTTGGCCAAGAGCTCCATCGCCATCGCCTCGCGCTATGCGGAGCTTGTCGCCGACCAAAAGCTGCGCGAGACCATCTTTGGCCGCATCCGCGGCGAATGGCATCTGTGCATCGAGACGCTGCTGGATATCATGGAGCAGGAGCGCCTGCTGCAAAACAACCCGCTGCTCGACCGCTCGATTCGCAACCGCTTCCCGTATCTCGATCCGCTCAACCACGTGCAGGTCGAGTTGCTGAAAGAGCACCGTGCAAATAATCCGGACGAGCAGGTGCTGCGCGGGATTCAGCTGACGATCAATGGGATCTCGGCGGGGCTGCGGAATAGCGGGTAGTCGTCGAGACGCTACGTCCTATCCCTATGTCATGGCCGGGCTTGACCCGGCCATCCATCTTCTCCGTTGCTTGCCGCAAAGCTGGATGCCCGGGTCAAGCCCGGGCATGACGTGGAGAGAGTTGCGCGAAGCCGCTGGCTGCGACGTGGGCCCCTCAACAGTAATGCGCGCCCTGCGTTTCCACATAGACCGCATAGAGTGACTGGCTCGCCGTCATGAACAGCCGGTTGCGCTTCTTGCCGCCGAAACACACGTTCGCGCAGGTCTCCGGAAGCTTGATCTGGCCGATGCGCTGGCCGTCCGGCGCGAAGATCTGCACGCCGTCATAGCCCTCGCCGACCCAGATGTTGCCTTCGGTGTCGACGCGCAGCCCGTCAGGGAAGCCGGACTTGCCATCCAGCGTCATGTCGATCAGCGGCTTGCCATTCGAGAGCTTGCCGCCGTCGACGTCGTACTGCCAGACGACATTCTTGGCATTGGGATAATGCGTGATGCCGGTGTCGCAGACATAGAGCTTCTTGTAGTCCGGGCTGAAGGCCAGACCATTCGGTTTGAACGGATCGTCTGCGACCTTGGCGATCTGGCCGCTGGTCGGATCGATGCGATATACCGCTTCCTTCTGGTGCGGCTGCGTGACGCCCGGCGCCGCGCGTTGTCCTTCATAGAGATTGATGGCGCCGTAGCCGGGATCGGTGAACCAGATCGCCTTGTCGATCGGATTGACCACCATATCGTTCGGCCCGTTCAGCGGCTTGCCGTTTGCCTGTTCAGCCAGCGTCGTGACGCTGCCATTGTGCTCGAAGCGGACAAGGCGCGTGCGCTGCGCGGAAAGCTGGCGGCCCTCTGTGTCGAACGAATTCCCGTTGCTCTCCTCGGATGGATAGCGGAAGCGCTCGGAGATGTGGCCGTCATCGTCGAGATAACGCAACTGGCGATTGGCAGGGATATCGCTCCAGATCAGATACTGACCCTGTGCATTCCACGCCGGTCCCTCCGCCCACAGGCAGCCCGTATAGAGCCGCTTGATGACGGTGTTGCCGACTCTCGCCTTGAAGCGATTGGCGTCGATGACGACGATATCGGGATCGGGATAGCGCTGCGGTTCCGCGCCGCGACCGAAGTTGCGCGCGAGTGCATCAGGTGCGATCAGCGTCGTCGCTGCCAATGCAGCGGCGCTGCCCAGGATATTTCTGCGACTGAGTGAGTGGGATGGTGCGGCGGGGTGAGCAGAGTCTTGCGTGAGCTGAGTTGGCATCGTCGTCCTCCCGGCTTTTCTGGTTTTCTCCAGCCGTTGCCAGCAGTCTAAATACCGTTGCGACGTCGATGCTACACGATTCGATGCTGCCGCGCGGTCATGGCGGTGCACAAGCGCGCATCGCAGCGCAGTGAACGTTTTGATAGTTCCACGCGACCAATGGCCAAATCTCTCATACTGATGTGTGGTTCCCATGTCGTCGTTTTGCTGTCACATGCGCGTTGCAGTCGCTTCTGCAGCATTGCTGTTCGCCACATCATTGTCAGCGCACGCGGATAATGGATGTCGCCCGCCGATGGATCAGCGGATGATCGCAGGCTGTAGCGATATCATCGATCGTCCCGGCGCAACGGATGCCGAGCGCTCCGAAGCGCTTCGCCTTCGCGCCATCGGGAACTTCGAACTCGGCCATATGGAGGCGGCGCGCGCGGATTTTACTGCGTTCATCGCACTCAATCCTGATTCTGCGAAAGGCTATGGCGCGCGCGCCATGGTCCACAACCGCCTCGACGAATTCGATCTGGCTATCGCGGATGCTAACAAGGCGATCGCCCTCGATCCCACTTACGCCTCGGGCTTCGGCTCGCGGGCGAGCGCCTATGAATCCAAGGGCGATTTCGTGCGGGCGCGCGCCGACTATGACAAGGCGATTCGCCTGCAGCCGGGCAATTCATCCTACCACCGCGGACGCGGAATGTTGCGGAAGAGATTGGCCGACATCGATGGCGCGATCGCGGATTTCTCGGAAGCCATCCGCCTCGATCCGAAAGACTATGCGGCGTTTGCATTGCGCGGCAACAGCCGTGCCGCCAAGAAAGACTACGAGAGGGCGTTGGCCGACTATGACGCTGCGCTACAGATCGAGCCCGGCGACAGCTATGCCCACCGTGGTCGCGCCGACATCAGGATTCGACGCGGCGACAATGACGGCGCGATCGCGGATTTCGATGTCGTTCTGGCCGGCAATCCGAACGACGTCGGCGCCCATGTTGACCGCGGCATCGCCTTCGCGCGCAAGGGCGATTTCGCCGGCGCGATCCCGGACCTGGATGCGGCGCTGAAGCTGAGGCCGGATGATCCCGACACCCGCAACCGGCGGTCGCATATGAACTTCATCGAGGGACATTTCGCCGAGGCTGCCGCCGATTTCGGCGACGTGGTCGAGAAGACGCCGGAATACGAGCTGGGCAAGCTGCTACGCTACATCGCGCGGGCGCGCAGCGGCGACAACGACATCGGCGAGCTGAAACGCAATACCGACAAGCTCGATCGCAAGGGCTGGCCATGGCCGATGGTCGCGGTCTATCTCGGCCAGATGAGTCGGGAGGAGATGCTCGCCAAAATGAAGAACATGCGGCTGGAGGACGACTTCGGCGATTGCGGCGTGTCGTTCTATCTCGGCCAGTATCTGATGGTGAAGCACAAGCCGCAGGAGGCGCTGCCCTATCTGAAACAGGCAGCTGAAGTGTGCCGGGGCGATGGCGAATTCGAGCGTGACGCGGCTCGCGCCGAGCTCAGGCGGCAGCAGGCGGCGCGCTGATCAATAAAAAAGGGGCAGCGTTGGCACTGCCCCTTTTTGACGTTTGCCGGCAAGCGCGCTCAGACCTCGTGCTTGTCCGAAGCGAAGATCGCGATGAGCGTGATCGTCGCGGCGGCGAGCACGTAATAGCCGATGTAAGCGAGACCGTAATTTGCCTGCAGCCAAGTGGCGATATAGGGCGCCAGTGAGGCGCCGAAGATGCTCGCCAGATTGAACGTCATCGACGCGCCCGTATAGCGCACGGTGGTCGGGAACGGTGCCGCGAGTGCGGCGCCGATCAGGCCGTAATTGATGCCGAAGATCGCCAGACCGATCAGCGCGAAGGCATAGATGCCCGCCACGCCGCCTGACAGCAGCGGCGCCAGGAAGAACGAGAACACGATCACCATCAGGCAATTGGCGATCAGCAGCGTGCGGCGACCGATCTTGTCGGCGAGCAGGCCGGCCAGGATGTTGGTGGTGCCGAAGGCGACGGCGCCGGCGATCTGCACCTTGAGCGCATCGAGCAGCGACATCTTCGCGATACCGACATTGTAGGACAGCAGATAGGCCGTGCAGACATAGAAGAACACGAAGGTCATCAGACCGACCAGCGTGCCGAGCACGAGGCTGCGCTTGTGCTTGCGCAGCAGCTCCATGCTGGGGACGGCAACGCGCTCGGCCTTCTCGATTGCCTTCTGGAATTCCGGCGTCTCGGTGATCGACAGGCGCACCCACAATCCGATGGCGATCAGCACGATGGAGGCGAGGAACGGCACGCGCCACGCCCAGCTCAGGAACGTTTCCGGCGAGACGAAATGCAGCAGGATGAAGAATGTGCCGGACGAGAGGAACAGGCCGAGCGGCGCACCGAGTTGCGGGAACATGGCGTACCAGTTGCGCTTGCCTTCCGGCGCGTTCTCGGTGGCGAGCAGCACTGCGCCGCCCCATTCACCGCCGAGTCCAAAGCCCTGACCGAAACGGCACAGCACCAGCAGCAGCGGCGCAGCGAGGCCGATCTGCGCATGCGTCGGCAGCAGGCCTATCAGCACGGTCGAGATTCCCATGGTGAGCAATGCTGCGACCAGCGTGGTCTTGCGGCCGACGCGATCGCCGAAATGACCGAACACGACAGCGCCGAACGGACGCGCAAAGAACGCGATCGAGAACACCGCGAAGGACGCGAGCAGCGCGGCGGTGTCGTTGCCGGCCGGGAAGAACAGTTTTGGAAACACCAGCACCGCGGCGGTGGCGTAGACGTAGAAGTCGAAGAATTCGATGGTGGTGCCGATCAGGCTCGCCAGCAAAACGCGGGCGGGGGAATTCAGCGGCTTGGAATGCGGCATGGCCGCGGAGGGCATCGCGCCCGCGTGATCTGTCATGATGTTCGTCCAGCAAATACGGTTTCGTCCGCACATGCGTGACGTCAAACCCGTTGATTGCTGGTGACATAGCCGGTCTTGGCCGGCGTTTGAATTCTTTATGACGAAATTAGCGTAATCTCGGGTCAGATAAGACCGCTATGCATAGCTATTTGAGTAATATTGTTTCGTTTTCGATTTTGGGTTGTGGAGATGGTCGGTGTGTCGGCGGCGAGAGGGCGCCAACCTCTCCACGTCATGCCCGGGCAAAGCGCGAAGCGCGGCTTCGCTAGATATCCCGGGCATCCACGCCTTTTGTTTGGTCGCCAAGACGTGGATGGCCGGGACAAGCCCGGCCATGACGCAGAGTGCGGTTAGACTGGATCCCAGCTGAAAATGTCTGCCGAACGGTCGAGCTTGTAGAAGGACGACTTCAGCGCCGGCATGCCGTGCTCGGCGAGGGACTGCGGGGTCCAGCCTTCGGCGCGGTGGATCGAGCGCAGCGGGCGCGACTGGCCCATCAGGAAGATCTCGTTCATGCGCGCGGCAAAGATCTGCCCGGAGATTTCCTTGGCGTCGTCGGAGAGCAGATGCGCCACCAGCGGTGCGATCTTTTCCGGACCCATGCGCTGCATGCGTTCGACGCGGGCCTTCTCGGCTTCGGTCTCGGTCGGGATGCTGCCGATCATGCGGCTCCAGGCAAAGGGCGAGACGCAGTTCGAATTGACGCCAAAGCGGCCCATGTCGAGCGCGATCGACTTCGACAGGCCGACGATGCCGAGCTTGGCCGCCGAGTAATTGGCCTGGCCGAAATTGCCGATCAGACCCGAGGTCGAGGTGAAGTGCACGAACGAGCCGGAATTCTGCTCGCGGAAATATCGCGCGGCAGCATGGGATGTATAGAACGAGCCCATCAGATGGACCTTGATCACCATCTCGAAGGCATCGATGGACATCTTGTGGAAGATCGCGTCGCGCAGGATGCCGGCATTGTTCACCACACCGTCGATCTTGCCGTAGGTGTCCACGGCCTGCTTGATGATCTTGCTGGCCGGGATCGCTTCGGCCACCGACTCGAAGTTCGCGACGGCGGTGCCGCCGGCCTTGGTGATTTCCTCGACGACCTGTTCGGCCGGAGCCGCGCCATCGCCGCCCGAACCGTCGGTGCCGACGCCGGGATCGTTGACGACGACCTTGGCGCCTTCAGCGGCGCAGAGCAGCGCAATGCCACGGCCGATGCCGCGACCCGCGCCGGTGACGACAATGACCTTGCCGTCGAGTGATTTGGTAGATGCCATGTGGTTTTCCTTTTGGTGGTGAATTCTGGCGAAATACTCTCAGTCGTCATACGCGGGCTTGACCCGCGTATCCATCTGTCTTCGCAAGATGCCTTTTCCGAAGAAGATGGATTGCCGGGTCAAGCCCGGCAATGACACCGAGGGTGAGTTACTTCTCGTTGGTAAAAATCACCGTCCCCGACGCAGCGAACATGCCGCCGACGCCGTGACATACGGAAATCTTCGCACCCGGCACCTGCGCCGGTGCGATGCCGCGCATCTGGCGCACGCTCTCCTGCAGTGCATACATGCCGTACATTCCGGAATGCATATAGCTGAGGCCGCCGCCATTGGTGTTCATCGGCAGCTTGCCGCCGGGGCGGGTGTTGCCGTCGGCAATGAACTTGCCGGTCTCCTCATGCGGCATGAAGCCGAGATCGCCGAGACCATACAGCGGCAGATGCGCGAAGGCATCGTAGATCATCAGGTGATCGACGTCCTTATGCGCGATCCCCGCCTCGCGGAATGCGGTCGGTCCGGCCACGGTGAAGGCGCGCGATGAATCGAAGGTCTTCATCTGGCTGACCATCGGCGTTTCCACGCTCTCGCCGGTGCCGAGAATATAGACCGGCTTGTTCGGGAAATCCTTCGCGCGATCCGCCGAGGTCAGGATCAGCGCGCCGCCGCCATCGGTGACGAGGCAGCATTGCAGGATGCGGAACGGATAGGCGATCATCTTCGAGTTCAGCACGTCCTCGACCGTGATCGGCGCCTTCATCATTGCACGCGGATTCTTCGCGGCCCATTCGCGCTGGAACACCGCCACTGAAGCAATCTGCTCATGGGTGATGCCGTGCGTCTTCATGTAGCGCAGCACGGGAATCGGGAACATGCTCGGYGGGCCGTAGACACCGTAAGGCGCCTCAAACTGGCCTTGCAGGCTGTCGGCCGGAATCGAGCGCGGCAGTTTGCCGATCATCGACTTGCCGGACTCCGCGTGCGTGATCAGAACCGTCTTGCACAGGCCGGCCTCGATCGCCGCGGCCGCGTGGCGAACATGCAGCATGAACGAGCAACCGCCGACGGACGTACCGTCGACCCAGGTCGGGGTGATGCCGAGATAATGCGCGATCTGCTGCGGCGTCTCGACGGCCGTGGCGATGCCATCGATGTCGGACAGTTTTAGCCCGGCATCCTTGATGGCATTGAGGGCCGCATCCGCGTGAAGCTGGATCTGCGACATGTTGGGGATGACGCCGAGCTCGGTGGTCTCGGCTGCGCCGACAACGGCGACTGCGTTTCTGCGCATGATCTCAGCCCTTCGCCGGACGGAATACGGGGAGGGTGATGGCGTCGTCGAGCTTCTCGAAGGCGACCTCGAGCTTCATGTCGAGTTCGAGCGCTTCGGGCGTCTGCGGGCAATCGATGATGTTGCTCATCAGCCGCGGACCTTCCTCAAGCTCAACCACGGCAATCGCGTAAGGCGGCGTGAAGCCCGGCGCGGCGGGCCGATGATTGATGACGTAGCTGTAGAGGAAACCCTTGCCCGAGGCCTTGAACACCGACACCTTGCGCGAGGCGCAGCCGGGACAAAACGGCCGCGGTGGAAAATACACATTGCTGCAATCGTCGCAGCGCTGCAGGCGGAGTTCGCCGGCTTTGGCGCCGTCCCAATAATGCTGGGTTTCCGGTGTCGGTTTCGGCCGCGCGCGGGCTGGTTCAGCCATGTGTGGTGTTCTCTCCCTTGGACGGGGATTTGGCCCCGTTCGTTGTCCTCTGGATGGACATTCCACATTCCACCGGGGGCGGTCCAGCGCGCGTGCTGCATGGCCGTATCTGCTCACTGCGGGACGACGTGGAATTCAGGTTGAAATACGTGCGCGGCTTGTCCCGCTGCAACCTGGCAGGGTAGGTTGGTACGGATGGTTCAGGGAGCATGACGTGAAGCTGCGCGAGATCGCCCATTCCCGCACAGGTGACAAAGGCAACATTTCCAACATCTCGGTAATTGCCTTTGACGCAAAGCTATATCCGTTGATAGTATCCCAGGTAACCGCCGCGCGCGTGAAGGCCCTGTTTGCGGGCATCGTCGCGGGCGAGGTGGTCCGCTACGAGCTGCCCAATCTCGCAGCGTTGAACTTCGTGATGGATCAGGCGCTTGGCGGCGGGGTGACGCGATCGCTGGCGCTCGATGCGCATGGCAAATCGCTCAGCTCCGCGCTGCTCGATCTGGAAATCGAGGACACTTTCGGCGATACCGACCGGGCGCCGTGACCACCTGCGGGTCCGGCAAGACACACAGGATGCCGCGACCATGAGCAACGACTTCCACCAGACCGCACCGACCCTCGCCAGCCTGGCCGCCGACCTTGCCGCCGGTCGCACCACCTCCCGCAAACTGGTCGAAGCCTGTCTGGCCAAAATCGCCGATCCGAACGGCGAGGGCGAGCGTACTTTCATCCATGTCGACAAGGATGCGGCACTGGCCGCCGCCGATGCCATGGATGCGCTGCGCAAGGCCAATGCCGCGCCGTCGCGCTTTGCCGGCATTCCGATCTCCATCAAGGACCTGTTCGACATCAAGGGTCAGGTGACCCGCGCAGGCTCCCGCGCGCTGGACGATTCCGCGCCGGCCGATGCCGATGCCCCCACCGTCGCACGCCTGCGCCGTGCCGGCTTCGTGGTGATCGGCCGCACCAACATGGTCGAATTCGCCTATTCGGGCATCGGCACAAATCCGCATTACGGTACGCCCAAAGGCGCGTGGAAGCGCGAGGTCGGCCATGTGCCGGGTGGCTCGTCCTCCGGCGCCGCCGTTTCCGTGCTCGATGGCATGGCGCATGCGGCATTGGGTACCGACACCGGCGGTTCCTGCCGCATTCCGGCGGCCTTCAACGGCATCGTCGGCTACAAGCCGACCCAGCGCCGCGTGCCGCTCGATGGCGCCGTGCCGCTCTCCTTCACGCTCGACAGCATCGGCCCGCTCGCCCGCTCGGTCGCCTGCTGCGCGGCCATGGATGCTGTGCTGGCCGGCGAACCGGAATTTGAGCTCACGCCGCGCCCGATCAAGGGCATGCGCCTTGCTGTACCGACCACCATGGCGATGGACGATCTCGATCCCGTCGTGGCCACCGCTTTCGAACGCGCGCTGAAGAAGCTCGCCGAGAAGGGCGCGATCATCGAGCGCATCGAAGTGCCTGAGTTCAACGATATCGCGCCGATGAGCACCAAGGGCGGCTTCACCGCGGCTGAATCCTATGCCTGGCATCGCTATCTCCTCGCCAGCAAGGGCGACGTCTATGATCCCAGAGTCGCGCTGCGCATCCAGCGCGGCGAGACTCAGAACGCCGCCGACTATCTCGACCTGCTGCCGATGCGCCGTTCGCTGATCGCGCGCACCGAAAAGCGCATCGCGCCTTACGATGCGCTGGTGCTGCCGACCTGCGCGATCACGCCGCCGTCGATTGCCGACATGGAAGACGACAAGGTGTTCTCCAAGCAGAACCTGATGGCGCTGCGCAACTGCACGCTGATCAACATGATCGACGGCTGCGCCATCTCGCTGCCGATCCACGCAAAGGACGAAGCGCCCGTCGGGTTGATGCTGGCCGCCGCCGGCGGCTCCGACCGCCGCATCTTCGAACTTGCCGCGGGGATGGAGACGCTCGTTCGTGGC
Source organism: Tardiphaga sp. P4_G1 (assembly GCF_056401215.1). Taxonomy (NCBI): domain Bacteria; kingdom Pseudomonadati; phylum Pseudomonadota; class Alphaproteobacteria; order Hyphomicrobiales; family Nitrobacteraceae; genus Tardiphaga; species Tardiphaga sp. P4_G1. Next base: position 280,075 of record NZ_JBFUJU010000005.1, read on the forward strand.
TGATGTTTACTAACCTCTCCCCGCTTGCGGGGAGAGGGAGCGCGACGCCGGAGCTCACTTTCAATTGCAAGCAAGGAAGAACCATATGACCACCGAGATCGCGTTCACGCTGGACGCAAAAGGCACCAAGACGCCGCTGACGCTCAAGATCACGCAGGGCGTCATCGCCGGCTGGACCGGCCGCGATCCCGTCGCGCGCGATCATCACATCAAGGAACTCGAGGCGCTCGGCATCGCGCCGCCGGCCTCGACGCCGATCTATTACCGCTGCTCGGCGCGCCGCTTCACCACCGACGGCATGATCGAATGCACCGACGAGAATTCCTCGGGCGAAGTCGAGTTCTGCCTGATCGCGTCGGGTGGCAAGACCTATGTCGGCGTCGGCTCCGACCATACCGACCGCAAGGTCGAGACCTACAACATCACCGTGTCGAAGCAGATGTGCGACAAGCCGATCGCACCTGTCGTGTGGGAGCTCTCCGAACTGCTTCCGCACTGGGACCAGATCATCCTGCGCTCCTGGGCGACCATCAAGGGCGAGAAGGTGCTGTATCAGGAAGGCCTGCTGAGCGGCATGCTGCCGGTGRCCGAACTGATCAAGAAGGGCTTTGACAGCGACAAGCTGCCCGACGGCACCGCCATGTTCGGCGGCACCTTCGCCGCCAAGGGCGGCATCCGACCGGCGGAGCGTTTTGATTACGAGATCGAAGATCCCGTGCTGAAGCGCAAGATTAGCCATGGCTATGATGTGAAGACATTGCCGGTGGTGGGCTGAGGTTCTTAACCTCTCCCCGCATTGCGGGGAGAGGTCGATCCGGCGAAGCGCAGCGCAGCCGGAGCGGGTGAGGGGCGGTCACCGTCGTCACCACGCGCGCGCGCTCTCGGGTCTCCCGTCCTTCGATCCGATGGTTCTGCGCCTGTCTTTTCTCTCCTGCCTCGCCCCTCACCCGGCCGGCTTCGCCGTCCGACCTCTCCCGCAAAGAGCGGGGAGAGGTTAGTTGCCCGGAAATCGGGTGGCTTCACCCGCCCATCTCCCCAAAATGGCCAACAGGCCATGACACCCTGATCGCGGCCGGATGACGGAGGCGATGACATGGTTTCACTCGCGAAGAAGCGCCCAGAAAACAGTGACGCCGCGCCGCAGGCGCGCATCGACGCCATCGACTGGCAGCGCATCTCTGCCGAACTCGACGTCCAGGGCTGCGCCGTGTTCGAGAAACTGCTCACGCCCGATGAGTGTCGTCACCTGGCATCGCTCTATCCCGACGATTCCCGTTTCCGCAGCCGCATCGTCATGGGCCGCCATGGCTTCGGCCGCGGCGAATACAAGTATTTCAATTATCCGCTGCCAGATCCGATCGCCGGTCTGCGCCCCGCGCTCTACGGACCATTGAGCGCGATTGCCAATCGCTGGAACGAGGCGATGGGGATCGACGTGCGCTTTCCCGCCGATCACGCTGCGTTCCTCAAGCGCTGCCACGATGCTGGCCAGACCCGGCCCACGCCGCTGCTGCTGCAATATGAAGCCGGTGACTATAATTGCCTGCATCAGGACCTCTATGGCGAGCATGTGTTTCCGTTGCAGGTCGCGATCCTGCTGTCGGAGCCGTCGGAGGATTTCACCGGCGGCGAATTCGTGTTGACGGAGCAGCGGCCGCGCATGCAGTCGCGCGCCGAAGTGGTAGACTTGCGGCAGGGCGATGCCGTGGTGTTCGCCGTGCATCACCGGCCGGTTGCCGGCACGCGCGGCAGCTATCGCGTCAATCTGCGCCACGGCGTCAGCCGGGTGAAGTCCGGCCGGCGCCATACGCTCGGGGTGATCTTTCACGATGCGAAGTGACAGGACGACTGAACAACCGAGATGACCGACCTGTTCGCCGATATCAGGGACGACCAGCCCGCGTGTGAGGAGCTCGCTGAGGGAGCCGTTCTGCTGCGCAACTTCTTCGCCGCCGAACAGCCGGATGTGATCGCGGCGCTGCGTATGATCGTAAAGGCGGCGCCGTTCCGCCATCTGGTCACGCCCGGCGGTCACACCATGTCGGTCGCCATGACCAATTGCGGCCGTGTCGGATGGGTCTCTGACGCACGCGGTTATCGGTACGACCCTGTCGATCCCGACAGCGGCAAGCCGTGGCCCGAAATGCCGGCGCCGTTTCGCGATCTCGCCGCACGCGCGGCGATTCGTGCCGGCTTCGAAGCCTTCGTGCCCGATGCCTGCCTGATCAATCGCTATAAGCCCGGTGCCAAACTTTCGCTGCACCAGGACAAGGACGAGCTCGATCTGCGCGCGCCCATCGTCTCGGTGTCGCTCGGCCTGCCGGCGACCTTTCTGTTCGGTGGTCTCACACGGAGCGCGCCCACGAGGCGCTATCGTCTGACCCATGGCGACGTCGTGGTCTGGGGCGGCCCGTCGCGGCTGGCCTATCACGGCGTCGCGCCGCTCCCCGACGGCGAGCATCCGGTCATGGGCGGCCAGCGCATCAATCTGACCTTCCGCAAGACCTGTTGAACGAGACCTGTTGAACGCCACGCGTTGAACGCTTTCCTTGGCTGCCGCGACCATTCTATGGTCGGGTGGGGCGAGGGGACCATGAGCGAGCAGGAACGAACTGGCACACAGGCCGCCGCCAGCAACGCTGCAGGCGTCTGGCTCGCCGTCCTGCAACTGGTCTTCACGCTCGGCTGGGTCACCTATGTGATCTATCTGCCGAAGCTTGCGGCCGATGTCGGCATTGCCCCCACCGTCGTGATTGTCATCCTGATGCTCGATCAGGCGATCTTCACCGTCACCGATACGGCGATGGGCCTGGTCGCCGACAGGATCGCGCGCGTGGTCGGGCGGCTCGGTCTCGTTGTCGGCGTGCTGACCGCGGTGTCCTGCGCAGCTTTCGTCGCGCTGCCTTTCGTTGCCGGGCAGGGACCGAAGGCGCAAGTCGCGCTCATTGTATTGATCGTGATCTGGTCGGCGACATCCTCCGCCTTGCGCGCGCCGCCGCTGACATTGCTCGGCAAATATGCCGCGCGCCCATCGCGGCCGTTTCTCGCGGCATTGGCCATGCTCGGCTATGGCGTCGCCGGTGCGCTGGCGCCCTATCTCGGCGCGACATTGCGCGGCGTCGATCCGCGGCTACCTTTCGTTGTTGCCGGCGTGGTTTTACTGATCGTGACGCTGGCGCTGTCGCGCGTCGAGCGCGGCCTTGTGCAGGTCAGCGCCCGTGAGGCAAAGGCTTTGCCGGCGCAAGGCAAGGCGCTCGGCCGCATGCCGCAACTCTTTATCGCCGCCATGGTCATTCTCGCGCTTGGTTTCCAACTGCATTTCAGCATCAACAGCGCGCCGATGTTCCTGCGCTTCGCCAAGCCGGCCGATCTGGAATGGCTGATGCCGATATTCTGGATCGGCTTCAACATTGCGATGTTTCCGGCCAGCGCGGTGGTGAAGCGTCAGGGCGGCATCGTCGTCATTGGCGCCGCCGGATTGCTCGGCGCGCTTGCGGTGATCGGCGCGGAGTTCGCTGTGAATCTCAACATGCTGATCGCGGCGCAATTCATCGCCGGCGCGGCATGGGGCTGCATGATGATGAGCGCGGTGTCGGCGGCGATGGCGATCGGTGAGACCGGCGCCGAGGGCAAGGTCATCGGTCTCGTCTTCTCGGCGCTCGCACTCGCGACCTTCGCACGCATGGCCGCGGTCGCCGGCGGATTGCAGAAGCTGCCGGACTATGCGCCGTTGCTGCACTGGGCGCCCGTCGCATGCTGGGCTGTGGCCGGTGCTGGACTACTGGCGCTTGCTGCGGTTCGGCTGCAGCGGCGGAGCGCATCGATACCAGTCATCTGATGCTTTCCGCACGTCGGAATTCGATTTAATCGATCGATTAAATTTCGCTGGCCAAGGCATTCGGCCGCTATTACGCTTTCCTCAATAAAAACCAGAACGAGGAAACGACAATGACCCGAATGGGCATATTGGCTGCCATTGCTGTTGCTTGCCTGAACGGTTCGGCGCTCGCCGAACCCATCACCAAGCCTCTCACCATCGCCGTACTGAACGACAAGAGTTCGGTGTTCTCCGACGCCGGCGGCACCGGCAGCGTGGTCGCGGCGCAGCTTGCGATCGACGATGTCGGCGGCAAGGTGCGCGGCCAGCCGGTGAAACTGCTCGGCCCGGATCATCAGAACAAGACCGATATCGGCGTGTCGCTGGCGCGCGATCTCTACGATCAGCAGGGCGTCGATGCGATCTTCGACATCGGCAATTCGGCGATCTCGCTGGCCGTGCAGAACATGGCGCGCGAGCGCGGCAAGGTGCTGGTGCATGTCGGCTCGGCCACGGCCGACGTATTCGGCAAGCAATGCGCGCCGACCGCTGCGATGTGGCTCTATGACACCTATTCGCTGGCGCAGGGCATCGCCAAGGCCGTGGTCAAGCAGGGCGGCGACACCTGGTATTTCATCACGGCGGACTATGCGTTCGGCATCGCCATGCAGGCGGAAGTCTCGAAAGTGGTGGAAGCTGCCGGCGGCAAGGTGCTCGGCGCGGTGAAGCACCCGGTCGGCACGATGGATTTCTCGTCCTTCCTGCTGCAGGCGCAATCCTCCGGCGCCAAGGTGATCGCGCTCGCCAATGCGTCCGGCGACACCGTCACCAATATCAAGCAGGCGCGCGAATTCCAGATCGGCGAGGGCAAGCAGAAGCTCGCCGTGCTGATCTTCTATCTCACCTCGGTGAAGGCGCTAGGCTCGGAGGCCACGCAAGGCGTGCAGTATCTCGAAGGCTATTACTGGGACAATGACGACAAGAGCCGCGAATTCGGCAAGCGCTTCATGGCCAAGCACGGCAAGATGCCGACCCATGCGCAGGCTGGCGTCTATAGCGCGGTGAAGCATTATCTGCGCGCTGCGGAAGCCGCCAACGAGAACGACGGTCTGAAGGTGATGCGTCAGATGAAGGCGATGCCGGTGGATGATTTCTTCGCGCCCGGCGCCCGCGTACGCGAGGACGGCCGGCTGATGAACGACATGCTGCTGGCGGAAGTGAAGAAGCCGTCGGAGGTCAAAGGCGAGTGGGACCTGCTCACCATCAAGGGCAAGGTGAAGGCCGAAGACATCATGCGGCCGATCGCGGATGGCGGCTGCATGCTGCTGGATCCGCCGGTGAAGCAGTAACGCGCTAACCTCTCCCCGCATTTGCGGGGAGAGGTCGACGCGCCTTTCGATGCGCAGCATCGAGGGGCGCGGCGGGTGAGGGGCATCCACTGCAGTCGCTGCGAACTATTCCTCTCGGATCGCACATCTTCGACCCGACAGGTTGAGCATGTGTCCTCTTTCTTGCCTCGCCCCTCACCCGACCGTCTTCGCTACGCTACGCCGGTCGACCTCTCCCCGCGCAGAGCGGGGAGAGGTTAAGAAGGCTTCTTCGGATGAATGAACGCCCACGGACTGACTTCCGAATCGCGCGGGACGTCGATCGCGATCAGATACGGCCCGCCATCGGCCAGTGCCTTTTCCAGCGCCGGCTTGAACTCCGCCGGTGACGTCACCCTGATAGCACCGATGCCGAAGGATTCCGCGAGCTTGACGAAATCCGGATTGACCAGATCGGCGGCGACGACGCGGCCGTCGAACACCTGCAACTGGTCGCGCCGCACATTGCCATAGGCATTGTTGTTGAACACCAGCGTCACCACGCCGATCTTGAATTGCACAGCCGTCGCCAGTTCCTGCACCGCGAACATGAAGCCGCCGTCGCCGGTGATCGCCACCACCGGCCGGTCGGGATGCGCGACCTTGGCGCCGAGCGCTGTGGGAAAACCCGAGCCGAGCGTGCCCTGATAGCCCGAGGTGATGAAGGTGCGCGGCTGGTAGACCGGAAAGCCGAACCATGAGGTGAAGCCGACCTGCGACAGCTCGTCGGTGACGATGGCGTTGTCCGGCAGCACATCGCGCAGGATGTCGAGATAGGCCATCTGCGGCTGGATCGCCTTGATATCTTTCTGCGCTTTCGCCGAGGCTGCGCGGATGATCTCGCGGCGGCCTGAGGTCTTCGTGTATCCGGCCTTGCTTACGGCGGCGACCAGCGCGCGCGTTCCTTCTGTCGCATCGGCAACGATCGGCGCATCGACCGTGAGCCGTCTGAATTCGACGGGATCGATATCGATACGAATAGACTTCAGCCCCTCCGGCCGGAACGGCCAGCGGAACGTGGTCGGCAATTCCATCCGCGAGCCGATGCCGATCATCAGATCGGTCTGCGGCCACAGATTATAGGCGGCGGCCATGGTGAGGCCGAGCTCATGGGCATTGCTGACAATGCCGCGGCCGGAGCGGAACGCGACCACGGGCGCGTCGATCATCTCGGCGAGTGCGAGGATGTCGTCGCCTGCGTCCATCGCGCCCGCGCCGACGAAGATCATCGGCGATTTGCTCCCCTTGATCAGAGCGGCTGCGGCCTTGATGCGATCAGGATCGGGCTGCGGCGCGGCGAACGGTTCAAACGTCGTCGCTGCAGCGGTTTCCGCGCGCTGCGTGAACACATCCCATGGCATTTCCAGCGCCACGGGACCGCGGCGGCCGGACATCATCTCCTGAAATCCGCGCGCCACTTTTGTCGGCGCGTCCGCAGGATAGTCGATGCGCTCTGCCCACTTGACGAAGCTTCTGAGCGTCGCGAGCTGGTCGGGCATCTCATGCAGATGACCGCGGCCCTTGCCGAGATAATCCGTTGGCACCTGACCGGTGAGGCACATCACCGGCTCATTGCAGCCGAAGGCGGTCAGCATCGCCGCGCTGGCATTGAGAATGCCCGGGCCGGGCACCACGCTGAACACGCCGGGCTTGCCGGAGGCGCGGGCATAGCCGAACGCCATGTAGCCGCAGGCCTGTTCGTGGCGTGCGCCGATGACGTTCAGCTTCGCCTGATGAAAGGCGTCGAACAGGCCATAGACCTGCGCGCCCGGCAGGCCGAAGATCGTGTCGATGCCGTGCGCCTTGAGCCCGCTGACGATGGCTTCGCCACCGGTGAGAACAGTCATGCGTATTCCAATCCGTTAGTGTTCGTCGACGACGCCATTGCGCAGCGTCCCGATGCCATCCGCTTTGATCTCGATCACATCGCCAGGGACAAGATAGCGTGGCGGATCGAAGCGCGCACCGGCGCCGGTCGGCGTGCCGGTGACGATCACGTCGCCGGGCACGAGTGTCGTGAAGGTCGAGATATAGCTTAGGAGATAGCGGAAGCCGAACATCAGCCGCGAGGTGCGATCATCCTGCCGCAGCTCGCCGTTGACATGCGTGGTGAGGCGGATGTCAGCGATCTGGCTTTCGTCGGTATAGGGCACGATCCATGGCCCGAGACTGCCGGTGGAGTCGAAATTCTTGCCTTGGGTGACGTTGAACTTGGCGTGCCGCACCCAGTCGCGGATGGTGCCTTCGTTGCAGAGCGTCAGCGCAGCGATGTGGTCCAGCGCATCGCCCTCGGCGATGTGGCGCCCGGCCTTGCCGATCACCAGCACCACTTCGCCTTCATAGTCTAGCTGCCTGGATACGCGCGGCCGCACCAGTGGCGCCTCATGCCCGACGAAGGAGCGTGGCGTGCGCATGAACATCGAGGGATATTTCGGCGCGTCCTGACCGTCCTTGTATTCGGCGTTGCGGTCCGGATAGTTGACGCCGATGCAGATGATCTTTTCCGGGGCGGGGATCGGCGGCTGCCAGGTGATGCTCTCCAATGCAAAATCGGCAGGCTGGTTGGCAGCGGCATCTGCGAGCCGGTGCAAGGCCCCATGGGTGATGGCCTCGCGCAGCGTCGGATAATCCCCGCCGTAGCGCGCGGACAGATCGACGATCCCATCGTCGGCGACGGCGCCGTATTTCAGGGCTCCGTTGACGGTGAAGGTGGCGAGGCGGGAGTGGGTCATCGCGCGTGTTCCTCACACTCTATTGTCATCAATCCGCAATCGTCACATCCGCCACGAAAGCCGGCTCACGCACGGCCTGCCCGTTGAACGGCGAGCCTTGTTCAAACCACGAGCGCGGGGCAGGCGCGCCCCAAAGAGTCTGCCGGCGTGGGTCCTTCAGCGACCAGCGCAGCGGCTCGTGGTCGGTGTCCATGGTCTGGTAGTCTGACGTGTAGAGCTCGAGGCGATGGCCGTCGGGATCCCTGACATAGAGGAAGAACGCATTGGAGATGCCGTGGCGGCCGGGGCCACGTTCGAGGTTCTTCAGATAGCCCGATGACGCCATCACGTCGCAGAGATGCAGGATGTTCATCGCGGTCGGCACCCAATAGGCGAAGTGGTGCAGCCGCGGCCCCTTGCCATTGGTGATGGCGAAGTCGTGCACATTGCCCTTGCGATGCATCCAGGCAGCGGCGATGCGGCCGCCTTCGCCGTCCTCCTCGCCATATTCGGTCAGCCGGAAGCCGAGCCGCGCATAGAAGTCGACGGTGTCCTGCACCTCGGCGGCGAAGACGTTGAAGTGATCGAGCCGCTGTGGATGGCAACCCTTGTAAAGATCGAAGCGGCGCAGCAGATGCGGGCGCTTCTCCATCGTCGCATAGAGTTCGATCTGGAAGCCGAACGGATCGGTGACATGCATCGTGCGGCCCTGAAACGGGCGCTCGACGAAGGAATAGGTGACGCCGTTGGCGGCGAACCAGGAGGCGGCCTTGTCGAGATCGTTCTCGCTGGCGACGCGGAAGCCGAGCCGGTGACAGGCGGCCGTAGCCGCCTTGCGCAGCACCAGCGAGTGATGCTGGTGCTCCTCGACGGCGCGCAGATAGACGGTGTCGCTGTCGGCATCCTCGACATGCAGGCCGACCGCATTCTCATAGAAGGCGCGGCTGGCCTTGAGATCCGTGACATCCAGCACGACGTGGCTGGAGCGCAGGATGTTGAAGGGCGGATCGAACACGTGGGTCGGCACGGGCATGGGCGTTTCCTGGGCGTTTCCTGTTGTCTTTTATCTCGGCGGCCAAGCCGCCGTTGTTTCTGCCGTCATTGCGAGGAGCCCTTGCGACGAAGCAATCCAGTCTTTCTTTGTCTGGCTCTGGATTGCCGCGTCGCTTCGCTCCTCGCAATGACGGCTGATGGTCGGGTGCGCTAAACTCCCAATCTCTGTATCTTATGCGTCCCGCGCGCCAGCGAGACATGTTTTGTCTCCATATAGAACTCGAACGAATAGTCGCCGCCGTCGCGGCCGATGCCGGAGGCTTTCATGCCGCCGAATGGCGTCGGCAGGTGGCGGACATTTTCCGAATTAAGCCAGATCATGCCGGCCTCCAGCGCGTCGGCCACGCGCAGCGCGCGGCCCACGTCATTGGTCCAGACATAGCCGGTGAGGCCGTATTGCACGGCGTTGGCGATCTCAATGGCTTCGGCTTCGTTGCTGAACGGGATCACCGTGAGGAACGGGCCGAACACTTCCTCTTGTGCCACACGCATGTCCTTGTGCGCGCCGGTCACCAGCGTCGGCTGCACATAATGCCCGCCGCCAGGGCCGTCATATGGTTTGCCGCCGACGGCGATGGTCGCGCCGTCCTGTCGTGCGATGTCGAAATAGCTGCACACCTTGGCGTGATGCCGCTCATGGATCAGCGGACCGACTTCGGTCCGGGGATCGAGCGGATGCCCGACCTTCAACGCTGTCACGCGGGCGGTAAGCTTCTCGATGAATGTATCAGCAATGCTCGCCTGCACCAGCAATCGACTGGACGATGTACACCGCTCGCCATTCAGCGAATAGATCATGAACACCACGGCATCGAGCGCGCGGTCGAGGTCCGCATCGTCGAACACGATCACGGGATTCTTGCCGCCGAGTTCGAAATGCACGCGCTTCAGCGTCGGCGCGCCCTGCGCCATGATCGCGGAGCCGGTGGCGCTCTCGCCGACGAATGCGATGGCCTTGATGGCCGGGTGTTCGGTCAGCGCCTTGCCGGACTCTTCGCCGAAGCCATGCACGGTGTTCAGCACACCGTCGGGCAGGCCGGCCTGCTTGGCGAGCTTCGCCAGCAGATTCGCCGTGACCGGCGACCATTCGGCCGGCTTGTGCACCACCGTGCAGCCGGCGGCCAGCGCTGGCGCGATCTTCCAGGTGGACAGCATGAACGGTGTGTTCCACGGCGTGATCACGCCGACCGGGCCGATCGGTACGCGGGTCGAGACATTCCAGTGCTCATCGGCCGGCATGTTCAGGCCGTCGCGCGCCTCCAGGCACTTGTCGGCATAGAAGCGGAAGTTCTCGGCGCCGCGGATCGCGGCCTTGGCCATGAAGCGATGCGCCTGGCCGGTATCGATACATTCCAGCACCGCAATATCGTCGGCATTGTCCTCGATGGCATCGGCGACGCGGTGCAGCAGCTTCTTGCGCGTGGTCGGCGCCATGTCGCGCCAGTCCTTGAAAGCGCGCTGGGCGGCCTTGGCGGCACTGTCGATATCCGCTGCCGTGCCGCGCGCGACCTGTGCCAGCACGCTTCCATCGATCGGCGACGTCGTTTCGAACACCTCACCCGACGAGGACGGCACGATCTGGCCGTCGATGATATTGCCGATGCCGTCGGCCGTGAGCTTTTTCAGCAGCGGCGCGGCACGTTCCTGATTGGCAGCAAAGACGGCGGCGGGATCGGCAGGGGTCTTAGCCATTGTTGGCCTCGGCTTTCAGTAGGTCGTGAATGGGATTGCGCTTCCAGCTCGTGGCGCTGTCGTTGATCTGTATGTCGAAGGACAGCGCAAATCGGTCGCCGGCGAAAACATTGTCGAGATGGGTCGAGACCACATCGAAGATATGCGCACCAGCCGTCTGGCGAGCCTCGAGCGAGCGGCCTTCGCCGATCCGCAGCAGGATATCGAGAAAGCTGAGGCCGGCGCGGCCGTCGGCGATAGCATAATGCTCGCAGCGGATCGCGCGCACGCGGATGCCGCCGAGCGGAAAGATGCCGGTCTGCACCGCAGCATTGCGGACTACTTCGCAGAGCGCGCTGATATCCACGGCGCCGTCGAGATTGGCCGAATATTCGATGGTGAAATGCGGCATGGTGCGTGATCCCTGTTCAGCCGAAGTAGCAGCTCACGGTGCCCCATGGGCCATAGTCCGCCTGGATCGTGTCGCCTTTGCGGGTCTCGATGGGGCGAATGAACGAGCCGGCGAGAACGACCTGACCGGGTTCCAGCGCGAGCCCATGCGGCGCGATCTTGTTGGCCAGCCAGGCGACGCTGGTGGCGGGATGATTCAGCACACCAGCGGCCAGGCCGGTTTCTTCGAGCTGGCCGTTGCGATGGCACATGGCGCCGACCCAGCGCAGGTCAGTCTCCAGCGGACGCATCGGCCGGCCGCCGAGCACGATCCCGGCATTCGCCGCATTGTCGGCGATGGTGTCGAAGATCTTTCGCGTGGCTTTGGTTGCGGCATCGACGCGCTCGACGCGCGTGTCGAGGATCTCCAGCGCCGGGACCACGAAGTCGGTGGCATTGAGCACATCGAACATCGTGCAATCAGGCCCTTCGAGCCGTGTCTTCATCACGAAAGCCAGTTCGGCCTCGACGCGGGTGGCGATGAAGCGATCGGTGGGAACGATGCCGCCATCGGCGAAGAACATGTCGTCGAGCAGCACGCCGGAATCCGGCTCGTCGATATTCAGCGCGCTCTGCATCGCCTTGGAGGTGAGGCCGATCTTGTGGCCGCGCACGACGCGGCCTTCGCCGGTCTTGATTGCGATCCAGGCCTTCTGGATCGCATAGGAATCGTCGATGGTGATGCCGGGATGGTCCAGCGACAATTGCCGGATCTGCGTCCGCGTCTTCTCGGCGTGATGCAGGCGCTGCGCCGCGCTTGATATGTCTGAAGAGGTGAGTGCCATCGCGTCGTCATCCCGCGCAGAAAAGCCGCGCGGAAAAGTGATTAACATGTTAAGTTGTTGCGATCAAACCCCGGCCGTGACAATTCGATTGTGCGTTGCACACTGGGATGCGCCAGAATCATCTTATAGAGGCGATCATGACGACAGCATCAAAGCCACGGACCGCCGCCAAGTCCGCCGCGAAAATCCCGATGCGCGACTTCTCGCAGTCGCTGCCGATGTCGCTGCTGCGAACGCGGGAATCGGTGATGCGACATTTTCGCCCATCGCTGCGGGCGCATGATCTCACCGAACAGCAATGGCGCATCCTGCGCGCGCTCGCGGCGTCGGGCGAGATCGAGGTGACGGAACTCGCGCGGGTCGCCTTCCTGCTGGGGCCGAGCCTGTCGCGCATCCTGCGTGATCTCGAAGGGCGCAAGCTGATCGAGCGGCGCTTGCTGAAGGCCGATTTGCGCCGCAGCATTGTTTCGATCACGTCAAAGGGATTGAAATTGATCGAGGCCGTCGCGCCCACATCGGAGGCAATCTATGCCGAGATGACGAAGCGCTTCGGCGCGCGCAAATTGTCGGACCTGCAGGCTTTGTTGCATGAGCTGGAAGCTGCGCTGCTGGCCATGCCTGCTGCCGATGGGGCGGAGGACGATGACGCTGGTGAATAACTGACCTGCATATTTTTGCGGCAAGGCCGTCGCACGTCACGCGAGCGTTAATTCGTCGTACGAATTTCGCTGGGCTGTAGACAGGAGAAGAATTTTTCGCTCAACTCCCGCCATCAAAAGAAGGCTGGCGCTCAAGTCCGGCCTCTTAGGGAGAGAACGATGACGCTCACGAGACGTGGATTCACGGCAGGATTGGCCGCTGGTCTGACCGCCCCCTACATCATTGGCAGCGCGCGCGCCCAGGGCGGCGGAACGATCAAGATCGGCATGTGCGCGCCGATCACGGGACCGGCTGCGGAAGCGGGCAAATATGCGACCGGCGGCGCCAAGCTTGCGGTCGAGGCCATCAACAAGGCGGGCGGCATTCTCGGCAAACAGATCGAACTGATCATCGAGGACGATCAGACCACCAATCCCGGCATCGTGCTGGCCTTCTCCAAGCTTGCTGCCAATCCCGACATCGTCGGTTTCCTCGGTTCGATCCGCTCGACTCAGGTGCATGCGATGGCGCCCGACGTGCTCAAACTCGGCAAGCCTGTGATGTTCGGCGGTACCGATCCGAACCTCACCAAGCTCGGCAATCCCTGGCTGTTCCGTTTCCGTCCGAATGACAGCTATTCCGGCCGCGTCATCGCCGAATATGGCGTCAAGAATCTCGACAAGAAGAAGTGGGCCGTGCTGCATTCGACCGATGCGTTCGGCACCGCGGGCGGCAAGGCACTGACCGAAGCGCTCGGGCCGCTGGGTGCAACCGTCGCGCTCGATCAGGGCTATGCCAATCAGAGCCAGGATTTCACGCCTGTCGTATTGGCGATCAAACAGTCCGGCGCCGATATTCTCGGTTCCTATTTCACCTTCGAAAACGATCTCGGCATTTTTGCTCGCCAGCTCCGTCAACTCGGCGTCAACATTCCGTGGGTGGGCTCGCCCTCGATCGTCAATGTCACGGCATTGAAGCTCGCCGGCCCCGCGCTCTACGGCACCTATGGCGTCGCCGATTACGCGGAAGATTCCTCCGAGGCGTCGAAGGCCTTCGGCAAGGCCTATCGCGATGCCTACAAGGTTGCACCGGATAACCAGAGCTCCTGGCCATATGATGCGATCAACGTGCTGGCAACAGCGATCAAGAATGCCGGCTCGACCGATCCGCAGAAGATCCGCGAGGCGATCCTCACGGTCAAGAAATATCCGGGAGCCGAAGGCGAATACAACTTCGACAAGAACGGCGACGGTCTGCACGGCTACAACATCGTGAAGAACGAAAAGGGCAACATCGTCTTCGACAAGCACATCGAATTCGATAATTGACGGTGAGGGCCGTCTTCCGACGGCCTAAATCGTCATCCCGGGGCACGCGCGTCTTCCGCGTGAACCTCAGCCACTCCAATTGGAGTGGCGGGGAATCCCGAAATGTTCAGCGCCTGTTGCCGCGCTCACCATGTGGAGATTCCGGGTCTGCGCCGAAGCGGGCGCATCCCGGAATGACGAGTTCTTGGCAAAATCACCTCCCACCGAGCACGCCTGATGGATCTGGTACTGCAGTTACTGTTTACGGGAATCGGTATCGGAGCCGTCTATGCGCTGGTGGCGCTGGGCTTCGTGCTGATCTTCCGCGCCACCAATGTCGTCAATTTCGCGCAGGGTGAGTTCTCGATGGTCGCCGCCTATCTCATGGTGGTCTGCGCCGTCGATCTGGAACTGCCTTACTGGCTGTCCTTCATCATTGCGCTCGCCGGCATGGCGATCATCGGCGTCATCTTCAATCTCGGCGTCTATTATCCGCTGCGCCACCGCACCTATCTGCCTGTGATCATCGCTACCATCGGCGCCTCGATCCTGATGGCCAATGGCGTGCTGGCGCTGTACGGCCCGCAGCCGCAGGTGCTGCCGGGCTGGTTCGATACGCCGGGCATCCAGCTCGGTCCGGTCTATCTCGACAGCCAGTATCTGCTGATCATCGTGGTCACCATCGCGCTGGTGATCTTCAATTACTGGTTCTTCGAACACACGATGATCGGCAAGAAGCTGCAGGCCACGTCGCAGGACAAGGAGATGGCGTCGCTGCTCGGTATTTCCGTCTCGACCATGATCATGGTCACCTTCATCTATTCGGCCGTGCTCGGCGGTCTTGCCGGGCTTCTGGTTGCGCCGATCCTGTTCGTGTCGATCCAGATGGGCTCGACCATCGCGCTGAAGGCGTTTGCGGCGACCATTATCGGCGGCTTCGGCGATGTCACCGGCGCCATCATCGGCGGTCTCGCGCTCGGCATCATCGAGACGTTCGGCGCTGCCTATATCTCCGTACCCTACAAGGACGGCTTCGCCTTCCTCGTGCTGGTGCTGTTCCTGGTGTTCCGTCCGCAGGGCATCTTCGGCGAACGTGTCGCGGAGAAAGCATGAGCACCTCCAGCGACAACATCCCGGCAGTGGTCATCACACGCCCGAAACCGCTGCTGCTGCGTCACGCGCCGTATTTCATCGGCGCGGCTATCGTGGTCTTCCTCGCCGCGTCGATGCAGTTCGACGGCTACATCCTCAATATCCTGATGCAGGCCACCACTTTCGCCATCGCCGTGTTCGGCCTGTCGGTGGTGCTCGGCCTGTGCGGGCAGATCAATCTTGCGCAGGCGGCGTTCTTCGGCTTCGGCGCCTATGCGGTCGGTATCGGCACCACGGACTATCAGCTCAGCTACTGGCTCTGTCTGGTGGCGGGTTGCGTGATGGCGCTGGTCGCCGGCGCGGTGCTCGGCCTGTCGACGCTGCGGCTCGGCGGCCACTACCTCGCGATGGTGACGATCTCGTTCCAGCAGATCGTCACTTTGGTGATGATCAATGCGATCTGGCTCACCAAGGGACCGGACGGCGTGTCGAAGATCGGCCGCCCGTCGCTGTTCCTGTCGTCGCAATCCTATCTCGCTTTCTGCGTCGCGATGCTCGCTTTGGTCGGTTACATCGTCTGGCATCTGCCGGAGACGCGGCTCGGCCGCGCCATGCGCGCGGTGCGCGACAACGAACTCGCAGCCGGCGTCAACGGCATCGATGTGTTCCGCACCAAGGTCTATGCCTTCGCCATATCGGCTGTGCTCGGCGGTCTCGGTGGCGGTCTGTTCGCCGGCGGCTTCGCCTATATCTCGCCGGATCAGTTCTCCTTCGCCGAATCCATCGTGTTCCTGACCATGTCGCTGCTCGGCGGCGTGGCATCGCCGATCGGCTCGGCCATCGGCACGGGCCTGCTGATCCTCATTCCGGAATGGCTGCGCTTCCTCAAGAGCGTGCCGGGCCTCTATCTGGCGATCTACGGCTTGTCGGTGATCCTGATCATCCGCTTCATGCCCGACGGCATCTGGGGCTTCGTCACCGCGGCCTATGATCGCATGCGAAGCAGCAAGAAGGTGGCTGTGACCAGCGCGCCGCTGCAGCTCAGGCCAGCGGCGACCGGCGGTGACATGGTGCTCGAAGTCACCGGCCTGTCGAAACACTTCGGCGGTTTGAAAGCCGTCGATCAGGTCGACATATCCGTGCGCCGCGGCGGCGTGCATGCGCTGATCGGCCCCAACGGCTCCGGCAAGACCACGACGCTCAATGTGCTGTCGGGTCTCTACAATGCGACCTCGGGCAAGGTGGTGCTGGACGGCACCGACGTCACCACGATGCCGCCGCATCTGCGCGCAGCGGCGGGGCTCGGCCGCACCTTCCAGAACATCCGCCTGTTCCGCTCGATGACCGCGCTGGAAAACGTCATCATCGGCGCCGAGCGGCCGGGCAATACGCTCACCGGCAAGGGCGATGAAGCCGCGCTGACCGAGCGGGCGCTGGCGGCACTCACTTTCGTTGGCCTCGGCCCGCGCGCCATGGAGTTGATCTCCAGCTTCTCCTACGGCCATCAGCGCCTCATCGAGATCGCGCGCGCACTGGCGGCGAACCCGACGCTGCTGTTGCTCGACGAGCCCGCCGCCGGTCTGAACTCGACCGAGAAGCTCGAACTGCATGAACTGCTCAAGCGCATCGCCGCGCAGGGGCTGACCATCCTGATCATCGATCACGACATGACGCTGGTGTCGGAAGCAGCGCAGCACATCACCGTGCTGAATTTCGGACGGCGCATTGCCGATGGCGAGTCGATGGCGGTGCTCCGCCATCCCGACGTCGTCTCGGCCTATCTCGGAACAGACTGATGCCGCTGCTTGAAATCAACGATCTCAATGTCCGTTACGGCGAAATCGTCGCGCTCCGCGGTGTGTCGTTCAATGTCGAGGAAGGGCAGGTGGTGACGCTGCTCGGTGCCAACGGCGCCGGCAAGTCGACCACGCTGCGTGCGATCTCCGGTCTCGCCAAGCCGGCCTCGGGCGACATCCTGTTCGACGGCAAGTCGATCGCAGGTTTGGGCCCGGAAGCCATCGTGCGGATGGGCATCTCCCATGTGCCGGAGGGCAGGCGGGTATTTCCCGGCCTGACGGTGAAAGAGAACATCATGCTTGGCGGCTCCAATCGCAAAGCGAGCAAGGCCGAATTGTCTGGTGAAGCCGACGCGATGTTCGACCTGTTTCCCGACATACGGAAGTTCTCTGGTGCGCTCGGCTGGACGCTGTCCGGTGGTCAGTTGCAGATGGTGGCGGTCGCCCGAGGCTTGATGGCCAAGCCGCGGTTGCTACTGCTGGACGAGCCCTCGCTCGGCCTCGCGCCGGTGATCGTGCAGGCGGTGTTCCGGATCATCACGGAAATTCGCCTGTCCACCACGGTCTTGCTTGTGGAGCAAAATGCGCGCATGGGACTATCCGTCGCCGATCAGGGCTACGTGCTGGAAACCGGCCGTATCGTGCTCGGCGGCAAGCCGGAGGATCTCTGGGCCAACGAGGCCATCGCGGCCGCCTATCTCGGCGGTCATGGTAAACCTGCAGCAGGTCTTGCGGCCCATTGAGGGCTTGCACTGACGGCCTCGCTGCCCATCAACAAGGACGAATGTCCCGCCATGGTTACAGTTCAAGTCAACAAGCTCATCGATTTCGTTGCCGACGTGTTCGCCCATGCCGACTCTTCTCCGGAAGAAGCCCGGCGCATCGCGACCTATCTCACGACAGCGAACCTCACCGGCCATGACAGCCACGGCGTCATCCGCGTTCCGGTCTATATCCGCTGGCGCAATAACGGGATGATCACCCCGAACCAGACCATCGAAATCCCCGTCGATACGCCGTCGCTCGCCGTCGTCGATGGCCGCTTCGGCTATGGCCAGACGGTCGGCCCGCAGGCGGTCAAGCTCGGCATCGAGAAGTGCAAGGCGGCCGGTCTCTCCGCCATCGCCACCAAGAATTCCGGTCACATCGGCCGCATCGGCGACTGGGCCGAGATGGCGGCAGCCGAAGGCCTCGTCTCGATCCATTTCGTTACCGCGGCAGGCTCCGTGCTGGTCGCGCCCTATGGCGGCGTCGAGCGCCGTCTGTCCACCGCGCCGTATTGCGTTGGCATTCCGCGTCCCGGACAGATGCCGGTGGTGCTCGACTTCGCGACCTCGGTGGTCGCCGAAGGCAAGGTGCTGGTCGCCTCGCGCGGCGGCAAGAAGCTGCCGAAGGGCGCGCTGATTGCGCCCGATGGCACGCTGAGCGAAGACCCGGCGCTGCTCTACGGCCCGCATGAGATGCAAGGTCCGCGCGATCATTCCAAGGGCACCGGCGCCATCCGTGCCTTCGGCGATCACAAGGGCTCGGGCCTCGCATTGATCTGCGAATTGCTCGGCGGCGCGCTCACCGGCAACGGTGCCACCAAGTATGATCGGCCATTCGCCAATGGCATGTTCTCGATCTATATCGATCCGAAAGTGATCGACCCCGCGAACTTCTTCGATGGCGAAGTCGCGCGCTATGTCGACTTCTTCAAGAGCGCCAAGCCGGCCGCCGGCGTCGATGCGGTCCTGATCCCCGGCGACAACGAAGCGAAGACTCGCGCCGAGCGCACCGCCAATGGCGTGCCATTGCCGGATGAGACCTGGGCTGCCATCGTGCAGACCGCCCGCGACGTCGGCGTGAGCGAAGACGCCGTGAAGAAGGCGACGTCGTAGTCATGCGTCACGCAACACTCACCGTCGTCATGCCCGGGCAGCGCGAAGCGAGGACTTCGCTTGATGTCCCGGGCATCCACGTCTTTACTATCAATCACTGAAAAGGCGTGGATGGCTGGGACAAGCCCGGCCATGACGTCTCATGAAGAGCGGAGGAAATATCGGTGGCAAACAAGGTCAAGGAAATCTGGAAGGCGGGCAAGGTTGCCGTCAACGGCTGGCTCGCGATTCCGTCGGGCTTCTCTGCCGAAGTGATGGCGCAGTGCGGTTTCGACAGCGTCACCGTCGATATCCAGCATGGCGTGCAGGACTACATGTCGATGGTGGAGTGCTTCCAGGCAATGGGTGCGCATCCGGTGACGCCGATGGTGCGCGTGCCATGGAACGAGCCCGGCATCATCGGCAAGGTGCTGGACGGCGGCGCCTATGGCGTGATCTGTCCGATGGTCAACACCAAGGAAGAAGCCGAGAATTTCGTGCAGTATTGCAAGTATCCGCCGCGTGGTACCCGTAGCAACGGCCCGATCCGCTCGGGCATGTATGGCGGCGCCGGCGACTACCAGAAGACCGCCAATGCCGACATCATCTGCCTGCCGATGCTGGAAACCAAGACTGCGGTCGACAACATGGAAGCGATCCTCGATGTCGAAGGCATCGCCGGCGTCTATGTCGGCCCAAGCGATCTCGGCTTCTCCTATGGCCTCGTGCCGAAGCTCGACCGCGAGGAGCCGGAGATCCTCAAGATCTACGACAAGCTGATCAAGGAATGCGACAAGCGCGGCCTCAACCCGGGCATCCACTGCTCGGGCCCCGTGGGTGCTGCGAAAAACATCGGCATGGGCTTCAAGCTGGTGACACTGCTCAACGACAGCGGCATTCTCGCCACCGGCGCGAAGAGCTGGGTCAACGACACCCGCAAGGGCTCGGGCGGCAAGGCGTAAGCCACAGGCTCTCTTCCCTCTCCCCTTGTGGGAGAGGGTGGATCGCCGCGAAGCGGCGAGACGGGTGAGGGGTAGCCACAAGCTTCGAGCCCGGCCGGACCCCTCATCCGTCACGGCCTTCGGCCGTGCCACCTTCTCCCACAAGGGGAGAAGGAAGGATCACTCCACCACCGGCACCGTGTCTATCTTGATCTCGCTCTGCCGGCCGTCGATCACATCCGCAAAACGCATCAGCTCCTGCATCAGCAACTGCTGCCCTTCGAGTCCGAGCGGTGCCAACAACTCCCGCTGCACGTCGAACACCCGCGGAATCGCTTCGTTGATCACGGCTTCGCCCGCCGAGGTGAGCTGCACGCGCAGCGTCCTGCGATCGTTCGGCTCCGGCAACCGTGCTAGATAATTCTGCGCCTCAAGCTTGTTGAGCCGGCTGGTCAGGCCTGCGCCACTGAGTAGCAGTGATTGGGCGATCTGCTTCGGCGACAGGCTGTAGGGCGCGCCAGCGCGGCGCAGCGCCGTCAGCACGTCATAGGTGCCGCGCGTCAGTTCGAAGGGCGCGAGCGCCTCGTCGATGAGGGCCGTACATTGCATCTGAATCCGGCCGATCAGACCGTAGATGTGCACCGGGCTGGGGTCGATATCCGGCCGCTCCGTCTGCCACTGCGCAAAAATGGCATCGACCTGTTCGCGCATCGCCGCGCGCGCGCGCGTCGGGCGACGCGAGGGTGGTTTCGATCCGGATGTCTCGTCAGTCATGGCGTCACGGCGTCCAGTCGATCACACGTCGTTCGATAAACTCGATGCCGTGAAACAGCGCAATACTTAGCACGGTGAGCAGCGCGATGGCGGCGAAAGCGAGCGGCGTCTGCGACTGCGCGGTGGAGGTCAGGATCAGATAGCCGAGCCCGTCCTGCGCGGCGACGAATTCGCTGATCACAGCGCCGATCACGGCGAAGGTCACCGCCACCTTGCAGCCGGTGAAGAAGTGCGGCAGCGCCACGGGAACGCGCAGCCGGCGGAACACCATATGCGGCGAGGCGCCGAGCGAGCGCATCAGGTCGAGCATGGTCTTTGGCGCAGCCTCGAAACCGGCGACCATGTTGACGAGGATCGGGAAGAAGCAGACCAGCACCACGACCAGGATCTTCGGCCATTCCGAGAGGCCGAACCACAGGATGATCAGCGGCGCCACGGCGACCTTCGGCACCGACTGCAGGCCGAGCAGGATCGGATAGATGATCCGGCGCGCCAGTGGATTGAGGCTGATCAGGATCGCCAGCGGCAGCGACAGCGCGATCGCCAGCACGAAGCCGAGCACCGTTTCACGGAGCGTTACTAGCGTATTGGAGGCAAGCTCCGGCGCCCACTTCACGGCTGAATGATAGATCTCCAAAGGCGCCGGCAGGATCCAGGTCGGAATCTTCAGGGCGTCGCAGATGAGTTCCCAGCCGATCAATAGCGCCAGATAGATCAGCGGCGTGGCGGCGCGGTCGATGAAGCGCGAGAAGGACATGATCAGCCACCCGTCCGGTTGAAGATGACGTCGCGGATCTGGTTCTTGATCTCCTGGAAGCGCGGCAGCTTCACGGTGTCGGCATCGCGCGGACGCGGCAGATCGATGGTGATGTCGGCACGGATGGTGCCGGGGCGTTCCGACATGATCAACACCCGGTCACCGAGCAGGATCGCCTCCTCGATATCGTGGGTGATGAGCAGCGCGGCACGGCCCAGTTCCTGCCAGAGGCGCGAGAGTTCGAGCGACAATTCCTCGCGAGTGAGCGCGTCGAGCGCGCCAAAGGGTTCGTCGAGGAGTAGCAGGCGCGGATCGGAGATCATGGCGCGGCAGAAGGCGGCGCGCTGCTTCATGCCGCCGGACAGTGCCTGCGGGCGCTGATGGGCGAAATCCTTCAGGCCGGTGAGTTCGAGCAGCTTCAGCGCACGCTCGCGCGCGGCGGCTTTCGGCAGCGCCAGCACGTCGGCGGGAAGCAATACGTTGTCGAGCACGCTGGTCCATGGAAACAGCACGTGCTCCTGAAACACGATGCCGACTTCATGCGACGGGCCGTCGAGCGGCGTGCCATAGCGCTGCATGGTGCCGGTGTCCGGCATTTCCAGCCCTGCAACGAGGCGCAGCAGCGTGGACTTGCCGCAGCCTGATGGGCCGACCACCGAGACGAAACTGCCGGGATCGATGCGCAGATCAACCGGGCCGAGTGCATGCGTGGCTTTGCCGTCGCGCCCGGGATAGGTCTTGATGACGCCCTTGAGGTCGATCGCAGGAACCACCGCCGCGGCAGTCCGCGACGGCGCATCATTGTGTGCGGGGATCGCCGTCATCAGTCGATGAAGCCCGGCGCGAACAGGTCTTCCGGTTTCACGGGATTCTTCAGCGTGAAGTTGGCCGACATCACATCGACGGTGCTGGCGATGCTCTTCGGCTCGATATGGCCGAGCGATCCCTTCACCTCCGCGAGTTCCTTCACCAGCCTGGTCTCGCCTTCGATCACGGCAGGTGCGAGCTCCTTCTGATACTTCGCCATGATGGAGGCGGCTTCCGCCGGATTGGCGAAGGCGTCCTTCATGCCCTTGATGGTGGCGCGGACGAAGGCCTTCACCTGATCCGGGCTCTTCGCGATCATCTCCTCGGAGGCGATCAGGCCGTTGCCGTAATAATCGAGATTGGAGTCGGCGTAATTGATGCGGGTGACTTCCTTCGGCGCCACGGCTGCTGCAATCAGCGGCTCGCCGACCGAGAACTGGCAGATCGCATCCGCGCGGCCATTGGCGAGCAGCGACGGCAGCGCCGAGCCTTCGGCGACCACCCACTTCACCTTGCTGGCGTCGATGCCGGCGGCCTTGGCGAAAGCCGGGAACAGCAGGCGCACCGAGCTTGATGCGGTGTCGGCGACGGTCTTGCCTTCGAGATCCTTCGGCGAATTGATGCCGCTGCCCTTGATGGCGAAGATCGCCTGCGGCGGCTTCGCATAGACCACGGAGACCAGCTTCACCGGCACGCCGTCATTGCCGCGCGCCAGCACCAGCGAACCGGCATCGGCGAAGCCGAAGGTCGCGACGCCGGCAGCAACCTTCTTGATGGCGTCGGCCGAGCCCTGGCCGCGCACGAAGGTCACGTCGAAGCCCTCGGCCTTGTAGTAGCCCTTCTCGCGGGCGACGTAGAAATAAGCGTGGCGGCCGTTGAAGCCGAAATCGGTGATGAAATTGATCTCGGCAGCCTGCGCGGTGGAGACGCCGGCCGTAGCCAGGGTCGCGAGCAGGGCGGCGGTGAGGCGAGCGCGGAATTTCATGGTCTGACCTTCAGTGGCGGGTGAGGAGGAGGCCGGCTTTCGGTGCGCAAGCGGCGCGTTCAAATTCATTCGCAATCGAATAAATCCTAAGGGCGGCCTTGATGAAGATCAACGGCGGCGCTGCCCAAAAACTCATCGAGATAAATGAAATTCCGCGTAAAATCCGCGCATATGGCTCGTTTCTGAGGCGGCTCAGGCCGTCGCTTGACAGTCGCGATCGGCCCGTTCTATGCGAAATCATTCGCTATCGAATGATGTGCTACCCGGACGCTGTGGCGCCGCTGGAACGAGGTGAGAGATGGATCGCGGAACACGGATCGCCGTTCTCGGCGCGGGTCTCGCCGGATTGACGGTGGCGGGGCTGCTGCAGCGCGCCGGCTTCCCGGTCGCGGTCTATGAGCAGTCGCCGAGTTTTTCGCGCATCGGCGCCGGCATCATTCTCGGCGCCAACGTTTCGAAGGTGCTGCGCCGGCTCGACCTCGAAGACGCCTTCGCCGCCACCGGTATTCGCCCCGATGCGTTTCTCAGCCGCGCATGGGACACGGGCGAACAGCTCTACAGGCTCGATTTCGACGCGGCATGCGAAGCGCGTTTTGGCGGCCCTTTTGTCAACATCCACCGTGCCGATCTGCATCAGTTGCTGCAGCGACCGCTCGCGCCCGGCACCATCCGTTTCGGCCACAAGCTCACCGGCATCGAGGAGCGCGGCGACGCGCTCATTTTGAGTTTCGAGAACGGCACAAGCGCGGAAGCCGATATCGCCATCGGCGCTGATGGCATTCGCTCCATCACCCGCGAACTCATCCTTGGCGCGGAAGAGCCACGCTTCATCGGGCGTTCTGCACCGCGCGCGGTGTTTCCGGCGAGCCGCATCAAGGGTGACCCTATCGACGACTGTACCAAGTGGTGGGCGCCCGACCGGCATACGCTCGCTTACTATATGACGCCCGACCGCAACGAGGTCTATGTCATGGCGGCGCTGCCGATGGCGCGCTGGGACGGCGACGGTTCACCGGTGAAGGGCGACCGCGACGAATTCATTGCCGCCTTCGACAGTGCGCATCCCGATCTCAGGCGCGCGGCGGAAGCGGCGGAAGATGTCACCGTGTGGCCGATCTTCGACCGACCGCGCAACGACACCTGGCACAAGGGCCGCGTGGTGCTGATGGGCGATGCCTGCCATGCGGTGCGTCCATTCATGGCGGCCGGCGGCTCGGCGGCCATCGAGGACGCCGCGATCCTCAGCCGCTGCATCGCCGAGTTCGGCGATTCCGCCACGGCTTTCGCGCATTACACGATGATCCGAATCCCGCGGGTCGCCGACATCCAGCAGATCTCCATCGCCAATTCATGGATGCATGGCCCGACCGAGACCGACTGGTTCTTCGGTTATGATGCCTGCACCGTGCCACTCGACCGAGCCATTCCGGAGGCCCTATGTCCGAATTTGCAGCGATGAAGCCCGGCGACATCCGTCCTGAACCGATGCAGGCGCGCGATCTCGTCGGTTACGGCGCCACGTCACCCGATCCGCGCTGGCCGAACGGCGCGAAGATTGCGGTCAGCATCAGCCTGAATATCGAAGGTGGCGGCGAGGCTACGCTGGCGAATGGCGATGCAGTCTCCGAAGGCATGCTGAATGACATCGGCGTGCCGACGAAAGAGGGCGTTCGCGTTCCGCTGGTGGAGTCCGTGTTCGAATATGGCGGCCGTCGCGGCGCCTGGCGCATTCTCGATATTCTCGATCGCTTCAAGGCACCGGTCAGCATTCTCGGCGTCGCGCGGGCGATGGAGCAAAATCCGGAACTGGCGAGAGCCTGCGTCGCGCGCGGCCACGAGATGGTGAGTCATGGCTATCGCTGGATCGACTATTGCCATGTGGATGAAGCGACCGAGCGTGCGCATATCCGCAAGGCGATCGAGATACTCACCGAGCTGACCGGTAGCCGCCCGCTCGGCTGGATGACCGGACGTCCCGGTCCCAACACGCGGCGGCTGCTCGCGGAGGAGGGCGGCTTTCTCTATGACCGCGACTCGCTCGCGGATGAGCTGCCCTACTGGGTGAAGACCGAGCACGGCCCGTTTCTCGTCGTGCCGTACTCTTATGAATCCAACGACAATCGCTTCAACGAGAATTCAGGTTTTTCGACCGGCGAGCAGTTCTTCACTTACATGCGCGATGCGTTCGATGTTCTCTACGCGGAAGGCGTCGCCGGCGCGCCGAAACTGCTGTCCATCGGTTTGCATGACCGCTTGATCGGCCGTCCTGGCCGTGTTGGCGGGCTCATCAAGATGCTTGAACATATGAGCGCGCATGATGGCGTATGGTTCTGCCGCGGCATCGATGTCGCGCAGCATTGGCGAACGCATTTTCCACCGAAGCCGTGACGCGCCGCCAACTGCCGGGCAATATTCCGGCTGATGGCATGCAGGCCGGAGGCGGCGTTACTGCATGTGTTCTTAGAACATCTGTGCGTGTCACTCTGCTTTGCCTTCGCAGGCGAAGCCGGTCATACTCGATACACTTATCCGCAGAGATAAGATCAAATCGGGAGGATGATCGTGCGAAACAACTTGCGTCTGCTCAATCGACGCCAATTCGTCACCGCGGGCGCAGGCGCTGCTGCATTGTTGAGTGCGCCGTCACTCGTCCGCGCCAATAGCTGGCCGACCAAGCCGATCAAGATTCTCGCGGGCTCCGCGGCCGGCGGCCAGACCGATCAATTCTCGCGCGTTTACGGCGAGTATCTGTCGCGTGAACTCGGGCAGACCGTTGTGGTCGAGAACAAGGCCGGTGCCGGCGGCGCTGTCGCAGCGATGGAGCTGAAACGCTCCGATCCCGACGGCCACACGCTGATGATCTGCAACACCACCGCCTATATGCTCAATCCCGTTCTCATCAAGGACATCAAATACAGTGTCCCGCAGGACTTCGCCTGGGTCGCGGTGATGCCGGGCGGCAGCCTGCCGCTGATGGTGAGCGAGAAGGTCGGCGCAAAGACGCTGAAGGACTTCATCGACTATGCGCGCAAGGCCGAGAAGGTGAATGTCGGCACATATGCGTCCGGCTCCTTCGCGCATATGGTCATCGTCGAGCTCAACAAGCAGTATGGGCTGAAGATGGAGGCGGTGCATTATCGCGGCGAGGCGCCGATGTGGCAGGATCTCGCCGGTGGGTCGATCGATGCCGGCATCGGCAGCTATGCCGCGGCATTGCCGGTGCTGCAAACCGGGAAAGCGCGCGCCGTTGCGGTGTCGCGCCGCCGCATCAAGGATCTTCCCGACGTCGGCACATTCCTCGAACAGGGCGCAACCTCACGCGCGCACAGCTTACTGACCTTTCAGGGCTGCGTTGCTCCGGCGAAGACGCCGCCGGAGGTGGTCGCAAAACTGTCCGCGCTGTTCGTTGGCGCCGGCAAGAGCGATCGCGTTCGCGAGCTGCTCAAGAGCCAGGGTATCGACGAGGGCCCGATGACGCTGGAGGCGAGCCAGGCGCTCTACAAGGAAGAGGCGCCGGTCTGGGCCGAGCTTGCCGCAAGTCTGGGACCGCAGCCGCAGTAGTTGGGCGTCATTCCGGGGGCGTTGCCCCCACTGTCATTCCGGGGCAGGACGGACCGCGAAGCGGGCCGGACTGAGCCCGGAATCTCAGAGTGTTCAGCGCAAAGCAGGTCGGGATTCCGGGTTCGCGTGCGCGAAGGCGCGCCCGCGCCCCGGAATGACAGTGTGGGGCGCTAAGACGGCCCTAAACATTTTTTCCTATCTCCCGTTGACAACATCCCCATCAGGTTTATATTCCCCTTCGTCCTGCCCCACCGAGAGGGGCGATCGCGATCGTCACGTTCGCGGGGTGGGATGCGGTGGACGCCGGAGATGCGGCGTCACGCGGTTCATGGGGGAACGTCTGTCTTCGGGCAGGACGGATCTGCGCCAGCACTGCCACTGGCAAGGAGACGACCGACCTTGGGATGGAAAGACTCTCTGGGCAGTGTGACGGACGACCAAATCGAAACGCGTTCGGCCAAGTGCTTTGCGGCTACCCTGTCCCTCCGCCCTGGGACATTAATTTTGGTGATGGGACCGTTCGCCATGGCAGATGTGCAGGCAACCGAAAAAACACCGCAGGCGGAACGTCGGGCACTTGCTCGGCGCCTCCGAAAGTCCTGATGCACACTAACCTGCGGAAGTCCGCATTCGCATCAGGCCCAAGGGGGCAACGGGCACCCGGCGTTCCGCACGCCCTCTCGCAAGAGGGTGGGAATGCAAGCGACGACGGCGCCCCCGCGCCGCAAACAATGGGGGCGATGACGCATGTCTGATCGGCGTCATCATGGCCCAAAGCAGGGCTGACGCCGCCTGCTTCTTTCAGCTAGAGTCATTCCAAACAAGAGGTCTGCCAGACCACAAAACGCGCGCGAGGAAATCCCGATGGTTCCATCTCCCGTCATTCGTCTGCATGACAACGACGCCGTATTGATCGCGCGCACCACGCTGCTGCCCGGTATCGAGGTGACGACAGGCGTCGTGACGTCGGAACGCATCCCCGCGGGCCACAAGGTCGCGATCCGGCCCATCGCCACCGGCGAGGAAATCCGCCGCTACGGGCAGATCATCGGCTTTGCCACCCAGCCGATCGCGCCCGGCCAGCATGTCCATACGCAGAACATGGGCATGGGCGATTTCGACCGCGACTATGCTTACGGTGTCGACGTCAAGCCGACGCCGAATTTCGATCTGCCCGCCACCTTCATGGGCCTCAGGCGCAGCGATGGCCGCGTCGCCACGCGCAACTATATCGGCATCCTCACCTCGGTGAATTGCAGCGCCCATGTCGCCAGCATGGTTGCCGACGTGTTCAAGAAGAATCCCTTCACCGGGCACAATCCGCTCGCCGACTATCCCAATGTCGATGGCGTCGTCGCGCTCACCCACAAGACCGGCTGCGGCATGACGCAGGACGAACCGCTGACGCTGCTGCGACGAACTCTCGGCGGCTACGCGCGGCACGTGAACTTCTCCCACGTGGTGGTGCTCGGCCTCGGTTGCGAGATCAACCAGATCGGCGGCTTGATGCAGGAGCAGAAGCTCGCCGGGCGCTTGCGCGAGATGCAGATCCAGGAGATCGGCGGCACCCGCAAGACCACCGAGGCCGGCGTAGCCTTCGTCAATGAAGTGCTGGCCGATGCCAACAAGGTCACGCGCGAGGAAGTCTCTGCCAGCGAGTTGACGGTGGCCCTGCAATGCGGCGGCTCCGATGGCTATTCGGGCATATCCGCCAATCCGGCGCTCGGCGCGGCGAGCGATCTCTTGGTGCGCCATGGCGGCACCGTGGTGCTGTCGGAAACGCCGGAGACCTATGGCGCCGAGCATCTGCTGACGCGCCGCGCGGTGTCGCGCGAGGTCGGCGAGAAGCTGGTCGGGCTGATGCGCTGGTGGGATGCTTATTGCGAACGCGAGGGCGCCGAGATGAACGCCAATCCGAGCCCCGGCAACAAGGCCGGCGGCCTCACCACCATTCTGGAAAAATCTTTGGGCGCTATGGCCAAGGCCGGCTCGACCAATCTCGTCGATGTGCTGAACTATGCCGAGACGATCACCAAGAAGGGTTTTGTGTTCATGGATACGCCCGGCTACGACCCCGTCGCTGCGACAGGGCAGGTCGCCGGCGGCGCCAATCTCGTCTGCTTCACCACCGGCCGCGGCAGCGTGTTCGGCTGCAAGCCGGCGCCGTCCATCAAGCTCGCCACCAACACGCCGATGTTCAAGCGGATGGAAGAGGACATGGACATCAATTGCGGAACCATCCTCGATGGCGACGAGACGGTCGGGGAATGCGGCCAGCGTATTTTCGAGCTGATGCTCAAGACCGCCTCCGGCGCCCCGACCAAGAGCGAGAGCTTCGATTTCGGCGGCGCGGAGTTCGCGCCTTGGGTCTTGGGCGCGACGATGTGAGGGTGACCGCTGCTCCGTCCTCATCCTGAGGAGCGGCGCACTTGCGCCGCTTCTCGAAGGATGGCCCAGCACTTCGATTCAGGGTTCGAGACGCGCGCCAAGCGGCGCGCTCCTCACCATGAGGGCTGAGTTAGGTGAAGCGCCCCCAATCGAGGCACATCGTGCCCGTTGTTAGAGCTTGATCCCTGGCACCTCCGGTGTTCTGCTTAAAAAAGCTGCTGGAGTTGCGCCACTGTGTCGATCTTCGTCGCACTGAACCACGTCACCCATTACAAATATGATCGGCCGATCACGCTGGGGCCGCAGACCATCCGGCTGCGACCCGCGCCGCATGCGCGCACGCCGATTCTGAGCTATTCGCTGAAGGTCACGCCGACCAATCACTTCGTGAACTGGCAGCAGGATCCGCAAGGCAACTGGCTGGCGCGCTTCGTCTTCCCGGAACCGGCGAATGAACTGAAGATCGAGGTCGACTTCACCGCCGAGATGACGGTGATCAATCCGTTCGACTTCTTCGTCGAGCCCTATGCCGAAACGTTTCCCTTCGCCTATACCGACGACCTGAAGAGCGAACTCGCGCCCTATATGGCGACGACGGAGCCAGGGCCGTGCTTCACGGCCTATATGGCGGAGATCGCGAAGGAAGCGCCGAACACGGTGAACTTCCTCGTCGATCTCAATGCGCGCCTGCGCGAGAAGGTCAACTACATCATCCGCATGGAGCCCGGCGTGCAGTCTCCGGAAGAGACGCTGCTGTCCGGCGCGGGCTCATGCCGCGACTCTGCGTGGCTCCTGATCGAGACGCTGCGCCATCTCGGCCTCGCCGCGCGTTTTGTCTCCGGCTATCTCATTCAGTTGCGCCCGGACATCGATCCGATCGAAGGCCCGCCTGAAGTCGAAGCCGACTTCACCGACCTGCACGCCTGGGCCGAAGTCTATATCCCCGGCGCCGGCTGGGTCGGCTTCGACGCGACCTCAGGCATGCTGACGGGCGAGGGGCATGTCCCCGTCGCGGCGACACCGCATTTCCGGTCGGCGGCGCCGATCTCCGGCATGGCCGGCTTTGCCGAAGTCGAGTTCGCGTTCGCGATGGGCGTCAAACGTATTCGCGAGGCGCCGCGGATCACCAAGCCGTTCTCCGATGAATCCTGGGCCAGGCTCGATGCACTCGGTGAGAAGGTCGATGCCGATCTGAAGGCGCATGACGTGCGTCTCACCATGGGCGGCGAGCCGACCTTCGTGTCGGTCGACGATATGGAATCGCCGGAGTGGAATACGGCGGCCGTCGGGCCGACCAAGCGCGGCCTCGGCGACGATCTGATCCGTCGCCTGCGTACGCGTTTTGCGCCCGGTGGCCTGATGCATTACGGGCAGGGCAAATGGTATCCCGGCGAGAGCCTGCCGCGCTGGGCGTTCGGCCTGTATTGGCGCAAGGACGGCGTGCCGATCTGGAAGAATGATGCGCTGATCTCACGGATCGAAGGCCCGCGCAGCGCCGATATCGGCGGCGCCGAGCGCTTCGCCGAAGGCACGGCGCGGCGGCTTGGCCTGCCGAAGGACTATGTCATCCCGGCCTTCGAGGATCCCGTCTATTGGGAGCAGAAGGAATCGAACCTGCCGAACAATGTCGTGCCCGGCGACTCCAAATTGCCCGATCCGGAGGAACGCGCGCGCATGGCGCGGGTCTTCGAACATGGCCTCGACAGGCCGAAGGGGTTCGTGCTGCCGATCCAGCGCTGGAATGCGGAGACGGCCGCCGACAGACGCTGGCGGTCCGAGCGGTGGAAGCTGCGCCGCGGCAACCTGTTTCTGACACCCGGCGATTCACCGATGGGCCTGCGCTTGCCGTTGTCGTCGCTGCCGCACCTCACCGAAGAGGAATACCCGTTCATCGTCGAGCAGGATCCGCTGGAGCCGCGCGGCGACATGCCGGTGTTCGACGAAATCGCGTCGGCGGAAAACCAGCCTGCCGCACAATACGTCCAGGAGCAGCAGATTCGTTCCGGCGGCGTACGCACGGCGATGTCGATTGAAATTCGCGACGGCATTCTCTGTGCCTTCATGCCGCCGGTCGAGAAGTTTGAAGATTATCTCGAACTGGTGACGGCGCTGGAGGCGACGGCCGAAGAACTGCAGATGCAGGTGCATGTCGAAGGCTATCCGCCGCCGTTCGATCCGCGCGTCGAGGTCATCAAGGTGACGCCCGATCCCGGCGTGCTGGAGATCAACATCCATCCGGCCTCGAGCTGGCGCGAGGCCGTCGATACCACGACGTTTCTCTATGAGGAGGCCGCGAAGACGCGGCTCGGCGCCAACAAGTTTCTGCTCGATGGTCGTCACACCGGCACCGGTGGTGGCAATCACGTGGTGGTCGGCGGCAGCTCGCCGGCGGACTCGCCCTTCCTGCGCCGGCCGGATCTCCTGAAGAGCCTCGTGCTGTATTGGCAGCGCCATCCATCGCTGTCCTATCTGTTCTCCGGCATGTTCATCGGTCCGACCAGTCAGGCACCGCGCATCGACGAAGCACGGCATGACGGTCTCTATGAACTGGAGATCGCACTGGCGCAGGTGCCGCCGCCCGGCGAGAAGGCGCCGCTGTGGCTGGTCGATCGGCTGTTCCGGCACATCCTCGTCGATATCACCGGCAATACCCATCGCGCCGAAATCTGTATCGACAAGCTCTATTCGCCCGATGGCACGACGGGTCGCTTGGGTCTCGTCGAATTCCGTGCGCTTGAGATGCCGCCCGATCCGCGCATGTCGCTGGCGCAGCAGCTCCTGATCCGCGCGCTGATCGCGAAGATGTGGCGCGCGCCGCAGGATGGCAAATTCGTCCGCTGGGGCACGGCGCTGCATGATCGCTTCATGCTGCCGCATTTCCTCTGGGAGGATTTCCAGGACGTGCTGAGTGAACTCGGCCGGTCCGGCTACGAATTCTCGAAAGAGTGGTTCGAAGCCCAGCTCGAATTCCGCTTCCCCGTCTTCGGCCATGTCACCTATGGCGGCGTGACGCTGGAAGTCCGGCAGGCGCTGGAGCCGTGGCACGTGCTGGGCGAGGAGGGGTCTGCCGGTGGCACCGTGCGCTATGTCGATTCCTCGGTGGAGCGGTTGCAATTGAAGGCCAATGGCTTCACGCCGGGGCGGCACATCATTACCTGCAACGGCCGGGCGCTGCCGATGACCGATACCGGCCGGGCCGGCGAGGTGGTCGCCGGCGTCCGCTTCAAGGCCTGGCAGCCGGCGTCCGGCCTGCACCCGACGATTCCGGTCCATGCGCCGCTGGTGTTCGATATTTATGACAGCTGGAATCGGCGGTCGCTTGGCGGTTGCGTCTATCATGTGGCGCATCCCGGCGGCCGCAATTACGAGACAAAACCGGTCAATGCCTATGAGGCGGAGGCCCGGCGGCTGGCCCGTTTCGAGGAGATCGGCCACACGCCCGGCGAAATCGCCCCGCCAAGGGCAGAACGCACACTTGAATTCCCATTGACCCTCGACTTGCGAACGCCTCTCCTGCATTGAGAATGCAGGCAGTTTGGGCTGGAGAGTCGGAATGACGGGACAGGCCGGTCAGGGGAAAAAGCCCCGTCCGGGACATCGTAAAGTCGCGCAATGGACCCGCGACTACGAGCGGCTGCCCGGGATTCCCGACGAATTCATCGCCCAGGACGGCACGCCGCGGGAGGTCTGGACGCGGTTCTTCGAGGCCTTCGGCGCCATGGCGCCCGCGGAGATCGAACGCCGCTTCGGCTCTGCCGACCGTCATCTCCGGGAAGCCGGCGTCACCTACCGCGCGCCCGGCGAAATCGCCGACCGGATCTGGCCACTCAGCCATGTGCCGCTGTTGATCGACGAATCCGAATGGCTGCAGATCTCAGCGGCAATGACGCAGCGCGCGGAGTTGCTGGAGAAGATTCTCGGCGACCTCTATGGCGACGCCAGCCTTGTCGCGTCCGGCGCGATCCCGGCTGCGGCGATTGCCGGCAGCTCCGAATATCTGCGGGCAATGCGCGGCGTGAAGCCGCCGGGCGGCCGCTATCTCAACGTCTATGCGGCCGATCTCGGCCGCGGTCCCGATGGCCGCTGGTGGGTGCTCGGCGATCGCACACAAGCGCCGTCCGGCATGGGCTATGCGCTGGAAAACCGATTGGTGCTGTCGCGTGCCTTTACCGACCTCTACAAGTCGATGAATGTCGAGCGCGTCGCGCCGTTCTTCGAAGCCTTCCGCGACAGTCTGCGCGCGTCGGCCGATCGTGACGAACCGCGCGTCGGCCTGCTGTCGCCCGGGCCGTTCAGCGAGACCTATTTCGAACATGCGACGCTGGCGCGCTATCTCGGCTTCCTGCTGGTGGAAGGCGATGACCTCGCAGTCTCCGGTGATCGCGTGCATATCCGCACTGTGGCCGGCTTGAAGCGTCTTGATGTGCTGCTGCGCCGCGTGGATGCCAATTCGCTCGACCCGCTGGAGCTCGATGCCTCGTCGCAACTCGGTGTGCCCGGGCTGATCGACGTTGTCAGAAAGAATGGCGTCGTCGTCGCCAACATGCCTGGCTCCGGCGTGATGGAAGCGCGCGCGCTGCTCGGCTTCCTGCCAAGCTTGAGCCGGAAGCTGCTCGGCGAACCACTCAAGATGCCGCATATCGCGACCTGGTGGTGCGGCCAGAAATCGGCGCGCGAGGAAGTGCTGGCGCGGCTCGATGACTTTGCCATCGAAGGTGCCTATGGCGGAGCGGTGCCGGGCTTCCCTGGCTACTCGCCGGTGCTGCCGTCGCAGCTCTCGCCAAGCGAGCGCGAGCGTCTGAAGGCGGCGATTGCCAATCGCGGCGTCGATTATGTCGGGCAGGAGCTGGTGCAGCTCTCGACCACGCCGGTCTGGGACAATGGCCGGCTCGCGCCGCGTCCGTTCGTGCTGCGCGTCTTCGCGGCGGCGACACCGGACGGTTGGACCATCATGCCCGGTGGCTTCTGCCGGATCGCCGATCAACCCGATGCGCGCGCTGTATCGATGGGCGCCGGCGCGCGCGCCGCCGACGTCTGGGTGGTGGCCGACAAGGCCGTTGCTGCCTCGACGCTACTGCCGGCCGTCGACAATGTGCGTATCCGCCGCATCGCCGGCTGGGTGCCGAGCCGCGCCGCCGACAATCTGTTCTGGCTCGGGCGCTATCTCGAGCGCGCGGAGTCCACGCTGCGTCTGATCCGTGCACTCAGCGTGCCGCAGCGCGATCCCGGCAAGGGCGGCGCCACCGGGCAGCAATCGATCGAGCGCATCCAGCGCATGCTGATGACCTGGGGCGCGACATCGCTCACCTCGCGCTCCCAGCCGGCCAAGATCGCGGCCCAGGCATTGCAGGGTGAGGAGCAGTTTGGCTCAGCGCTATCGCTGGTGCGCTCGGCATTGCGGACCGCAACCTCGCTGCGCGAACGGCTGTCCCCCGACGCCTGGCAGGTCATCACCGAAATGGCCGAGCGGCTTGCGCATGACGTCGAAGATGACGATGACGTCGTCAGTGCGGCCGAGCTGACCTTGCAGGAACTGGCGAGCTTCGCCGGTCTCGCGCAGGAAAACATGAACCGTGCCGCCGGATGGCGTTTCCTCGAAATGGGCCGCCGTGCCGAACGCGCCATCAACACCACGCGCTTTGCGCGGCAATTCGCGTCCGACGACGCGACGAGTGACGATCTCGATATCCTGCTGACGCTGGTGGATTGCCAGATCACCTATCGTTCGCGCTATCTGGTCGGCCCGCTACTTGCGCCGGTGCGCGATCTCGTGGTGCTCGATCCCTATAATCCGCGCTCGGTGGCATTCCAGGTCTCGGCACTGAACGATCACATTGCCAGCCTCCCGACGTTGAAGGAAAACGGCCTGATGGAACGGCCGCAGCGGCTGGCGGTGGCGCTGCGCTCGTCGCTGGTCACCGGCGAGGCATCCGAGATTCATACCAAGTCACTGTTTGCGCTGGAGCAGGATCTGCTCACGCTCGCGGATTCCATCGGCCTGCATTACTTCCCGCATGGCGCCAGCGCATCGCGCCCGGAAAAGCTCACGGGGCTGGCGTGATCTACGAAATCCGCCATGTCACGACCTACAGCTATGAGAGCCCGGTGAGCTATGCGCGCTGCTCGCTGCGGCTGCAACCCAATAGCAGCGCTGGTCAGCAACTGGTCTCGCATAGCGTCGATATCAAGCCGCTGCCGGCGGCCCGCGCCATGCGGACGGATTTCTTCGGCACGCCGACGGAAAGCGTTCTGATCGAAACCCCGCACAAGATGCTGCGCATCGACAGCCGGTCGCGCGTCTATGTCGAACGTTTTGCGCCGGGGCGCGGCGACGATAGCCCTTCCTGGGAGAGCGTCCGCGAGGCGGCGTTCGATTCCAGCGACCTCAGCGGTGCCTCGCCGATCGGCTATGTCTTCGCCAGTCCGCTGGTGCCGATCATCGATGCCGTCACGGACTATGCGGCGGTGAGCTTTACTGAAGGCCGCGGGATTCTCGCCGGCGCCGTCGACCTGATGCACCGCATCCGCACCGAGTTCAAATACGATCCGAAGGCCACCGTGATTTCGACGCCGTTGCAGGAGGTGCTGGATAAGCGCCACGGTGTCTGTCAGGATTTTGCGCATATCATGATTGCGGGCATGCGCGGCCTCGGCCTGCCTGCTGCCTATGTCAGCGGCTATCTGCGTACCATTCCCCCGCCGGGCAAGGAACGCCTGCAGGGCGCCGACGCGACCCATGCCTGGGTGTCGGTCTGGTGCGGCGAGGAACTCGGCTGGATAGGCTTCGATCCGACCAACGACATTTTGGTCGAGAACGATCACATCGTGCTAGCGATCGGCCGCGACTTCTCCGACGTGTCGCCGGTCGATGGTGTGATCGTTGGGGCCCGCAAGCAGAAGCTCGCCGTTGCCGTCGATGTGCTGCTGCTGGAATGACCATCGTCCGTCGCGCGCATAACACGGCCGACATCGTCATTCTCGGTGCCGGTGCGGCCGGCCTGATGTGCGCCGGCATTGCGGGGCAACGCGGTCGCTCGGTGATGCTGCTGGAGCAGGCGAGGGCGCCGGGCGAGAAGATCCGCATCTCCGGCGGCGGGCGCTGTAATTTCACCAACCTGCATACGACGCCGGCGAATTTCCTGTCGCAGAATCCGCAATTCTGCAAATCCGCACTGAAGGGCTTCACCCAGCAGGACTTCATCGCGCTGGTCGAAAAATATCGCATCGTCTATCACGAGAAGACGCGCGGGCAATTGTTCTGCGATGGCTCGTCCCAGCAGATCATCGACATGCTGCTGGACGAAAACCGACGCAGCGACGTGCAGATGCGGCTCGGCGTCGGCATTCTCGGCGTGACGAAGAACGAGAGCGGCTTTGTGGTCGCCACCGATCAGGGCGAGTATCGCAGCCAGTCGCTGGTCGTCGCCACCGGCGGGCCGTCGATCCCGAAAATGGGTGCAAGTGCCTTCGGCTACAAGCTGGCGCAGCAGTTCGGGCTGAAGATGATCGCGCCGCGGGCAGCGCTGGTGCCGCTGACCTTCGACGTTGCGGCGCTTGCACAATTCAAGGACCTCGCTGGCGTTGCCGTCGATGCCGTGGTCAGTGTCGGAAAGACCAAATTCGACGAGGCGCTACTGTTTACCCATCGCGGTCTCAGCGGTCCGGCGGTCCTGCAGATCTCGTCCTATTGGCGCGACGGGCTCGATGTCGTCATCGACATGGCGCCGACGCGCGATATGCTCGCCGCCTTGAAGGAGGCACGCCGCGAACGTCCGCGGCAGGAACTGGCGACCGTGCTTGGCGACCTCCTGCCCAAGCGACTGGCCCAGATGATCGCCGACAAGATCACCGGCCCACCGCGGCTGGCGGATTTTTCGGACAAGCTGCTGGCCTCCGTGGCCGCGGCAGTGAAGGAATGGCGCGTGCGTCCGAACGGTACCGAGGGCTATCGCACGGCCGAGGTGACGCTTGGCGGTGTGGACACCACAGAACTGTCATCAAAAACGTTCGAAGCGACATCAGTGCCGGGGCTATATTTCATCGGCGAAGTCATCGATGTCACCGGCCATCTCGGCGGCTTCAACTTCCAGTGGGCGTGGTCGTCGGGCGTTGCCGCGGGGCGGCACGTCTAGACAGCCTCCGGCGAATATCCAACAATCCGGCCATGATCTATCGCCACGCCATCGGTGACCATACGCATGTCTTCGCGGATCTGCGCGACCTCATGGCCAAGGCAACGCCGCCGCGCTCCGGCGACAGGTTGGCCGGGATTGCAGCCGAGACCGCCGAGCAGATGATCGCGGCGCGGATGGCGCTCGCCGACGTACCGCTCAGGCAATTCCTGCAGGAAATGGTGGTGCCCTACGAGGACGACGAGGTCACGCGTCTTATCGTCGATACGCATGATGCCGCCGCATTCTCCACGATCTCGTCGCTGACCGTCGGCGGCTTTCGTGACTGGCTGCTGTCAGACGCGGCCACGCCGCAAGTCCTTCAGACCGTCGCCCGCGGCATCACGCCGGAGATGGCCGCCGCGGTCTCGAAGCTGATGCGCAATCAGGACCTGATCCTGGTGGCCAGGAAGTGCGAGGTGATCACGCGCTTTCGCAATACGATCGGGTTGCGCGGGCGCATGAGCGTGCGGTTGCAGCCGAACCACCCGTTCGACGATATCAGGGGCATCACGGCATCCATTCTCGACGGGCTGATGCTGGGCTCCGGCGATGCCTGTATCGGCATCAATCCGGCGAGCGACGATCCGGCGGTGCTGGGCGGGCTGGTGCGGCTGCTCGACGATGTCGTCACCAAGCTAGATATTCCGACCCAGAGTTGCGTGCTCACCCATGTCACGACCAGTCTTGATCTCATCAATCAGGGTGCCCCGGTCGATTTGGTGTTTCAGTCGATCGCCGGGACCGAGGCCGCCAACAAGAGCTTTGGCATCGATCTGGCGATCCTGAAGGAAGCTCATGCCGCCGGGCTTTCGCTGAAACGTGGCACGCTTGGCCAGAACGTCATGTATTTCGAGACCGGGCAGGGCTCGGCTCTGTCGGCCAACGCCCATCACGGCGTCGATCAGCAGACTTTGGAAGCGCGGGCCTATGCCGTGGCCCGGGCGTTCGACCCATTGCTGGTGAACAGCGTCGTCGGCTTCATCGGCCCCGAATATCTCTATGACGGCAAGGAGATCATCCGTGCCGGGCTGGAGGATCATTTCTGCGGCAAGCTGCTTGGCCTGCCGCTGGGCGTCGACGTCTGTTACACCAACCATGCCGAAGCCGATCAGGACGACATGGACAATCTGCTGACGCTGCTGGCCGCGGCCGGTGTGACTTTCGTGATGGGCGTCCCCGGCGCCGACGATGTGATGCTGAACTACCAGTCGACGTCATTTCACGATGCGCTCTATATCCGCGACCTGTTTGGGCTCAAACGCGCACCGGAGTTCGACGACTGGCTGCAACGGGTCGGGCTCGCCGGAGCGGACCTTCGCATCCGCGATCAGGAAGGCCTGCTGCCCGATCTGGCCGCGCGTCTGATCGCCTGACGTCAATAAACCGTCATAAGGCTTGGCGCTTTGTGCGCACTTGTGCGGAGCTGGTCACGACCTTGTCACCGCCCGCCACAATCTTGAAGAAATTCTGGCCCAGATTCGGACGCCGTGATTAGATCGCTCAAAGTATTCGGCAGGAGTGGAACGGTTTTATCTCGGCGACGTTATTGAAGGTTCAGCGCTTATGGGGACCGCTGATGCATTCACAGAGGAATTTTGATGAGAGCTGAGGGCAGGCAGACGGTCCGGCGCATCCTGTGCGTCTTTCCGCGATACACGTCTTCATTTGGTACGTTTGAATATTCATATCCTCTGACCGACGGCGTTCAGGCCTTCATGCCTCCCCAGGGCTTGCTGCTGATTGCCGCCTATATGCCCGAGAACTGGGAAGTCCGTTTCATCGACGAGAACATCCGCGCCGCCACGCCCAATGATTTCCTGTGGGCCGAAGTTGTGCTGGTGTCAGGCATGCACATCCAGCGTACGCAGATGAACGACATCTGCTACCGCGCGCATTCCTACGATCTTCCGGTGGCGATCGGAGGGCCGTCGGTCTCGTCATGCCCCGATTACTACCCGGCTTTCGACTATCTCCATATTGGCGAACTCGGTGATGCCACCGATCAACTGATCGATATCCTGGAAAAGGATACGTCGCGCCCGGACCAGCAGGTCGTGCTGAAGACCACCGACCGTCTGGACATGACCAGGTTTCCGATTCCGGCCTATGAACTGGCCGATATTCCGCGCTACTTCCTCGGCAGCATCCAGTATTCCTCGGGCTGTCCGTATCAGTGCGAGTTCTGCGATATTCCCGGCCTCTACGGGCGCAATCCGCGCCTGAAATCGCCGGAGCAGATCACCGCCGAACTCGACAAGCTGCTCGAATGCGGCATCATGGGCTCGGTCTATTTCGTCGATGACAACTTCATCGGCAACCGCAAGGCCGCACTCGATCTGCTGCCGCATCTCGTCGAGTGGCAGAAGAGGACCGGTTTTGTCTTGCGCCTGTCCTGCGAGGCGACGCTGAACATCGCCAAGCGGCCGGAAATCCTTTCGCTGATGCGCGAAGCCTGGTTCGGCACGATCTTCTGCGGCATCGAGACGCCCGATCCCGTCGCCCTCAAGGCGATGAAGAAGGATCACAACATGATGGTCCCCATCATGGAGGCGATCGAGACGCTGAACAGCTTTGGCATGGAAGTCGTGTCCGGCATCATCCTCGGCCTCGATACCGACAAGCCCGAGACCGGCCAGCATTTGCTCGAGTTCGTGGAAACGTCACAGATTCCGCTTCTGACCATCAACCTGCTGCAGGCGCTGCCGCAGACGCCGCTGTGGGACAGGTTGAAGAAGGAAGGCCGCCTGAACGAGGACGAGGGCCGCGATTCCAACGTCGACTTCCTGTTGCCGTATGAGGACGTGGTGAAAAGCTGGCGGCGCGCCATGGGCAGTGCCTATGTGCCAGAAAAACTGCTCGAGCGTTTCGAATACCAGATCCGCCACACCTATCCCAACCGGATCAAGCCGCCGATCGGCGCCATGCTGACCTGGAAGAGCATTCGTCTCGGTTTGGTCATGCTGCGCAACATCTTCTGGAAGGTCGGTGTGCTCGGCGATTACAAGCGGGCGTTCTGGAAATTTGCGCTCCGTCGGCTGGCGCGCGGCGAGATCGAGTATCTCATCAGCGGGATCATGGTGGCGCACCACCTGATCAACTTTGCCCGCGATGCGTCCGGTGGTCAGACCAACGCGTCCTATTATTCGCTGAAACTGCAGGACGCTGCCGTTCCGGCCGAATGAGCGATAGGCTGGCGTCATGACAGATCGGAATGATGTGACGCCGCCGGTGCCGCAGCGCTCCCTCGCGGAGCTGCGGGCGTTGACGCCGGCGCGTGTCGGGCTCGGCCGGGCCGGCGCTAGCCTGACCACGCGGGCCCTGCTTGATTTCACGCTCGACCATGCCCGCGCACGTGACGCGGTCCATGCGCCCTTCGAGGCTGAAGCCATTGCGGCTGCGCTGGCCGGGCTGGGGACGAGCGCGCTGGTGGTGACGAGCCAGGTCGCGGATCGGGCCGACTATCTCAAGCGTCCTGATCTCGGCCGCCGACTGTCTCGCGAGTCACGGGAGTTGCTTGAAGGGCGCGACAGCGCCGCGTGCGATCTGGTGATCGTGATTGCGGACGGCCTGTCTCCGGCTGCGGTCAATGCGCACGCGCTTGGCCTGCTGGGTGCCTTAATGCCCAAATTGGCGGGGGGCGGGATCGGCGCTGTCGTGGTTGCCGGCGGCGCCAGGGTCGCGCTCGGCGACGAGATCGGTGCATTATTGAGAGCCCGGATGACGATCATGCTGATCGGCGAACGTCCGGGTCTCTCGGCGCCGCAGAGTCTCGGTGCCTACCTGACCTTCGCACCACAGCCGGGTCTGACGGACGCTGCGCGTAACTGCGTGTCGAACATCCAGGCGGCGGGTTTGTCCTTCGAGGAGGCAGCGAGCAAGATTGCCTGGCTGGCACACGAAGGGCTGAATCGCGGTATGACCGGTGTGGCTCTGAAAGACGAAAGCGGTCTGCAACTGGTAGCACCGCTCGTTGCACCAGCATGAAACAACAGCCTCTGCGCTCCATTTTGTGACCTGAAACGCAACCTCGGCGCGCTCGCCGCCTTGCGATGTGTCATACAGACCTGCTACATCTGCCCGCGGCAAATTTACCGCATGTTTTCAAGGGCTAGCGCTGTTCGGTCTCGCCGATTCCAGCCTTACTACTGCCCGCGACGCTTGCTAGGCAGACGCCGCTGACGACAGGACTGGACAGGGTATGCACGATACGGTTCCCCCCCACGACGCGGATATGAATAAATTGCGCAAGGGGCCGATCAGCATCGCCTTCGGGCTCGAGCGCATCGGTCTGATCGCGGTGAAGGCGCCGATCCTGTCCTGCGTGATCCTGCTCGCGCTGGTGATCGGTGCGATCTTTGGCATCCAGCGCATCAAGATCGACGATTCGCTAAGCCAGCTATTTCGTTCTGACAGCAAGGAATACAAGCAATACGAGGAAGTGACGAAGCGCTTCCCGTCCACCGAATTCGACGTGCTCGTGGTGCTCGAAGGCAAGACGCTGCTTGCGCGCGACAATCTTGGAAAGATGCGCGACCTCGTCACCGACCTGCAATTGGTCGATGGCGTGCGCGGGCTGATCTCGATCTTCTCGGCGCGCCAGACGCCGGCCCCCGGCAAGTTGCCAGCAGCGCTGTTTCCCAACGATCTTCCTGAAGGCGCCGACTACGACAAGTTCATCGAGACGGTGAAGCAGAACGAGTTGATCCGCGGCAAGCTTTTGTCCGACGATGGAACTCTGGCGCTGGTGGTGCTGTCGCTCGACCCGGCCGTGGTCAGCAACAGCAAGCTCAGCACTGTAGTTGCCGATATCCGCAAGACCATGAATGAGGACCTGGCCAATAGCGGTCTGACCAAGGAATTGTCGGGCGTGCCGGTGATGCAGCTCGAAATCCGCAACGCGGTCGAGCGCGACGGCCTGATCTATAACATCGCCGGCATTCTCGCCGGCTGCGTCATTGCGATCATCTTCTTCCGCAAGATCTCGTTCATGATCATCGCGGCGTTTCCGCCGCTGCTGGCGATCCTGTTGTCGCTCGGCGCGCTCGGCTGGGCCGGCTTCAGCCTCAACATGTTCCTCAATGTGATGACGCCGCTGATCATGGTGATCAGTTTTGCGGACTCGATGCAGCTCACTTTCGCGGCGCGTGACCGGTTGATCGCAGGCGAGGACAAGTATTCAGCATTTACGAATGCAGTTCGTGTCGTGGGTCCGGCCTGCGTCCTCACCCATGGCACCGCCGGCATTTCCTTCCTGGCGTTGCAGTTCTCCGACTCGGACCTGATCCGCGCCTTCGGCGAGGCCGGTCTCACGGCCACCATCATCGCGCTGGTCGCGGTGCTGTCGCTGGTGCCGGTGTTCGGTGTGCTGCTGGTGCGCAACGAGAAGATCTTCGCTGCCAAGTTCCAGACCGCCGATGCCGGCGTGCAGGCGCTGCGCGCCTTCTGTTACTGGATCGCGGTGCGCATGGTCGGCCGTCCTGGCCTGTTCAGCCTGATCTCGCTCGTCGTCGTCGTTAGTCTCGGGATCGTTTACGCCAATCTCGAGCCGCGCTATCGGCTGGCCGATCAAGTGCCGGACAAGGAGCAGGCGGTCGCCGCCAGCGGACGGCTCGACGCCAAGCTCACCGGCGCCAATCCGATCGACGTGCTGATCGAGTTTCCGAAGGGCGCGGATCTTTATTCGCCGGACACGTTGGCGACCATCGCCGAAGTCCACGCCATGGTCGAGAAGCAGGCCGGTGTGGGTAACGTCTGGTCGCTGGAAACGCTGCGGCGTTGGCTGGCGGAGAAGGCCGGTTCGTCGGATGTCGCGACGCTGAAGGAATATGTCAGCGTAATACCCGAACATCTGGTGCGCCGCTTCATCTCGGCGGACCAGACGGCGGTGGTGGTGTCCGGCCGTGTGCCCGACAGCGATTCGAGCAAGATCCTGCCGGTGGTCGACAAGCTCGACAATGCGCTGAATGCCGTTCGCACCAAGCACCCGGGCTATGAGATTGCGGTGACCGGCCTCTCGGCGATCGCGGCGCGTAACAGCGCCGGGATGATCGAGAAGCTCAATCACGGCCTGACCATCGAATTCGGATTGGTCGCCGTCTTCATCGGCCTCGCGTTCCGCTCGTGGGTGGTGATGCTGGCCTGTATCCTGCCGGGCATCTTCCCGGTGGTGCTGGCCGGCTTCGTATTGTGGCTGCTCGGGGAGGGGCTGCAATTCGCCAGTGTGGTGGCACTGACAGTGTCCTTCGGTCTCGGCCTTAGCGCCACGATCCACTTCCTCAACCGTTTGCGTCTGGAAGACACGCCGGGCACCGATCCCGCGATCGCCGTCGAGCGTGCGACTGTGCTCGTTGGTCCCGCGCTGATCCTGACGACGGTGGTGCTGGCCTGCGGCCTCGTGGTGACGGTGTTCTCGGATCTGCCGTCGCTGCGGCTGTTCGGCTGGCTCAGCGCCTTCTCGATGGTCGCGGCACTGGTGGCCGATCTGTTCATCCTGCGCCCGACCGCGATGTGGCTGATCAATCTGCAGCAGCGCCTCACGGGCAGCTCGGTTCTGGCGAAGCAAGAGAAGTAGTCAGCTACGCCCCAGCAGGACGATCAACAAAAAAAGCCCCCGGATCGCTCCGGGGGCTTTTTTGTGAAGGTGCGCAAGCCGGCGTCAGCTCTTGACCATATTGATCGAAACGCCGCGAATTTCGCCCTTGGAGC
Organism: Tardiphaga sp. P4_G1; assembly: GCF_056401215.1. Taxonomy (NCBI): domain Bacteria; kingdom Pseudomonadati; phylum Pseudomonadota; class Alphaproteobacteria; order Hyphomicrobiales; family Nitrobacteraceae; genus Tardiphaga; species Tardiphaga sp. P4_G1. The sequence continues at coordinate 323,714 of NZ_JBFUJU010000005.1, forward strand.
TGATCGACACCGACTGCTTGTTGCCGCGGGTCGTCAGCGTGATGTTGGCCGCAAAGCCCGCGGCCTCGACGAAGACGTCGATCTGGCCGCCGCCGGCCTTGCCGACCAGATTGCCGTAGACGTTGCGGCTGGCTTCGCTCCAGCTGCCGGACACGTTGTTGCCCTGGCTGGTGACATTGCTGGAGAGGTCGAACTTGTAGCTGTCGCTGGCGCAGCGCAGCGTCTGAGCCAGCGCGCTGCCGCCGCCATCCACCTTGTAGGTCGCCCGGCAGCGAATGCGCTCCGAGGACCCGTCCGACATGGAGACCGTTCCGGTACCGCTCCAGGCCCCGTCGAAGCCGGCGAACGGTCCGGACTGGGCATGGCCTGCGGACACCGACAGCAGCAGGATCGCGCCAGCGCCAGCGGCCTTGAGGGCGTGCCCGAACCGCTTTGCAGAATGGAATGTCATGTAAGTTTTCCCAAAATAGCGCTGTGTAACCGAGTTATGCCGCGCCTCATCGAAGCTTAAGTGTCGCTGCACATCTTTAGGTTCAATAGAGCGATCATAATTGGACGATTGTAAAAGTAACATGTCACCGCCCACAAGCGCGAAGGTTCCCGGAGCGGAACGGGCGGAGGTGATGCGCGTCTGAACAATTGTCGTAAAACCTTATCTTGTCCTGCGAGGGGGGCATCGGCCGGCCCTACAGCTGGTGCGGCCATGTGCGCAAGTTTTCGCCGCATTTATTCGTGTCTGTGGCGGCGGGAATGTTCTGTGTCCTGATTGCATCCATCGCCGCGAATTCGCCGATGTGCCTGAAGATAAAGCCTTCCCGGCGATGCGAATGTTTCAGTTTATGCTATGCACCACACGGGCTGTGATCTCGTCACCATACTGAAGGAAGACAATGCGTAAATTTCTCCTGGTACTGTCCGTGCTTTCCGCATCTGCCTCGACCGGTGCATTGGCCCAGCAAAACCAGCCCCGCAGCGGCACCGACGCGGAGCAGAAGGCCTGTACCCGCGACGTGCAGAAGCTCTGCCGCGCCGTCATGGATCAGGGCGACCTCGTGGTTCTGTCCTGCCTGAAGGAAAACCGCCCCAAGATCAGCAAGGCCTGCAACGACGTGCTGGTCAGCCACGGCCAATAACCCCGCCCTAATGCGAGATTCCGGGCTCGTGGCGCCGTTTTGGTCTCGCCGCGAGCCCGCCAAGACGTGATCCGGCCCGGCACTGGCTGCGGCCGAAAGTGGCATATTGGCATTGGTCTCACGGGCCAATTTGCCCTATATGGGGGCTCGCGGCCGACCCCGCCTGCCGGTATTACCGGACCTTGGCGGCCCCCGAGCCACCCTGTTCAAATCCAACGTAGCCAGTTCTGGATGACCCCTGCGAGCGAACTGCGATCCGGCAAGACCGATCGTGACGAGAATTTTCCTGTCGCGTCGTGGATTATCCATCCGCGCCACCGGGCGCTGATTCTTGCCTTCTATAATTTCGTCCGGACCGCAGACGATATTGCCGATCACGCGCTGCTCGATGCGCCTGCAAAACTGGCCCTGCTCGACGAGCTGGAGGCCGACCTGCTCGGTCAGGGTGACGGCCAGGCCGAAGCCGTCGTCCTGCGCGAGGCGCTCCAGATGCGCGAGATGCCCCCGCGTCATGCGCTCGACGTCCTGACAGCTTTTCGGATGGACGTGACCAAGCTGCGCTACGCCGACTGGGATGAGCTCATTCATTATTGTTCGTTCTCGGCGATGCCGGTCGGACGTTTCATGCTCGACGTGCACGGCGAAAGCAAAGCCACCTGGCCGGCGTCGGATGCGCTGTGCGCGGCCTTGCAGATCAACAATCACCTGCAGGATTGCGGCAACGACTATCGCGATCTCGATCGGGTCTACATTCCGCAGGACACGCTGGACCGGCACGGCGCCTCGGTGGAAGATCTCAAGCAGGCGAAGGCGTCGCCGGCGCTGCTGGCCTGTATTCGCGAGCTGGTCGCCAAGACCGAGACCCTGATGCATGAGAGCGAGACACTGACGGTCCATATCGCCGACGTCCGGCTGGGCTGCGATGTGGCCGTCATCGAGACTTTTGCCTGGCAGATCCTGAAGATGCTGAAGTTGCGCGATCCGCTCAGCGAGAAGGTTCACCTCTCTAAGGCCAGCATGGCTGGCTACGCGCTGGCCGGCATTGCCGGCGGGCTGTGGCGCCGCGCCACCACCAGCGCGCCGATGCCTCGTTCGACGACGCCGGGCGCATGAACCAGATGACGAGCCAGGTGAATAATAGCGAATCTCAGAGCGAGGTTCAGGGCGTTGCTGCCGGTAGCTCGTTCTATGCCGCGATGCGCATTCTGCCGCGTGCCCAGCGCGATGCGATGTTCCAGATCTACAGCTTCTGCCGTCAGGTCGACGATATCGCGGATTCCGATGGTCCGCGCGACGTCAGGCTCGCTGACATGCAGCAGTGGCGCGCAGATATCGATGCGCTCTATGCAGGCAATCCGCCAGCGCGTGTGCGCGACTATGCCGGGCCAATCAAGCAATTCGGCATGCGCAAGGAGGATTTCATCGCCGTCATCGACGGCATGGAGATGGATATCCCTGCAGATATTCGCGCGCCCGATGACGCAACGCTCGATCTGTATTGCGATCGTGTTGCCAGTGCCGTCGGACGCCTGTCGGTGAAGGTGTTCGGCATGCCGGACGAAGATGGCATTCTGCTTGCGCATCATCTCGGCCGTGCGCTGCAGATCACCAATATCCTGCGCGATATCGACGAAGACGCCGGTATCGGTCGTCTCTATCTGCCGCGTGAGCTGCTCTATCACGCCGGCATCACGTCGAGCGATCCCGACGTGGTGCGCGCCAGCCCGGCATTGCCGAAGGTCTGTGTGCCGCTGGTGAAGCGGGCGCAGGCGCATTTCGAAAAATCCGACGAGATCATGGCGCGTAACAAGCGCCGCGTGGTGCGCGCGCCGCGGATCATGTCGAAATATTATCACGCCATCCTGGAATTGCTGGTGGCGCGCGGCTTTGCTTTGCCGCGCGCCCCCGTTCGTCTCGGCAAGGCCTCCAAGATAGCGATCCTGCTGCGATACGCGATCATCTGATGCAAAAGACCGCTCATATCATTGGTGCCGGCGTTTCCGGCCTGTCGGCCGCCGTGCGTCTCGTCAATGCCGGCTTCAAGGTCCACGTCCATGAGGCGACGCAGCAGGCCGGCGGCCGCTGCCGGTCGTATTTCGACGCGCAGACACAGCTCCAGATCGACAACGGCAACCATCTGGTTCTGTCGGGCAACAGCCATGTCGTCGCTTATGTAAAGTCGATCGGCACCGAAGCCGGGCTCGTTGGTCCGCAGCGGGCACAATTCGCATTTGCCGATGCCAAAACCGGCAAGCGCTGGCAGCTCGATCTCGGCGACGGCAAGATCCCGACTTGGCTGTTCGACAAGACGCGCCGCGTCCCGGACACATCAGTCGCCGATTATCTCGCGCTGTCGCCGCTGATCTGGTCATCGAATAGTCGCCTGGTCGGCGATGCCATTCGCTGTGAAGGCGTCCTCTACGATCGTCTGGTACAGCCACTGTTGCTGGCCGCGCTCAATGTCGATCCGCCGGAAGGGTCGGCTGGTCTGGCCGGCGCCATCGTGCGCGAAACGCTGCTGGCAGGCGGGCAGGCGTGCCGCCCGCTGATCGCGCGCGCTGGTCTTAGCGATGTTCTGGTCGAGCCTGCGATCGAATTGCTGCGTGCCAAGGGCGCCGGCGTTCATTTTGGTCATGAGCTGCGCGGTTACACCATGAGTGGTGATCGCGTCACCGAGCTGAAGTTTGGCGCTGAAGACGTCATCACGCTTAGCGCGGACGATGTCGTGGTGATGGCTGTTCCGCCATGGGCCGCGAAGTCGCTATTGCCAGGTGTGAAGACGCCGACCGAATTCCGCGCGATCGTGAATGCGCATTTCAATTATGTTCCGCCAGCAGGCCACGCGCCGCTGATTGGCGTTGTCGGCGGTGTGGTGGAATGGCTGTTTGCTTTCCACAATCGCCTGTCGATCACGATCAGCAATGGCGATCGTTTCGTGAACACACCGCGCGAACAGTTTGCGCAACAGATCTGGGACGAAATCTGCAAGATTTCGAATATCCAGGCGCCGTTACCCGCCTGGCAGATCGTGCGCGAGCGCCGTGCTACTTTTGCGGCTACGCCTGCCCAAGATGCCCTGCGTCCGGGCACGCGCACCGATTTCAAGAATCTTTTTCTCGCGGGCGATTGGACCGATACCGGTCTGCCGGCGACTATTGAGGGATCGGTGCGGTCGGGTGACCGCGCGGCCGATCTCGTTCTGGCGATGCGCTGACTGTTGCGCAGCCAGACGATCATTCACGACGAGTACGGAGATATGGCGAGCGAGATGCATTCGGTCAGTCCAGAGATCACAATTCAGAACGCGGCGCTCGAGACGAGCATCGCTTCGGCGAAGCAGGGCCTGCTGAAGTTCCGGCAGCCTGACGGCCATTGGGTATTTGAGCTCGAAGCCGACGGCACGATCCCGTCAGAATATGTGTTGTTGCGGCACTACCTCGGCGAGCCCGTCGATGCCGAGCTTGAAGGCAAGATCGCCAACTATCTGCGCCGCACCCAAGGCAAGCATGGCGGCTGGGCGCTGGTGCAGGACGGCGACTTCGACATGAGCGCCAGCGTGAAAGTGTATTTCGCGCTGAAGATGATCGGCGATTCGACCGACGCGCCGCATATGGTCCGCGCCCGCGAAGCGATCCGCTCGCGCGGCGGTGCCGCCAATGTGAACGTCTTCACGCGCTTTCTGCTGGCGATGTTCGGCATTCTCTCCTGGCGCGCCACTCCGGTGCTGCCTGTCGAGATCATGTTGCTGCCGATGTGGTTTCCGTTCCACCTCAGCAAGATGTCCTATTGGGCGCGCACCACGATCGTGCCGCTCATGGTGCTCGCAGCGCTGAAGCCGCGCGCGCAGAACAAGAAGGGCGTCGGCATCGACGAGCTGTTCCTGGAAGATCCGTCCAAGGTCGGAGGCATTAAACGCGCGCCGCATCAGAGTCGCGCGATGTTCGCCTTCTTCACCGGCATCGACATTCTGCTCCGCGCCGCCGAACCGTATTTCCCAAAGAAACTCCGCGCCCATTCGATCGCGAAAGCCGTCGAGTTTTGCGAGGAGCGCCTGAACGGCGAAGACGGTCTCGGCGCGATCTATCCGCCGATGGCCAATATGGTCATGATGTATGAAGTGCTCGGCTTCCCCGCCGACTATCCGCCCCGCGCCATCCAGCGGCGCGGTATCGACAAGCTTCTGATTGTCGGTGAGGTCGAAGCCTATTGCCAGCCTTGCGTATCGCCAGTGTGGGACACCGCGCTGACAGCGCATGCGATGCTGGAGACCGGCGGCGATGAAGCGTTCGGTCCGGCGAAAGAAGGTCTCGACTGGCTGGCGACGAAGCAGGTGCTCGACGTGAAGGGCGACTGGGCGGTGAAGCGGCCGGATCTGCGTCCGGGCGGCTGGGCGTTCCAGTACAACAACGCGTATTACCCGGATCTCGACGACACGGCCGTGGTGATGATGGCGATGGACCGCGCACGCCGTCAGACCGGCGGCAAGGAATACGACGTTGCGCTCGATCGCGGCCGGGAGTGGATCCTGGGCATGCAGAGCAGCGACGGCGGCTTCGCGGCGTTCGAGGTCGATAACCTCGAATATTACCTCAACAACATCCCGTTCTCGGACCATGGCGCGCTGCTCGATCCGCCAACCGAGGACGTCACCGCGCGCTGCGTCTCGATGCTGGCGCAGCTTGGCGACACCGTCGAAACCTCGAAGCCGCTGGCAGACGGTGTGGAATATCTGCGCCGTACCCAGCTCGCGGAGGGCTCCTGGTATGGCCGCTGGGGCCTGAACTACATCTACGGCACCTGGTCGGTGCTGTGCGCTCTCAATGCTGTTGGCATCGACCACCAGGATCCGGCGTTCCGCAAGGCGGTGGGCTGGCTGCTCTCGATCCAGAACGAGGACGGCGGCTGGGGCGAAGATGCGGTCAGCTACCGACTCGACTACAAGGGATTCGAGGCAGCGCCCAGTACGTCGTCGCAAACGGCATGGGCTTTGCTTGCCCTGATGGCGGCAGGCGAGGTCGATAATCCGGCTGTCGCCCGTGGAACGCGGTACCTGATGGACACACAGACGGAAAAAGGACTCTGGGACGAGGCCCGTTACACGGCTACCGGCTTCCCCCGCGTGTTTTATCTGCGTTATCATGGCTACTCGAAATTCTTCCCGCTCTGGGCGTTGGCGCGGTTCCGGAATTTGAAGAGCACCAACAGCAAGACGGTAGGGGTTGGGATGTGATTTTGGGCGATGGGGGCATTTCGACCGCGGGCGATACAACCGACCCGCGGCCGGTATTGATCGTCACGGGGCTGGTCCAGGAAGCGAAAATCGCTGCCGGGCCGGGAATGACCGTGATTTGCAGCTCAAGCGACCCCGTCCAGCTCCGCAGCCTGCTGGCTGACTTCGACCCCACGACCATCCGCGGCGTCATCAGCTTTGGCGTCGCCGGCGGCCTCGATCCTGATCTCAAATCAGGCGCTGTCGTTGTGGCCACGGAAGTGGTGGCCGGCAACAGCCGTTGGTCAGCGTCCGAGGTCCTTAGCGACGAACTGATCGCCGGTGCCGGCGTCGGCCGCCAGAAGGTGTTTCGCGGCGGTCTGGTTGGTGTCGAAAAGGTCGTGACGGGGCAGGCCGGCAAGGCCGCGCTGCGCTCGGAATTCGGCGCCGCTGCCGTCGATATGGAAAGCCACATCGCCGCGGAATTTGCCGCCATGGCCGGACTGCCGTTCGCCGCACTGCGCGTCGTCAGCGATCCCGCCCATCGCGCCCTGCCGGAAATCGCCACCACTGCGATCAAACCCAATGGTGATGTCGATCTGCGCAAGGTGCTGCGCGGCATCGCCCGCAATCCGCTGGTGATTCGGGCGCTGGTTTCGACCGGGCGCGACTTCAATCGCGCGCTACGCAGCCTGCGCGACTGCCGCAGCTATCTGCTGGGTCACACCAACCTCGTTTCCGCGGACGTCTGAGCGCTGCTCTGGCGGTGTTTGCCGGGCGTCTCGCGAATTCAATCTTTCAAAGAAAAAGGGCGCGATTTGCATCGCGCCCTTTTTTATATTCAGCTCGAAATCGCTCAGGCGGCGGTCGAAGCCTTCTGGGCCTTTTCCTCGGCCTTTGCGGCAGCGGCGACAGCTTCTTCCTTGCGGATGTCCGACAGGCGCTTCTGCACTTCCGACGAGAACACGTACTGCGCCGGACGCTGCTTGGTAAGGTCGATTTCCGGCGCCATCGGGCCCGACGTTTTCACGCCGCGCATCGCCACCCACATGGCCTTGAACGGGTTGCTGATGGCTTCGTCCGCGGCGGTCGGCTCGTAGCCGCAATGGGCCATACAGTCGGCGCACTTCTCGTACTTGCCGGTGCCGTAGGTGTCCCAATCGGTGGTGTCCATCAATTCCTTGAAAGTCTTGGTGTAGCCTTCACCGAGCAGGTAGCAGGGCTTCTGCCAGCCGAAGATGTTGCGTGCGGGCATGCCCCACGGCTTGCACTCGTATTCCTGGTTGCCGGCGAGGAAGTCCAGGAATAGGCCGGAATGCATGATGTTCCACTTCTTGCCCTTGCCGAGTGCAAAGACGTCGCGGAACAGCTTTTTGGTCTTGGTGCGGTTCAGGAAGTGCTCCTGATCCGGTGCGCGCTCATAGGCATAGCCCGGCGACATCGAGACGCCGACGCCGAGCTCAACGGTGTAGTCGAGGAACTTGGCAATGTCCTCGGCCGCATGGCCGTCGAAGATGGTCGCGTTGACGTTGACGGCGAAGCCCTTGGCCTTGGCGGCCTTGATCGCGGAGACGGCGCGGTCGAACACGCCTTCCTGCGACACGGCCTTGTCGTGATGATCCTTGAGACCGTCGAGATGCACCGAGAAGAACAGGTAGGGCGACGGCGTGAACAGGTCGAGCTTCTTCTCCAGCAGCAGCGCGTTGGTGCAGAGCGAGACGAACTTCTTGCGCTCGACCAGGCCGCGCACGATCTCGCCGATTTCCTTGTGGATCAGCGGCTCGCCGCCCGGGATCGCAACCATCGGCGCGCCGCACTCGTCCGCAGCATCCCAGCATTCCTGCGCCGACATGCGGCGGTTGAGGATAGCGTTCGGATAGTCGATCTTGCCACAGCCGACACAGGCCAGGTTGCAGCGGAAAAGTGGCTCCAGCATCAGCACCAGCGGATAGCGCTTCTGGCCAGTCAGCTTCTTCTTCAACAGATAGGAGCCGATCTTCATTTCTTTAAAAAACGGAATGGCCATTTCGAATTTTCTCTCTGCGCATCACATCGTGACGAAGGTGGATCGAACCGCGGTCAGTTCGGCGGGTAGCTTGAATTCGATATTCTCTTCACGTCCGGGCAACACCGACACCGCAACCGGTCCGATCCGCCGTAAGGTCTCGATCACGTCATCTACAAGCACTTCTGGCGCGGATGCGCCAGCCGTGATGCCTACGGCACGCGCATCCTTCAACCAGGCGGGGTTGAGTTCGCTGCCATCGGCAATGAGGTAACTTGCGACACCGACTTCGGTGCCGATTTCGCGCAACCGGTTCGAGTTGGAACTGTTGGTCGCCCCGACGACCAGGATGACGTCTACAAGTTTACTGAGGTCTCTTACCGCAGATTGGCGGTTTTGTGTTGCATAGCAGATATCGCGGGTATCGGGGCCCTCAATGTCACTGAAACGCTGTTCCAGGGCTAAAATGATGTCCTTGGTGTCATCCACGCTGAGGGTCGTCTGGGTGATATAGGCGACCGGTTCCTGCGGTGGCAGTGTTAGTGCCTTGACGTCCTCAACGCTCTGAACAAGGTAAACCGGGCCGGGTACCTGTCCCATGGTACCGTCGACCTCCGGATGGCCTGCGTGGCCGATCAGGATGACCTTACGGCCTTTGGACATGTACCGTTTGCCCTGGTTGTGGACCTTGGTGACAAGCGGGCAAGTTGCATCCAAAACAGGCAGGCCACGGCTGGCCGCTTCTTCCTCGACGCTCCGGGCGACGCCGTGGGCGCTGAAGACGGTCATGGCATTCGGAGGTACTTCGGAGAGTTCCTCGACGAAAATGGCGCCCTTGGCCTTCAGACTCTCGACCACGTATTTGTTATGGACGATCTCATGGCGGACATAGACCGGCGCCCCGTAGCGCTCGAGAGCACGCTCCACGATCTCGATGGCACGCACGACGCCCGCGCAGAAGCCGCGCGGCTGAGCCAGGAAGATTTCAAGGGGACGACGATCAAGCACGTGGTACAAAGTCCATATCGATTCCGGTATAATCCTTAATTCTGTACCACAATCAGGCACATATCCAGCCCAGCTGGATATTTGAGCCGTTCTGTGTGACAAAAATCACTCAGTATGCAATCACGAACCGAAAACGTGGTTTGCGACGACTGGCCGGGTTGCGGTAATATCTTGCGGTTGCGCCCAAGAACCTGAAAACTCTCACTTGTTCGTCACTTTACGGCGCGACGAGGCGTCGCTAACACGGCCGTTGCTACGGTGATCAGCACGTTTTATGCCATCCCATCACATTGCTGAAAGCAAAGCGCATCCAATGCGAAAGTAATGGTTTGCGGAACCCTCCCTCGTGAACCGCATTCTTTGCGTGCCTCGCCCAAATAGAAAGAAAAAGCGTGCTGACAAGAGTTGTCGTCTCGGTCGTGAACTTCTGCACCCGGTTTGCCCTGCCGGTGGTGCTCGTTTGTGTGCTTCTTTCGATTGGCGCGAGCTATTACACGGCGAAGAATTTCTCGATCAATACAGACATCAACAAGCTGATCTCGCCCAATCTCGATTGGCGTCAGCGCGACATTGCCTTCGACAAGGCCTTCGACCAGGAGCGTCTGATCATCGCGGTGGTTGAGGCGCCCACGCCTGAATTCGCCAATGCCGCAGCCAATGCGATAGAAGCGAAGCTGGTGACCAACAAGACGGATTTCGACTCGGTTCGCCGATTGGATGGCGGAGCGTTCTTCGAGAAGAACGGCTTGCTATTCCTGCCGACCAAGGAAGTTGCGCAACTGACGGGCCAGTTCCAGCAGGCTGCTCCCCTGATCGAAATCATGGCCGGCGACCCCAGTCTGCGCGGTCTCACCGGCGCGCTGGAGACCGGCCTTACCGGCATTCGCCGTGGGCAGCTTCAGCTCGACGCTGCGGCGCCGACCTTCAACGCCGTCTCGCAGACCGTTGAGGACGTGCTGAAAAACGGCAAGGGCACCTTCTCATGGCGCGGGCTGGTCAGCGATAAGCCTCTGACGGATGGCGACAAGCGTGGCTTCATCGAAATCAAGCCTATCCTCGACTTCAACGCGCTTGAGCCCGGCAAGACCGCGACAGATGCGATCCGGCAGGCTGCGATCGACCTGAACATCGCTGGCGAATACGGCGCACGCGTGCGGTTGACCGGCCCGGTCCCCATCGCAAACGAGGAATTCTCCACCGTGCAGGATGGAGCCATCGTCAACGGGATCGGTACGGTTTTGATCGTGCTGGTCATCCTCTGGATGGCGCTGCACTCGGCCAAGATCATCGGTGCCGTGTTCGCAACGCTATTCGTGGGCCTTGCCACAACGACCGCCGTCGGTCTCATGATGGTGGGTTCGCTGAACCTGCTGTCGATTGCATTTGCCGTGTTGTTCGTCGGCTTGGGTGTCGATTTCGGCATCCAGTTCAGCGTGCGTTACCGCTCCGAGCGTTACAAGAACGACAACCTGCCGCTCGCTTTGACGAAGGCGGCCGAATATTGCGCCGTGCCGCTGTCGCTCGCCGCTTTCGCAACGGCTGCCGGCTTTCTGTCGTTCCTGCCGACCGATTACAAAGGCGTGTCCGAACTCGGCAAGATCGCCGGCGCCGGCATGATGATCGCGTTCCTGACCAGCATCACCGTTCTGCCGGCACTGCTCGACCTGTTGAATCCCGCAGGCGAAAAGGAGCCCGTCGGTTATGCGTTCCTGGCACCTGTCGACCGTTTCCTGGAAGAGAAGCGCTTCTGGATTATCGGCATCACACTGGCGCTCACGATCGCCGGTCTGCCATTACTCTACTTCCTGAAGTTCGACTTCAATCCGATCAACCTGCGCAATCCGAACGTCGAGTCGATCGCGACCTTCCTCGATCTGCGCAAGGATCCGAACACCGGCGCCAATGCGGTCAACATCATGGCGCCAAACGAGGCCGCTGCGAAACAGGTCGAAGAACGTCTCTCCAAGGTCCCGGAAGTTGCTCGTACGATTTCGCTCGGCAGCTTCGTTCCTGAGGATCAGCCCGCCAAGCTGAAGGCGATTCAGGAAGGCGCGAAAATTCTCGAGCCGGCTTTGAATCCCGAGTCGATCGACAAGGCGCCGACCGATGCGGAAAACGTCACTTCTCTGAAGGACTCAGCGGCGAGCCTGCGCAAACTTGCGGGAACGCAGACCAGTCCCGGCGCCGTCGCCGCGAAGCGTCTGGCGGATGCGTTGGCCAAGACCGCCGATGCAAGCCAGCCTGTTCGCGATCAGGTGCAGGCGACCTTTGTGGTGCCGCTCAAGCTCGCGTTGGGGCAGTTGCGTAATCTGATGCAAGCGAGCCCGATCAGTTTGCAGACCTTGCCAGCCGAATTGGTGAATTCGTGGAAGACCAAGGATGGCCAGATCCGCGTCGAGGCGCAGCCCAACGGCGATCCGAACGATAACGACACATTGCGCAAGTTCGCCGATGCCGTGCTGAAGTCCGAGCCGCTCGCCGTCGGTGGTCCGATCTCGATCCTGAAGTCGGGCGACACCATTGTCACCGCCTTCATTCATGCGGGCATCTGGGCGCTGCTTTCGATCTCGTTGTTGCTGTGGCTGGCTTTGCGGCGCATCAGCGACGTGCTGCTGACTATCGTTCCCTTGCTGGTGGCGGGAACGGTTACGCTGGAGATCTGTGTGTTGATCGGCTTGCCGCTGAACTTCGCCAACATCATCGCGCTGCCGCTGCTGCTCGGCGTCGGCGTGGCGTTCAAGATCTACTATGTGACGGCGTGGCGGGCAGGCTACAAGAACCTGCTGCAGTCATCACTGACACGCGCGATTTTCTTTAGCGCGCTGACGACTGCCACGGCGTTCGGCAGCCTGTGGCTGTCGAACCATCCAGGCACCGCGAGCATGGGTAAATTGCTCGCGATGTCCTTTGTCGTGACGCTGGCGGCCGTGCTGCTATTCCAGCCGGCTCTCATGGGTAAGCCGCGCGAGACTAGTGAGTGACCTTGTTGATCTCGGGCAGCAGGCAGATATCGCCGATATCGGCCGGCTGTCCCGGCGCCGTTGCTGCAGCGGTTTTTTGACCGGCTGGAGCAGTGGCCTTGGGGGCGCCGGCCGCAGGAGCCGGTGCAGCCTTGGGTGCAGCAGCAGAAGCCGTCGGAGTAGCCGCTGGGGCCATCTTGCCGCCGGTGGCAGCGCCCGCCTTGGGCAGGGCACCCTTGGCGGTGAGGTTCGAGGGGCTCGACGCAATCGACGGGCCTACGCGCGTCCAGGTCTGACCGCCGCACAGGAAACCAAGGACGCATCCTTCGATTTCAAGTTCGTCAGCAGTATCACCGAGCTTGATCGTCGATTTATAGAATTTTCCGTCCTTGGCATTGTAGACCTGACCCGCCCATTTGTCGTTTGCGGCATTCTTTTTCATGTCCAGCAATGTCACGATGCCCAAAGTGGGGCGCGCCTTCTTGGTGGCATCGGGATTGTTCTTGTCGATCCCGCCGGGGGTCTTTTCCCAGGCTACGGCCCCCCACATGCTGCCACCGCATTCAGCAACACGAATATGCGCGACGCCGTCCTCGACCTTCCAATCGCCGGTCGGATCAGCTGCAAATGCGGGAGCCAGCCCTGCCGAAAACAAGCCTGCCGAAAAAAGGATTCCGCAATATGTAAGAGTGCGCGTAGTAATGCGTGGGCGCTGCAACATGTTTAGACCTATGCTTAAGTAGCGGTTCTCGGCGAAGTCAAATCGCCGCATTTACGGTTTTCAGTTGACGAAGCGACCATCAACCGACGTATGTAACTCATGGTATATCCGAATCTAGACGTTTCCGAGATGTTTGTTGAACGGGAGGCGCAGCGTAGCTCGATGCATACGCGCCATCTTAATGAACAGCTCGTTCGAGTCCTCAAGACCATCGGATATGACGTTGGCTTTCAGCGAGGCATCGGCCAGTATTTGTTCGACCGGGACGGCGCCCGTTATCTCGATCTACTGAGCGGATTTGGCGTTTTTGCGATTGGCCGGAACCATCCGGTGATGCGGAATGCGCTCAAAAGCGTGCTCGACGCCGACATGCCCAATTTGGTGCAAATGGATGTTTCCACACTCGCAGGTATCCTCTCAGAGAAGCTGCTGGAAAACGTCCCCTATATGGACAAGGTGTTTTTCGCGAACTCGGGCGCGGAAACCGTCGAGGCGGCGATCAAATTTGCTCGCAATGCGACCGGCCGCGACGGGATCGTATATTGCGATCACGCCTATCACGGACTGACCTATGGCGCGCTGTCGCTGACCGACGACACCAATTTCCGCACCGGCTTCGGCCCGCTGCTCTCGGGCTGCACCACGGTGCCATTCAACGACCTCGAAGCGCTGGAGAAGGCGCTGTCGTCCAAGCAGGTTGCCGGCTTCATCGTCGAACCGATCCAGGGCAAAGGCGTCAACCTGCCCACCGACGAATTCCTGTCGGGCGCCGCTGCGCTGTGCCGCAAATACGGCACGCTGTTCATCGCCGATGAAATCCAGACCGGCCTCGGACGCACCGGAAAATTTCTGGCGATCGAGCACTGGAATGTCGAGCCCGACATGATCCTTCTCGCAAAGGCCTTGTCGGGAGGTCATGTTCCTGTTGGTGCGCTGCTGACGCGAAAAAGCATCTTCGACAAGATCTTCAACCGGATGGATCGCTCGCTGGTCCATGGTTCGACCTTCGGCAAGAACGATCTGGCGATGGCCGCCGGCATTGCCACGCTGGAGATCATGAAGCACGAGAAGCTGGTCGAGAACGCGGCCAAGCGTGGTGCCGAATTGCGGCTCGCTCTGCAGAACATGATTCCCGAATTCGAGCTTCTGAAGGAAGTGCGCGGTAAGGGCCTGATGATCGGTGTCGAATTCGGCCCGCCGAAGTCGCTGCGCCTCAAGGCATCATGGAACATCCTGGAGTCGGCCAGCAAAGGCCTGTTCTGCCAGTTGATCACCGTACCACTGTTCAAGGAGCAGAAGATCCTGACCCAGGTCTCCGGCCACGGCAGTCACACCATCAAGCTACTGCCGCCGCTGGTGGTCACCGAGGACGACGGCAAGTGGATCGAGAACTCGTTCCGTACGGTGATCGCCGACAGCCATAAGGTTCCTGGTGCGATCTGGTCGCTCGGCAAGACGCTGGTCGACAACGCCGTGCGGAAGTCAGCCTAGGTTTCAGCTCGCTCCCGTTGCAAGTTCGACTTTGCTGCCGAAATCAGCAAGTTCATCGGCGTTCAAATCGCTGACTGCCCAGTAGGCCAGGCCGCGCTCGCTCCAGTGGCGAATGTTGAAGCCCTGAACGGTCTCGATCCTGGCCATCCGTGATTCTGCATTTGTCGTCTGTGCAACGAACAGATTGATCACATGGGTGCGCCGTCGGTAGACGATGGCACCGATCTTTCGTCCATTGACATAATCAAGCCGCCCGCCGATGAGCGTGAAACCTTGCGCGGTGAGATCGACAACCGGCGGCGCCACGTCAAGCCGACCGTTGAACCAGGGCTTCACCGTGTGCTGATCGGTGGAGAGCACATCGGTGAGGTGTCCGGCCTGCAGCGCGCGCAGATGCGCCGACACCACCTCCGAAAGAATGCGCTGCTCGTCTTCATGGCGAAGTACGACGACGACGAGGCCGGTCGCAGCTACAGCGGACAACACCGATCCCATCGCGAAGCCTTTCAGCACGGCGCGACGATTTGGCGTGTGAGCCTTGGGGAGCGCCGCCTCGATGCGCTGGCGTAGCTGTGGAGGCGCCGTAAAATGCAGATCGCTGGTGGCCATTGCGGATCGCATGTCGCGATAGGCGTTCAGTTGAGCAGCGCAGCGCTGGCAAGTGGCAATGTGCGCCTCGACCTCACGGACATGCCCGGCATCGAGCTCGTCATCGAGCAATGCGTGAAGAAGGATCTCGGCCTCATCGCAGGTCATTTGTGCGGCTCCTCTTCGGCCATCCACGCGGTGCGGAGCATCGCGCGTGCGCGGGCGAGGCGTGACATCACGGTGCCGATGGGTGCGCCGACGATGTCGGAAATCTCGCGGTAAGACAGGTTTTGCATTTCTCGCAGCACGAGGATTTCCCTGAATGGTTCGGCAAGCGCGCTTACGAGACGCTGGATCGTCGTGGCATCGCGGCGTCGGAGCAATTCCGCCTCCGGTGAAGCTTGTGCCTCATGCCAGAGCGGCGCGGCTTCCTGCGACTCTGCCTCGGCGATTTCGACGATCGCGGTTGGTGAGTTCATGCGACGGGCGAACTCCGCATGGCAGATATTGCGCAGGATGGCGAACAGCCATGGTTTGATTGCAGGGCCACGATAGCTGTCGAAATGTTTCAGCGCGCGCAGATAGCATTCCTGGACGGCGTCTTCGGCGGCGTCGGCATCGCGTAGCAGATAGCGGGCCAGCGTATAGACGTCGTCGAGGCATGGCAGCGCGACCTCGCGAAAACGGCGCGTCCTTTCGCCATCGTCGTCAGCTCTGTGCGCTGGCATCGACTTGTCCTTGCCGGCCGATGCCCGGCTGCCGGGTTTCCAGAGGCCGGGCATCGTTGTGATGCCTTGGTTTTGGCTGCTACTCAACCTTGATCATCCCCGTCATATGCGGATGCAGCGAGCAAAAATACGTGTAGTCACCCGGTGACGTGAACGTGAAGGAATAGCTGTCGTCAGTGTCGAGTGTTTTCGACCTGAATTTTCCGGCTGAGACCACGGCGTGCGGGATGTCGTCTCGGTTCTTCCAGGTGACGGTCGTGCCGACCTTGATGGTGAGCTGCGCCGGCTCGAAGGTGAAGTTGTCGATCATCACCGCGAGGTCTTCGCAGCGCGCCGCTGTCATGCAAGAGATTATGACGGCAAAAACGGCGACACGGATGCAGATGTTGCGTAAGGCGATCGATGTCATGTTGCGATGCCCTCAGCCTTGCAACGGGGTATCGATGATGGCGAGGCGTTCATCGCCGGGTTTGAAGATGATGCTGGCGATGCCCAGCAGGCCGCGTAATTTGTCGTCGGCCACCTTCATGGGGCCGGGTGAGGGCGCTGTCCCCGGTGCCGGTTGTGGAAACGCAGTAGAGCGTGCGGTGTGGAACGTGACGTTGCCTTCCACTTTCTGCATCACCTGATGGATATGGCCGTTCAGCACCGTGACCGAGCCGAAGCCCTTGAGGTAGTCCAGCGCGCGCGCACCGTCTTCGGTGCCCCATCCCCAAGTCGGATAAACGGTCCAGAGTGGAATATGCGCAAACACCACGATAGGTGTCGATTTTGATCGGCCGCGCAGATCGTCTTCCAGCCACGCGAGTTGTTCGGCGCCGAGGTTTCCAAGTCCGCCCGCTTTGAGATCGACGACGTTCACAAGCCCGATGAAGTGTACGCCGCTTGCGTCGAAGGAATACCAGCCGGAGCCCTTGGTCCCGCGTCCGTAGCGCTCGCGGTAGAGCTTGACCTCCTCGTCGATGAAATCATGTTCTCCCGGAACGTAATGCACATCGAGCCGCGCTTGCGAGATGATGCGGTCGGCATCGTCGAATTCGGACGCCTTGGAGAGGTGGCTAATATCGCCGGTATGGATCATGAACGATGGCTTGACCGGCATGGCTTTGATCCGGCCGATGGCTTCCTCGAGCGTGCCGATGGCATTGGGATTGGCGGGCTTGTCGAAGCCAATATGGCTGTCGCTAATCTGCAGGAACGTCAGGCCGGTGAGCTCAGCCGCTTGTGCCGAATCAATCAGCCCAAGGGCGTGCGGAACGCCGCCGGCGATGCTCCAGAGCATACCGGTGCCAACCCACGTCATGCATTCCAATACCTTTCGACGGCTAAGTCTCGGGTCGTCCTGGGAATGATCGTGATCGAATGCACTCATCGCCAATCTCCATCGCCCTGAATTGGGCTGTAGGGACTGGATCGGAGATGGCGGATGTTTATTCCCGCGAAATGAGGTTATCGCGAATCCGTGATGATCATCGACGCGCCTTTTTCCGCGATCATTGCGGTCGGCGTGTTGGTATTGCCTGACGTGATCGTTGGCATGACCGAGGCGTCCACGACGCGCAATCCGGCGATCCCGTAAAAGCGCAGCCGTTCGTCCACCACGGCCATCCGGTCCGAGGCCGTGCCCATTTTCGCGGTCCCGACGGGATGGAAGATGGTGGTGCCAATATCGCCGGCGGCCTTGGCCAGCGATGCCGCATCGTCGCCAACCGATGGCCCCGGCAGATATTCTTCGGGACGATAAGGCGCCAGCGCGCTTTGCTTCATCAGTCTGCGCGTCACGCGGATTGCATCGGCGGCAACCTGACGGTCGTCGTCCGTCGAGAGGTAGTGAGGGGCGATGGCCGGGGCGTCATCGGGCTTCGCCGAGCGCAGTTTGATTTCGCCGCGCGATGTGGGCTGCAGATTGCAGGCAGCAATGGTGATCGCCGGAAAGCGATGCAGTGGATCGCCGAATTTGTCGAGTGAAAGCGGCTGCACGTGGAACTGGATATTGGCGCGTTCGCGATGGGCGTCGGAGCGCGTGAAGATGCCAAGCTGCGATGGCGCCATCGTCAAAGGCCCGCGGCGGCGGAACAGGTAGTCGATGCCCATCCAGCCACGGCGGAACAGATTGTAGTAGGTCTCATTCAGTGTGCGCACGCCGGAGACCTTGTAGATCGCACGCTGCTGCAGGTGGTCCTGCAGGTTGCGACCGACGCCCTGACGGTCAAGCGTGACGTCGACGCCAGCGGCGGACAGCCACTCCGCGGGTCCGATGCCGGAGCGCTGTAACAGATGCGGTGAGCCGACCGCGCCAGCACACAGGATGACTTCGCCCTTGGCACGTGCCTCCATCTCCTGGCCGTTCTGGATGAAACGCACGCCGACCGCGCGGCCGTTTTCGACGATCAGGCGATCGACCATCACCTTGGTTTCAAGCCGCAGGTTCGGGCGGTGCAGTGCGGGCTTGAGAAAGCCGCGAGCCGACGACCAGCGCCGACCGCGCTTCTGGTTGACGTGAAAATAGCCGATGCCTTCGTTGTCGCCGGTGTTGAAATCGGCGGTCTTGCGAATGCCCATTTCGGCCGCAGCATTGCCGACGGCGTCGAGCACTTCCCACGACAGCCGTGGTTCTTCGATGCGCCAGCCGCCGCCTGCGCCGTGATGTTCGCTGGCCCCAAGGAAATGATCTTCCAATGTCTTGAACGCCGGGAGCACATCGTCATAGCCCCAGCCATTGAGGCCGAGCTGGCGCCAGTGATCGTAGTCGGCCGCCTGGCCGCGCATCGAGATCATGGCATTGATCGCGGAGGAGCCACCGATCACCTTGCCGCGCGGATAGGCCAGCGCGCGGCCATTGAGGCCGGGCTCCGGCTCGGTGCGAAACATCCAGTCGGAGCGGGGATTGCCGATGGCAAAGAGGTAGCCCACCGGAATGTGAAACCAGATCCAGTTGTCGTTGCCGCCGGCCTCCAGGATGAGGACGCGCTTGCTGGGATCTGCCGAAAGGCGATTGGCGACGATGCAACCGGCGGTACCCGCACCAACTACGATATAATCGAAATCACCCTCGAACCGTGTCGTCATCGTTTCCCTGCCGCATCCGTTTCACGGTCTCACCTGCCGTGCCGAAAGGGATTAACGAGGCGGCGGGCGTCTGTACAGCGTGTGATGGGGCCGGTGGGGTGGGCCGTTGGCACGCGACATGCTAGACAAGGATATCGCCGTTCCACCGCATCGAGACCTTGACCCATGCCCATCATCAATCGTGTCGCCGATCTGCAACCGGAAATCATGGCCTGGCGCCGTGACCTGCATGCCCATCCCGAGCTGATGTATGACGTGCACCGGACCGCGGGTTTCGTGGCGGAGCGGTTGAAGGAGTTCGGTTGCGACGAAGTTGTGACGGGCTTGGGACGGACCGGTGTTGTCGGCGTCATCAGGGGCCGCAAGCCGGCCTCGGGCGAGCACAAGGTCATCGGGCTGCGCGCCGACATGGACGCGCTGCCGATCGAGGAAGAGACCAATCTGCCTTACGCCTCGAAGACCCCCGGCAAGATGCATGCCTGCGGTCACGATGGTCACACGTCCATGCTGCTGGGCGCGGCGCAATATCTCGCCGAAACACGCAATTTCGCCGGCGATGCCGTCGTCATCTTCCAGCCGGCCGAAGAGGGCGGTGCGGGCGCGGCGGCGATGATCAAGGACGGCCTGATGGACCGTTTCAAGATCGATCAGGTCTATGGCATGCACAACAATCCCGGCATGCCGGTCGGCTCCTTCGCGCTGCGTCCGGGTCCGATCATGGCGGCGATGGACCGCATCTCGATCCAGATCGAGGGCAAGGGCGGCCATGCCGCCTATCCACACAAGACCATCGATTCCGTGCTGGTCGGCTCGCAGCTCGTGATGGCGCTGCAGACGATCGTTTCCCGTACCGTCAATCCCCTGGAATCCGCGGTGCTGTCGATCTGTGAATTCCATGCCGGGCATGCCAGCAACGTCATCCCGGCGACCGCTGAACTGCGCGGCACCGTGCGAACGTTGAACGCCGAAGTGCGCGATCTCATGGAGAAGCGCATGAACGAGGTGGTCAACGGCGTCGCGCTGCAGACCGGCGCGAAGATCGTGCTCGACTATGACCGCGGCTATCCCGTCGTGGTCAACCATCGCGCAGAGACCGACATGGCGGTGCGGGTCGCCAGCGAAATCTCCGGGGCCGAGAAGGTCAATATCGACATGCCGCCGGTGATGGGCGCCGAAGACTTCGCCTATATGCTGGAAGCGCGCCCCGGCGCCTTCATCTTCTGCGGTAACGGCGATAGCGCCGGGCTGCATCACCCCGCCTATAATTTCAACGACGATGCCATCGTCTACGGCACGTCCTATTGGGTGAAGCTGGTCGAGACCACCCTGGCGGCCTGACAGCGGGCGTCCACGCAACGATTTTTGATAGTTGCATCACGACCTCAGGAACAAGACACATCAGGTGACGTTGAGCCGCGGGAAACAACCCCTGGCTTAACGGAGTGCGCGTCATGGCGACCAAAGACAAAGACCTCAACGATCTCTTTCTCGATACGCTCAAGGATATCTACTTCGCCGAGAAGCAGATTCTGAAAGCCCTGCCGAAGATGGCCAAGGCCGCAACTTCAGACAAACTGCGCGCCGCTTTCGAAAAGCACCACGACGAGACCGAAGGCCAGGTCGAGCGGCTGGAACAAATCTTCGAACTGCTCGACAAGCCGGCCCGCGGCAAGACCTGCGACGCCATCATGGGCATCCTCGAAGAAGGCAAGGAAATCATGGACGAGTACAAGGGCACGAGTTCGCTCGATGCTGGCCTGCTTGCTGCGGCGCAGGCTGTCGAACACTATGAGATCTCGCGCTATGGCACCTTGAAGGCCTGGGCCACGGAACTCGGCATGAAGGACGCGGTGCGGCTGCTCGACGAGACGCTCAATCAGGAAAAGAAGACTGATGAGTCATTGTCAGTGCTGGCGAAATCGGCAGTCAATCTGGCCGCTGCCGCATAACTGAAAAGCGCCACCCGCTCATTGCGGGTGGCGCCTCTATTTTACTCTGCGGCCTGTGCGTAGTCTTCCATCGGCGGACACGAACAGACGAGGTTGCGATCACCATAGACGTTGTCGACGCGGCCGACCGGGCACCAGTATTTGTCGGTGCGTGAGGTCCCAGCCGGGAAGCAGCCTTCGGCGCGTGTATAAACGCGCTTCCAGTCGTCATCCGCGATATCGTGCACTGTATGCGGTGCATGACGCAGCGGCGACGCCTCGACGTTCCAGCGGCCACTCTCGATATCCGTGATCTCCTTGCGGATCGCGATCATCGCGTCACAGAACCGATCGAGTTCGAGTTTCGATTCCGATTCCGTCGGCTCGATCATCAGCGTTCCCACGACAGGAAAGCTCATGGTCGGCGCGTGGAAACCGTAGTCGATCAGGCGCTTGGCGATGTCGTCGACGGTGACGCCCGCGGACGTCTTGAATGCGCGCGGATCGATGATGCATTCATGCGCCACGCGTCCCTTTTCGTTGCGATACAGCACCGGGAAATGCGGATGCAGCCGTGTGGCAATGTAGTTCGCATTGAGGATCGCAAGCTCGGTGGCCGAGGTGAGACCCGCGCCGCCCATCATCAGGATGTAAATGTAGGAGATGGTCAGGATCGACGCCGAACCGTAGGGCGCGGCCGAGACCGGCCCCACCGGCACATCGCCGTTGGCCGAGGGATGACCGGGCAGGTAGGGCGCCAGATGCGCCTTGACGCCGATCGGGCCCATGCCGGGGCCGCCGCCGCCATGCGGGATGCAGAACGTCTTGTGCAGGTTGAGATGGCTCACGTCTGCGCCGTAGTCACCGGGCCGCGACAGGCCGACCTGCGCATTCATGTTGGCGCCGTCGAGATAGACCTGACCGCCATTGGCGTGGACGATCTCGCAGATCTCCCGAATATGCTCCTCGAACACGCCGTGGGTCGACGGATAGGTGATCATGATTGCCGCGAGATTGGCAGCGTGTTTCTCGGCCTTGATGCGCAGGTCGTTGACGTCCACGTCACCGCGCTTGTCGCAGGCGACGACAACCACATCCATATTGACCATGCTGGCCGAGGCAGGATTGGTGCCGTGTGCCGATGACGGGATCAGGCAGATATTGCGATGGCTGTCGCCGCGCGCCGCGTGATAGGCGCGGATGGCGAGCAGGCCGGCATATTCGCCCTGCGCGCCGGAATTGGGCTGCAGCGATACAGCGTCGTAGCCGGTGATGTCGCACAGCCACTTTTCCAGTGTTGCGAAAAGCTGGTGATAGCCGGCGGCCTGTTCGCGGGGCACGAATGGATGCAGCGAGCCCCAAGCGGGCCAGGTCAACGGCATCATCTCGGTGGTGGCGTTCAGCTTCATGGTGCAGGAGCCGAGCGGGATCATCGCGCGGTCGAGCGCCAGGTCGCGGTCCGAGAGCTTGCGCATATAGCGCAGCAGCTCGGTTTCCGAACGATGGCTGTGGAACACGGGATGCGTCAGGAACGCCGAGTTGCGCTTGAGCGAGGCGGGCAGGGCGTCGCTGACGACATGCTCGACGTCTGAATAGCCAAGTTTGCCACCGAAGGCGCGCCAGAGGGCTTCGACGGTTTCCGGCGTCGTGGTCTCGTCGAGCGCGATGCCGATCGTGCCGTCACCGATGCGCAGGTTGATCTTCTCGGCCTGGGCTGCGGCAATGATGCCGTCGCGCTTGTCGCCGACGGTCACCGTAATGGTGTCGAAGAACGCTTCGCTCTCCGGCGCGAAGCCGAGCTTCTTCAGGCCAGCGGCCAGCACCAGTGTGCGGCGATGGACCGTGCGGGCGATGTGTTTGAGGCCCTCGGGGCCATGATAGACCGCATACATCGAGGCAATGACGGCGAGCAGTACCTGCGCGGTGCAGATATTCGACGTCGCCTTCTCCCGGCGGATATGCTGTTCGCGGGTCTGCAGCGCGAGGCGATAGGCGGGTTCGCCGCGGGAATCGATGGAGAGGCCGACAAGGCGGCCCGGGATCGAGCGCTTGATCGCGTCGCGCACCGACATGTAGCCGGCATGCGGACCGCCATAGCCCATCGGCACGCCGAAGCGCTGCGCCGAGCCGATCGCGATGTCCGCGCCGAGTTCGCCCGGCGAGGCCAAAAGCGTCAGCGCCAGTAGGTCGGCGGCGACGACGGCGAGCGCGCCCTTCGCTTTAAGGGCGGCGATGGCCGGCTTGAAATCGCGCACGATGCCCGTCGTGCCGGGATATTGCAGGATCGCGCCGAACACATCGGCCTTGTCGAGGTCAGTGAGCGGATCGCCGATCTGAAGCTTCCAGCCGAGCGGCTCGGCGCGGGTGCGCAGCACCGCGAGGGTCTGCGGATGAACTTCATGATCGACGAAGAAGGTTTTGGTCTGAATGTTTGAGGCGCGCTCGGCCAGCGCCATGGCTTCCGCAGCAGCGGTCGCTTCATCGAGCAGCGATGCATTGGCGACGTCGAGACCGGTGAGATCGCAGATCATGGTCTGGAAGTTGAACAGCGCCTCGAGTCGGCCCTGACTGATCTCCGGCTGATACGGCGTATAGGCCGTGTACCAGGCCGGGTTCTCCAGGATGTTGCGCTGGATCACCGTCGGCAGAACCGTGCCGGAATAGCCCTGGCCGATCAGCGACGTTAACACCGCGTTCTTGGCCGCCATCTCGGTCATATGCGCCAGCGCCTCGGTTTCGCTGAGCGCGCGGCCGAGATCGAGCGGCGTCTTCTGGCGAATCGAGGCAGGGAGCGTCTCGCCCATCAGTGCGGACAGGCTTTTCGCGCCGACCGCTTCAAGCATCACACGAATATCGGCTTGCGAAGGGCCGATATGGCGGCGGACGAAATCGGTGGCGACGTCGCCGGAAGATTTGTTCAGGGTCATCTGTTGTTCCTCGAACGAATTTCAGAAGTCGTCATGCCCGGCATTCGCCGGGCATGACGACTAGGCGGTGTGGGCTTTGTAGGCGTCCGCGTCCATCAGGCCTTCGAGCTCGCTCTTGTCGGCGAGTTTGATCTTGAAGAACCATGCCTTGCCGTCGGCATCGGAATTCACCAGCGCAGGCTCGGCGGCGAGCGCGTCATTGATCTCGACGACCTCGCCGGTGATCGGCGCATAGACGTCGGAGGCGGCCTTGACCGATTCGACCACGGCGGCGGCTTCGGCCTTCTTCAGTGCGCGGCCGACTTTGGGCAGTTCGACGAACACGACGTCGCCGAGCTGTGACTGCGCGTAGTCGGTGATGCCGACAGTGACGACGTCGCCGTCAATCAGGAGCCATTCGTGGTCTTCGGTGTACAGGGTGGTCATGGATCAGTTCCTCAACGCTTGTAGCTGTGGGGGACGAAGGGCATGGGTGACACTTTCATCGGCATGCGCTGGCCGCGAAGCTCGGCATAGACGGTGGTGCCGTCGGCTGCCTGCGCGCTGGGCAGATAGCCCATTGCAATTGGCGCGCCGAGACTGGGGCCGAAACCGCCCGAGGTGACGCTGCCGATCGATTCGGTGGAGGTGGCGTCCGCAAACAGCAGCACACCTTCGCGCACGGGCGCGCGGCCTTCCGGCAGCAGGCCGATGCGCTTGCGCGGCGCGCCGCCATCGAGCTGCGCCAGGATCTTGTCGCTGCCGAGAAAACCGCCGGCGCGGGCGCCGCCGGTGCGGCGGCTCTTCTGGATCGACCAGTTCAACCCGCCTTCGATGGGCGTGGTCGTCGTGTCGATGTCATGGCCGTAGAGGCACAGCCCGGCTTCGAGACGCAGGCTGTCGCGGGCGCCGAGGCCGATCGGCAGAACGTCGGGACGATCGAGCAAGGAGGAGGTAAGGGCCTCGGCCTGATCGTTCGGGATCGAGATCTCGTAGCCGTCTTCGCCGGTGTAGCCGGAGCGCGAGACGAAACAGGCAATGCCGTTCACCTGATGCGGGCCCGCGTCCATGAACATCATCGCCGGCGCTTCCGGGCAGAATTTTGCCAGCACATCCGCGGCCTTTGGCCCTTGCAGGGCGATCAGTGCACGGTCGGGCAGGGCCTCGATGATGCAGGCGTCGGAGAGATGCGCGCGCAGATGCGCCTCGTCTTCATCCTTGCAGGCAGCGTTCACCACCAGAAACAGGTGATCGCCGAAATTCGCCACCATCAGGTCGTCGAGAATGCCGCCGGCCTCATTGGTGAACTGGGCATAACGCTGACGCCCCGGTGCCAGCGCCAGAATGTCCATCGGCACCAGCTTCTCGAGCGCCAAGGCCGCATCTTCGAGTTTGCCGGACTTCGCCCGCAAGGCGAGCTGGCCCATATGGGAAACATCGAACAGTCCCGCGGCCGCGCGGGTGTGGAGATGCTCCTTCAGCACGCCGGTGGCGAATTGCACTGGCATGTCATAACCGGCGAAGGGCACCATCTTGCCGCCACGGGCGATGTGGAGGGCGTGCAGCGGCGTTTGTTTTAAAGTTGAGGGTTTATCAGTCGCTAGCATGGTGACGGGTCCTCGCGGTTCCCCGGGACCATTCCCGGAGTGCCTGTACGAGCCCCATCTGTCGCTGTGCCTGAGAGTATTATCCCGTCGGCGGACGCCATCGGCCCATTTGGGCTCAAAGGCATCTCTTTCCAGATGCTAACCTGTCACGCGGTCCTTTTGCCTGAGAGTTTCCGGGGCGGTTGCTCCTTCGGCGCCGGCCCAAACGGGGGCCGGTCTCTCCCGACGTGACGTCTTTCAACGCCGGCACAAGAGCATGCGTTCCCTGAATCTGTCAACGCGGTTCCGGCACCTATCAACGGCCCTGTGCTGCTGCGGCAAGCCCCTGATCCGCTTGAATGATCCCTTGTCATCCCCTTGCACAGTTTCTGGACAGCCCTAGTGCCGTCGGTCTAAAAGCAACCGATTGTGGCATTGGCCGGCGGCAAATCTTCAAACAATTTGGCTGTGGGCGATTTTTAGGCGCCAAGTCTTGAACGTAACAAGTCTTGGGCGCAATGGGACTGATATGAGCGGCGTTAACGAGATCAGGTCGGCATTTCTGAATTACTTCGCGGCGAATGGTCACGACATCGTGTCGTCGTCGCCGCTGGTGCCGCGCAACGACCCCACGCTGATGTTCACCAATGCCGGCATGGTGCAGTTCAAGAACGTCTTTACCGGCGTCGAGAAGCGGCCCTATCAGCGCGCGACGACGTCGCAGAAATGCGTCCGCGCCGGCGGCAAGCATAACGACCTCGACAATGTCGGCTATACCGCGCGCCATCACACGTTCTTCGAGATGCTCGGCAACTTCTCGTTTGGCGATTATTTCAAGGAACGCGCGATCGAGCTGGCCTGGAACCTGATCACCAAGGAGTACGGCCTCGCCAAGGACCGCCTGCTGGTCACCGTCTATTCCGAGGACGATGAAGCCTTCGCGCTGTGGAAGAAGATCGGCCTGCCGGATTCCAAGATCATCCGCATCCCGACCTCGGACAATTTCTGGCAGATGGGTGATACCGGCCCGTGCGGTCCGTGTTCGGAAATCTTCTTCGACCATGGCGACAAGATTCCCGGTGGTCCTCCCGGCTCGCCAGATGAAGACGGCGACCGTTTCATCGAGATCTGGAATCTCGTTTTCATGCAGTTCGACCAGCTGGCGCCGGGCAACCGCATCTCGCTGCCGAAGCCGTCAATCGACACCGGCATGGGCCTCGAGCGCATCGCTGCGGTGCTGCAGGGCAAGCACGACAATTACGACATCGATCTGTTCGTCGCGCTGATCCGTGCCATCGCCGATCTCACCGGCGCCGATCCACAGGGGCCGATGAAGGCCTCGCTGCGCGTCATCGCCGACCATCTACGCGCCTCGTCGTTCCTGATTGCCGATGGCGTGCTGCCGTCGAATGAAGGCCGCGGCTATGTGCTGCGCCGGATCATGCGCCGCGCCATGCGTCACGGCCAGTTGCTCGGCGCCAAGGAGCCGCTGATGTGGCGCCTGGTGTGGGCGCTGGTGCGCGAGATGGGCCAGGCTTATCCTGAGTTGGTGCGCGCCGAGAGCCTGATCGAGGAAACGCTGCGGCTCGAAGAGACGCGCTTCCGCAAGACGCTGGACCGCGGCCTCGGCATTCTCGACGACAAGAGCGCGTCGCTGAAGAAGGGCGACATGTTCGACGGCGAGACTGCGTTCACGCTGTACGACACCTACGGTTTCCCGCTCGATCTGACCCAGGATGCGCTGCGCAACCGCGGCATCTCGGTCGATATCGCGTCCTTCACCGATGCGATGGAGAAGCAGAAACAGAAGGCCCGCGCGTCGCGCTTTTCCTCCGGCGAGACCGCGACTGAGGCCATCTGGTTCGAGTTGCGTGAAAAACTCGGTGCGACGGAATTTCTCGGCTACGAGACCGAGTCTGCGGAAGGTGCGGTTACGGCACTGGTGAAGGATGGCAAGGAAGTTGACAGCCTCAAGGCAGGTGACACCGGCGCCATCGTTCTCAACCAGACGCCGTTCTATGCAGAGTCCGGTGGCCAGGTCGGCGACACTGGTGTGATTACCGGCGAGGGCGTGACCTTCCGTGTCACAGAAACCCAGAAGCGCGCAGGCGATCTGTTCGTGCATGTCGGCACGCTCGAGCAGGGCACGCTGAAAGTCGGCGCTGCGCTGGCGCTCGACGTCGATCACACCCGTCGCTCGTCGATTCGCGCCAATCACTCGGCGACGCATCTGCTGCATGAAGCGCTGCGTCAGGTGCTCGGCGATCACATCGCGCAGCGCGGCTCGCTCGTGGCGCCGGACCGGCTGCGTTTCGATTTCGTGCATCAGAAGCCGATCACGGCCGACGAGCTCCGCCGGGTCGAAGACATCGCCAACAATGTCGTGCTGGAAAACGACGCAGTCACCACGCGCCTGATGGCGGTGGACGATGCGCGCGAGGCGGGCGCACGCGCACTGTTCGGTGAGAAATACGGCGACGAAGTTCGCGTTGTCTCCATGGGCAAGATGCCGCGCGATAGCGGCAGCAATGCGCTCGGCTGGTCGGTCGAACTTTGCGGCGGCACCCATGTGCGGCGCACTGGCGACATCGGCATGATCTCGGTCACCGGCGAAAGCGCAGTGTCTTCCGGCGTGCGCCGCATCGAGGCGCTGACCGGTAATCATGCGCGTCATCACGCCAACGAGACGATGCAGCTCGCCAAGACCGCTGCGAACGAGCTCCGCACGACGCTCGACGACATGCCAGCGCGCATCGCTGCGCTGATGGACGAGCGCAAGAAGCTGGAGCGTGAGCTCTCCGAGGCGAAGAAGACCATCGCCATGGGCGGCGGTGCTGCCGCTGGCGCATCGGCTGCGGCCGGCGCAGGCGCGGACGTCAAGACGGTCGGCGACGTCAAGCTTATGGCCAAGAGTGTGTCGGGCATCGAGATGAAGGATCTCAAGAGCCTCGCCGATGCCGGCAAGAAGCAGCTCGGCTCCGGCGTGGTCGCGATCATCAATGTCGGTGAAGACGGCAAGGCCGGCGTCGTGGTCGGTGTGACCGAGGATCTGACCAAGCGTTTCAGCGCTGTCGATCTGGTGAAGCTCGCCTCTGAAGCCTTGGGCGGCAAAGGCGGCGGTGGGCGGGCGGACATGGCGCAGGCCGGCGGTCCGGACGGCGCCAAGGCCGATGTGGCGCTGAAGGCGATCGAAGCGGCGATCGGCAACTAATCTCGTCATTCCGGTGTCGCGAACGCCGCCAGGCGGGCGCGAACCCGGAATCCCGTAGTGTTTTACTATGTCGAGATTCCCCGCCATTCCAACTGGAATGGCTGAGGTTCACGCTCTCAGCTTCGCTGAGATCGCGCCCCGGAATGGCAGTGTGGGTCACACAACCCCATCTCGCGATGACGTGACCGCTCGCGCCTGCGACCATGAGTAGCCCTCGTTAAGGGTGGCATCCCACGCGCCCATGCGGCAAAAAGCGGCATGGAGCATAACACCCCGCTGATTTCCACCGTCGTCGTCGGCCTCGTACTGGCATTCATCCTTGGCCTGATCGCACAGCGCATTCGCGTGTCGCCGCTGGTCGGCTATCTGCTCGCCGGCGTCTTCATGGGCCCATTTACGCCCGGCTATGTGGCGGACCAGAATATCGCCAATGAACTCGCGGAGATCGGCATTATCCTGCTGATGTTTGGCGTCGGCCTGCATTTCTCGCTGAAGGATCTGCTCTCGGTCAAGAATATCGCGATCCCCGGCGCCATCGTGCAAATCGCCGTGGCGACGCTGCTCGGCATCGGCCTTGGCGAGGCACTCGGCTGGTCGTTCGGTGGTGGCCTTGTGTTTGGCCTTGCGCTCTCCGTCGCATCGACGGTCGTGCTGCTCCGCGCGTTGCAGGAACGACGGCTGGTGGACAGCGAGCGCGGCCGCATCGCCATCGGCTGGCTGATCGTCGAGGACCTCGCGATGGTGCTGACGCTGGTGCTGCTTCCGGCGATCGCTGGCCTGCTTAAAGGCGAGGGCAATGGTGCCAGCATGTCGTCGCTGGCTATGCCGGTGCTGATCACGCTCGGTAAGGTCGCGGGCTTCGTCATCTTCATGCTGGTGGTAGGCCGCCGCGTCATCCCGATGTTGCTGCACTATGTGGCGCATACCGGGTCGCGCGAGTTGTTTCGTCTTGCGGTGTTCGCCATCTCGCTCGGCGTCGCCTTCGGCGCAGCCCTCGTCTTTGACGTGTCGTTCGCGCTCGGTGCGTTCTTTGCGGGCATGATCCTCAGCGAGTCCGAACTCAGCCAGCGCGCTGCCAATGAGACGCTGCCGCTACGCGACGCGTTTGCGGTGCTGTTCTTTGTCTCGGTCGGCATGCTGGTCGATCCGGCGATCATCCTGCGCGAACCGCTGCCGCTGCTCGCCACCGTCTTCATCATCCTGTTCGGCAAATCGGCGGCTGCCTTCGGCATCGTCCGGCTGTTCGGCTATCCGACCTCGACGGCGCTGACGATCTCCGCCTCGCTGGCGCAGATCGGCGAGTTCTCCTTCATTCTCGTCAGCCTCGGCGTGGGCCTCGGTCTGCTGCCGGATCGCGGTCGCGATCTCGTGCTCGCAGGCGCGATTATCTCGATCATGCTCAATCCGCTGTTCTTCGCGTTGCTCGATCGTTTGTTGGCTGACAAGGACGCGAAAGCAGCGGCAGCGAGCGAAGCCGCTGCTGCGGACAGCAAGGAGAAGGCGGTCCCGCGCGTCCCGTTGCCGGAGACCCAGCTCAAGGACCACGTCGTGCTGGTCGGCCATGGTCGTGTCGGCAGCGTGGTCAGCAGGGCGCTGCGCCTGAACAACACGCCGCTGCTGGTGATCGAGGACACGCCGGGTGTCGTCGAGCGCCTGCAGAGCCTCGGTGTCGAAGTGATCACCGGCAATGCCGCGGCGCCGGACATGTTGCAGGCTGCAAATGTGATGGGCGCCAGGGGATTGCTCGTCGCCATCCCGGACGCCTTCGAAGGCGGTCAGATCGTCGCCAAGGCCCGTGCGCTCAACCCTACGCTTCCAATCATCGCCCGCGCCCATTCCGAAGAAGAGATCGCGCATCTCAAGCATCACGGCGCCAATGTCGTGATCATGGGCGAGCAGGAAATCGCCAAGGCGATGCTGCTGCAGATCGGCGCGACGGCGGCCGTTTAGTCGCGCCGTTGCGATCAGGTCATCACACCGACCGCGTCATGCCGCCATCGACGCGAATGTTCTGGCCGGTGATATAGCCAGCGCCATCCGATGCGAGGAATGCGACCGTGGCTGCGATCTCGTCGCTCTTGCCATAGCGTTGCATCGGGACGCTCTGGCGCCGCTCTTCGGTAGCGGGCAGGCTGTCGATCCAGCCGGGCAGCACATTGTTCATCCGTACATTGTCGGCGGCAAAACTATCCGCGAACAATTTTGTGTAAGAGGCGAGACCGGCGCGGAACACGGCGGAAGTCGGAAACATCGCTGAGGGCTCGAATGCCCATGCGGTGGAGATGTTGATGATCGCGCCGGACTTCTGCTTCTGCATGATCGGCGTCACCAGTCGCGTTGGCCGGATCACGTTCATCAGGTAGACATCCATGCCGGTGTGCCACTGCTCGTCGGTGATATCGAGCAGCGGCGCACGCGGGCCGTGACCGGCGCTGTTTACCAGCGTGTCGATCCGGCCCCATTTCTCCAGCGTGTCGTCGACCAGTCGCTTCAAATCGTCGCTCGACTGGTTGGAGCCGGTGACGCCAATGCCGCCGAGTTCTTGCGCCAACGCTTCACCTTTCCCCGATGAAGACAGGATCGCGACCTTGAAGCCGTCGGCAGCAAGGCGGCGCGCAGATGCGGCGCCCATGCCGCTTCCACCGGCCGTGATGATGGCGACTTTGCTAGATGACATGAGGCGGTCTCCCTGAATGTTTTTCTGGTCTTCTCTGCTCTAGCGGCAAATCGTTCGGCGTAGAAACGCAAACCTCGCGCCTGGCTCTGTGCCTGCTCGGTATTCTCTACCGCGCCGGAGTGTCCGCCGGCGAAATGTCCTTAGCCTTTGCGCAGGAACACGTAGTCGGCCGAATAGGGCTCGCTCTGTAAAGTGCCGGCGCCGCTGCAGGTGCCGCCGAGCGTGCCGCCAACGGTGTTGATGCGCTGTACCGTGGTCACGCCGCTCAACATGCCGCTGCCGCGATGCGAGGCGGCTTCGAGGCGAAGCCACGGAATGTCCTTGGCAGCGGTGCCTGGTGCGTTGCCGGTCACCTTACCGACCACCGCGCTGCCATCGCTGTATTCCCAGTTCGGTCCGACATAGTGCCGCCCCACGGTCTTACCATCGGCCATCAGCGTGGCGATCGGCTCGCGGAACGTCCATGTCAGCTTTCCTGAAGCGTCGACCTTGCACTCATAGACCTGCGCGCCTTCAGCATGCAGCTTGGCGATCTGCGTCTCGCCGGGGGCTGCAATCGCATCCGGCACCTGCGCCAAAGCAGAGAATGCGCCCGCGACACTGAGCAAGAGCGTGACAATCGTGGTCAGGATCGGGCGTTTGAAAACATGTGGCGTATTGCAGGTCATGTGAACCCTCTCTTGCTCTGGTTGGTAGTTGCTCTGTCGTTTCGTCTTACGCAGCTCCAATCGTCCGCCGTAGAAACGCAAATCCCAGAGCCTGGCTCTGTGCTTGCTTGGTATTGTCCACGGCGCCGGAGTGTCCGCCCGCCACTGTCTCGTTGAACCAGACGGGATAGCCGAGCTCTTCGAGCTTCGCCGCCATCTTGCGGGCGTGGCCGGGATGGACGCGGTCGTCGGTGCGGTTGGTAGTGATGAAGATCGGCGGATAGGTCTTGCCGGGCGCGATCAGGTGATAGGGCGAGTATTTCTGCAGATAGACCCACTCGTCGGGAATTTCCGGATCACCATATTCGGCGATCCAGCTCGCGCCGGCGAGCAGCTTGGTATAGCGCGCCATATCGAGCAGCGGCACGCTGCACCAGATGGCGCCGAACAGTTCCGGATAGCGCGTCAGCATGTTGCCGACGAGCAGGCCGCCATTGCTGCCGCCGTGGCAGGCGAGTTTCTGCGCCGTCGTGATACCAGACGCTGCGAGATCTCGCGCTACAGTCGCGAAGTCATCATGGGCCACATGCTTGGTGATCTTGCGCGAAGCCAGATGCCACGCCGGGCCGAACTCACCACCACCGCGGATATTGGCGATGGCGTAGAGATGACCTTCTTCGAGCCACAACTTGCCGGCGATGCCCATATAGGCGGGTGTCAGCGATATCTCGAAGCCGCCATAGCCATAGAGAATCGTCGGCCGGGGCGGGGCGTCGGCAGAAAGATTCTTGCCGATCAGGAAGTAGGGAATCCTGGTGCCGTCCGCAGCTACCGCATGGCGTTGTTGCACCTCGATGCCCTCGGGATCGAAATTGCGCGGCGAGCTCTTCAGCGGCTCTGGCGCGCCGTGGCCGTTCCACAGCGCCGTCGTGGTCGGCCTGTCGAAGCCGGTGACGGTGAGCAGCATGTCGGTGCCGAGATTAGGATCGTCTTCGCCGCCGAAATTCTGCGCCGAGATCGTGGCGTTATCGGGCAATCCCGGAAGTGCCGTTTCGTGCCAGCCAGCTTCGCTCCGCTGCAGCAGAGCGAGGCGACCGCGGACGTTGTCGAGGATTTCCAGCACGATGCCGTGCCGGGTCTCCGACCATGATTGTAGCGCGCGGGTCGGTGTCGGCATGAAGACGATCTCGAAATCGCGTGCGCCAGACAGGAAGCGATCGAGGTCGATGACGGCGAGTGCGCCGGTCGGGATCGTCTGGTCGCCGACGGTCCAGTCCTGTTTCGGGCTGACCAGAAGATCATTGGCTTCGGCCGAGACCGAGATCTCCTCCGGCAGTTCGAGGCGCAGGCGCTTCCCGGCATGCGGGCCATGCTTGCGCTCGACTGATATATGCGAGCGCGTGAAATCCAGCGCGCGCCAGTACATCACGCCTTCATGGCTCGGTCGGCGGTTGACGCCGAACCAGGCGGCCACGTCCTGCTTCTCGACCTCGAAGACGGTTTCAGCCGCAGCCAACGGTGTGCCGCGCATCCATTTGCGTACGCTGCGGGTATAGCCGGCCTCGGTGCTGTCCTCGGGCGTCTGCGCGCTGCCGAGCAGCAGCGTGTCCTGATCGACCCAGCTCACCTGCGTCTTGGCTTTCGGGATGATGAAGCCGTCGGCAACGAAGCTCTTGCTGGGAATATCGAACTCACGCACTTCGATGGCGTCAGTGCCGTTGAACGACAGGCTGATCAACGCGCGCGTCTTGTCCGGGGAACGCGCAGCACCTGCGAAGGCCCAGGAGATGCCTTCCGCTTTGTTTAGCGCATCGATGTCGAGCAGCACGTCCCATTCAGGCGTATCGGTCTTGTAGCTCTCCAGCGTCGTGCGGCGCCAAAGCCCGCGCGGATGAGCGGCGTCTTTCCAGAAATTATAGAGATAGTCGCCAGACTTGCCGACGAAGGGAATGCGATCGTCGGCGTCGAGGATCTTCATGACCGCGTCGAAGTCGCGCTTGTAGCTATCGTTGCAGAGAAAGCCATCGGTCCGCGCATTCTGTGCCTCGACCCATGCCACGGCTTTCTCGCCCTCGATTTCTTCGAGCCAGACATATGGATCATTGCTGCCGTCGGCGGGATTTGGCGCAGTCATGGGTCACCTCGAAAACGGAACGTCTAAAAAAGAAAGTCCGGGGTGCCTGAGGCAACCCGGACTTTCGGATGGTGCAGTCAGGAGAGGGCGGAAATCAGGCCGCCAGTTCCTTGGTCAGGTTTTCCGCGACCTTGTCGAGGAAGCCCGTGGTCGAGAGCCAGCGCTGATCGGCGCCGACCAGCAGCGCCAGATCCTTGGTCATGTAGCCGGCCTCGACGGTGTCGACGCAGACCTTTTCGAGGGTCTTGGCGAACTTCGCCAGTTCGGCATTGTTGTCGAGCTTGGCGCGGTGGGCGAGGCCTTGGGTCCAGGCGAAGATCGACGCGATCGAGTTGGTCGAGGTTTCCTTGCCCTTCTGGTGCTCGCGGTAGTGACGGGTCACGGTGCCGTGGGCAGCTTCGGCTTCTACCACCGAACCATCCGGCGTCAGCAGTACCGAGGTCATCAGGCCGAGCGAACCGTAGCCCTGGGCCACGGTGTCGGACTGCACGTCCCCGTCGTAGTTCTTACAGGCCCAGACGTAACCGCCCGACCACTTCATCGCCGCGGCGACCATGTCATCGATCAGGCGATGCTCATAGGTGATCTTCGCGGCTTCGAACTTGGTCTTGAATTCGGCGTCGAAGATTTCCTGGAAGATGTCCTTGAAGCGACCGTCATAGACCTTGAGGATGGTGTTCTTGGTCGACAGATAGACCGGAACGCCGCGCGACAGGCCGTAGTTCAGCGATGCGCGGGCGAAGTCACGGATCGAGTCGTCGAGGTTGTACATGGCCAGTGCGACGCCGGCGCCGGGGGACTGGAACACTTCGCGCTCGATCACGGCGCCGTCTTCGCCGACGAACTTCATGGTCAGCGTGCCCTTGCCGGGGAACTTGAAGTCGGTGGCGCGGTACTGATCGCCGAAAGCGTGGCGGCCGATGATGATCGGCTTGGTCCAGCCGGGCACCAGGCGCGGCACGTTGCTGCAGATGATCGGTTCGCGGAAGATCACGCCGCCGAGGATGTTGCGGATGGTGCCGTTCGGCGACTTCCACATCTGCTTGAGGCCGAATTCCTTCACGCGCGCTTCATCGGGAGTGATGGTGGCGCACTTTACGCCGACGCCGTATTTCTTGATCGCATGGGCCGCGTCGATGGTGACCTGATCGTCGGTCTTGTCGCGGTATTCCATCCCGAGGTCGAAATACATCAGGTTGACGTCAAGGAAGGGGTTGATCAGCTTGTCCTTGATGTACTGCCAGATGATTCGGGTCATCTCGTCGCCGTCGAGTTCGACGACGGGGTTGGCTACCTTGATTTTTGCCATGGTGGTTCGGGCCTTTAGCGCGTTGCGGGAGGGATGATTTGTAGGGGGGCTATAGCACCGCGCAGGACCCGGCGAAAGCCGGGGCGTCATGCAGTTCCGGCGCAATTTTCAGCCCAAAACGCAGGCTGTTTTTGCTCAAAATGCAGCCTGCGCCGCGGTGCCCGCCACCACGTACCAGCTCGCCGGCGGGCTGCCGTGCCGCGCCGTTACGCCGCGTCGCGCCGGTACAGGCCGCCTGTGGTCACCAGGAAATCGATCCGCCCGTCGAGCAGCGCCCGCAGCGCTTCGTCCGGGCTGTTGACGATGGGCTCCTCGTGGACGTTGAAGCTGGTGTTGACCAGCACCGGCAATCCGCTGGCCTCTGCAAACCCCTCGACAATGTCATAATAGAGCGGATTGTCCGGACGCGCGATCACCTGCGGCCGCGCGGATCCATCGACATGAACCACGGCGGGGATGCGGTCCCGCCATTCCGGCCTCACGTCGCAGGCTATGGTCATGTAGCGGCAGGCGCGCGCATTGACGGGATTGACGTCGAACACGTCCGCGGCACGCTCAGTGGTGATGACGGGGGCGAACGGCATGAATTCGGAACGGCTCAGCCGTTCGTTCAAGAGGTCGTGGGTGCCGCGCCGCGCCGGATTGGCGAGGATGGTCCGGGCGCCCAATGCGCGGGGGCCGTATTCCATCCGGCCATTGTAGATCGCGCCGATCTCGCCCGCCACCAACCGCTTCACCGCGCCATCGATCGGTGCCTCGTCGACACGGTGAATCCCCGGCGTGGCTGCGATGCCGTCGTCCAGCCCGGCCTGAAAATCGCGGCCGAGATAGACAGTCCCGAGATCGCGGCGGCGGCCCAGCCATGGTGCCAGGCCGTCGCGCTGCATCAGGTAGGACAGCGCCCCGCCGATCGGCAGGCCGTCGTCGCCCATCGCCGGGAAAATGAACAGTTCATCGATCGGCAATTGCTCCGCGAGCAGGCGGTTGAGCTTGACGTTGGCGAACACGCCGCCGGACAGGCCGAGATGTCGCGCCGGATGCCGCTGCAAAAGGCGCTGCAGCGACAGCAGCATGGTGTCTTCCAGCACCTTCTGGATCGACGCCGCAAAATCCTCCCGGCCGGCCTGTTTCGCCAGCCGGCGCATCAACGCGTTCATCTGGTGATAGCTGCGAAAGCTGGACTGGATACGTCCGTCCGGGGCCACCGAAAAATACCCGGCGATCGTATCGGCCGCTGTCGGTTTGCCCATGGCCGCGAGCCCGGTCAGCTTGCCCTCGTGCCGGTTGGGGCGAAATCCGAGCGACTTGGTCGCCGCGCTGTAGGCGCGGCCGAGGCTGTCGACCGGATTTGGCAGGAACAGACAAGCGTCGTCGCCATAGAGCGTCGTCAGGCGGCGGTCGGCGAAGTGCCGGTAGCTGTAATTGACATTGTCGCCGCCGCCATCGGCCGTCACCAGCAGGGCATCCGGCCACGGGCTGTAGAACAAAGTGGGAAGCGCATGCGCTTCGTGGTGGTTGTAAAAATGGACCGCGGCGTCGTCGCGGAAACCGCCGTCGCGCCGCCACGCCGCGGCATCGAAGACGTCCTCTGCCCGCGGCGCGCGGTAGCGATGCTGCTCGGCGCCGAGCAGCAGGCGGTCCTTGCCGACCCGGCTGCGATACTGCTCGCGCAGCCAGCGGAGGCCACCGAGGCGGGGGAAGTAGGCCTTGGGAAACATCGCGCGGCTAGTGGCGACGACGTCGACATCGCGCCGGGTGGCGCCGGCGATCGACAGCACTTCGTCGATGGCCGCATCGGGGTGAGTGCTGCCATCGCTCTTGCGCCGGGTCAGTCGCTCCAGCGCGATGGCAGCCTTCAGATCGTAATCTTCGAAAATGGCGACGGCGGCGTCATGGACGCCGGAGTGAACGCTGAGGATAAGCTGGGGCATGAAGGCTGCAAGGTCGTTCCCGGGGGTGGCACATTACCCACCCCCTGCCACGACCGGCAAATCACGAGCGCTTGGCCGGGAACTCGCCTTCATCCGGATTGTCAGGGCAGGCAGGCCGCGAACACGGCAAGGCATCGTCGCCGCATGAGAGCGGCACGGTCCGCGGCCTCGCACGCCTGCCCCGGCGAAAGCCGGGGCGTTATGCGGTTTCAGCCCAATTTTGAACCCAAAACGCAGGTTGTTCGTGCTTAAAATGCAGCCTGCGTCGCTGTGCCCGCCACCACGTACCAGGTCACCAGCAAGCTGCAGATCAGGGCGCCCGGCAGGCTCGATCCGGTGCGCCGCCAGGTGAAGGTGGCAATCACGGCCACAATCGCCATCAGCGGCACGAACTGGATCGCCACGATGGTGTTCAGCGGGACCGAGGTGATCACCGCGGGTGCCGGGTCGATCAACTGGCCGTTCAGGAACAGGGCGCCGTACTGGATGCCCAGCAAGAGAGCGAAGCCAAAGGCCAGCGCGGTCATGTTGGTGAGGTAGACGGCGGACCGGCTGGCGCTGAGCGTCGAGAAATTCCGGTGCATCACGTGCAGGGCGATGACGAAGAACAGGGTGATCGGGGCGAGGTAGATCAGGGCCATCAGCGCCTGCTTGCCGTTGAGCAGCTTCAGCGCCACGATCCAGAAGCGGAAGTCGACGGTGAAGATCAGGTCGGCCAGCCACAGCGCCAGGTAGCCTGACGCGACGGTGGCGAGCGCGATGGCGATCGACAGGCCGATGATCCCGCGGCGGCTGGCGCGTTTTGGCGCGAACGGCATCAGCACCAGCGCGATGGCGGCGTTGATCAGGGCCCAGACCGCGATCTGGTTGGTGATCCCCTGCGGCAGCCAGGGCGATGCCTTGACCCAATTCCCGGCCAGCGTGAAGGCCGGATAATAGGTCAAAGCCGGGATCAGAACCGAGAGGACCAGAGCGCCGAGCCAGCGGCTGCGGTCGACTGGGGTCTGCAAAGGCTTCGAGCCATCCGCCGGCTCCGGCAGGATCAGCCGGGCAAACATGCGGGCCTCCAGCAACCCGTCGAAGATGCCGATCAGGAAGGCGACGAAACCGAGCAGCGCGATGCCGTGCCGATCTCCTTGCGGAACCAGATCTGGTCGGATGCCGGCAGTGGGGTGCCGCCGGTCAGGGTCTTGCCGAACCAGTCGAGGGCATAGCCGATCGCCTCATGGGAGATGTGCTCGGCGGGATGGGTGATGGCCGGGGTGTAGAGCACCCGGGCGGTGCCCCCTTGGAGGTCGCCGTAGACCTTGCCGGGCTCGACCGCCGACGAGGTGCCGAACAGCGCCCACAGCTTCGGGCTGCTGACGGTGTCGCGGGCCTTCGGCACGCCCCACATCAGGGTCGAGAATTCCTCGTATTGGGCGAACACCAGCGCGAGGTTGCGCGGCCAGGTGGAGGTGCCGTCGGCGGCGAACGGTTTGCCGGTGGAAGAGCCTTCGAGGACCATGGCCTTGTAATCGTTGGGCATGGCGGTGGCCGCCGACAGGATGGTCCAGCCGCCCATCGAGTGACCCTCGAGACCGATGTTATTCTTGTCGACATTGGCGAGACCGCGCAGATGCGCCAGTCCGTCGGGACCGCCGAAGCCATTCGAGAACGCGGGGCCGTCGCTATAGCCGTGGCCGGTCTGGTCCAGCGCCAGCACCACATAGCCGCGGCGTGCGAATTCGATGGCGAAGCCGTCCTGGGTCTCGCGGGAATTGATGTAGCCATGGACCGCGAGGATGCCCGGCGCCGGGGTCTGCGGCGTGGCGTTTGGCGGGGTGTAGAGCAGGGCGCTCATGGTGTTGCCCTTGGCACCCTTGAAGCGAATGTCCTCGATCTTGATGCCGCCCGAGGTTTGCGTCAGATGGGCGAGCAGGCTGCCTGCAACCATCATTGCGGCGCCAACTATCGCCAATGTCCATCTTGCGCGCATTGCATTCCTCCCATAATCCCGCGCCAGTGATACTGGTGACCGGGTTCGTTTGCAGTTTCGTTTGAACGTTACTGCTACCGGTAACCGAAACCAGACCCAAAGCAAACGGAGCGCGCGACCACGCGGGCCGGTTTTAGGGGAAATCTACCAAATCCCGGCAAGCCGCTCATCCGGCTGGCAAAAACCGTCCAGCTTCATGTGACTTGCAGCGCCCGGATGAGGTGTTGAATCAAAACCTTCACGGGTTGATTCAAGACCTTCAGAGATTGAATCAGAAAGTGAAGTGCATGTCCGGTTCAGGCACCGACTCTACCAAGGCGCATACCGACCTGGTCGGCCCCGTCGTCATCCTCGTCGAACCGCAACTCGGCGAGAACATCGGCATGTGCGCGCGGGCCATGGGCAATTTCGGCCTGACCCGGCTGCGCATCGTCAATCCGCGCGATGGCTGGCCGAACGTCCATGCCCGCCGCGCCGCCTCCGGCGCCGACCACATTCTCGACAAGGTCGAGCTGTTCGACACCGTCGAGCAGGCAGTGGCCGACTGTACGCTGCTGTTCGCCACCACCGCCCGGGCGCACGATCAGGCCAAGCCGGTGGTCGCCCCCGAAGCCGCCGCCGCCGAGACCATCGCCCATGTCGCCGGAGGTGCCACCGCCGGCATCCTGTTCGGCCGGGAGCGCTACGGGCTCCAGAACGAGGAGGTCGCGCTGGCCAACCGGATCATCACCTTCCCGGTCAACCCGGCCTTCGCCTCGCTCAACCTCGCCCAGGCGGTTCTTCTCTGCGGTTATGAATGGTTCAAGCAAGCGACTTCCAACGCGCTGCCCTATGCCATGCCGGAGCGGTCCGAACCGGCGTCGCAGCACCAGATGACGGCGTTCTTCGACAATCTCGTCGGCGAGCTCGACAAGGTCGAGTTCCTGCGCCCGCCGGAAAAGCGCGACACCATGCTGGTCAACCTGCGCAACATCTTCACCCGGATGGAGCCGACCAAGCAGGACATGCACACGCTGCACGGGGTGGTCATGGCCATCGCCGAGGGCCGCAAGGGCCCGGCCAAGGGCGGCGTCCTCGACGGCGAACAGGCGACCCGTTTGCGGGCGCTTTTGGCGGAACACGGGCAGGGCGCGCAGGCGCATGAGAGCGGCACGGTCCGCGGCCTGGCGCGTATGCTCCGCCGCAACCCGACCGATGCCGAGCGGCTCTTGTGGGACCAGCTCCGCGCCGACCGCCGCTTCGCCGGCCAGTTCAAGCGCCAGACCCCGGTCGGCCGCCACATCCCGGATTTCGTCTCCTTCCCGGAGCGGATCGCCATCGAGCTGGTCAATGCCGGCGAGACCGAGGTGATTGTCAGCGACCGCGCCGCCCGGCAGACCTGGCTGCAGGAGCGCGGCTACCGCGTGATCGCGATGCGGGCGGACGATGTTATCAGCGACATTGCGGCGGAGCTGGACCGGCTGGAGGCGTTGCTGGCGAGCGGGATGCCGGGGCAGGGCGATAATTAGAACTGTCATTCCGGGGCGCTCGCTACTTGGCGAGCGAACCCGGAATCTCTGAGTGGCTTGGCTCCCCGGAGACTCCCATGCCGGGATTCCGGGTTCGCGCCAAGAGGCGCGCCCCGGAATGACAGCGTGAAGCGACGCGAGTCCCACGCTACAATGTAAGGACCAGCCGCGATCAACGCGGCACTAAGACCGGGAGGCTCCATGACCATCTCCACCGCCGAGAAGCGCGCCAACTTCCGCAAGCTCCACGAGTCCGGCTGCTTCGTGCTGCCCAATCCCTGGGATGTCGGCAGCGCCCGCTATCTCGCGCATCTCGGCTTCAAGGCGCTGGCCTCGACGTCAGCCGGCTATGCCTGGTCCACCGGCCGTCCCGACAACAAGGTCACCGCCGACGATGTCATCGAACATCTCGCGCTGCTCTCCGCCGCCACCGACCTGCCGGTCAACGCCGACTTCGAGGCCGGCTTCGCCGATGACCCCGCAGGCGTTGCCGTCAATGTCGCCCGCGCGGTGAAGAGCGGCATCAGTGGCCTCTCCATCGAGAACTCCACCGGAAAGTCCGACAAGCCGCTCTATGACGACGCGCTCGCCGTGGAGCGCATCAAGGCCGCCCGCGCCGCCATCGACAGCGTCGATCCCACGGTGATGCTGGTCGCGCGCTGCGAAGGTTTTCTGCATGGCGAGCGCGACCTCAAGAAGACCACGGCACGGCTCATAGCCTTTGCGGAGGCCGGCGCCGATTGCCTCTATGCGCCGGGCGTCGCCTCGGACGAGGAGATCACCACGCTGGTGAAGGCGCTCAATGGCAAGCCGCTCAACGTCCTCACCGTGCAGCTGACCATGACCGTGGCGCATCTCGCCAGCCTCGGCGTCCGCCGCATCAGCGTCGGCGGTGCGCTGGCGCGCGTGGCGTGGGCCGGGTTCATGGGCGCGGCGCAGGAGATTGCGGGGCAGGGGACGTTCACGGCCTTTGCGCAGGGCGCGAAGGGCGGCGAGCTGAATAAGCTGTTTGGCTAGGAAGTCTGGCCCGCATGAGCGAAGCGCTATGCGGGACGATTGTAGGTATCGAAACGCTTAAGCGATGTACCTTTAATTTAGTGCAGGTCTCATTCGGCGGCTTCTGAGTCCTCAGATTGTTCTTCATCTTCGGCCTTTACTAAGCCAAAGGGGAGATCAGCAATTTTTGCGGCGTCAACCTCGGCCTTTTGAATTGATTGCACCATCTGCTGATGATGCTTGTGCGCCGACCTAAGTGCGTCGCCAACCATCTTTTGCAACTTAGCATTCGGCGGCTGAGGAAGCGGAAGAGCCATGAGCACCTCAGGGCTTTCGACGCGCGTTCGGTTTGATGTTCCTGTGATTGTGCCTTCGACTATTCGTCTCATCGCGCCTGTTCGTAGCAAAGAGACGAGCCAGTGCGGGTCATTCCCGTTTTTCGCAGCGAGTATGAAGTACTCTTTGGATACGATCATCCCGTCGCAGTCTTGTCCTACGACGCCAACAGCGCCGTGTACTAAGTCGATGCCTGAGACCAAAATATCTCCGGTCTTAACTTGCTGCAGGTTGTCGGTGGAATACTGAGTTGTTGTCTCGCCTTTGAATCTGACTCTGCCCTCATTTCGAGCGACCGACGCAAAAGCATAAATGTCTTGCTCAGGAGGAATTCGGCCTTCTGAAATCAGATCGGCGACATCGCTAAGCGGGACAGGAGTTGGGATCTTCGAGACAAGATCCTGCATGCACCAGAATGCCTCGTCGAGACGCTGGCTCTGTTGATTCACATCTAGATATCGGAGTGCAACTTGTCCAACGCCTAATGAGGCGGCGGCTAGTTTCAGCTGAGCTTTACCTACCTCCGTCTTCGTCGGTACTGGCTGGCCAGATTTTGCGCAATGCGCAAAAGCCGTCGTTCGCCAAAGATCGAAAGCTTGGCAGATCGCAATCAAATCGTTTGGCTTCTTCAGATCGTTTCCTGAGGCGCCCGTTTGATCCGCCCGAGCAAAGAAAATGGGCTCACGCTGAAGGACTGATGGGTCGTCCTTCCTAATCAGGATCATTATCGAAGTCTTAGCAGTTGTTTTTGCTAAGTCTTCGAACGCGTCGCGAGGAAGAGACACTATTGCCTTCAGGAAATACTGCTGACGAATAAAAGCACGAGCAGTGGCGTATTCTCTGGTGTTGAGAACTGCTTCGTCAATAATCAATCCAAGGACCCCGCCTCGCCATTCAACGGGCAGTGATGCATCGCGTACTCTCTTCAGGCAGCGGCCGATGGCACTCAAGAAGAGTGCGCCGCCTTTGGCCGTATTTCCTGCTGGCTTATATGTTATGTTCCCCGCGCCGATCGACTTGTTCGCTTCTTTTCGCTTCGAGTCCCACTGCTCGACGTACTTTCGTGCGTGTGCTTCCGCTGAGACGTCGCCAGAAATTTTAGCGATTGCTGCTTTGTCGCGCCATTCGTCTGCTTTTTTGGCTGCTCGTTTTTCTGCCTCTTCTTCCAGTGCAATGTGCGGTACTACATCCAGATTGGAACTCGACCACTCTGACGCTCTGCGCGCGACATCCGCCGCATCACCGCTAGTTCCGGCGATCATCGCCTGAAATTTGCCGACGCCTTCGGCTACCGCGACGAAGTTAATGTCACCAAGCGGGGGATTGGTCACAACTACGTCCAAGGCCTCAGCTAGTGGCTTCTTTCGTTGAGGTGCGAACGCCGGTGCTGTTGCGAGGGTTAATCCATTTGCTTGCCGAATGTTGGATTTGCCATCGCCATGAATATACATATTCATCTTTGCGATAACTGCTATCCACGGGTCTATGTCGCAGCCAAGGATC
This sequence comes from Tardiphaga sp. P4_G1, assembly GCF_056401215.1. Taxonomy (NCBI): domain Bacteria; kingdom Pseudomonadati; phylum Pseudomonadota; class Alphaproteobacteria; order Hyphomicrobiales; family Nitrobacteraceae; genus Tardiphaga; species Tardiphaga sp. P4_G1. The sequence continues at coordinate 367,276 of NZ_JBFUJU010000005.1, forward strand.
AGCTTTTGTTTGATTTGGCGAGTAACTTCTTCCTGGGATTTCCCGGTAACATTTCCTGCCTGCTCGCACATATCAGCCATCGCGCGGATCAAGAAACGCCCTGTTCCGCAAGCAGGATCGGCAACCAAGTCCGTCGGCTTTAGACTTGCCAATTGACAAGTGGCCGCCACGATGGTTTCCGGAGTGAAAAATTGGCCGATTCTGTTGTCTTTTTCGGCGCGGCGCGCGAGTGCTTCAAACACTGCTCCGATCGCGTCGATGGCGGCATCCGCGAATGAGTAGTTCTCGAAAATTGGAATGACTTGCTTAAGTACAAAGTCGTCAGAAAGGTCAATTTTTTCGTATTGGCTAGGTATGCCCGGCCTCGATCACGTGAGAATCTTCGAGAATTTCTTGTGAGAGCAAATGGTGGACGGTTCTGTCGCGATACTCGGCGTTGTTCTTAGCTGCATTAGATAAGCTGTCGCGATAAGCAAGAAACCCCTCTTTTGTAGCGCGGGTCTTCTTGCCTCGTTTGTCTTCATAGAGGGCCATGAAGAATAGATATATTAAGAACTTGTGGCCCCTCGGTCCAGTGATGCCGTTCTCACGCAGACGGTTTTCGAGTTTCTGAATATCTTTCTTCAGGCGTTCCTGCTGCGATGCCAATCGCTCAATGGCTTCAGTGCTCAGCTCTTTCTTTTTCTCCACCCATTCAGGGAAGATGCTCTGCCGAAAAATCTCGGCTGAACTTAGATCGTCGATGCACTCCCTAAAACGATTAAAGAGCTCTGACAGAGCTTTCGCTGGAGCTTCTTCGGCTGGCAGCCCTTTCCAGCGGGTCAAGAACGATTCCAAATCGTCTAACTTGATGAAGATAATTCGCCCGGGAATCTTGAGTGACTTACGTCTATCATTTTCGTTCCGCACAAGGCGTGCCATTCGAGCGGAAGTAGAACGGCCGGAATAGAGCAGATCTACTTCGCTACCCCGATTCTCAAGCCAGCTATCGAGATGAGCTATTAGGGATTGAAGCTCAGACGCATCAACACGCTGAGCGACTTCAACCATGATCGTACGGCGGGCCGTTTTGGGCCCATATTCCACGGATAGGTCGCACGGTGCGCTAGCGGGCGCCGGAGAGGCGGGGGTCCCGTAGTGTGTAACGCTGCATCCTCGCTTTTCGAGAGCCGCCTTAAAGTCTGCCGTGACCGTCTGCTCGAGTTCGGTTCTCGGATCTAGGGTGCGATAGGCCACTTTTCGACGCTCCATTCCGAATCAAGTGAGCTGACTTCTAGAGGGAGGCAGCATTCAGAGGCAAGCATAATGAGGGTCTATGTGCCCAATGGTTGGGTGAGCTCCGATCGCGATCTTTTACAAGCGAGCACTTAGAAATGGTTGGTTCCAATGATTTTGCTGCGATGTTGAACAGCAATGCCAATCAAGACGCAGCATCCCGTCATGCTACGTGCCCCGAATGAACACGCTTCGGCCAAAACCGCTTAATCTCTTATCCCCTACACTCTCCGCCGCGGTCCCCTCGGCCGTAGTGCCGGGTGGTCGCGCTCCGGTGGCGTATGGGCGTCTTCCAGCAGGGCCATGGCTTCATCGGGGATGCGGTCGATAGTGACGCCGCCGCGGCGCATCTCCTTCAGCGCATTGCGGATCGCGGTGTCGCGGTCGATCCAGTCCTGCCCGGTGCGCGCCGGCGCATCGGGGCGGCGGCGCGGGCGGCGGTTGCCCATGGCTTCCAGCCGCGCCATCTTCACCACCTGCATGGCCTGGATCAGCCGGTCGAGATCGACCGTGGGGCTGTTCCACAGCTCAGTGACACAGCGCTCGGCCAGCGCCTGCAGCTTCTCTCTCAGCACGCGCAGCTTCAGCCGGCGGCCGGCGCGGGCGCCTCGCAACGTATCGCTGGCCACAGGCGCAAACGGGTGACGCTGCCAGCCGCCCTCGCGGGCCCAGCGCCCGACAGTGCCGTGGGTTGCGCCAGTCCTCGCCGCGATCTGCTTGTAGGTCAGCGTCGTCTCCTCGATCAGGCGGCGCGCCGCGGCCACCGTGGCATTGGTGTGCAGCTTCTTGCAGCCCTTCGGGCGGCCGCCCGGAACCGGCGGCGGTCCGGGATCGGCATCGACCCGAACGCGCGCCACCGCGTCCGCGGAGGAGTCGATGACGCGGATGTTGGAGGGAAACAGAGGATAGGCAGGATAGCGCATGCTGACTCCCTTTAGAGCGCGGTCAATCGGGATTGGAATATATGCCTATTACAGGAGAGCGCAAGCGGGCGCTGCAGCGGTATTGCTGCGGCCGCTGCCGTCACGGCTGCGGCGGCGAGCTGAGCGCGCTGTTTTCGCAAAACTAGACTCGTCATTCCGGGGCGTGGACGGCGTCAGCCGGACGCGAACCCGGAATCTCTGGGTGTTTTGCAATCGGAGTTTCAACTATCTCGGGATTCCGGGTTCGCGCGGCTTTGCCTCGCGCCCCGGAATGACGCGTGTGTGGCGGCTTACGCGCCCATCCGTCCGCGCGCACCTTCGATCCCCAACGCCTTCATCCGCGACGCCAGCGTCGTCGGCCTGACGTCCAGCAGCTCCGCCGCGCCGCCGGGACCGAACACCTTGCCGGATGTCGCCTGCAGTGCCGCGAGGATGTTGCTGCGCTCGTGATCGCGCAGTTCGGCTGATGTCATCACCGCCGGCCGGGCGTCGGACTTCACGCGATGCGCGCCTGTAGCGTGATGCGGGCCGGGCGCATCGGGCAGGTCGATCCGCAAGCGGCCGTTCTGCGCCAGGATCACCGCGCGCTCGATGACGTTCTGCAGCTCGCGCACATTGCCCGGCCAGTCGTAACGCGATAGCCGCCGTGCATCGCCCTCGGACAGGCGCAGATCCGATTTCAGTTTCTCGCTGAGCAGGAAGTGCTGCGCCAGCAGGGGGATGTCCTCGCGGCGGTCGCGCAGCGGCACCGACTCCACGGGAAACACGTTGAGCCGGAAATACAGGTCCTCGCGAAACCGGCCGCGCGCCACTTCCTGTTTCAGGTTGCGGTTGGTGGCGGCGATGACGCGGACATCGACGGAGCGGGTGCGCTCCTCGCCGACGCGCTCGAAATTGCCTTCCTGCAGCACGCGCAGCAACTTGCCCTGCAGCTCCAGCGGGATTTCCCCGACCTCGTCGAGAAACAGCGTGCCGCCATCGGCCAGCTCAAAACGGCCGATGCGGTCGCGCACCGCGCCGGTGAAGGCGCCGCGCACATGGCCGAAGAATTCGCTTTCGAACAATTCACGCGGAATGGCCGCGCAATTGACGCGGATCAGCGGCCGGTCGCGGCGACCTGACGCTTCATGGATCGCGCGTGCGATCAATTCCTTGCCGGTGCCGGACTCGCCGGTGATCATCACCGCGGCGGTGGTCGGCGCCACCAGCTTGACCTGCCGCAGCGTTTTCTGAATCGCCTCGCTCTGGCCGATGATGCCGCGCGGATTGGTCTCGATACGGATTTCCTCTTGCAGGTAAGCGTTTTCGAGTTCGAGACGCTCGCGCAGCCGATCGACTTCGGCCAGCGCGGCATGCAGCTTTTCATCGGCCTCGCGGCGCTGGCTGACGTCGCGAAACACGATGACGGCGCCGACCACCATGTGGCGGTCGCGGATTGGGGTCGACGTGTATTCGACCCAGACCGGCGAGCCGTCCTTGCGCCAGAACACCTCGTTGTCGACATTGTGCACGGCGCCGTCGCGAAACGCCGCATAGATCGGGCAGTCGTGATCCGGATAGTGGCTGCCATCGTGATGGCTGTGATGCACGATGGGGTGGATTTCCTTGCCGACGAGTTCATCGGCGGTCCAGCCCAGCATGCGCTCGGCGGCTGGATTGACGAAGGTGGTCTTGCCATCGGCATTGACGCCGTAAATGCCTTCGCCCGCGGCGCGCAGGATCAACTGGTTCTCGCGTTCGATGTCCTGAAACACGCGCTCGACCCGCTGCCAGGCGGCAATGCCGCCGCGCATGTGATCCTCGGCGGCGGCGTCCACATGACGGCGGCGACGCTGTTCGAGATCGCTCATGGTGAGCAGCAGCAAGGCGCGCTCGCCTTGCGGCACCAGCGATCCCGCATATTCGAGCTGCAACGCTTCGCCGGTGGCGTGGCGCGGCGTCAGCGTGTTGGTCCAGTAGGAGCCCTTGGCCAGCACCGCCTGGGTGAACACGATCAGCGCCGGCAACTGGCCCGCATGCAGCGCGCTGATCTTGATCTGGCGCAGCAGCGCGCGGTCATAGCCGAGCAGGGTGCAGGCGGCCGGATTGGCATCGATGATCTGGTCGGCATGGGGATCGAGCAGCAGCGTCGGCTCGACCGAATAATCGAAGGCGATGGTGCGCAAATCGGGTGGCTGGGCCGTTGCCAAATCCATCGGCGAAACTCCGAAAAATCGTAATCATGCTACGAATTTTCGTGTAGCACGAATTCTCGTAATCGCCAATGTTGGGCCGAAATGCCTGCGGCGATTGGACATTCCGGCCAACGCTGCGCTGGCACACTCCTTGCGTAAATGACCGGAGCGTCACCGAGGAGGTCACATGTCCACATTCGACAATCCGTTCGATCCCGCCCGTCGTTTGCGCGCCGGCGCCTGCAGCTGCGGCCAGCACGCCAGCCAGTCCGAGCATGAGGCAGGGCTGCAGCTTCGCTGCGACATTCCCGAGACCGAGGACAAACGCTACGAGGGCGTCGTCGCGTCGGCGGTGATGCGCGCGGTGTTTCCGAAAGAGGTCGCGCGCCGCGCCTTCCTGAAGTCGGTCGGTGCGTCCAGCGCGCTGGCGGCGCTGTCGCAGTTCTTCCCGATCAAGACGGCGACCGAAGTGTTCGCGCAGGGCGCGGGCAAGCTCGAGAAGACCGATCTCAAGGTCGGCTTCATCCCGATCACTTGCGCCACGCCGATCATCATGGCCGATCCGCTCGGCTTCTATAAGAAGCAGGGGCTCAATGTGGAAGTGGTGAAGACCGCCGGCTGGGCCGTCATTCGCGACAAGACCATCAACAAGGAATACGACGCCGCGCATATGCTGGCGCCGATGCCGATCGCGATCTCGCTGGGCCTCGGCTCGCAGCCGATCCCCTATACCGTGCCGGCGATCGAGAACATCAACGGCCAGGGCATCACGCTGGCCATGAAGCACAAGGACAAGCGCGATCCGAAGGACTGGAAAGGCTTCAAGCTCGCCATCCCGTTCGACTATTCCATGCACAACTATCTGCTGCGCTACTATCTCGCCGAACACGGCATCGATCCCGATACCGACGTGCAGCTGCGCTCGGTGCCGCCGCCGGAAATGGTCGCGAACCTGCGCGCCGACAATATCGACGGCTTCCTGGCGCCGGACAATATCTGCCAGCGCGCGATCTATGACGGCGTGGGCTTCATGCATATCCTGTCCAAGGAAATCTGGGACGGGCATCCGTGCTGTTCGTTCGCGGCGAGCAAGGAGTTCATCACGACGTCGCCGAATTCCTTCGCCGCGCTGACGCGCGCCATCGTCGATGCGACGGCCTATGCGTCGAAGGCGGAGAACCGCAAGTCGATCGCTGAAGCCATCGCGCCGGCCGCCTATCTTAACGCGCCGCCGGTGGTGCTGGAGCAGGTGCTGACCGGCACCTATGCCGACGGTCTCGGCGGCATCAAGACCGATGCGAAGCGCGTCGATTTCGATCCGTTCCCGTGGCAGTCCTTTGCGGTGTGGATGATGACCCAGATGCAGCGCTGGGGCCAGATCAAGGGCGACGTCGACTACAAGGGCGTCGCCGAGCAGATCTACCTCGCCACCGACACCGCCAAGGTGATGAAGGAGATGGGCCTGACGCCACCGACGACGAGCTACAAGTCGTTCGCGGTGATGGGCAAGACCTTCGATCCGGAAAAGCCGAAGGAGTATCTGGCGAGCTTTAAGATCAGGAAGGCGACGTGATGACAAGCGTCGCGAGCGCCGCTTCCTTACCTCGCCCCGCTTGCGGGGAGAGGTCGACTGTAACGCGCGGAGCGCGTGGAAGTCGGGTGAGGGGGCCTCTCCTCACGTTCGAAGCTTGTGGAAACTCCCCCTCATCCGGCACGGACTTCGTCCGCGCCACCTTCTCCCCGCAAGCGGGGAGAAGGCAGTGATCCAATCCCTTCGCTTCCGCGCTGCCGTCGTGTCCATCGCGATCTTCCTCGCCTTCATCGGCGTGTGGCACCTCGCCACGCGGCAGACAGCAACGGTCGGCACCATGTCGCCGGAATACGCCAAGCTGATGGGGCTCACGGCGACCTCAGGCAAATCAGCAATGCCCGGGCCGCTCGATGTCGGTGCCAAACTCTGGGAGCACCTGAAGCGGCCGTTCTATGACAACGGGCCGAACGACAAGGGGCTCGGCATCCAGCTGGCTTACTCGATCGGCCGCGTCGGGCTCGGCTATCTCATCGCTGTCATCGTCGCCATCCCGCTCGGCTTCCTGATCGGCATGTCGCCGCTGATGAACAAGGCGCTCGACCCCTTCATCCAGGTGCTGAAGCCGATCTCGCCGCTCGCCTGGATGCCGCTGGCGCTCTACACCATCAAGGATTCCAGCCTGTCGGCGATCTTCGTGATCTTCATCTGCTCGGTATGGCCGATGCTGCTCAACACCGCCTTCGGCGTCGCCGCCGTGCGCAAGGAGTGGATCAATGTCGCGCGCACGCTGGAAGTCGGCACCTTCCGCCGCGCCTTCACCGTCATTCTTCCTGCGGCCGCACCAACGATCCTCACCGGCATGCGTATTTCCATCGGCATCGCGTGGCTGGTGATCGTCGCCGCTGAAATGTTGGTCGGCGGGACGGGGATTGGTTACTTCGTCTGGAACGAATGGAATAATTTATCGATCACAAATGTGATTATCGCGATCCTGCTGATCGGGATCGTCGGCATGTTGCTCGATCAGATATTAGCGCGCTTCACCCGCATGGTCACGTTTCCGGAGTGATGCGATGCGATTTGTAATCTTGATGAATGCCGCTCCTTCCTTATCTCGCCCCGCACAGCGAAGCGAAGCTTCGCCAGGCGGGGAGAGGTCGACTGTAACGCGCGCAGCGCGTGGAAGTCGGGTGAGGGGGACTCTCGGCAGCACGACGTCGCAGCGGCTCCCCCTCATCCCGACCTTCTCCCCGCAAGCGGGGAGAAGGAGCCGCGCGTCGCTGAAAGTATCGTCATGACCTCGACCAAATTCATCTCCATCGAAGGTATCGCCAAGCGCTATCCGGCGGCGTCCGGCGGCAGCACCACGATCTTCGAGGATCTCTGGCTGTCGATGCCACCTGGCGAGTTCGGCTGCATCATCGGTCATTCCGGCTGCGGCAAGACCACGGTGCTGAACATCCTTGCCGGGCTGGATGAACCCTCCGAGGGCACCGTGATCGTCGACGGCCAGGCGATCTCAGGCACCAGCCTCGACCGCGCGGTGATCTTCCAGAGCCACGCGCTGCTGCCGTGGCTGACGGTCATGGGCAACATTGCGTACGCGGTGTCGTCGAAATGGCGCAAGTGGGACAAGGCCAAGGTCCGCGCGCATGCGCAGACCTATATCGACAAGGTCGGCCTCACGGGCTCCGAGCACAAGCGGCCGTCGGAACTGTCCGGCGGCATGAAGCAGCGCGTCGGCATCGCGCGCGCGCTGTCGATCACGCCAAAGATCATGCTGATGGACGAGCCGTTTTCGGCGCTCGACGCGCTGACACGGGGGACGCTGCAGGACGAGGTGCGGCGTGTGACGCTGGAGACCGGCCAGACCACCTTCATGATCACCCATGACGTCGACGAGGCGATGTATCTCGCCGACAAGATCTTTCTCATGACCAACGGCCCCGGCGCCGTGCTGGCGGAGATCGTCGAGAACCCGCTGCCGCGGGATCGCTCGCGCATCGATCTGCACAAGCACCCGCATTATTACGCGCTGCGCAACCACATCATCGATTTCCTGGTGACGCGCAGCAAGACCTTCACCGCCACCACGCCGCACCACGACCCGCGCCATGTGCCGGTGGTGCGGCCCGCATTCCCCGAGGCGCCAACGATGCCGTCTCTTCACAGCGCGACGCGCTAGCCGCGTCACCCGAAGCCTCAAGACCAAGGAGAAACGACCATGCTGCGATCCGACCTCACCGAAAAGCTGCTCGACATCAAGCGCGAGAAGGAATGGACCTGGAAATATATCTGCGAGCAGATCGGCGGCTATTCCGAAGTGCTGATCGTCGGCGCCATTCTCGGCAACATGAAGCTGACCAAGCCGCAGGCGGCCAATGCCGGCGAGCTGTTCGGCCTCACCAAGGCGGAGACGGCGATGCTCAACGAGATCCCGATGCGCGCCGAAAACGTGCAGATGCCGCCGCAGGATCCGCTGATCTATCGCTTCTACGAGATGGTGATGGTGAACGGCCCGGCCTGGAAGGCGCTGATCGAGGAGGAATTCGGCGACGGCATCATGTCGGCGATCGATTTCGACATGGTGATGCAGCGCATCGCTAACCCCAAGGGCGACCGCGTCCAGATCACGATGTCCGGCAAGTTTTTGCCCTACAAGTATTACGGCGCGACGGGCAATGTGCCGGAATATGGGTTCAAGGAGGGGTAGGGGGCCTTCTTACTTACGATCACCAAACGAAATGACCGGGTGTGTTCCTGGTCATTTCTTTTTCTGCGATCGCTCGTTACTGTTTTATGCTTCATGCGTTCCAGATTTTTTGCTCTCAGTCGCGACGACAATGTACGAGCCGCAACACGTAAACGCAGTCATCGCCAATTGCGTATCTGTCATTGTCTTCGCAGCGACGCATTGCTCCTTGGAGACGGCCGCGCAGTAGGCGTCGCGAACGGCTTGCATTTTCTCCGCTACTTCCGGGCCATGGAGGTAATGTGCGATCTTGTTGCGCAGCCTATTGCTTGCTTCGAGGAGATTCCAAATAGCCTCATTAATAAGGTCAGGCTTGAACTCTTTGCAGGCACTAATTTTCTGAGCGAAGCTTAAATCCTCAGAGTCCTTCCCGTAAGCGTCGAGAAGCTCAGCCATCGATTGCTCGACGGCGACGTGGTTTTTGAGCACCGTTAGAATCATGCCGTCGATTTTTGCAATGCGCTCAGTTAGTAGCTTGTGGCTCTCAATAAGCCGTGGATCGTCTGACTTCATCCTTTACTATTCCTTGGCTCCGACACATGGAGGCAGTGTTTGAGGAGTGATAGATCGGTCAGTGTCATTGTCCTATCTTTAGTGCGCCGTCTGAACGCTGGACGTTCGGAAAATTGCAGTCCCAACGACTTTTATTTGCTGGAAGCCTTGCGGGTCATGCTGGGCACCTTAAATGAATACACGCTGTAATTGTGTATCTATTTAAACCGGCAAAACAATTTCAACGACTGGCGACTGCCTCATTTGGGTGGCCGATCATAGGGGGCACTTTGCCATACGAAATCGATTTCCTGCGTGCGGGCAATAGTAACGGCGACGCGATCATCGTGAAGTGGGGGCATACTAAAGACGGCAATTTTTACCTCAATCTCATCGACGGTGGGTTCACCGACACCGGCGACCAGATCATAAGCCACATTAAGCGCTACTACTCTGCGACCGCGATAATCGCCAATGTGGTCTTAACGCATGCCGACAACGATCACGCTTGCGGCCTGATCAAGGTCTTAGAATGCGAAGATTTCACGATCCATACGCTTTGGATCAACCGACCGTGGGATTACGTAGACGACGTCTTGGACAGATTTCATGGCCTCTACACTCGCGAAGGCCTGATCAAAAAAATGCGGGAGATGCACCCGTACTTGGTCGAGATGGAGAAGATAGCCGCGCGCCGCGGCATTCAGATTCGCGCGCCGCTTCAAGGCGCACAAATTGGGGCGTTTACCGTGCTGGCGCCGAGTCGTGAGCGATACATCCGACTCATTCCGGACCTCGACAAGACCCCGCCTTCATACGCCAGCGACTCGACCACAAGTCTTGGTGGCATACTCTCTGAGGCTTTGGGGAGCGTCGTGGATAAGGTCAAAGAAACGTTTCAGATAGAAACTTTGGACGAAAACCCACCGTCGACCTCGGCCTCCAACGAGACCTCGGTCGTACAGTGGGCAACGTTTGACGATCGTCGTGTGCTTTTCACGGGAGACGTTGGTCCGGATGGTCTCGAAGAAGCTGCTACATATCTGGAGAATATTACGCTCATCACTCAGCCGACACTGGTCCAGATCCCCCACCACGGGAGTCGAAGGAACGTCAAGCCGAGCGTGTTGAATCGTTTGCTCGGCGCCTACCCGGCGGAAGGTCGCGGCCACGCCGTGGCGTCCGTTGGCAAGGATCAGGACAAGTACCCGCGCAAGAAGGTGGCGAATGCGTTCACGCGCAGAGGATTCAAAGTTTACTCCACCCAGAATTCTTGGATCAACTTTGTGAGTGGGTACGATCGCAGGGAAGGTTGCTCTGACGTCACGCCGATCCCTCTGTGTCCGGATGTCGAGGATTAATAGTGCTCAAGTTTGACAGGTATACGCTGTTTGCTCGGCTATTTCCTGCAATCATAGCGGTGGCGCCAGTTCTAGCCCTCGTGTGGGTTCTTGTGTCTGGTAGGTCGCTAGGCGTTGCCCATGCAATCGCTGGCACTGCGCTCGCAGTCCTCCTAATGGTATTTGCCGATGTCGCTAGACGTCGCGGCAAGCAGATTGAGCCAGAACTTATTGGGCGTATGGGAGGATTGCCTAGCATCACAATGCTTAGGCACCAGGACGATGCGCTTGATACTGAAACGAAAGTACGGATTCATAGGTTCTTGGCTGAGAAACTTGGTGAGCCTGCACCCACTCGGATTAGCGAAGAAGTTGACCCGTCGGTTGCGGACGGATTTTACGCCCGAGCAGGCACATGGCTTCGAGAGAACACGCGCAATAAGAAGAAGTTCGACATTCTGTTCAACGAAAACATAACATACGGCTACCGGCGCAATCTCTTTGCGTTGAAATGGCCAGCACTTGTGTTGAACTGTGCAATTGTAATCGGCTGCGCTGCAGCATATTTCTCCGGGGGCGCCGAGAAATATTCGCTCAGCGTCGCACCAGTACTCGCTATTGCATTCTTGCACGCCCTTTATCTATTGATCTTTTCTAACGAAGACGCTGTTCGAGAAGCGTCGCGCACGTATGCGCGGCAGCTGCTTCTCAGTACGGAATCGGCCCACCTCGCGTCGCCTAAACCTGCAAAGCCGCGTGTAAGCAAAAAGACCGCCGCCTAGATTGCCTCTATGAAGCGCGCTTGGTGTTGTCGGTTAATTCATTCGCCATCGGCAACGCTGATCGAGACGCTCCGGTCCCACCCATGCGACGTGCATTCCGCGCCCGTCGCGGATTCAGCGAAAAAGTCGAAAAAACGCCCCGACGCCCAGCGACACTGTTTCACGAACCAGTGTCTCGGCAGCTACTTCGGCCAGTCTGCTGCTGGAGATGGGGACACCTAGTTTCCTTCTTAGCGCGTCGAGATCGGCCCGAGCTATCCCTATGCATTCAGCGTTATGCGTAACAGCGCGAAGGAAAACCTCATCTTGTGCTTCCTTAGGGAAACGAGCTACCCGAGCTTGTAATCCTTGTATGAAGGCGTTCCATTTCTCTTGAGCTTCGGCGCCCGTGGCGTTCGACCTCAGCGCATCTCGCCAAAAATCATCTACCAAGTCTTCAATGCTCATAAGGCGAACCTTGGCGTCGCGCGCACGCTCGCGGAAACCCCCTCATGTTTGTACGAAATCACGGATTGAGCAGGATGAGCTTTTCGCCTGAGTATGGATGAGGCCCATGTTCACGTCCTTAAACGTCCGGGTGGCGCCGGCTTTAACGGCCTCGTAGATCGTCTGAGTGTTACTGTCGATCACTGTCCCGCTAGGGGCTGAATGCTCGCATTTGATCTTGAGGTCCTTTACCCCGAACGTGTTCGTGTTCTGAACCGTGAATGTTGCGAGCATCACGCTGTCGAACCCGCCTTTTTTCCACGACCACTTTGCGATCTTGATGTTCTGAGTCTGCTCTAGTCGGTCTTGAGCGGCCCAGCGGCGCTTCGCCGCCTCATTGGCGGCTGGGGAGGTGTCGGGCTTTAGAGGCCCGCTGGCGGCAGCATCATATTTATCCGACGTGTTGTAAGCCACCCAGGCCAAGAAGCCTGCTAGTACGAACAGAACGATCTTCGGCATTACACGATCTCCCCAGCGGCAGCTTAACGCAACCTTTGGGTGCGCGCCAAGGCACCGTGGCGGGAGGCTCAGCTATAGTAATTCCGAAGGCGGACGAGCTACTTCCCACATCCGCTTTCTCGCCCCCACAGCAAGACCGATCAAGACACCTCCATCCGCCCATGCGATACCCGCCGCATGAACCAGCCCATGCCGCACCGCACGCCCGATCTCGTTGCCGTCCTCGCCTGGATCGAGCAGCATCTCGACGATCCGCTCTCCGTCGACGTGATCGCCGCCCACGCCAAGCTCTCGCCCTATCATTTCTCGCGGCTGTTCTCGGCCGCGATGGGGCGGGGCGTGATGGCACATGTGCGCGGTCGCAGGCTTGTCCGCGCGGCGCAGCGGCTGACCGCCGATCCCGATCTGCGCCTGGTCGATCTCGCACTCGATTGCGGCTTCGACTCGCAGGAGGCGTTCACCCGCGCCTTTGCGCGCTTGTTCGGCGTTGCGCCCGGGCGCTTTCGCCGCGGTTTCAGTGTCACTCCCATCGAAGGACAATATCCGATGACCATGCCCGATGACGTCGCCGTCGCTGTCACCCGCTTGCCGGACCTGGTGGCGCTCGACGCCTTCACTGTTGCAGGTCCTTCGGCGCGGTTCGATGAAGAGACCAAGGCGCAGATCCCGCAACTGTGGTCGAAGCTGATGGGCGCATTGCCGTTCGAAGGGCAAACGCCGAGCTGGACCACCTATGGCGTGGTCTGGAATGTCGACCGCGCCGAAGGCAGTTTCGATTACATGGCCGGCGTCGGCGCGGACGAAGGCGCGGCGTTGCCGGCGGGCTTTGCGGCGAAGCGCATCGCGGCGTCGACCTATGCAGTGTTTCGCATCACACTGAATGGCGGCGCGGTGCATCCGCAGATCAAGCACGCGATGGCGACAATCTGGGGCGAGCTTGTGCCGGCCTCCGGGCTCACCGTCGCCGACCGGCCGGACTTCGAGCGCTATGACAGCGAGTTCGCGCCGACCAAGAAGGGCGCGGTGATCGATTTCTATCTGCCGGTGGAGGTGTGAGGTGGCGAGGTTTTCTCGGTCGTCATGGCCGGGCGGCGCGAAGCGAGCTTCGCTAGATGACCCGGCCATCCACGTTGCTTTCTGCGCTCGGCGCAAAGATGGATCCCCGGGTCAAGCCCGGGGATGACGTGGAGAGAGTGGAGGCATGACGGAGTCATGCGCATGATGGCGCGCTAATATCGCCGGCTCCCCCGTGGCCGCAGCGCCGGATGATCCCGCTCCGGCGGCGTATGCGCGGCTTCCAGCAGCGCCATCGCGTCGTCCGGAATCTGTGTCACATCGACGCCGCCGCGGCGCATTTCCTTCAGCGCGGTGCGGATCGCAGCGTCGCGCTCCATCGTCTCGCGGCCGGTGCGCGCGGGCATGTCGATGTGGCGGCGCGGGCGCCGGCGGCCCATCGCTTCCAGCCGCGCCATCTTCAGCACCTGCAGCGCCTGCATCAGGCGGTCGATGTCGACATCGGGCTGCGCTTCCAGCTCGCGCACGGCGCGCTCCGCCAGCGCGTGGAGCCGCTCGGCGAGCTTGCGCAGCTTGAGTTTCTGCGAGGCGCGGGCGGAGGGCACCGTGTCGGTGGCGCGCGGCGCGAAGAGCGGACGCTGCCAGCCGCCGTCGCGCGTCCAGCGGCAGATCGAGGCGCGGCCGACGCCGGTCTGCTTCGATATCTCGCCATAGGTCAGCGTGGTCGTCTCGATCAGGCGGCGCACCTGCGCGCATTTGGCATCCCCATGCGGCCGCTTTGAGCCGCGCACGCGCGGGCCGCCCACAAAGGCATCCGGCGCCTCGGGCTCATCGGGCGTGACGCGAAGGCGGAGGATGGGGCCGAAGAAGGGATGGGTCATGTTAAAGAATATATACCTATGTACAGGATTGCGCAAGCCGGGCGTGCGGCGTCCGGTGCATCGCCGTCCGTCGTCGCCGATATCGTGGGAGGCGCGCATCCGGTCACTTGGCTGCACCTGTGATGGCGCGATAGGCTGGCACACGTCGATCGTGCCTGGCTCACAAAGAGGGGGCGGCGCGATGCGGAGGAAACCCGGCGGGAACGGCAGGGGGATTTCATGGCAGGTGTCGATTATCTGATCACCGCGCGCGGCATTTCGGGCGCTGCCTTCAACGAGAATGTCGGCACCATCCGCTATCTGCGGGTGCCGACCAATGTGGCGATCCCGACGCCGGCGATGGCGACGTCGAGCAAGACCGATCTCGCCAAATGGGTGAAGGAGGTGCGCGATATCGCAGACGGCGATCCCAACCAGAATTCGATCAGCGTAGCCGGCGACATCCTCGTCTTCATCCACGGCTACAACAACGATCTCGACATCATCATGAAGCGCCAGCGCCAACTGGCGAAGGATCTCAAGGCCGAGGGCTGGAAGGGCCTCGTCATCGGCTTCGACTGGCCGAGCGACAACGAGACGCTGGCCTATTGGCAGGATCGCTCCAAGGGCGCCGAAGTGGCGGTGAAGCTGGTGAGCGATTGCATCACCGTGCTGGCGCAGGGGCAGGAGAAGGACTGCGTCACCAATGTCCATCTGCTCGGCCATTCCACCGGCGCCTATGTGGCCATGGAAGCCTTCGTGCAGGCGGAGAAGGACGGCGCGCTGTTCAAGAGCAACTGGCGCGTCAGCCAGGTCGCCTTCATTGCCGGCGACGTGGCGTCGTCGAGCCTGTCGGCGAATGACTCCTGGTCGGGGCCGATGTTCAAGCGCATCCTGCGCCTGACCAACTATTCCAACCCCTATGACAGCGTGCTGGCAGCCTCCAATGCCAAGCGGCTCGGCGTGGCGCCGCGCGCGGGCCGCGTCGGCCTGCCGGCGGACGCGCATTCGAAAGCCACCAATGTCAATTGCGGGGACTATTTCGCCACGCTCGATCCGAAGAAGAGCACGTTCTTCGGCGACTTCACCCATTCCTGGCACATCGGCAACCGCGTCTTCGCGCGCGACCTCGCCATGACCCTCGAAGGCGCCATCGACCGCGACGCGATCCCGACACGCGCACTGGTCGCCGGGGCGCTGGTGCTGCAGGACAGACCGCGGCCGAAATTCATGGCCGACTGGGGCATCAAGGCCGCCGCCACCCGCGGCGGCGCGCCGCGCGACGGGACGGGCGTGCTGAGCTAGCGCCGGGCGCGGGGGGGGCTCCGGCGTGTTGCCCCGCTCAGCGTTTCGACTTGGCTTTTGATTTCTTGGTCTTTGACGTCTTGGTCTTGGCTTTCTTCGCCTTGGTCGGTTTGGTCTTTGCTTTTTTGACCTTTGCCTTCGCGACCTTCTTGGATTTGGTTGTCTTGGCTTTTGCCTTTTTGGCCGACGCGGCCTTTGCCGTCTTCTTCGTTGTTTTCTTCTTGGCTGTCTTCGTCTTCGCCTTCTTCGCTACAGCCTTCGCCGCTTTCTTCTTTTTCGGCGGACGCACCGGTTCGTCATCGCTGTGGGTTGCGGCATTGACGGTCCAGTTGGACGCCGGGATCGTGAAGAACATCTCGCGGCGCCGCGACTTGAATCCGCCGGGCTTGAAATAGCTCTGCGTCCATCTGTCGTCCGGATCGAGGAACACCTTTTCCGGCTTCTCGCCTTTTTTGCGTTTGCTGGCCACGTCATTGGCGACATCGCGGAAATAGAAATGCCGGAACAGGCGGTCGAACTCGGTCATGTAGATGTCCGCCACGCGGGTCGAGCCGCGGATCAGGATCATGTTTTCGTCATTGGTGGTCAGCGACCCCTCCGAGAAATTCGCCGAGCCGGTGCAGATGAGGGGATCGTCGCTGAGGGGATCGATCAGCAGATATTTCGTGTGAACGAAGAAGATATTGCCTTCGTCGCGGGTGAGCTCCTCCTTGAGAAACCAGCGGTCCAGCGGAAATTCCTTCACCTTGCGCTTGGCGACCAGCTTGCCGTCGACCACCTTGAACTCGGCGCCCAGCACGGCGCCGAACGAGATCTGCAGGTCGCGGTCGCCCTTGAGCGCCTTGCGCTCGTCGGCGGTGGGCGGCTTTTCCTTGAGCACGAAGCGCAGGAAGTCGCGGTCGCGCGCCAGCGGCTCGATGAAATCGGCGGCGACGTTGAAGGCCGCCGTGAACATGATCGATGAGGTGGCGTCGCTCATCCGGTCGGCATACCAGTTCAGCATCGACGCCGTCTGGCGGGGCGAGAAGATGCAGGTCTGCGATCCCGGCTTCACCAGGGCAGGCGGGTAGGGCGAAATCTCCGCGACGCCTTCCTTCGCCGGCTTGCCGGTCGGGTTGTCGCTCAGGATCGTCCAGTATTTCAGGTATTGTTCGGCAACGTCGCTGTCATGGACGAGGTGGCCGACATTCGACTGGCCGAGGAAGCCGGACGGCGTGATGTTGGTCGAGCCGGTCCACACTTCTTGCGGCGCGTCGCCGTCGAGCTTGATGATGAACTTGTTGTGCGGGATCGGCGGCCGCGTGCGCCAGATCACCACCGGCTCGCCGTTATGCTTCGCCTTGACGTCGAGGCCGGCGGCCTTCATCGCCTTGCGGTTCTTGCCCTTCTTGTCGTCATGCACGATCAGCCGGACGTCGAAGCCGTCATCGATCTTGGCCTTCAACGCTTCGATGATGGGGGCGTAGGTGAATTCGTAGATACAGGCGCGCAGCGCCTCGCTCTTCTTCGTCGTGTCGATATAGTCCAGGCAGGCCTCCAGCAGGCCGCGCGAGAGCCAGACCGTGTGCTTGTCCTTCGGATTGTCCATCTCCGCTTCGGTCGGCTTGTGGTTCTTGAACTTGCGCGCATAGGCCTGGCTGGCGATGGCGCCGCGGTTGAACCAGATGCCGTGTTGACCATCGTCCTCCTTCTCCGTCGTGACGGTGAAGGCGAGCTTTTCGGCGTCGCGCAGTTCGGGGGCGGTCGGGTCGCCAAATACGGGGATGACCTCGAAGTGATAGGTCGTGCCGGGCTCCGCGGTATAGTCGCTCCAGAGGAAACTCTGGATCGGAAATTTGTCGGTGAAATACTCGCCATGCTCGGTGTCGGGCTCTGGCTCGACCTCTTCGAACACTTTCAGCGAGCGCAGGAATTCCGGCTTGCCGGCGCCCTTGGCGCGCTGGAACGCAAATCCCAGCAGCCCCTTGCACGCTGCCTCGTCGCAATTGAGGGCGATCATGATGGCGCGCGTGCCCGCGATCGCGCTCGCTTCGAAAGCTCCGGCAGACGTCGTGACGCGCATGGCCCTGTCCCCCCGTTTTTCGATGTGACGCTGATGCTCGCCCAACGCCGTATTTGGGTCAACCTATAGAAGATTTGTGACAGGATGCACGCTTAAGGGGTGCGGGCGAGGGGTTGTGTGACGTCGTGCCGAGCTGCGCGAACGTGGACACGGATCTGCAGTCTACGAGCGTGATCGCCTCATCGGAAACGATGCGTTTCCATCGTTTCCCTTTTCTTGCTCCCATTCACGCCTAAATAGGGGTTCAGCAAACCCACCCTGAGTACCCGTCCCATGAAGAACATCGGCTTTCTTTCCTTCGGCCACTGGACCCCGTCGGCCTCATCGCAGACGCGCTCGGCGGGCGATGCGCTGCTGCAATCCATCGATCTCGCCGTCGCCGCCGAGGAGCTCGGCGCCGACGGCGCCTATTTCCGGGTGCATCATTTCGCGCGGCAGCTCGCGGCACCGTTTCCGCTACTGGCCGCTGTCGGCGCGCGCACCAAAAAGATCGAGATCGGCACGGCCGTGATCGACATGCGCTACGAGAACCCGCTCTATATGGCGGAGGACGCCGGCAGCGCGGATCTCATCGCAAGCGGGCGGCTGCAGCTCGGCATCTCCAGAGGCTCGCCGGAGCAGGTGATCGACGGCTACCGCTATTTCGGTTACGCGCCCCCTGATGGTTCGAGCGACGCCGACATGGCGCGGCGGCATACCGAGGTGTTTCTCGACGTCCTTCAAGGCAAGGGCTTTGCGCAGCCGAATCCCAACCCAATGTTTCCGAACCCGCCGGGCCTGCTGCGGCTCGAGCCGCATAGCGAAGGCCTGCGCGAGCGCATCTGGTGGGGCGCCTCCACCAATGCGACGGCGGAATGGGCGGCCAAGCAGGGCATGAACCTGCAGTCATCGACGCTGAAGATCGACGAATCAGGCAAGCCGTTTCATGTGCAGCAGGCCGAACAGATCCGGCTCTATCGTGACGCCTGGAAGGCGGCAGGGCACACGCGTGACCCGCGCGTCTCGGTCAGCCGCAGCATCTTCGCGCTGGTCGACGACCGCGACCGCGCTTATTTCGGCCGGGGCAACGAGGGCGAGGACAAGGTCGGCTACCTGCACGGCACCGAGCGGGCCATCTTCGGCCGCAGCTTTGCAGCAGAGCCGGATGCACTGATCAAGCAGCTGAAGGGCGACGAGGCGATCGCCGAGGCCGATACGCTGCTGCTGACGGTGCCCAATCAGCTGGGCGTCGATTACAACGCGCATGTGATCGAGGCGATCTTGAAACACGTGGCGCCGGGCATGGGCTGGCGGTGATCTTTCTTACCCTCCCCCCGCGCGAAGCGAAGCTTCGCTAGGCGGGGAGGGTCGGCGAACGAAGTGAGCCGGGGTGGGGGTGCCCACATTAGGGCGGAGTTTGTGGCACCCCCACCCGACCGGCCCAATAAGAAAGAATTGGGCCGGCCACCCTCCCCGCAAGGGGGAGGGTAAGATCACGGCACGCTTTGGCCTTACTTCTCAAACCCAACCTTCTTGATCAGTGCAATCGCCGCCTTCTGGTTCGCAGCAATCGCATCGATATCAAGCGAGTCGCTCGGAAACGCTCCCATCGCCGCCACCAGCGGCGCGCTCTCGGCGTCTGATGTGACCGGATATTCCAGTTCAGCCGCGGCGTAGATTTTCTGCGCGGCCGGTGTCACCAGAAATTCCAGGAACTTCAGCGCGGCGGCGCGATGCGGCGCGTGTTTTGCCAGCGCCGCGCCCGTAAGATTTACATGTGTGCCGCCGCCCGCGAATGTCGTCGGCACCGTCTTCACTTTATTCGCCCATGTCGTCCACTCCGCGCCTTCGCGGCCGTCGCGCAATTGTGCCAGCGCCACGGTATTGGCGATGCCGATGCCGCAGCGACCTTCCGCGAGCTGACGGATGACGTCGTTGTCCTTGCCTTCCGGCGCATGCGCGAGATTGGCCTTGATACCCTTGAGCCACGTCTCCGTGGCATCGGCACCGTGATGCACGAGATAGGCCGATATCAGCGCGACATTGTTCTGATGCAAGGGCGAGCGGATGCAGAGCTGGCCGCGAAAGCGGGGATCGGCGAGATCCTCATAGCGGATCGCGCCTTGTGTGGAATCATTGCGCACCACCACTACGCGCGGGCGCACCGACAGGCTGATCCACTCCCTGCCGCGCAGTTGCGGCGGGATTGCCTTCTCGAGCAGCGGAGAGGTGGTCGGTTGCGACAGATCATTCGCGGCGAATTGCGAGGTCTTGTCGAGACCGATGGTCATCAGCACGTCGGCGGGGGAGGCGTCGCCCTCGGCCTTCATGCGCTTGACGAGATTGTCCTCGATGTAAGTGAGCTTGACCGTGATCCCGGTCGTCGCCGTGAAGGATGCGATGACCGGCTCGATCAGCTGCGGTTCGCGGGTCGAATAGAGATTGATTTCTTCGGCGTGGCTTGTGGCCGTGCCGAAGAGGAGGAGCGACGACGCAAGCGTCAGAGCCAGCGGTAGTGCCCGAACGTTGCGTCGTCGCGATGGTCGCATTCTGTTGCCTTAGAACTTTACCGTCGCTGCCAGCGAGAAGCGCCGCGCATCGCCAAGGGCAACGTTGGGAAGGCTCACTGCCGACGGATAGTAGACCTTGTCGAAGATGTTCTTGATGTTGAACTGATAGATCACGGGCAGAGTCTGGTATTTCGTCTCGTAGGTCGCAAAGGCGTCGGCCACCGTGTAAGACGGCAACACGAAGCTGTTTGCAGCATCGCCGGGACGATCGCCGACATAATGTGCACCGGCGCCGACGCGCAGACGACCCGGCAGCATCGTGCCGAAATCATAGACGAGATAGAGCGACCCGGTGTTCAGGGCGACATTCTGCAGGTGGTTTCCGGTGTACTGCGAGTCCTGCGTCAAGATCGCATCGGTATAGGCATAGCTGGCGATCATGCTCCAGCTGTCAGTTAGCTTGCCGGTAACGTCGACTTCGACACCGCGTGAGCGCGCTGCAGCCGCGGTGCGTGCCTCGTTGGTCGTGGTGACCGTATTGTATTGCGACAGCATCACGTTCTTTTTGTCGATGTCGTACAGCGCGACCGTGCCTGACAGGCGCTTGTTGATATCGAACTTGATGCCGGTCTCCCACGACACGCCTTCCTCGGGCTTCGTCTGCGAGTCGAAGACCGCGCCGTTGGGAGCGATGGTCGAATTCGGCTTCAGCGATTCCGTGTAGCTGGCATAGAGCGAGACTTCGTCGGTGACCTTCAGGATCACGCCGCCGAGCGGTAATGCCTTGTTGCCGGACAGGTCCGTATTGGCGATGAACGGATTGCGCCCGCGCCCCGCCAGCTGGTCGAACGTCATATAACGCACGCCGCCGACCACGGCGACCCGATTGGTCAGATGCAGCGTGTCCTGGAAGAACAAAGACTGCGTGCTGAGCTTGTCGGTCTGGTCGCTGTCGTCGGCGCTGACCGTGGTGCCGGGCAACTGCCGGCCGTAAACCGGGTTGAAGATGTTGAAATTTGCGGCCCCCTGCCGGACCAGATCTTTGCGATAGATCACGCGATACTGGGCATCGCCGCCGAACAGCACTTCGTTACGCATACCGCCGATCCAGAATCCGCCCTGGATATAACCGGTGCCGAAGCTGGAGGACGTCAGTGCGCCGTAGGTGCCGTCATTGCTGCGTGTCGCGATGCCGGTGGTCGGGTTGACCACCGTATTGCGCAACTGCGCGGCATTATAGGTTTCGACGTTGTAGCTGTAGCCCGCATAGACCTTCCAGTCCTCATTGATCTTTTGATCTACCGAGGCCTGGATGAGATCTGACGTGCCCCACATGCTGTTATATGGCTCGTCGATGCGGCGTGTCGCCGGAATGGCGAAGGGCGCCTTCGTCACGCTGTTGAAGGCCGTGCCGCGATCGAATGGCGAATAAAAGTCGCGATGCTCGTAGTTGATCTGAACCGTGGTCGTGTCGCCATACCAGGCCAGCGACGGCGCGTAGAGCGTCTCCTTGCGGGTGCCGAAGTTGCGCCAGTAGTCTTCGTTGATTCCATAACCGACGAAGCGATAGGCGAGTCCGTCCTTGCCGAGCGGTCCGGTGATATCGACGGTCGCATTGGCTCCGCTGCGCGAACCATAGGTCGCGCCTTCCAGCGTCACCTCGCCGTGCTGGTACAGCTCCGGCCGCTTGCTGATGGTGTTGACGATGCCGCCGGGATCCATGATGCCGTAGAGCAGCGACGCCGGTCCCTTCAGCACTTCGATGCTTTCAACAGCCGGATTGAACGAGCGGCCCTGCACGATCGGCATGCCGTTGCGCATGATCGAACCGTCGCGGTTGTCGCCGAAGCCGCGCCGGATTACGGCGTCCTGGGTGCCGGCCAGCGTGTTGGTCTGGGTGATGCCGGAGATGTTGATCAGCGCGTCATCGAGATTGCGCGGACGCTGATCGCTGATCACCTGCTGCGGCACGACGTTGACGACCTGCGACGTGTTGAGCGGCGACGTCGCGCCGCGCAGGGTTGTCGCATCGGGCATCGCACGATAGCCGAGGATCTGTTCATATTTGGCGGCAGCAGCGGCGATCGTGCGCTCGGTCGGTGTCGGCGGGGCGGGCGGCGGCGTGGCATTGCGGCGGGCGGCGGCAGTGCGCGCCCGGCTCGGCGTGGTGCTCGCAGCACGTGCGGGCCGGCGTGCCTGTGTCGGCGATTCGACGGTGACAGGCGGCAGTGCCGTGCTCGATTGTGCGTTGGCGACCGACATATCGGTGGAGAGATCGCCCAGCAGGAACGTCGCGCCGATCAACCAATACGCGCGGCGCACCCTGAAGATGCTGCGTGCGTTGCTGTCGAGATTGCAATGGTTGTCCGTCGTCACTTTGTGTCGCCTTCGCGTTTGAGAAACATGCGCAGGCGATCTAGCAGTAGCTTTGAATGAAAACTTCGAATGGGAGGTTGAATCGCTCTAAAGCGACGAGATTCGCGAGCCTGTGTGTCTTCGGTGATGCAGTCGCAAGGTGAGCCGCGACACGATTGAACAATCAACGTGCATTTTGAGCAATTTGTAGCACGCGCCTGCGAGCCGCCATCGGCACGCTGTGCGACTCCGTTTCAGAATTTGCAGATCGCAATTCGGAAGCTTCAGCGAGACCCTGCGAGTCTGGAACGTTTCAAAAGACAAGAGCCGCGCCATCATACGATGCGCGGCTCTATGAAACGTTGTGAGTTGCAGCGAGATGTCTCGCTGCAACTCGAAGCTGTTGACCTCAGATACCCGCCTTCACCTGCGCGACGGCCTCAGCGGTCAGCTGATCCATCTTCACGCGCAGCTGCGGCTCGGTGATCGCGATGCCCTTGGCGGTGAGATCGGCGAGCACCTTGCGCACCACGTCGCCGTCGCCGGCTTCCTCGAAATCGGCTGCGACGACTTCCTTGGCATAGGCGGCGGCCTCGTCGCCGGACTTGCCGAGCTGCTCGGCGACCCACAGGCCCAGCAGCTTGTTGCGGCGGGCCTCGGCCTTGAACTTCTGGCTTTCATCGAGCGCATACTTGTTCTCGAAGGCTTCGCCGCGCTTGTCGAATGATGACATGGTTAAAGTTCCCGTCGGGGTTGTTGGGCGGTCAGGACGACGTTGTAAACGCCGGTTCGGAGCTTAAATAAGGTCGAGATACCGTTGGAACAATCGGCCGCAAGGTCGCAGGCAAGACGGTATCGGGCGAGGCTTATCGGACCAGGCTTGCGCGAGGTTGGGGTAAACCCCCGCTGGGCGGGCCGGGTCGATTGTACTGGCAGGGCCGATCGGGTAGGTTGCCTGCAGGCCCGGTTCTCGTTCTGTTTCTTCCCGTTCCTGGCCTTCACGGCAGCTCCGTCGTGGGTCGATCCCGTTATTCGGAGCACACCACATCCATGGATTTCAACAACACCCGGTACATCCCCATGAGCCGTCGACGTCGCATTTATGAAGGCAAGGGCAAGGTCCTGTATGAAGGCCCCGAGCCCGGTACTCTGATTCAGCACTTCAAGGACGACGCGACCGCGTTCAATGCCAAGAAACACCAGGTGATCGAGGGCAAGGGCGTCCTCAATAACCGGATTTCGGAATACCTGTTCCAGCATCTGAACGACATCGGCGTGCCGACCCATTTCATCCGCCGGCTCAACATGCGCGAGCAGCTGATTCGCGAAGTCGAGATCGTGCCGCTGGAAGTCGTGGTGCGTAACGTGGCGGCAGGCTCGCTGTCGCAGCGTCTCGGCATCGAGGAAGGCACCCAGCTGCCGCGCTCGATCATCGAGTTCTATTACAAGAACGACCAGCTCAACGACCCGATGGTCTCGGAAGAGCACATCACGGCGTTCGGCTGGGCCACCCCGCAGGAAATCGATGACATCATGGCGCTCGCCATCCGCGTCAACGACTTCCTCACGGGTCTTTTCCTGGGCATCGGCATCCGTCTCGTCGATTTCAAGATGGAATGCGGCCGCCTGTTCGAAAACGACATGATGCGCATCATCGTCGCCGACGAGATCTCGCCCGACTCATGCCGGCTGTGGGATATCAAGTCGAACGAGAAGCTGGACAAGGATCGTTTCCGCAGGGATCTCGGCGGCGTGCTGGAGGCCTATACCGAGGTCGCCAAGCGTCTCGGCATTCTCTCCGAAAACGAACGCCCGATGGGCACCGGCCCGGTACTGGTCAAGAGCTGAGGATATCACGTGAAAGCCCGCGTAACTGTTACCCTGAAGAACGGCATCCTTGACCCGCAGGGCAAGGCCATCGAAGGCGCGCTGAAATCGCTCGGCGTCGATGGCATTGCCTCTGTGCGGCAGGGCAAGGTGTTCGACATCGAACTGAACGGCGCCGACAAGGCGAAAGCCGAAGAGGCGCTGAAGGCCGCGGCCGACAAGCTGCTGGCGAATACGGTGATCGAAAACTATCGCGTCGAAGTGCTCTGAGCCAGGTTATCGCTATGAAATCCGCCGTTCTCGTCTTCCCCGGAATCAACCGCGAACGCGACATGGCGCGGGCGCTCAGACTGGCGTCGGGCAATGACTCGACGATGGTCTGGCACGCCGAGACCGCGCTGCCCAAGGGCACCGATCTCGTCGTCGTCCCCGGCGGCTTCTCCTATGGTGACTATCTGCGCTGCGGCGCCATCGCGGCACGCTCGCCGGTGATGGACGCCGTCCGGAAGTTTGCGGCCGATGGCGGCCTGGTGATGGGCGTCTGCAATGGCTTCCAGATCCTGTGCGAGTCCGGCCTGCTGCCGGGCATCCTGATGCGCAATGCCAAGCTGAAATTCCTCTGCCACGACGTGCATCTGCGTGTCGAACGGTCCGACACGGCGTTTACCCGTGGCTATAATGCCGGTCAGGTGATCCGCGTGCCGATTGCCCACGGCGAGGGTAACTACACCGCCGATGCCGAAACGCTGAACCGCCTCGAAGGCGATGGCCGCGTGCTCTATCGCTATTGCTCGCCGACAGGTGAAGTTGGCGATCTGCACAACATCAATGGTGCCGCCGCATCGATTGCCGGCATCGTCAGCGAGAAGGGCAACGTGCTCGGCATGATGCCGCATCCGGAAAATCACGTCGAAGACATCATGGGCTGCACCGACGGCCGCGGGTTGTTCGCGGGTCTTGTCGAGCATCTGGAGCGCGCTGCGTGATCGCCGCTGTGGCGCGGCTGTCGAAGCTCGCCGCAACGCTTGCGCTCGTGCTGGGGACGAGCGTCTCGGCATCTGCCGATGATTATCCCAAACGCCCCATCACCATGATCGTGCCTTTCGCGGCGGGCGGCACGTCGGACGTCATCGCGCGTGCGGTGGCCGAGCAGATGGCGGCGACGCTGGGCCAGACCATCATCATCGAAAACGTCGTCGGCGCCGGTGGCTCCACGGCGCTGGCCCGCGCGGCGCGGTCTGCGCCCGATGGCTACACCATCGCCATCGGCAATGCCGGCACCAGTGCGGCGACCTACACGATCTACCCAAAACTGTCCTTCACGCCGGACTCCTTTGCCTCCATCGGCATGGTGGCCAAGACCTTCGGCGTCGTGGCGCTGCGCAAGGATTTCCCGGCGAGTGATCTCAAGGGCTTCATCGCCTATGCCAAAGCCAATCCGGGCAAGGTCAATCTCGGCCATGCCGGGATTGGCTCCTCGAATTACCTGATCTGCAAGAGCTTCGTGCAGGCCGCCGGCATCGACGTCACGCTGGTCGGCTATCGCGGCGCGGCGCCCGCGCTCACTGATGCCATCGGTGGCCAGATCGACGGCGTTTGCGATTCAGCGGCCTCCGTCTCGCAGGCCATCGACGACAAGCTGGTGAAGGGCATCGTGGTCGGCTCCACCGTGCGGCTGGCGACGCTGCCCGATCTGCCGACCTCGGCAGAAGCAGGGCTGCCCGACTTCGAGGCGCAGGGCTGGAATGGCCTGTTCGCGCCGAAGGGGACACCGCCAGAGATCATCGCCAAGCTGAATGCCGCTGCTCGCGCGTCGGTTGAGAGTGATCTGGTGAAAAAGCGTTTCCAGGATCTGTCGACTGTGGCGCCCGACGCCAATGAGCATGCACCGGAGGTGCTGCAGCAGCTGGTGACGCGCGATGTGGCGAAGTACAACAAGCTCCTGACGCCGTAATCATCCTTTGCTCGAAGCTGTGCCATCTCGGTACGGCTCAAATTTTCAGCGCCGCCCATTGCCTCATTCACGGAGCGTCGGCCTGGTATTTGCCTCTGCCAAGGTCCTTCTGCAGGTCGCCGCGTGCGATTGTCGGGTCCAGTACGATGTTTCTGGCCAGGCCCCGGCAGGTTGCTTTTGGCGCGAGGTGGGCATCAAATAGCACGCAGAGGTCGCAGGGCTCGGTCGAAGACGACCTGAAGCAGACTTTCCAAGTCTATTATGGCCACGCCTATTCGGCGCGTGGTTTCTGAAGTGCTCGACGGTTGGCTACCAGCGTGTCTCTCGGCAGTTGGAGAAGCTGCATGATGAACCGAAGGCAGGTACTCGTGGATTTGGCGCTCCAGGGCGGAGGCTCGCATGGCGCATTCACGTGGGGTGTCCTCGATCGGCTGCTTGAGGAGCCGTGGCTGCAAATTGCCGGCATATCCGGAACATCGGCAGGAGCGATGAACGCTGCCGTTCTGGCGGACGGTTGGACCGCCGGCGGTGCCGACGGAGCACGCGAGGCTCTGGACGAATACTGGCGGCGCGTCTCGCGTGCCGCGGCCTTCAGTCCGTTTCAACGCTCACCCCTCGACCGCCTCATGGGACGCTGGTCGCTCGACACTTCTCCGGCCTATCTCTTCGCCGATCTGATGTCGCGAGTCCTGTCGCCTTATGATCTCAATCCGCTCGGTTACAATCCGTTGCGCGAGATACTGGCCGAGAGCATCGATTTCGAACGTCTCGCCGGTGCGCCGATCAAACTCTTCGTAACGGCCACGCGGGTACGAACAGGTCGCGGGCGAATTTTCCGTAACGCCGAGATCACCGCGGATGTGCTGCTTGCGTCGGCATGCCTGCCAACGATGTTCCGCGCGATCGAGATTGAAGGCGAAGCCTATTGGGACGGGGGCTATGCGGGCAATCCCACGATCACGCCGCTTGTTCGCGAGACAGATGCGCAGGACACGATCGTCGTGCAGATCAATCCGACCGAGCGACTGGAGGAGCCGCGCACGGCTGCAGACATCCTCAATCGTCTCAATGAAATTTCATTCAACTCGCCGCTGGCAAAGGAGCTGCGGATGATTGCGCTGCTTCGTCAGGTGGCGGATCCCGGCACCGGGGAGGGCGCCCGCTGGGCTCAAATGAAGACGCACCGGATCAAGAGCGATCTGCTCGCGACTTTCGCTGCGTCATCCAAGCTCAACGCCGAATGGGCCTTCCTATCCAAGCTGCGCGACGAGGGGCGGCAAGCGGCCGGTGACTTTCTCGACGCGCATGGCGCCGATCTTGGCGAGCGTTCGACGGCCGATCTCGACATCCTGTTGGCGGAGTGCTGACGTCATGGGGCTTCTCGGCATTCTCGTCGGGCTTGGTCTTCTCATCTGGCTGGCTTTCCGGGGGTGGAGTGTTCTGCTGCTTGCGCCGCTCTCCGCACTGGTTGCGGCGGCTTTCGGCAGAGAGCCATTGCTTGCCAATTGGACGCAGACCTTCATGGGCAGCGCAGCCCAGTTTCTTGCTCAGTTCTTTCCCATCTTTCTGCTCGGCGCCGTATTCGGGAAGCTGATGGACGACAGCGGCGCGGTCACTGCGGTCGCGAACTTCATCACCCGCCGCCTTGGCGAGCGCCGGGTCATCCTCGCCGTGGTGCTCTCGGGGGCATTGGTCACCTATGGTGGCGTCAGCCTTTTCGTCGCATTTTTTGTGATCGTTCCGATGGCCCAGTCGCTGTTTCGCGCCGCGGGGATTCCGCGCCGCCTCGTGCCAGCGACTGTAATTCTCGGAACATCCACTTTCACCATGTCAGCCTTGCCGGGCACGCCATCGATTCAGAATGCGATACCCATGCCCTTCTTTGGCACCACGCCCTTCGCGGCGCCGGGCCTCGGCATGATCGCGTCATTGATCATGCTGGGTATTGGACTGTGGTGGTTGCTTCGCGCCGAGAAAGCGGCACGACAGGCGAATGAAGGTTATGGCGAAGAATTGTCGATCGCGACCAGCGCCGCTGCCGATGACGAGCGCTTGCGCGGGCGTGCTACGACGGCGCGCGAATTCGACCCGGCCGAAATATCCCATGGGCATCGCAGCGAAGCGGAAGTGCCTGTCGTCAATGCCGTTCTTCCCCTGGTTGTCGTCGTCGTCGTCAATCTCGTGATGTCGCTCGTTGTGCTGCCCCGGCTTGATGTCTCCTTCCTGGCCGAGCAGCGCTGGGGCAGCACGTCTCTATCTGCCGTTGCCGGCGTGTGGTCCGTTGTCGTCGCGCTCGCAGGAGCGACCGCGACAGTCGTCATCTGTAACTGGACGCGATTGCCTGCACTGCGGCAAACGATGGATGCCGGGGCCAACGCGTCCGTACTGCCAGCGCTGACTGTCGCGAGCCTCGTTGGCTTTGGCGCTGTCATCGCAGCGCTGCCTGCATTTGACATGGTGCGGGAC
Organism: Tardiphaga sp. P4_G1; assembly: GCF_056401215.1. Classification (NCBI taxonomy): domain Bacteria; kingdom Pseudomonadati; phylum Pseudomonadota; class Alphaproteobacteria; order Hyphomicrobiales; family Nitrobacteraceae; genus Tardiphaga; species Tardiphaga sp. P4_G1. The sequence goes on from NZ_JBFUJU010000005.1 coordinate 395,822, forward strand.
TGGGCGCTGGGCATTAAAGGTGGCCCGCTGGTGTCGTTGGCCGTTTCCACGAACCTGCTCGCCGCGTTGACAGGTTCGGCATCCGGCGGACTGACAATCGCGCTGGATGCACTCGGTCAGACCTATATGGACGTTGCTACGCGGGAAGGGATCGATCCCGGGTTGCTACACCGCGTAGCTGTGATCGGCTCCGGCACTCTGGATATTCTCCCTCACAATGGTGCGGTCGTCAGCCTGCTCGCGATCTGCGGCCTGACGCATCGCCAAAGTTATCTCGACATTGTGATGGTCGGCATCGTGGGCTCGGTTGTCGCTCTTGCCGCCGTGATTGCCATGGGCTCCGCATTCGGCTCATTTTGAACTCCGGCCCCAACCGCCGTTTTGTCCAGATTTCGCAGTCGACCGCGTGCCGGGTGTGGCAGTGAGCCACCTTTGTCTGGCGCCGTTTGTCGGCTACGAATGAACTTTCGCCGCGCTCGCCGCGTCAACGAGACATCGGGCAAGCGAAGCGGCGGCGAATTGATACAATCGCAATCAGACGCCTGTACGATTCGCGATCGGAAGGCATTTGACCGGGGCACTGAATGGCAAATCGATTGGCGACGGCGCAACCCAACGTCGGGATGCGGCACTGGATATCTCCCGTCGTGGTGTTGGCAGCAATGATTGCGGTAGCCGCTCCGGCGGCCGGAGCCGCCGCAAAGCAGCCGCGTGCCGCCCGCGTCGTCGAGGCGACTGCGCCGCGCGAAGCAGGCGAGCCGATGATGGCGATCGTGTCGATCAAGAGCCAGCAGGTCACATTCTACGACGCCGATGGCTGGATCACGCGCGCGCCGGTCTCGACCGGGGTGTCCGGCCGCGAGACGCCGGCAGGCGTCTTTGCCGTTCTCGAGAAGAACAAGGACCATCGCTCCAACATGTATGACGATGCTGCCATGCCGAACATGCAGCGGATCACATGGAACGGCGTCGCACTGCATGGCGGGCCGCTGCCCGGCTATGCCGCATCGCACGGCTGCGTGCGGATGCCGTACGGCTTCGCGGACAGGTTGTTCGACAAGACGCGGATCGGGATGCGGGTGATCATCTCGCCGAATGACGCGGCGCCCGTCGAGTTCTCCCATCCGGCGCTTCTGATGCCGAAAGCGGAAGCCATCGCCGCTGCTCCGGGCCGTGTCGAGGTGCTCGCCCGCGAGGCTGCGGAGGCCGCTGCTGCCGCGGACGCGACGAAGAAACTCGCAGCGACCTCGGCGCGCGAGACGAAGCCGCTGCCGGCAGCCCTGCGCAAGCTGCAATCGCTGAAGGCGCGCGCGGATGTCGAGCTCGTATCCGCAGACAAGGCCGTCGTTGCGGCAAAGACCGATGAGGCCAAGGCACGGGCGGAGGACGTAAAGCAGAAGGCCGCCGCCAGGGCCGCGGAGCTTGGGGCGCAATTCGAAACCGCAAAGGCCGATACGGCGTCGAAGCTCGATGCCGCGGCCGCCGCGAAGGACGCCGCCAAGGCGGCCGAGACCAAAAAGGTTGCCACTGCCAAGGCAGCGAGCGATGCGAAACTCGCGCTCGAGCCGGTCTCGATCTATATCAGCCGCGAGACGCAGATGCTTTACGTCCGGCGCAACACGCACAAGCCGGCGCCGGATGGCGGCGGCGAAGTATTCGATTCAAGCATCGAAGTTCCCATCACCATCCGCGACCCCGGCAGGCCGATCGGCACGCATGTGTTTACGGCAATGGCCCGGAACGACGCAGGCCTGCGCTGGAGCGCCGTCACGATCGACGAAGGCGATAGCGCGAAGGCCGCCCTCGACCGCATCACCATTCCGCAGGAAGTGCTCGACCGGATCGCCGCGACTGCGCTGCCGCGGTCGTCGATCGTTATTTCCGACGAGCCGCTCAGCACCGAGACCAACTATCGCACCGAATTCGTCGTGGTGCTCAGCAACCAGCCGCAAGGTGGCTTCATCACGCGCAAACCGACGCCACCCCCGGATCTCATGGCGAGCAGCGACGACAACGACGACGGGTTCGGTTCCTTTTTCTCGCGTATCGGGATGGGGCAACCCGACGTACCGCGGCAGGCTGGTCCACGAACCATACGTCCGGCGCAGCGGAGCTTCTGGTAAGACGCAGGCGAGGGCACGCGTCACACACACACATCTTGTTCGGTTGCCGCTGGATTTTGGCAGCCCAGCGGCAACCTGTCGCGAACTACAGCGTCAGTTCGTGGCGGCCGACGACCATCCAGTGAACCTCGTCCGGGCCGTCAGCAAATCGCAAATGGCGCACGTCGGTGTACATTTCGGCCAGCGGCGTCCATTGCGAGATGCCGGTGGCGCCGTGCATCTGGATCGCCTGGTCGATGATCTTGCAGGCGCGTTCGGGGATCATGGCCTTGACCATGCTGACCCAGATACGGGCGTCCTTGTTGCCGAGCACGTCCATCGCCTTGGCAGCCTTCAAGACCATCAGCCGCATCGCCTCGATCTCGCATCGCGCCTGGGCGATGATCTGCAGATTGCCGCCGAGATGCGCGATCTTCTTGCCGAAAGCCTCGCGGGTCAGGCCGCGGGCAACCATCATGTCGAGGGCCTTCTCGGCCTTGCCGATGGTGCGCATGCAGTGATGGATGCGACCCGGGCCGAGTCGCACCTGCGAAATCTCGAAGCCGCGGCCCTCGCCGAGCAGGATATTATCCTTCGGCACCCGCACATCGTTGAAGCGCATATGCATGTGACCGCGTGGCGCGTGATCATGGCCGAACACATGCATGGGGCCGATGATCTCGACACCGGGCGTGTCGACCGGCACCAGGATTTGCGATTGCTGCTTGCTGGGCGCTGCATCCGGGTTGGTCTTGACCATCACGATCATGATCTTGCACCGCGGATCGCCGAGGCCGGAAATATAGTATTTCTCGCCATTGATGACCCATTCGTCGCCGACGAGCTTCGCTGACGTCGAGATGTTCTTCGCATCCGACGACGCTACATTGGGCTCGGTCATGGCGTAGGCGGAGCGGATCTCGCCAGCCAGCAGCGGCTTCAGCCACTTCTCTTTCTGGGCGGGCGTGCCGACGCGTTCGAGCACTTCCATATTGCCGGTGTCCGGCGCGGAGCAATTCATGCTTTCCGACGCCAGCGGATTCTTGCCGAGCTCGGCGGCGATATAGGCATAATCGAGATTCTTCAGGCCCTCGCCGGTGTCGGCATCGGGAAGAAAGAAATTCCACAGGCCTTCTTCCTTGGCTTTGTTCTTCGCCTTGCCAAGGATCTCGAGTTGCTCGGGCGTGAAGGACCAGCGGTCGGTCTTCTTCTCGCCAGCGTGATAGAATTCATGGGACATCGGCTCGACGGTGGTCGCGATGAATCTGCGAACATGATCGTAAAGCGGCCGAACCTGTTCAGACATGCGCAGGTCGTTCAGCGCATCTTCCGGTGCGAGCGTGTAGGGGGTCTGGCGGGCTGCGTAAGCAGTCTTCATTGGGCTTCCTCCTGATGTGATCGTCGCGTTCGCTTGCAATCTGGAACGGATCGTCGTGGTCTATTTATAGGCGGGAATGCCGCTTGATGTCGAAGATATCCGTGATCGAGGTCGCTGCTTAGTTCGTCCCACGGGATTGAACGATCAAGCAGCACGTGCAAGCCGGCTGCGTCTTTGCGCGGATCATGTTGTGTGCCGCTGTCCTTTCCATATGGAATGAAGCCGAATCTGGTCAGCTTCAGACAATCTGGAGCGTATGCCCTCGCGAAAACGAACGGGGAGGCGTCGCGCGCAGCTCGCGCTGAGGAACGACAGATCCGGCGTCGACGTTCGCTATTGGTCGCTACGGCGCGCGCGTCGTCTGCGCGCTTTTGGTCGTCTTGCGGGCGATCGCCATGAAAGCGCGCGCGGCCGCCGTCTGGTAGCGATGGGCATCCCACAGCAAGGCTCCGGAACGGCGTATCCACGGAGGCCCGATCGGAATGATCGCGAGGTCCTTTCGGGCGTTCAGGCTTCGGTCGGCAAGAACCGTCGGCAGCCCTCCCGATTTCGCGAGTTCGATCAAGGCCTCGACTGAGTTCATTTCCACGCGCACGTCGAGCTGTATATCGGGCGGCAGTGACTGGTCGAGAATGCGGCGGGTCGCAAAGGCGGGGGTCAAAAGTGCCAACGGACGTTGGGCGAGCGCCTGCAGCGTGATCGACTGTTGTCGTGATTGATTTTGCGACTTCGCAAGCACCAGGACGAGCCGCTCCTCGAACAACAGGTCGACGCCCAACTCCGCGTGCTGGGGCGGCGCGAAAGCAATCGCGAGATCGAGATCTCCGGACAGGATGCGTTGCTCGACATCGTTTGCGGAGCCGACCTCCACGCTGAGCCGAACCTCAGGATATTTCTCGCCGAAGCTGCCGATGATCTTCGGCAGGAATGTCGTGCTGTAGGTGTAGATGACGCCGACACGCAGCGTGCCGGCCATGCCGCCCTCCAGCTCGGCGATTGCCGTGCGCGCCGCTTCGGTCTGAACCATCAAACGTTGTGCATGCTCGCGCAGTGCATGTCCTGTCTCGGTCAGTTGCATGCCCTGGGGCGTCCGGTTGAACAGAACGGTGCCGAGGTCCTGCTCGAGGGCCCGTATCTGCTGCGACAGCGTTGGCTGGGCGACGCCGAGGGCTTCCGCAGCCTTCGCCATGCGCTTGTGGGTCGCGATTGCCAGAAAATAGCCGAGACGTCTGGGATCCATAGCCGATTACAATCTTCTATCGCATCTATAGTTTTGACTGTGTTGGCCTATCACGCGTCCCGTGCCAGTGTTTGTCAATATCGGACCTGGCCGGCACGCTTGTGCGCGGCCGTCGAAACATAAGAACCGACTGGGAGGCTCTTTCATGCTGTCACGACGCACCTTACTTGCCCGCGCGACCCACGCCGCGGTGGCGGCTTGCTGTATCGCCCTGGGCGCAAACCGTGCGACGGCGCAGGACTATCCGACCAAGCCGGTCCAGTTGATCGTTCCCTTCGCCGCCGGCGGTGCCGCCGACATCATCGGCCGCACGATTGCGGAAAAGCTGAGCCAGACCTGGGGCCAGCAGGTCGTCGTCGAAAACAGGGGCGGGGCCGGATCGAATATCGGCATCAACGCTGCCGCCAAGAGTGCCCCCGATGGCTACACGCTGGTGCTCGCGTCGATCGCCGTGGCCGTCAATCCGTGGCTTTTCAAGTCGATGCCGTACGATCCCGTGAAGGATCTGACACCGCTGACGTTGGCGCTCGAGACGCCGAACGTGGTGCTTGTGCCGCCCTCGTCGCCGATCAAGAACATCAAGGATCTGATCGCCTTCGCGAAAGAAAAAGCGGCATCGGGTGGCGCCACCTATGGCTCAGCCGGCGTGGGTTCTTCCCTGCATCTGGCGGCGGAAGTGTTCCGGCAGCAGGCCAAGGTCGAGATGACCCACGTTCCCTATCGTGGCTCCTCGCCGGCCCTGACAGATCTGATGGCCGGCCGGATCGACCTGATGTTCGACAACGCCTCGACGGCGCTTCCGCAGGTGCAGGGCGGCAGCCTCCGTGCCATTGCCGTCACCAGCAAGGAGCGCATCGCCGCACTGCCTGACGTGCCGACGATCAGCGAATCCGGTCTGCCGGGCTTCGAACTTGCCAACTGGTGGGCCATTTTTGGTCCGGGCCAGATGCCGCCGGCGCTGGCGGAGCGCATCAGCGGCGATATCCGCAAGGTTCTGGCGGATCCGGATGTGCAGAAGCGTTTCGCCGATGTCAGCGGGCGCGTCATCGCGTCGTCGCCCCAGGAACTTGCTGCGCATCTGGCGCAGGAAAGCGCCAAATGGAAGCAGATCGTCGAGACGGCGGGCATTCGCGGCAGCCAGTGACGACAGACGCCTGACACATACGGCGATCAATCACTGACGAATATCAAGCAAGAGACGCGCACTCAGGATGAGAGCGCTGATGGAGAATGATGTGAAGAAGCTACTTTCAGGCCTGACGGCATCCGTCATGCTCGTCGCCACCTCGGCCGCCATGGCACAAAGCGCCGCACCGCTGAAACTGGGCGCAGTCCTCGACATGTCCGGCCTCTTTGCCGACATTACGGGACCGGGCAGCGAGACCGCAGCCAAGATGGCCATTGAGGATTTCGGCGGTGAGGTTCTCGGGCGCAAGGTCCAGATCGTGGTCGCCGACCATCTCAACAAGTCCGACCTGGCCGCGAATTTCACCCGTGAGATGTTCGACAACCAAGGTGTCGAGGCCATTGTCGACGTGGCTGGCTCTGCCACGGCGCTGGCTGCTGCGGAAATGGCCAGGACGCGCGGCAAGATCATCATGTTCAATGGTCCCGGCGCTGTCAGGCTGACCAACGAGGCGTGCGGTCCCTACATCGTCCACTACACCTATGACACCTACGCGCTGGCCAGCGTCACCGGCCTCGCCACCGTGAAGCGCGGCCTCAATAGCTGGTTCTTCCTCACGGCCGACTACGCGTTCGGTCAGGAGCTGGAGCGCGACACCTCGAACATCGTCACCAAGGCGGGCGGCAAGGTTGTCGGCAGTGTGAAGCACCCGATCAACACCTCGGATTTCTCGTCGTTTTTGCTCCAGGCGCAGAGCACCAAGGCCAGCGTGATCGGCCTCGCCAATGCGGGCGGCGATACCATCAATGCGATCAAGCAGGCCGCCGAGTTCGGCCTGACCCAGTCCGGGCAGAAGCTGTCGCCCTTGCTGGCCTTCATTTCCGACATCGACAGCGTCGGGCTTGAGACCGCGCAGGGCCTGTTGCTGGCCGAGGCGTTCTATTGGGATCTCAACGACGAAACGCGCGCATTCGCGAAGCGTTTCATGGAGCGGACCAAGCGCGCGCCGACCTCGGCGCAGGCCGGCGTCTATTCGTCCGTCACGACCTACCTGAACGCGGTGAAGAAGGCAGGCACCACCGATTCCGCGGCCGTGATGAAGGTCATGAAGGATACGCCGATCAACGACATGTTTGCGAAGAACGGCCGGATCCGCGAGGACGGCCGCATGGTGCACGACATGTACCTGTTCGAAGTGAAAAAGCCGTCGGAATCGAAGGCGCGCTGGGACGACTACAAGCTGCTTGCGACCGTCTCCGGCGACGACGCGTTCCAGCCGCTATCGGCGTCGCGCTGCCCGCTCATCAAGAAGTAGCGCGCGATAGCAGATGGCAAAGCGACGGGGCGCCGGGAAGGTAGCGGCGATCCGTTCAAGGCCCCATCCATGGACAACAGGAAGATGCCCCTCATGAGCACCAGCGTGGCAGTCCGCGTCGACCAGGTCGAGACCATCTTGGTCGATGTGCCGACAATCCGCCCCCATCGATTGTCGATGCATACGATGAACAGCCAGACCCTGGTTCTGGTCATCATCCGCTGCTCCGACGGAACGGTCGGAATCGGCGAGGGCACGACCATCGGCGGCCTCAGCTACGGCGAGGAGAGCCCCGAGGGCATCAAGCTCACCGTCGACACCTATATCGCTCCGGCCATCATCGGCATGGATGCGTCACGCGTCGCCGCGCTCATGGCTGACGTGAAGCGACGGGTCAAAGGCAATCGCTTTGCCAAATGCGCGGTAGAGACGGCGCTGCTGGACGCACTCGGCAAGCGCCTGGGCCTGCCGGTGTCCGAGCTGCTCGGCGGGCGCATGCACGACACCTTGCCGGTCGCCTGGACATTGGCCAGCGGCGATACCACGCGCGACATCGAGGAAGCCGAGCGGATGCTTGATGCGCGCCGCCATAATATCTTCAAGCTGAAGATCGGCCTGCGGTCCGTGGACGATGACGTGGCACATGTGGCGGCCATCAAGCGCGCCCTCGGAGATCGCGCCAGCGTGCGGGTGGACGTGAACCAGGCCTGGAGCGAGCCCGAGGCACGCCGCGGCATTCCCGCCTTGGAGGCGGCCGGCGTGGACCTCATTGAGCAGCCTCTGTCGCGCGACAATCGCGGTGCACAGGCCCGCCTCAGCGGTCGCTATGCCGTCCCCATCATGGCGGATGAGGCACTGCATGGCACGACGGATGCCTTCGACATCGCGGCGCGCGGTGCTGCGGATGTGTTCGCCCTGAAGATCAATCAGGCCGGCGGTCTGTACGATGCCGTGAAGATGGCTGCTATTGGCGATGCCGCGGGTCTCGGCCTCTATGGCGGCACCATGCTGGAAGGCGGTGTCGGCACCGCGGCGTCGGCCCAGGTTTTCTCCGTGCTGCCGAAACTGGCATGGGGCACTGAGCTGTTCGGCCCGCTGCTCCTGACCGAAGAGATCCTCGCGACGCCGCTCCGCTATGGCGACTTCGTGTTGCAGGTGCCGACGGCGCCCGGCATCGGCGTCGAGCTGGACATGGACCGTGTCGCATTCTTCCGCCGCGATGGCTACGCGCCGCGCGTTCAACCGGCCGGCACAACAACAGGAGTTTGATCGATGCTTTTTCAGGTGGAAATGGACGTTCAGATCCCGCCGGGTCTCGCCCCCGAGGTGGTCGAGCAACTGAAAAAGACCGAGCGTGAACGCGCGCAGGAACTGCAGAAGAGCGGCGAGTGGCGCCATCTCTGGCGGGTCGCCGGACGTTACGCCAATGTCAGTATTTTCGATGTGGCGAGCAATGAGGCGCTGCACGACATTCTGTCGACATTGCCGCTCTTCCCCTTCATGCGCATCAGCGTGACGCCGTTGTGCCGGCATCCTTCGTCGGTGCGCTCGGACGACAGCTAGGCGCGAAGCCGGTCTCCGCCAGCGACAAATCCCAACATTGCGGCGATGGACGGCTCACACGGCTTCATCAGCACAATCTCGCAAGCGTATCGAACAGCGCGAGGTTGAGCCGTTTCAGGTCGTTGTCCACTGGCTCCGGCTGGGATGAGAATTTTGCGACGACCATTTCGGCGCGCGGATTCACATAGAGATATTGTCCGTGAATGCCGAGCGCGAAGAACGCGCCGCTTGCGTTGCCGGTCTGGTACCATTTGTTGCGATAGCGACCTTCAGGCAGCCGTTCGACGAACTTGCCCGCGCGCCAGGCCTCGGCAGAGCCGTTCGCGATCGTATCCGACACCCAATCCTGCGAGACAATCCGGCGGCCGTTAGCGACGCCGCCCAGTCGCATCATCTCGCCGATACGGGCGAGGTCGCGCGTTGTCATGCAGAAGCCGCCACCGGTCCGGGCGCTGCCGATCGCATCGACGGTGATATAGGCATCCTGCCGCGCGCCGAGCGGTTGCCACAAACGCGCGGCGGCAAAGTCGGCGAAACGCTGGCCCGAGGCGCGCTCGATCACCAGACCCAGCACATCCGAATTCGGCGAGCAGTAGTGGAAGGAGCCCCCGTGATCGCCGGGGCCCTTTTGCAGCGTAGCGAGGAAAGCGATCAGTGAGTCCGGAGTATCTCCCGGCACCGACGGCTCGAGCAGGCCGGCGCGGCGGTACCGCGCGAAATCGCCGCGGGGATCCTGATAGGTCTCTTCGAAATCGAGGCTGACCCGCATGTCGAGGACATCGCGTATCCGCGCATCTGCAAAAGCCGAGGATTTGAGTTCGGGAACGTAGTGCGAGACCGTCTCGTCGAAATCGATCAGGCCGCCACTGTATAAAATTCCCGCGACGATCGATGTCACCGACTTGCTCGCGGAGAACAGAATGTGCCGCGATTGCGCCGTGAAATTCGGCGCATGGTAATCTGCAACGACACGGCCGGATTTCGTCACGACGAGGGCATCGGTCGAAGTCCTGCGCAGCACATCCACGACACCAGCCGTTTCTCCACCGACAGAGAATGTCTGCTTGAGCAAGTCTCCGGGATCGACGGGGGGATCCTCGATCAGTCCCGGCGTCGCTGCGATGCGTGCCGTCGGAATGAGTTCGGATACGTGACGAAATGCCCAGACATTCCAGGGGGCCTGACGCCAGTTATCGAGACGAACGTCGCTTCGCGCAAAGCCATAGTCGGCTTCGAAAGCCGAGGGCTGTCCCTTGCTCGTCATGACGCAATCTTCTGGCATTCGGTCGGCTGAACGGCGCCGCCGAGCCAGCAGCCGTTGAGATCGCCGTCATCGAAGCTGAACCGCACCGTGATCGCGGAGGGGCGATTCATGGCGCGTCCCTGACGAATGGTGATCTGGCGTTCCGACGCGTCCACCATCCGGTTCGCGAGGAGACCGAATGACAAAGCGGAGGCTGCAATGCCTGTTGCCGCATCTTCCGGGTAGCCTGATGAACTCGGAAACTGGCGTGCGTCGATGATCTGAGCGTCCCGGTCGGACACGGCGTAGGGATAGAGACCGGTGGAGTCGATGCCATTGCACAGGCGCTCCATCCTCGAGAAGTCAGGTTTCAGGCCGTCGAGGATGGACACACTCTTCAAAGGAATGAGGGTCTTGACCCGGCTGGTGCGTGCATTCTGGATCGGGAAGGGCGCGAGGCAATCGGCGCCGATGCCGAGGACGTCGAGAATGTCATCGACGCTTCGGGGCGTATCGGGAAGCGGCTCGACGATCCCTGCAGGCTGCGAGACCTCGACCGAGATATCCTGTTCGTCTGATTGGCTGATCCGCGCATGGACGCGGCCGCTCTTCGTCAGGATCGTGATCCGATCGCGCTGCAGCCGGCCGAGCCGCTGAAGCAGCCATGTCGCGCCGACCGTTGCGTGTCCGCACATGGACATCTCATGATTGGGCACCCAGAAACGAAACTCGAAATCGCAGTCGGAGCCCGGCGGAGGCGGCAATACAAATCCGCTTTCGTGGCCGTAAGCGCGCGCGACCTGCTGCATCTCTGCATCACTCATGCCGGCAGCGTCGACCACGATCGGGGCAGGATTGCCGCCTTCCGGACCTGCTGCAAAGACACTGACAAATCGAACCTGCGGTTCGGCGGACGTCGTGGCCATGTGATGCACTTTCCAACCGGTTCGCGCGTTCGCACTGCACGTCAGCCAGCGCTGCACGGAATTCACCGGTGCGAAGCTACGGGGGGGGGGGTGCTGCGACGCGCGTTCCAGCGGGCCCTAGATTTTGATCTGCCGGGCCATGCGCTTGCGGATTTCGCTTGGCGATTGGCCGTCTGCCCGGCGCATCGCATGGGCGAGCGCCGCACCGCTGTCGAAGCCGACACGGAGCGCGATCTCGCCGATCGGGAGATCGGTTGCCTTCAACAGCTCGCGTGCATTATCGAGGCGGATCCGTTGCTGGAATTCGCCGATCGACGCGCCGGTCCCCGCGCGGAACAGTCGGGTGATGTGACGCCGCGAAACGCCGAACCGTTCTTCCAGGGCGTCGAGCGGAACATCCCGGTCGGCATGAAGGGTGAGATAGTCCCTCAGCTCCGCGACCAATGTCATGCCGTGTTCGCGATGCGAGGCACTGGATACGGCATCACCGGTCAGAGCCTCGGCGATGCACTGAACGAGCAGGGCAGAGGACAGTCCGTGCCGGACATGGGCATTGCCATAGGCGTGCCTGCCATCCCCGACCAGCAGCGCCTGCAGGGCGCGCAGTCTGTCTGACCGGCGAAACAGCCGGGTCGTGGTGGTTCGTCTGCGGAATTCGCTCAGCGAGCCGTTCTCTCTTTCGAGGCGCTCCAGGACCGAGCCAGTTGCGTAGATGGCGACGTGGCTGTGTGCGCCGATCCCCGCGCGCGTCTCATGTGCCTGGTTCGGCGGAACGATCGCGAACCGGTCCTGCGACAGCCAGCTGCCTTCGCGTCCGGCTTCGTGCTTCAGCTCGATCGTCCCGCGGCTCGGCAGGATGAACATCAGGCAATCATGCCAGTGCCACGGCATGGCGTAATCGCCGCGGCCGGCGACAGCCGCATGCTCGTCGTCCGCCGCGATCAGGAGATCCGCTTTTGCCGTGTGACGCAATCGTTCGAATGAACTCAGCATGTTCGGGCCCACATGTGTCGTCGACGAACCTAGCAGGGTGCGCCAATGCCCGCCAATCGACGCCCGGCTTACTCCGCCGCGATGGCCGCCGGCTTCGGGCGCTTCTTCACGCGCTTGATGGTGCCCGAGAAGGTCAACAGCGAACGCTCGCCGGCTTTGAGGATTCCGCGCAGGAAGATCAATGAGCCGCCGATCCGGGTCATTTCGCCGTGGCATTCGACCAGCTCGCCTTCGCGGGCGGCATCAAGGAATTCGCAGCCGAACGAGACGGTGATGCCGGGGCCCTGCAGCTCGCGGGAGGCCAGCGCAAACAGGCAATAATCGGCGAAGGTCATGAAGCAGCCGCCATGAACGTTTTTCATGCCGTTGAGGTGCTTTTTCTCGACCCGGAAGGCGCAGCGGACGGAGCCGTCGGCCTCGACCTTGTGCCAGAACGGGCCGGAGACCGATTCGAAGGAATCCCGCTTCCAGGTGGTCCAGCCCGCAAATTCCCCCTCCGTCGCGGTATAAGCGTCGGCGTGGAACGGGATGGTGGCATCGGCGGGCACATTCACGGTCTGAACTCCTTGGATTGGCTGCGAAAAGTGTTAAATCCGATCCATCCGGCGGGCGCAATCCGGCGCCGGCGCAGGGCCTTATGCAGGCTGTTTTTCGAGCAGTTCGGGCATTGCCCGGGCAAAGCTTGGGACATGCGGGGAACGGGCCGGAATAGGCCTTTTCCGCATGCTCCGATCTCCCTATGAAGAAGCCTTACAGAGCCAAGAGACCCCATGACCGAGCCAAAGATCACTCCCGAACTCGTCGCCAGCCACGGCCTCAAGCCCGACGAGTATGAGCGCATTCTCAAGCTGATCGGGCGGGAGCCGACTTTCACCGAACTCGGCATCTTCTCGGCGATGTGGAACGAGCATTGCTCGTATAAATCCTCGCGCATCCATCTGAAGGGGCTGCCGACCAAGGCGCCGTGGGTGCTGCAGGGGCCGGGCGAGAATGCCGGCGTCATCGATATCGGTGACAATCAGGCCATCGTGTTCAAGATGGAGAGCCACAACCACCCGAGCTATATCGAGCCCTATCAGGGCGCGACCACGGGTGTCGGCGGCATTCTGCGCGATGTCTTCACCATGGGCGCGCGCCCGATCGCCTGTTTGAACGCGCTGTCGTTCGGCGCGCCGGAACATCCGAAAACGCGCCATCTGGTGTCGGGTGTCGTCGCCGGCGTCGGTGGCTACGGCAATTCCTTCGGCGTGCCCACCGTGGGCGGCCAGACACGTTTCCACACCCGCTATGACGGCAACAACCTCGTCAACGCGATGGCTGTCGGTCTTGCGGACGCCGACAAGATCTTCCTCGCTGCGGCGTCGGGCGTGAACATGCCGATCGTCTATCTCGGCTCCAAAACGGGCCGCGACGGCATTCACGGCGCGTCGATGGCCTCTGCCGAATTCGACGAGGATTCCGAGGAGAAGCGCCCGACCGTGCAGGTCGGCGATCCCTTCGCCGAAAAACTGCTGCTGGAAGCCTGCCTCGAAATCATGGCCGCCGATTGCGTCATCGCGATCCAGGACATGGGCGCGGCGGGTCTGACCTGTTCGGCGGTCGAGATGGGCGCCAAGGGCGACCTCGGCGTTGAGCTCAATCTCGATGCAGTGCCGACGCGCGAAGAGGGCATGACCGCTTACGAGATGATGCTCTCGGAAAGCCAGGAGCGCATGCTCATGGTGCTGAAGCCCGAGAAGGAAAAGCAGGCCGAGGATATCTTCCGAAAGTGGGGCCTCGACTTCGCGATCGTGGGCTACACCACGCCGACGCTGCGCTTCGTCGTGAAGCATGGCGGCAAGGTGATGGCCGATCTGCCGATCAAGGAACTCGGCGACGAAGCGCCACTCTACGATCGTCCGCATGTGCCGTCGCCGGCGCTGCCGGTGATCCATGCGCGCGATATTGCCGCGCCGTCGTCGATCCCGGATGCACTGGAGAAGCTGATCGGCACGCCCGAACTATGCTCGAAGCGCTGGGTGTGGGAGCAGTATGACCACGTCATTCTCGGCAACACCGTGCAGCGCCCCGGTGGCGACGCCGCGGTGGTGCGCATCGAGGACGGCCCCAAGGGTCTGGCGATGTCGGTCGATGTCACGCCGCGCTATTGCGAGGCCGATCCGATCGAGGGCGGCAAGCAGGCGGTCGCCGAAGCCTGGCGCAACATCACCGCCGTCGGCGGCAAGCCGCTGGCGGTCACCGACAATCTCAACTTCGGCAATCCGGAGCGGCCCGAGATCATGGGCCAGCTCGTCGGCTGCCTGAAGGGCATCGCGGAAGCCTGCATCACGCTGGATTTCCCGATCGTCTCCGGCAATGTCTCGCTCTACAACGAGACCAACGGCCGCGGCATCCTGCCGACCCCATCTATCGGCGGCGTCGGCGTGCTCGACGATTTCACCAAGTCGGCCACGCTCGCGTTCAAGGCGCCGGGCGAAGCGATCCTGCTGATCGGGGAAACCAAAGGCTGGCTCGGCCAGTCGGTCTATCTGCGCGACATCTGCGGCAAGGAAGAGGGCGCTCCGCCGCCGGTCGACCTCGCCACCGAGAAGCGCAATGGCGACGTGGTCCGCGGCATGATCCATGCCGGCACCGCGACCGCCGTGCATGACATTGCCGATGGTGGCTTGCTGGTGGCGCTCACCGAAATGGCGATGGCCTCCGGCATCGGCGCCAAGCTCGATGCCGCGCCGTCATCGACGGTGCCGCATGCCTGGTGGTTCGGCGAGGATCAGGCGCGCTATATCGTGACTGTCGCGGAAGATCAGTTGCTGACCGTGCTGTCGAAACTGAAGAATGTTGGCGTGCCCTGCGTGCAGATCGGCAAGACTGGCGGACATGCGGTGGCGATTGCCGGCGAGCGCGCGGTCGATATCAAGGCGCTTGTGCATGCGCATGAAAGCTGGCTGCCGAACTATATGAGCGGCAAGGCGTCGTAACAGGCGCTGATCTTTTCCCTCCCCCTTGCGAGGAGGGTGGCCGGCCGAAGGCCGGACGGGTGGGGGTAACCCCACGGAATGCTGAGCGTGGGGCACCCCCACCTCGGCCTATCGGCCGACCCTCCCCACTGCGCTTCGCTTGGGGAAGGGAGGCCATGAGCGTTCGTGCAACCGTCTCAATAGCTCAGCGTCCGATCGACCAAATTCATCAGTGGTGTGCCGCTTTCCGCGCGCGCGATATTGTCGGCGATGTTTTCGGCGGCCGACGCAACACGCGTTGCCGCTGCGATGTGGGGCGAGATCGTCACCCCCGGATGCGACCAGAACGGATGGCCTGATGGTACGGGCTCGGTGCGGAAGACATCCAGCGTGGCCTGGGCCACCTGTCCGCTGTCGAGCGCTGCGATGAGGGCGTCATCGTCGATCAGTGTGCCGCGTCCGGCATTCAGGATGAAACTTCCCTTGGGCAGAAGCGCGAGCCGTTCGGCATTCAGGAGGTCGATGGTCTCCGGCGTCTGGGGCAGAAGCCCCACGAGGATTTCCGCCGAAGCCAGCGCTTGCGGCAGGTTCTCCATCCCTGCGAGGCAGCGGACACCCGGCACCTCGCGCAGGCTCCGACTCCAGCCGGTGACGCGAAAGTCGAGTTGCACAAGTGCGCTCGCCGCAGCCGATCCCAATTCGCCGAGACCGAGGATCGTGACCGAGCGGTCTGTGGCGAGTGGCGGAACATGCTGCGACCACGTCAGAGGTCTTTCACAGACATAGCGGTCCATCCCGAGATGCGCACGCAGGGTATGACCGACGACCCATTCGACCATGCCCCGCCGGAGGCCGTCATCGACCATGCGGCACAGCGGCTGCGTCAGCGTCGCGTTGCCGACGATCTTTTCGACACCGGCCCAAAGGCTCAATACGGCGTGCGCATTGCTGAAAGGGGCGAAATCGGTGATGGGACCACCGGTCGCGTGGATGATGTAGTCCACGTCCTGATGCGCAATGTCACCCAGGAGACTGGCTCGCGCGTCGATGCTCCGGCGCCGAAGCGCATCCAGAATAGGTTCGCGATAGTCCTCGAACAGCGCCGGCGTGACGTTGAAAAGAAGATTGATCGCCTTGTCGCCGTTGCGCGCGCGCATGCTGGTCTCCTGCAGATCGCTGTCAGTGTCGAATATCGGAAAAGGGTGCGGCGTGAAATGGATTACAATATCCGTTTTACGCCCGGGATAGCGCGGAGTGCCCGCGTCGCCGCCCAGCTCGCCGCCAGCGTACCCGCGAAGGCGATCAGTGCTTTCGATCCGGCGCCGAGCGGCGCGTTCAGCAGCGCATATTGCAGCCACAGCATCGGGATGTAGTGCAGCACGAAGATGCCATAGGCATCGCCGCGCAAGGGATCGAAGATGCTCTTCTCGCGTTGGCCGAAGCGCAGGAACAGCGCCAGCACCGCGAGGCAGATCAGCGTGCAGGCGACCGCATAGATCACGCCATAGCTCGACTGCCACCAGAACGGCGGCGCGCCGGTGAGATTGGCGAGCTTCATGCGGCGGAAATTGACGAGAAAAGCGAGCGAGCCAAAGGAGGCAGCGGCGGCGATGGTCCACCACAGCCATTGCCGCGCCAGTGCGCCGGTGCGGGCCAGCAGGCCCTGATCGATATTGGCGGCGCCAATGCCCATGCCGGCGAAGAAGAACACGCCATAGATCGCCATGCGGCTGAACTGCACCTGGAGCGGCCCCCAGCTGAACCAGCGGACAGCGCCGACCGTAAACAGGAACGGCACATAGGAGATCACGGCGATGACGGCGAGCACGGCGGCGAACAACCATGGTCGTTCGAAGGCACGGATCGATAGCCGGTTGATGCCGTCCACCAGTCGCGGCGCGAGCAGGAAGACCGGGATCGCGACGAGATCAAGAAACAACAGATACCAGATGAACCAGCCGGGGCCGGCGAACCATTGGCCTTGTTTGAAATTGTTGACGTAGAATTCGAAAAAGCCGGTCTTGTGCGTCGACAGGCTGAACGACGCGTAATAGGCGATCGGCATCAGCACGAAGATCATCGCCAGGAAGGGCAGGCCGAGGCGCAGCGCGCGGTCGCGCAGGAAGTCGGCGATGCCCTTGCGCTTCAGGCTCGGCCACACGAACAGGCCCGACAGCATGAACATCAGACACATGAAGAAGGTGTCGTTGAACAGCGTCAGGATGTTGAAGCCGATCCAGCGCTGGCTGTCGACGATCGGCGCGGTCGACCACAGATAGTGGTTCGGGTAATAGCGCCCGAAGGCGGTGTAAGCGACCGCCGCGTGGTTCGCCAGCACGAGCAGCGTGACAAAGGTGCGGGCGCGATCGAGCGCAGCGTTACGGTCCGACATGTGAACGGCGAGCCCCCTCGCTTCCGCGCGCAACAGGCGTCGCCGGGCGCATCAGTGATGCGCGCCGTCATGATAAATGTCGAAAGCCGCTTCGGCAATCAGCCGAGGATCACGCAGGTACTTCCTCGATTTTCACCTTGTCTGGATAAAATGCGAGATAATCCTTGATCTCGGCCATCGCCGGAAACGGCGTCTCATAGGTCCAGATCGCGTTGTCGAGAACCTTCTCGCCGGTCTTGATGCTGTAATAATTCGCGTCGCCCTTGTACGGGCAATGCGTCACACGGTCGGTGCGCGCTACCGCGTCCATATTGGCGTCCGCGCGGGGGATATACAGTACTGCGGGGTAGCTGGCCTCCTTGAGGCTCAGGGCATTGGTCGTGTCGGCGATCACGACGTCCCCGGCAGAAACACGGATGTGTTTGCCGGCGGGCGCAATGGTGATCGGGTGGTCCGGGCCGGGAAGCTTCATGGTTAAACCCTTGTGACGGTCATATTTCACTTCTTCAGATGTGCGATCCCTCCGGCCTTTAAAAGGGGCATGCGAGGGATTATCGTTAGAAAGCCGTGACGTCATGCGGCAGCCGCGATAGGCTCGCAATCCGAGGCGGCACCGACTGGCCGCGATTCGAACCTTTCTGGAGACCCGATTAATGCCGATGGACGCCCGCGATATCGAGACCATGATCAAGGCCGCGATTCCCGACGCGCAGGTGACGATCCGTGATCTGGCCGGTGACGGCGACCATTACGCGGCAACCGTGATTTCGGAATCCTTCCGCGGCAAATCCCGCGTCGCCCAGCACCAGATTGTCTATCAGTCGCTGAAAGGCCAGATGGGCGGTGTCCTGCACGCGCTGGCGCTGCAGACGGGTGTGCCAGAGGCGTAGTTTTCCCTCGCCCCGCTCTTGCGGGGAGAGGGTGGCTTCGCGCAGCGAAGACGGGTGAGGGGCGATGCGAGGTCGTGTTCGTAGCACTCAGATCTCGCGAAAACTTCGCGCTAACCAGACCGATGCCGAGACCAAGCTCTGGCATCGTATACGCAACCGGCAAGTCGGCGGTTTTAAATTTGCCCGGCAGGAAGCGATAGGCCCCTATATCTGCGACTTCGTTTGTCGGGAACAGCGCCTCGTGATCGAGGTCGACGGCGGGCAACACCTAGAATCCAAACGAGATGAAATTCGTGACACGTATCTGCGGGCGGAAGGCTATGGCGTGGTGCGTTTCTGGAATAACGACGTCTTGTCCAATATCGACGGCGTGCTGATGCTGCTCGACCAGGCGTTACGTGCAGATGGCCAAACAGCGGATTAGAGCTGACCCGACCCGAGAACATGCCTTCGTTGGAATTGTGTGCCCGGCCCCTCACCCGGATCGCAAGGGCGATCCGACCTCTCCCCGTAAAGGACGGGGAGAGGTTAAGAAGGCTATTCCACCGCCATCAGCGCATGCACCGAGAAATGCTTGTCAGCATCCGTCCATGACGCCTTCGGCTCCCAGCCCGAACCGCGGGCCAGCGTTGCAAAACGCTCGATGCTGTATTTGTAGCTGCTCTCGGTGTGGATGCTCTCGCCGGCACGGAACGCGAAGCTGCGACCCAGCACATGCACGGTCTGCGGTTTCCTGGCGATCAGGTGCATCTCGATGCGGTGGCGTTCCTTGTTGTAGATCGCGCGGTGCGTGAAGGCCGAGAGATCGAAATCGCCGCCGAGTTCGCGGTTGATGCGCACCAGCACATTCATGTTGAACTTGCCGGTGACCCCTGCCGCGTCGTTATAGGCCGCGTGCAGCAGCTTCTCGTCTTTCTCCAGATCGATGCCGATCAGCATCAGGGCGTCCTTGCCGAGAATGGCGCGGGCCGAGCGCAGAAAGGCGCAGGCCTCGTGCGGCTCGAAATTACCGAGCGTCGAGCCCGGGAAGAAGCCGACCTTCGGCATCATCCGGATATCTGCGGGAAGGTCGAACGGTGCGGTGAAATCGGCATTCACCGGCAGCACCTTCAGGCCCGGGAAATCCTTGCGCAGCTCGGCTGCCTGCGCCTGCAGGAAGTCGCCTGAGATATCGACCGGCGCATAGGCGCCGACGTCGCATTCATCCAGCAGCAGCCGCACCTTGGTGGTGGCGCCGGCGCCGAATTCGATCAAGGCGGCATTCTTCGGAATGATCGCGTTGATGTCCTTGCCACGCGAGCGGAGGATGCCGAGCTCTGTGCGGGTCGGGTAATATTCCGGCAGTTTGGTGATCTGTTCGAACAGCTCCGAGCCGGCTTCGTCATAGAAGTATTTCGGCGACAGCTTTTTCGGGTGCTGCGACAGGGCTTCGGCGACATCCGCGGCAAATGCGGAGGCCGAGGCATTCAGCAGCGACAGTGCCAACGGGGCATGAACGTTCATGTCAGTCTCCTCAACGCTTTCGAAGCGCCGTGATGTCAGGAAGTCAGTTGCCGTAATCGGCCAGCCGCAGGCCCGTGAATTGCCAGCGATGGTGGGGATAGAAGAAATTGCGGTAGGTGACGCGGCTGTGATCGTCCGGGGTCGCCAGCGATGAGCCCCGCAGCACCAGCTGATTGATCATGAACTTGCCGTTGTATTCACCGAGCGCGCCTTCGATGGCGCGGTAGCCCGGATAGGCAGCGTAAGCGGAGCGCGTCCATTGCCAGACGATGCCGAAGGCGTCGTTGAGCTGACCGGCCCGCGCTGCGACTTCCCATTCCATTTCGGTGGGCAGATGCTTGCCGCTCCAGCGCGCAAAGGCGTCACATTCGTAATAGCTGACGTGGCACACCGGCGCGTCGAGATCTATCGGCTTGAGGCCGGCGAGGGTCATGATCTGCCATTCGCCATTGACCTTGCGCCAGTGGCCAGGTGCCTGCCATTCCTCGCGGGCCGCGGCGGCAAAGCCATCCATCAGCCACAGCGTCGCTTCGTCGTAACCGCCGGCCTCCATGAAGGCGAGCCATTCGCGGTTGGTGACGAGATTCCTTGCGAGCTTGACGGGACCGACAAGCGCGCGATGTGCGGGCTTCTCGTTGTCGAAATGGAAGCTCTCGCTCTGATGGCCGATGGTGTGGATGCCTTCGGTGAGCGTGGTCCACGCATCGCCCGATGTGGTCGAGGCCGGGAAGCGCCAATCAGAGTCATAGGCCGGCGGGATCGGGTTCTGCGCGAAGGCATGCAGGATGTCGGTGAGCATCAGTTCCTGATGCTGCTGCTCGTGATTGAAGCCGACTTCGAGCAACGGGATCAGCGAGGCCAGCTTGTCGTCTGAGGTCTCGTTGAAGAATTTGATGACGGCCGCATCGACATGCTTGCGATAGGCGGTGACTTCGTCGGCGCCGGGCCGGGTGAGGTGCCCGCGCTGCGCGCGGGCATGGCGCGGGCCGGCGGAGACATAATAGGAATTGAACAGATAGGCGTAATCGGGGTGGTAGACCTTGTAGCCGGGGGCGT
Organism: Tardiphaga sp. P4_G1; assembly: GCF_056401215.1. Classification (NCBI taxonomy): domain Bacteria; kingdom Pseudomonadati; phylum Pseudomonadota; class Alphaproteobacteria; order Hyphomicrobiales; family Nitrobacteraceae; genus Tardiphaga; species Tardiphaga sp. P4_G1. The sequence continues at coordinate 416,506 of NZ_JBFUJU010000005.1, forward strand.
GATCGCCGAGCAGGAATTGCTCCCAGAACCAGGTCACATGGGCGCGGTGCCACTTCGCCGGGCTGGCGTCGGGCATCGACTGCACCAACTGGTCTTCCGGGGAGAGCGGGGCAGCGCGGCGTTCGGTTTCGTTGCGGACCGTCAGGAAGGCGTCGCCCAGTCTTTGGGCCAGAGCGCCTGCGGGGGCGGATTCGGAGGCAGGGGACGCGGTGCCTGAACTCATGCCTGAACTCTTGGCGAAAGCTGGATTCGTCACGAAAGTCTCCGATTTTGGAGAGAACGTTGCTCTTGGTGATGGGTTCCCGAGCAGCCTGTCCTAAATAGGTCATCCGATTGGTTATAAAAGGCCTGTCGTCATATGATCTTTGGCCGGACCGGACTTGGCAAAAACTGCGGAAAAGTGACCGTGGCGGGCCGGCAATAAGCCCCAATGCCTGTGATTTCAGGCTCTTGATCACGTCCATAAGACTTGGGGTGCGGAACGGATTCGGCTACATATATGACAAGTCTGACCGGGCGAGCGCCCGATGGCTGGGCCGCCAACTCCGGACCTTGAATCTGGACCTTGAACAGGGACGTGACATGAGCATTGAGCAATTCATCGAGAACGAAGTGAAGACCAACGACGTGGTGCTGTTCATGAAGGGCACGCCGCAGTTTCCGCAGTGCGGTTTCTCGGGCCAGGTGGTCCAGATCCTCGATCACGTGGGCGTCGGCTACAAGGGCCTCAACGTTCTCGAATCCGCCGATCTGCGCGACGGCATCAAGACCTATTCGAACTGGCCGACCATTCCGCAGCTCTATGTGAAGGGCGAATTCGTCGGCGGCTGCGACATCATCCGTGAGATGTTCCAGGCTGGCGAGTTGCAGAGCCTGCTGGCCGAGAAGGGCGTGATTGCCGCCCCGGCCTCGGCCTGATTTCAAGTCGACAAATCGGCACGGCGACGCTCGACGTCGTCGTGGCCGACATTACGACCCTCCGCGTTGACGCCATCGTCAACGCGGCCAATGCGTCGCTTCTCGGAGGCGGCGGCGTGGACGGTGCCATCCATCGGGCTGCCGGCCCCGACTTGCTCGCGGAATGCCGCACCCTCAAGGGTTGCGAGACCGGCGACGCCAAAATCACCAAAGGTTATAAATTACCGGCCACGCATGTGATTCATGCGGTCGGTCCCGTCTGGCATGGTGGCCGGCGCGGCGAGGATGAGGCGCTGGCGTCCTGCTACCGGCGGGCGCTGATGTTGTGTCAGGCACATGGCCTGACCTCCGTTGCGTTTCCGGCCATCTCCACCGGTGTCTACGGCTTTCCGGCCGCGCGTGCGGCTCCCATCGCCGTGGGCTCGGTCATCCAGACGCTGAAAGACGCTCCGGTGGTCACGGCCGTCACCTTCTGCTGCTTTTCGGAGCCATCTGCGGACCTGCATCGCCTCGCGCTCGCACGCGCACTTCCCCTTGTCTGAGAGCGCCCCGCCGTTACACTCCTTTGATCAGGTAAAAGGAGCGGCGATGAATTTGCGGCACAGACTACGCGCGCTGCTCTGCGGAGCGCTCTTGCTCGCCGGATCGCCCGCTATTGCCCAGGATCGCTTTGCCGCCGAAGGCACCTTCGACATTCCCGCCGGCGCAAAATTCTCGCAGGAGAAGCTGGCGAAGATTGGCGAGTTCTTCCGCAAGCAGATCGCCGACGGCAAGATTCCGGGCGCCATTGTCCTGATCCAGCAGCATGGCAAGCCGGTCTACAAGGAATTCTTCGGCGTCCGCGATCCCGACACCAAGCAGCCGATGACGGATGATACGATCTTCCGGCTGCATTCCATGTCGAAGCCGATCACGTCCTTCGCAGCGATGATGCTGATCGATCAGGGCAAGCTGAAACTCGACGATCCCGTCTCGCAATACATTCCGTCTTTCGCCAAGGCCAAGGTCGGCGTCGAGAAGAAGCTGGAGAATGGCGAGAAGGCGCTGGACATCGTGGCGCCCAACCGCCCGGTGACGATCCGCGACCTGCTGCTGCACACGTCCGGCATCACTTACGGCTTCTATGGCGAGAGCCTGGTGCGCCGCGCCTATGGCAATGCAGATATCTACAGCGGCGATTTCGACAACAAGGAATTCGCCGACCGCATCGCGCAGCTGCCGCTCGAGCACCAGCCCGGCACCATGTGGGACTACGGCCACTCCACCGATATTCTGGGCCGCGTGATTGAAGTGGTTACCGGCAAGTCGCTGCTCGGTTACGAGGAGCAGGCGTTCCTCGGACCGCTCGGCATGAAGGACACCGGCTTCTTCGTGAAGGAGAAGTCGAAGGAAGTGATGCTCGCCAAGCCGATGGCCTGGGACCGCGATTTCCGCACCGGACGGCAGGGTCGCCCCGACACCTACCAGAAATGGGAGTCCGGCAGCGGCGGCATGGTCTCGACGCTGGCGGACTACACGAAGTTCGCACAAATGCTGCTGAATGGCGGCGAGTATGACGGCAAACGCTACATGAGCGCGGCGACGTTCAAGGACATGACCATCGATCATATCGGCAAGGATTCCGGCGTCGGTCGTGACTATCTGTATTTCCCCGGCGACGGTTTCGGCTTCGGCTATGGCTTTGCCGTGCGCACCGATGCCGGCAATGCCAAGCCGCCGCCGCCGGGATCGCTCGGCGAGTTGAAATGGGACGGCGCCAGCGGTTGCTACTTCATCATCGATCCCAAACAGGATTTCTTCTTCATCCTGCTCGAGCAGACGCCGTCGGAGCGACAGCGCATTCAAAGGTCACTGAAGCTGTTGGTCTATGAAGCGCTGGAGAAATAGGCGCGCCGTACTCCTGCTGCTGACGCTCTGCTGCGTCGGCACTGTTATAGTGCCTTCGTCGCCAGCCCGGGCCGAAAAGCCGCAATCCGTTGCGCGCGAATTCTCTGCCGAAAAGCTGCTGGCGCTCGATCGCTACTTTCTCGACATGGTCGCGGAGCGAAAGATTCCTGGCGCGGTGGTGCTGGTGCAACAGCACGGCAAGCCTGTCTATTTCGATACGTTCGGCAATCTCGACAGCGGGCACCCGATGACGAGGGATGCGATCTTCCGGCTATATTCGATGTCGAAGCCGATCACCTCGGTAGCCGCGATGATGCTGGTCGAGGATGGCAAGCTGCGACTCGACGATCCCGTTGCGAAATACATCCCGGCCTTCGCGAAGACGAAGGTGGGCGTCGACGTCAAAGGCGGCGACGAACACGCCACATTCGGCCTCGTGCCGTTGCAGCGGCCGATCACCATCGCCGATTTGCTCACGCACACATCGGGCATCACCTACGGTTTCTATGGCGACGATCCCGCGCGGAAACGTTATGCGCAGCTCGATATCTTCGGCCGCGACTGGAACAATGCCTCCTGGGCCGATCGCATCGCGCAGCTTCCGCTCGCCGAGCAGCCGGGCACGCTGTGGGACTACGGCCATTCCACGGATATTCTCGGGCGCGTCATCGAAGTCGTATCCGGCCAGTCGCTGTATCATTTCCTGGAGGAACGGCTGTTCGGTCCATTGGGGATGCGGGACACCTCGTTCTACATCACCGATGGCGAACGGCGCTCGCGTGTGGCCGAGCCGTTCCCGGGAGACCGCATGGTCGGGCCGGTGGTCGGTATGCACGATCCCGCCGAGGTCATGCAATGGGAGGCGGGGGGCTCCGGTCTGGTCGGTACGATCTCGGACTATGCGCGCTTCCTGCAGATGCTGCTCAATGGCGGCACGCTTGACGGCAAGCGCTATCTCAAACCGGAAACAGTGGCCGAGATGACGCGCGATCACGTCGGTCCGCAGAGCGGCGTGAAGCGCGATTACTATTATTTCCCGGGCGCCGGCAGCGGCTTCGGCCTCGGCTTCGCGGTGCGCACCAAGGAGCTGGCCAGCGAGCCCGGCCCGGTCGGCGAATATCGCTGGGACGGTGTTGGCGGCACGTTCTTCTGGGTCGATCCGAAGAACGACATGTTCGTGCTGGTCATGGCGCAGGCACCGTCGCAGCGGGTGCGGATGGAGATCGACGTGCGGAAGATCATCGCCGAGGCGCTGGAGTAAGCGGCAGGGCAGGTCATCGTGGTGCTGTTCCACATACTCAGTCCTCATCCTGAGGAGCGCGCTCTTGCGCGCGTCTCGAAGGATGGGCCAAACATCTCATGGTTCGAGACGGCGCCAAGCGGCGCCTCCTCACCATGAGGGCCGTCGGGATAAGGCTAAACCGCTCGCACCACGTCCCTGATCAACCCCAGCGTTTCCTCGATCATGTCCGCACTGACATCCAGATGCGTGCAGGCGCGGATGCGGCCGTCCATGGTGGCGAGCAGCACGCCTTTCGCGCGCAAGGCTTTCACCATAGCAGCACCGCTGATGCCTGCGCCCGCGGGATCGAAGAACACGAGATTGGTCTCCGGCTGCTGCACGGCGATCCCGTCGATCTGGGCCAGTCCGCGCGCCAGCGCGTGCGCGTTGGCGTGATCGTCGGCGAGGCGCTCGACGTGATGGTCCAGCGCGTGGATGCAGGCGGCGGCAACGATGCCGGCCTGGCGCATCGAGCCGCCCAATCCCTGCTTCCAGCGCCACACTGCATCAATGTAGTCGCGCGTGCCGGCGAGCACGGCTCCGATCGGCGCGCCGAGCCCCTTACTCAAATCGATCCACACCGAGTCCCAGCCATCGGACATCCTGCTCGCACCGATACCGGTGGCGACGCAGGCATTCATCAGTCGCGCGCCATCCATATGCGTGGCAAGGCCGCGGTCACGCGCGATGGTGACGATCGCTTCGAGATCGGATTTCGACCAGATGGTGCCGCCGCCGATATTGGCAGTCTGTTCGACGCTGACCACGGTCTGCGCTGCCTCGTAGCGCGTGCGCGGATGCAATGCGGCGCGCAGCGTATCTGGTGTGAACTTGCCGTCGGCGCCGTCGAGCCCGGTAATCTGGAAGCCGCCAAGCGCGGCGTGGGTGCCGCCTTCGCGCGAGAGGATATGCGCGGTGCGATGCGCGAGGATCTCGTCGCCGGGCCGGCAATGCGCCAGCAGGCCGGCGACATTGCACATGGTACCCGATGGCATGAACACTGCGGCTTCCTTACCGAGCAGTTCGGCGACGCGGTCGCAGAGCGCGTTGACGGTGGGATCGTCGCCGACCTGCTCATCGCCGACATCTGCCGCAGCCATCGCCGCGCGCATCGCGGGCGTGGGCTTCGTCTGTGTGTCCGACAGCAGATTGATGCGAACCGGCGGCTGTGATGGATCGGGGCGAGCAGGGGTGAAGGGCATTGGGAATTCCACCTTGTTACACACCACAAGCTACCCCGTCATTGCGAGCCCGCAAAATCGTCTTGCGATTTTGCTGAGCGAAGCAATCCAGAGTGAACGAGCGAAGGCTGGATTGCTTCGTCGCTACGCTAAGGGGAAAGTTGCATGCAACTTTCCTTGACCTCGCAATGACGGCTGATGGCCAAACAAAAAAGGCCCCGGAAAATCCGGGGCCTTGATCTCGTCTGCGCTGTCAGAAGTTAGCGCGAATAGAATTCGACGATCAGATGCGGTTCCATCTGCACGGCGAAGGGAACGTCCGACAGCTGCGGAATGCGGATGAACTTGGCGGTCATCTTGCTGTGGTCGGTTTCGACGTAATCCGGGGTGTCGCGTTCGCCGAGCTGGCTGGCTTCCAGAACGAAAGCGAGCTGCTTGGAGGATTCCTTGATCTCGATGACGTCGCCGACCTTCACGAGATAGCTCGCGATGTTGACGCGCTTGCCGTTCACCTTGATGTGGCCGTGGTTGATGAACTGACGGGCCGCAAACATGGTGGCGACGAACTTGGCGCGATACACGACGGTGTCGAGGCGGCGCTCGAGCAGGCCGATCAGGTTTTCACCGGTGTCGCCCTTGAGACGGCCGGCTTCCACATAAATGGAGTGGAACTGGCGCTCGGAGATGTTGGCGTAATAGCCCTTCAGCTTCTGCTTGGCGCGCAGCTGCGTGCCGAAGTCGGAGAGCTTGCCCTTGCGGCGCTGGCCGTGCTGGCCCGGGCCGTATTCACGCTTGTTGACCGGAGACTTGGGACGACCCCAAATGTTCTGGCCCATACGGCGGTCGATTTTATATTTAGCTTCACTACGCTTTGTCATCGCGTCCTCGATGTTCAATGGTCAATGTGAGGAGACGCGCCCTCCTGTGTACCGTGATCAGTCCAGAGTCTGGAAAATCTCGGCACCGACAGGTTCATTCCCAAAGCTGGGTGGAGAACCACGGGTGCGAAACGCTTCGCGGGCCGAAAACGGCCCGCGAGCAAGGCGGTTTCTAGGGTGAAGGCCCGGTTATGTCAATTGAAAGACAGGCTTTTTGCCGTTTGGCGGGCTTATAGCGCCAATCCGGCCGATTTTGGCGCAAAATCAGCCTCGAAAGGGCAGTTTTACCGCCTGATGCCCTCGAATCCGGCGGCGATTCCGCGTTGGAACAGTGACCAGTCGAATCCCAGCGCCAGCGCCACATAGCCCCGCTCGATCATGGCGTTGCCCATATCGGCGTTCAGCGCCGCGCCGCCCAGCGGCACGCCTGACTTGAGGATTCCCGCTTCGGCCCTGGCGACCAGCGCCTGCACCTCGGGATCGCCCGGCTGGCCGCGTTTGCCGATGGATGTCGCGAGGTCGCCGACGCCGATCACCGCGATGTCGATGCCCGGCGTGGCCATGATCTCGCCGATCCGGTTCACCGCATCGATATGCTCGATGGTGATCATGCAGATCATGCTGTCGTCGGCACGCGCCATATAGTCGGGCATGCCCACGTTCCAGCGGAACGGCGCGTGGAACGGTCCCCATAGCCGCTCGCCCTGGGTCGGATAGCGCAGGCTGCGCGCGGCCTTGTAGGCATCGTCGGCGCTGTTGATCATCGGGAAGTTGATGCCCATCGCGCCGAAATCCATCGGCGCTTTCGCCAGCCATGGCTCATTGGCGGCGATCCGCACCAGCGGCGTGCAAGGCGTGCCCGCGGTGGCCATGATCATGCCATGCGCCGTGTTGAGATCGATCGGGCCGTGTTCGAGGTCGACGATGATCCAGTCGAGCGACTGCGCCATGATGCGCACGGTCTGGATCGACGGGATGGTAGCAATGGCCCCGAAAGTGGGGCGGCCCTCGCGCCATTTCTGCTTGAGATCGTGAAATGGCGCGGGGGTCGTCATCGTCACATGGGATCCTGTTATTTCGGCGCGGGCGTCGCCACCGGCTTGCCGTCTTCCACGACATAGACTGCCATGATCTTCAGGCCCTTGTCGCCGGTCTTCACGTCATGCGGAATCCCGGCCGGGACGGCATAGGAATCGCCGGCCTTGAGCAGTTTGTCCGGCTGGCCCTCGACGATCAGCGTCGCGTCGCCATCGAGAACGTAACCGGTATCGACACCTGGATGGGTATGGCGGCCGGCGAGCTGGTTCGGGCCGAGTTCAGCCACGACCGTCACGATGCGATGGCCGGCAGGATATTTGACGTCCTGCAGCGGCGTGCGCTTGATGCCTTGTGCACTGGCCGCACCGGCGCAGGCCGTGATCGCCGCGCCAACGAGCAGTGTCTTGAGAAGGCCATTCTTCAGAAAATTCGTATCGAGCATGCTGGTCTCCCTTTGCCGTTCTCTTTTCGGAACGGCGCGCCGCAAGGCTAGCAGCGCGCAAGGGAAAGTCGAGCGCTCGCTATGCCGCGACCTGTCCGCCGAAGAATGGCGCCAGTGCTTCCGGCCAGGCGTGGCGCTTGCCGGAGGTGTAGAGCAGCACGGCATCGCCGGGTGGCACGCCGGGCTGATGATCGCCGATCAGGCCGACCACGCGCCGTGCGATTGCCGGGGCCGGATCGATCCATGCCACCGGCCAGGGCGCGATGCGATTGAGATGGTCGAGCAACAGCGGGTAATGCGTACAAGCGAGCACGATCGTATCGGTGCGGGCGCCGGCGGCGTCCTGCACGAAGCAGGGGGCGATCTCGCGAAACAGGTCGGCGTCGTCGATGCCCTGGCCGCCGAGTGCGCCTTCCGCCAGTGCGGCGAGTTCGGCGGAGCCGACCAGCGTGACGATGCAGCCGCCGCCGAATTCGCGGATCAGCGTCTGGGTATATTCGCGCTTCACGGTGCCCGACGTGCCGAGCACCGAGACGCGCTTGCTGACCGAGCGCGCGCAGGCCGGCTTGATCGCCGGCACGGTGCCGACAAAGGGCACGGCATAGGCGGCGCGCAGATGGCTGAGCACCAGCGTCGAGGCCGTGTTGCAGGCGATGACGACGAGGTCGGGCCGATGCGCAGCAATCAGCTCGCCCATCAGCGGCACCACGCGGCCGATCAGCGCCTCCTCGGTGTGCTGGCCGTAGGGAAAGAACGCGTCATCCGCCACATAGACATAGCGGGCATCCGGACGCGCCTTCGCGATCTCGCGCTGGACGGTGAGGCCGCCGAGACCGGAGTCGAACACAAGGATGGTGGGACGCGTCGGCATCATCAGAGCCTAGGGGAGGATGGTTACTGCGGAGTTGCTGCGGGTCTGGCAATCAAGACAGGGGCATTCGGGCTTTTTCGGGAAGGGCGGCGCGTTCTTAACCTCTCCCCGTCCTTTACGGGGAGAGGTCGCCCGGCGTAGCGCAGCGAAGCCGGGCGGGTGAGGGGCATGGCACGCGCTCACCGCTTGTTGCGCTCTCTCGGATCGGAATCTTCGATCCGAAAACGAGACGCGTAGGACAGGCCAATGCCATGCCCCTCACCCCACCCCTCTCCCCGCGCAAGATGCGGGGAGAGGGAGCTTACCGCGCTCGCGGCTGGCTACACCGGCTCTAATGGCCGTTGCCTACCTTCGGGCAATACAGTCTCAATCGCGTCGCCCGCTGCCACTTCGCCATCGGCAACGACAACCGCCATCACCCCGGCCTTGCAGAGGACATTGCCATTCGCATCGCGATCCTGCGTCGCTGTCTTCAATCCTTGCTGAAAGCGGTCCATCAACACACAGGGTTCGCGCAATCCGGTAAGTTCGATCACGGCGGACTCGCCGAGATGCAGCCGCGTGCCGGTCGGTAGTGCTGCAAGGTCGATCCCCGATGTGGTGACATTCTCGCCGAGATCGCCGGGCTGGATCGTGAAACCCTTGGCGCGCAATTCGTCGAACAGTTCGGACGGGATCAGATGCACCTGGCGCAGGTTCGGCCTGGCAGGATCGCGGCGGCGATCGTAGCGATGCTGCACCAATGAGCCCATATGGCCGTCGCCTTCGACGCCGAGGCCGCTGAGCAGGCGGATGCTCAGGCTTGGCGTCTTGCTGAAGTGATGACCGCGGCGGAGCGAGACGGCGACGATGTAGCCAGTGGACTCCGTCCTCATGGTGAGGAGGCGCCGCTTCGGCGCCGTCTCGAACCATGGCGTGTGGCGCTCATCCTTCGAGACGCGACGAAGACGTCGCTCCTCAGGATGAGGTACCAAACACGCGCGTGAAGATCGTGTCCACGTGCTTGAGGTGATAGCCGAGGTCGAACTTCTCGGAAATCTCGTCGTCGGTGAGATATTTCTTCACCTCGGGATCGTTCTTCAGCAGTGTCTGGAAGTCGCCTTCGCCGCGCCAGACCGGCATGGCGTTGCGCTGCACGAGCTTGTAGCTGTCTTCGCGCGACGCGCCCTTCTGCGTCAGCGCGATCAGCACGCGCTGCGAATGCACGAGGCCGCCGAGGCGGTCGAGATTCTTCTGCATGTTGGCGGGATAGACCAGCAGCTTCTCGATCACGCCGGCCATGCGGTTGAGCGCGAAGTCGAGCGTCACCGTGGCGTCGGGGCCGAACATGCGCTCGGCTGAGGAGTGCGAGATATCGCGCTCGTGCCACAGCACGACGTTTTCCAGCGCCGGCGTCACATAGGCGCGCACCATGCGGGCAAGGCCGGTGATGTTCTCGGTCAGCACCGGGTTGCGCTTGTGCGGCATCGCCGACGAGCCTTTCTGGCCCTCGGAGAAGAACTCCTCGGCTTCCAGCACTTCGGTGCGCTGCATGTGGCGGATTTCGACGGCGAGGCGCTCCATCGACGAGGCGATGACGCCCAGTGTCGCGAAGAACATCGCGTGGCGGTCGCGCGGGATCACCTGGGTCGAGATCGGCTCCGGCACGAGGCCCATGGCCTTGGCGACGTGTTCTTCGACGCGCGGATCGATCTGCGCGAAGGTGCCGACGGCGCCGGAGATCGCGCAGGTCGCGACTTCCTTGCGCGCGGCGACGAGGCGCTCGCGGTTGCGGGTGAATTCGGCATAGGCATAAGCGAGCTTGAGACCGAAGGTGACCGGCTCGGCATGGATGCCATGCGAGCGGCCGATGGTCGGCGTCATCTTGTGCTCGAAGGCGCGGGTCTTCAGCGCGGCGAGCAGGCGGTCGATATCGGCGATCAGGATATCGGCGCAGCGCGTGAGCTGCACGTTGAGGCAGGTGTCGAGCACATCCGACGACGTCATGCCCTGATGCACGAAGCGCGCTTCCGGCCCGACGATCTCGGCGAGGTGGGTCAGGAAGGCGATGACGTCATGCTTGGTCTCGCGCTCGATTTCGTCGATGCGCTCCACATTGAAGGTCGCGTCCTTGGCCTTGGCCCAGATCGTCTTCGCCGCATCCTTCGGAATGGTGCCCAGTTCCGCCAGCGCATCGGCGGCATGCGCCTCGATCTCGAACCAGATCTTGAAGCGGGTCTGCGGCTCCCAAATGGAGGCCATTTCCGGACGGGTATAGCGAGGGATCATTGCGCACTCTGACGTTTGGGGGATTACGCCGCGCTTTAGCAGATCGGGGCGGGGGAGGCCACCTCAGAAGCACCTGGAGGGCTGATTTTCCTGCTGAATTACGGCTTGGCGGCGATCGTAGCTCGGGCAACGAATAGTGCGCCCACCAACCTTTTGGGGGGCTGCGCGCTGGGCACGTCGCAAGGGTGCCGTTTTCACAAGCATCTTCGCCGGGCATCGAGCGGATTGGTGTGGCTCTTTGCCGGCGTGTTGCTCTGTACGTCAATTTTTAAGTGTGCATTCTAGCCGGTTGGCGGATTGAATTTCCGGCGCTCTGCCAATCATCCTTACCCTGCAATTTTTTGAGATGATGGCAATGCACAATCTTTCACTTGGAATGCTTCACAATTTTATTTTCCATTTGGTAGCTATCGAGCGAGACGGCGATTTTAGAATTCAAATTCTGCGGGCCTCGTCCCCTCAGGACCGCGCTCGCAGTTTGCTGAAAATCGAAGCGTCCTTGCGCGATGAAGACAAGCGCGTTCTTGCTGTAGTCCTATTCGGAGGCAGCGAAGTCTGTAAGCAACTAAAACTTCCCGCAACTGAGATTTCCTTGGCGGCGCTCAAGCGCTTGTCAGAATCTCAAAACATTCACTACGAAGACTTCGTAAGCAAAGTACGAGCGGTGCATGAAGCTTTAGTCAACGAACTGAACTATCAGTACACCTACTATTATCCGCCGAGAAAAGCCGAACTGCTTGTCAGGCTGACGCAAGATTGGTCACCAGTCTTCAATGCGCTCCCCGGTGTCGAAAGCGATATCCGATCTGGAATAGATTGTTGGGCGATGGGGCAAAACCTAGCCAGTGTGTTTCATATAATGCGTGCAATGGAAGTTGCAGTTAGGCAATTTGCGAAGCGACTTGGCGTAAACATCGTTAAGCGCAATCCAGGAAGGCGTGTGAGTGAGCTTACTTGGGACCAGATTTTGAACGAGATGAACACGCCACTTCGCGCGCTGGCACAGGGTACGGTAGCTCAGAAAAGGCGAGCCGAAAAATACAAGGCAGCTCAATCGTACCTTTTTGGCGTGAAGGATGCGTGGCGCAATCCTGTAATGCATCCCAGAGCGGAAGGTTACAGTGAGACCCAAGTAATGGATATCATAAATCAGGTCCGCGCCTTCATGGTTGAATTTGCTGGAATTATTCCACCGAAGCGATCAACCTGAATGTTGGAGTGGTGGAAGAGAATATCTATTCAATTTCGTGTTTTGCCAACCTCGTCGTCACCGCCATGAACCGTCGGTTAGGCCCTGCATGGAATTGATGGGCGTCCACGGTCTCCACCAGCACGGCCAGCGTCTGCGTGCCGTCCTTGGCCTGGTGATGATAGGCCTCGGCGATCCCGTAGGCGGTGACGCAGCGGCGTCGCTTCGGCAATTGCTTGTCCTGCGCCAAGGTGACCGGTGCGGCGCCGTCGATGCTCAGTTGTAGTGTCATGCCGGTGACGATGACGCTGCCATAGGTACCGCGGCCTCCGGCGCCGTAACATGAGGCCTTGCCGAGCGCCTGATCGGAGATCGTCAACGCCAGCTTGCGGCCGTCGGGCAAAGTGATGGCCTGCGTGGTGGCGAGCGGCTTCGGGTCCATCTGGTAGATGCCGATCTCGTCGAGATCCATCGATGGCTTGCCGGCGAAGCGCGTGCCGGGCTCGGTGATACCAAGCTTGCCCAGCAGCGGCTTGGCCCTGGCCATCAGCTCGGCGCGCACGGCATCCACTTCGCGCTCGTCATCGTCTTTGGTGCGAAGGGAGAAGGGCGTACCCTTCGCAAAGTCGTCGGTGCGCGTGTCGATCACCTGGATCTCGGCGACGAGCTCGGTCGCATCATAGAGCTGCGTATAGTGCTCGAAGGCGAAATGCGCGCCGTCCGGCGAGAAGCCGATCACTTTGCGCGCAGCAGCGTCACCCGCCTGCGCCGTGCCGAGCAAGGCGAGCGACAGCAGGGGAACGAGCAGGAGGCGGTGAAAGCCGGCGATTGAATGCTGTGTCATCCCGGTTGGTCGCGCGACGCGGAGCAAAGTTCATGCGCATATTGGTCTTCGCAGGTGTTGACAACATTCCTTTAAGGATTATTATCCGAATTGTCCGGTTCGCGAGGGGCGCTTCTAGAGGCGTCTTGAGGTGGAACAGGGATGCGGCGCCTGCGGGCGGGAGGAAGACGTTTCCTCACGCACTCGGGAGGCCTTGGGTCACCGTCCGGCCCCACTACGGGGGTCTGCCACTCATGCTGGCTGGACGTGGCATTGGTGAACGGCGGGAAACCGTCGGGATCAGCGGAGTGCGGAGCTCTGCGCCTTTGCCCGGAAGAACGGTCCCGGGGACAGAAATCGCCGCGGTGGCGCGCCGTGAGGCGTTGCGCGGTTGCAGCTTGCCGGCGTTCCGGCGGAGCGGATCGCGACAGAAACCACCCCTTGCGCCTCACGGCGCGCTGCCACCCCTCATCGTTTGAGGGGGACTGCTCACACCTCGGACGCGCAAGCGCCGCGAGAATGCGAGAGCGTGGCTGTTTGATATTTGAATCCGGAGAAGCGACTACACCATCTCGCCGCGGGCATTCGCTGCCGCCGCGCGGATGCCGTCGATATTCGCCTTGTAGCTTTCCACGGTGCCGCCCTTGAATACGGCCGAGCCGGCGACGAAGGCATTGGCACCTGCTGCGGCGAGTTGCCCGGCGACTGCAGCGGACACACCGCCGTCAACTTCGATGTCGATCGGACGGCCCGCGGTCATCGCGCGCAGGTCGGAGATCTTGCCGAGCGCGGACGGAATGAAGGCCTGACCGCCGAAGCCGGGATTGACCGACATCACCAGCACGAGGTCGAGGAGATCGATCACATATTCGATGGCCGAGAGCGGCGTGCCGGGATTGAGCGAGACGCCGGCCTTCTTGCCGAGCGCGCGGATCGCCTGCAGCGAGCGATGCAGATGCGGGCCCGCCTCGGCATGGACGGTGATGTGATCGCAGCCGGCCTTGGCGAAGGCTTCGAGATAGGGATCGCATGGTGCGATCATCAGATGCGCGTCGAAGATCTTCTTTGTGTGCGGGCGCATCGCCTTGATGACGTCGGGGCCGTAGGAAATGTTAGGCACGAAATGGCCGTCCATGACGTCGAGATGCATCCAGTCGGCGCCGGCAGTATCCACGGCGCGGACCTCTTCGCCAAGCCTCGCGAAATCAGCCGCCAGGATGGACGGGGCGATCACCAGCGGGCGGGGCGTGAAGCTCTGGGACATCGGGGTTTCCTGGGGTTTCCTGAACATTTTTGGGCGGCGGCGAATGGACCGCCTCGCGTAACATGGGGCCGGAGGACGGGCAACGCGCCAGCCACGGCCGAGCCATCGACGCGCTGCAGCAGGATAGTCCCGGCACATTCTGCCGCAAGGGCACGATTTGCCGGGAAACGCGCGCGGCCCGTGCGGCCAAGGCCGTTGTTTTATCGAACTTTTTTCGCTGGCATGGGGCTTGCTCCGTATTCCCCAGGGAATTCACGCCGCACGCTGCGGCATGATCAGGAATTTGACGATGCTGCCAGCCCTTGCTGCTGCCACCACCGCGATCGATGCGCTGCAGGCACTCACCAAGTCGAAGTCGAAGGCCGCCACCACCACGACCGGTGTCACCCAGAAGACCGCCAGCCCGTTCGATGTCGCCAGCACGTCGACGGCGGCGAGCGCCACGTCATCGACGGCAACCTCCGCCACCAGCAGCACGAACAGTTCCTACAAGCTGGCCCCGGGCACCATGAGCACGCTGCTCGATGCCCAGAGCCAGCCCGCGACGGCAGCCTCTTCGGCGAAACGAGCCGACTCGCTGAAAAGACTGATGGGGATGCTCGACAGCGACGGCAGCGGCGGCATCAGCAAGGCGGAGTTCGAGAAGAAGCTCGGCGCCGGCGGCACCAACACCGCCAATGCCGACAAGGTATTCGCCGAACTCGACAAGAACGGTGACGGCTCGGTCAATATCGATGAACTGAGCCCGGCGCTGAATGGCAGCAAGGCACATCACGCCGGCGGCGGCGGTATGGGCGGTGGATCTGGTGGTGGCTCTGACACTGCTGGTTCGACCACAACGACCACGGTAAATGCTGATGGCAGCACCACGACGTCTATCGCATATGCGGACGGATCGACGGTGAGTTCGACCACGGCCGTCCCCACGTCGTCCACGTCATCAACCGCAAGCTCGTCCTATAACGCGATCGAAAAGATGATCGCGCGTCAGGCGCAGCAGATCTCAAACGCGAAGTCGACGCTGGCAATCAGCGCCTGATCTGCGCTCTGATCCCGAACGCGCCAGTTCGCGATAGGCGAAGCGATCACGAATACGATGATTGAAGAACGCGCCGCGTGACGCCGCGCTGCTGAAGGCCGCGTGAACTTCCGGCGGCACCTGCGCATAAGCATATCGGCGGCCGCTCGTGAAGGTGATGCGTAGTTCGCGGCTCACCGGGTCATAAGTGACATGTCGAATCGCAGTCGACGGCATCGCAATCCTCCGAAATGTCTCCTGGGTAGAAACGATTACCGGCACGATTGGTTGCGGAGCGATGACCTAGTTCCGGTCGCGAAACGCTGGAAGCGCGCCCGGAAACGGCAGTGCTGTCGCTTCATACACGCCGCGCGCGATGGCGCGGGCGATCACATTGCCCGCGATCATGCCGAGCTCCGTCAAACCCACCAGCGGATCGATCGGTTTCTCGCCCGTCGCGGCCGCAAACACGATGTCGCCATCGAGCGGCGCATGCACCGGATAGATCGCGCGCGCAAATCCGGTCTGCGCCATCATGGCGAGACGCCGTGCCTGCGCCTTGGTCAGGATCGCATCGGTGACGACGACGGCAAGTGTCGTGTTCTCGATCGAGGTTGCCGCCGGTCCGCCCTTGATACGCATGGCCAGCATCTCGGGTTTCAACTTGTTCGGCATGCCGTGTCCGCCGAACTCATTGCCGACTTCGAATGGCGCCGCCCAGAAGTGTGGGCCATCACCGATTGTGACACTCCCGACTGCATTGACTGCCGCGAGTGCGGCGACGTGCACGCCCGATGGCGTGACGGCGGAGGCCGAGCCGAGGCCGCCTTTGTAGTTGACTGTCGTGGCGCCGAGCCCCGCGCCGACGCTGCCCAGCTTGAAGTCATCGCTGGCCGCCGCTGCGGCGGCATAGCCGAGATCGCGATAGGGCGGGAAGCGGCCCCAGTTCTTGTCGCCGCCATTGAGCAGGTCGAACAGGATCGCGCCTGGCACGATGGGGATGACGGCATTGCCGATCTGGTAGCCGCGGCCCTGTTCGGCGAGCCAGGCCTGTACGCCGCCGCCGGCTTCGAGGCCGAAGGCCGAGCCACCGGCCAGCGCGAGGCCGTGGATGGCATCCACAGTGTTCACAGGATCGAGCAGGGCGCTTTCGCGCGTGCCCGGTCCGCCGCCGCGGATGTCGACGGAGGCCACGGCCGGCCTGTCGAACAGGATGGCGGTGACGCCGGAGGCCAGTTGGGCGTCGTCTGCGTGGCCGACGCGAACGCCGGCGATATCGGTGAGCAGGTTCTTCATGGCGGTTCCCTCTTGGCCCGACCAGACCGCAGCAAGGCTGCCCGGTCAACCGATCACGCGTGATCACAACAGCCGGAAGTGGCGGGCATTTGATCCATCCCGCTTGCATCCCGTCATGTCAGCGGTGCATCTAGCCGCATGATCTCCGATGTCACGATCCCCGCCGCATTGATTGCCGGCATTGTCTCATTCCTGTCGCCCTGCGTGCTGCCGCTGGTGCCGCCCTATCTCATCTATCTCACGGGCGCGACCATCGAGCACGTCGCCAATGACGAGCAGGAAGCGGCCTCCAGGCGCGCGGTGATGATCTCGGCGGCCGTGTTCGTGCTGGGCTTCTCCACGGTGTTCGTGGCGCTCGGTGCCAGCGCCAGCCTGGTCGGCAGCGTAGTCCGCTCCTATGCGGCGGAGCTGTCAATCGTCGCCGGCATCCTGATCATCCTGATGGGCCTGCATTTCCTCGGCCTCACGCGCATCGGGCTGCTGATGCGCGAGGGACGCCTGAGCATGCCCAGGCCCGTGGGCCTGTGGGGCGCCTATGTGATGGGTCTGGCTTTCGCGTTTGGCTGGACACCGTGCATCGGCCCGATCCTCGCGGCGATCCTGTCGGTGGCGGCGGCAGAAGCAACGGTGACCAAGGGCGCGGGATTGCTCGCGGTCTATTCCCTCGGCCTCGGCATCCCGTTCCTGATCGCGGCCTTCATGGTGGAGCAATTCTCCAGCGTGTTTGCGCGCATGAAGAAGCATCTCGTCCATGTCGAGCGCGCGATGGGCGTGCTGATGGTGATCACCGGTATCGCGTTTCTCACCGGCGCCGTGTCGAATGCCAGCATCTGGCTGCTGGAGACATTTCCCGCGCTGCAGAATTTCGGCTAGGCGCATCAATCGCCGAACCTGTTATCGGTCCCTCGCCATCACGGCGTCCTGCGCACCGTTCTAGACCAGATCCCCGATATCGAGCCCCGACAGCGTGCCGAGCTTCGGCGTGGCCGTGCCGTCAACGTCAGCCCTATGCGTCGCGTATAGGTGCGCGGTGATCGGGAAGCGACGTCTCGTCCGCTCCGGAATGTCATCCATCACGATGCATCGGACGGCTTCGGCGCCAGGCAGGGCTGACGACTCGACCTCCGACCGAATTGAGCTTCGATCATCCGATGCCTTGCATTTCGGCTTGCAGTCTCAGACGGCCGAGATTAATAGTACGATATAGTTTGATTAATGGCCGGCGGTCATTTTCGGGCTTGGGTGATCAGCAATGTAGGGAGACCGGGTCCATGACCCTCGAAAATTCGATGAATACCTGGAAGACGACTTCTGCTTTGGTCCTGGCGGTCGTCCTTGCCGCAGGCGCCGCGCATGCGGCGGATTTGCCGTATCGCAAGGCCGATCCGGTTTATGCGCCGGCGCTGCCGGCGGCCTTTTCGTGGACCGGCTTCTATGCCGGCGCCAGTGTAGGCGGCGGTTTCAGCGGCACTGACGCTTTCAACAGCTATCTGGGAACGAGCGGCGGCAAGGCCGATGGCGTCGTTGGCGGCCTTCAGGTCGGCTACAATTATCAGGTCTCGTCGCGGTTCGTCGTCGGCATCGAAAATGACTTCATGGCTTCGGGTCTCAAGACGGGCCGCAATGGCATCAACGAAGTGAGTTTGCCATTCTACGGCACGGGCCGCGGTCGTGCGGGCGTGACTTTCATGGATTCACATCTGCTCGTCTACGGCACCGGCGGCATGGCTTTCGGAGAGGTGAAGGACTCCGGGATCGACAAGATGCGCATTGGCTGGACCGCTGGTGGCGGCGTTGAATGGGCTTTTCGGCAGAACTGGTCGGCCAAGGTCGAATATCTTTACACCGATCTCTACAGGGATCTCAAAAAGGATAACTTGCCGGATCGCACCCAGAAATTCCAAACGATCACTGTCGGTGTGAACTATCATTTCTGATCTGTTCAAGCATGATCCATGGCTGATCACTGTCAATCTGCATCGAGCCGTGATCTGACCAAGAGCCTGGCTGCGAGGCTGGCTCTTGGTCATCGGCATGTCGTCGTTATCGGGACCCGACGGTTTGTTGGTAACAGATAAGATCATACGCTCGTTCGACGTTGTTCTGATCACGCGACGGGGACGAAGCCGATACGACGTGGCATCATCTCATTTGTGCAAGCAGCGCATCTGCGCCCTGGTCGATCCCGGTTTCTGCTGCGGTCAATGGTCCGACGGTTGCCTTGATGTTGGTCGGCTTCGGATATTGCTTGGTGACGAACGCGCTAAGCAGGCGGGAGGTGGCGGCATCGAAGATCTCGACGGCATAGATGACAGAGCCCGTCATCGATCCCTCGCCATCGCGGGCCGCCTGTACGCCGTTGTAGACGAGGCCCCCAACGTCGATCCGCGACAGGGTGCCGAGCACCGGCGTGGTCTTGACGGCGCCGGTCAGCGTCAGCCTCACACGTAGTGTATTTGGCCCCCGCTGATTTGCGAGCGCGAAGCGGCTGCCCAGCTTCTCCGCGAACCGCGCCTGCATCGTGCGCGCGAGCGACGCCTTGTCCTCTTCGGTCATGTCACCGAATTGCTGGTCCGGACCCCGATAGATCACGATCGGTTCGATGATCACCTTGTTGTAGGAGCGCCAGTCCACTGTGGTGGAGTAACGATACGGAATACGACCAGACGTATCGGACGGATTCGGTGCCAGTTGGGATGACGAAGCGACATCCGAATAGGGCACCGGCGCTATGCTCGCGCACCCCGTCAAGGCAGCGCAGAACGCGAGGACCGCCAGACGGTCCACCCGCGAGAGTGTGTACATCTCAAGCTCCAGTTTAGATATTTTGGGTGAATGTGATGAAGGCGGCCGCGCCGATGCGACGTGGTATCGGAAGCTCCGCAGCCGCTATTTGCTGGGTCGTGTCGTGGTTGGCGGCTTCGCCTGGGCTGTCTGCATCCACTCTTTATCGGCCTTGGGGCCGTTCGGATCGCCTGTCATGCCCACCAACTGTCCGGGCACGGCATTCGTGGTTTGAGTCCAGGTCTGCGTGGCGCAGAAAATCGACATCATGCAGCCCTTGACCTTCAGGTCGATCGCCTCACGCCACAGTGAAATCTCGTAGGATTTGCCGTTCTCTGCATTGTAGATCTGGCCTTCAAAGCGCCCCGCCGGGTTGAGCTTCAGGCCCATGATCAATTGGTGACCGAGAACGGGTCGGGATTGCTTAGTCTTGTCCGGATTGTTCAGGTCTTTGAGTGGTTGCCCATTCGCGTCGTTGGGCTCTTTGGCCCAGACGATATAGCCGCAAATTTGCTCCTGCTTCGATCCGCAGCGTTCAATGCGTATGCGCGCGCGGCCATCTTCTGTGAGCCATGTGCCGCTCGGATCGGCTGGTGCTGCCGCGACGGGGCTGACGAGAGCCATCTGGCATATGGCGAGAGCGGTACGCACAACTATTCGGGAAACCAATGTCATCTGTCTCATATCTGGTCCTCGGATCACGAAAAGCGCTGGAGCCCGTATTTCCGCGAGGGCTGCCGCTCTTTCGTTACCTCTACAAGATTAATCAAACGATACCGTACTATTTATACTCTACCGTGCGCCGTCGCAAGCCTATATGCGGTGAAATCGAATGATCGATTGCGCGGGCCGGGTGGTAAAAGCAGTCGGGAAGCGTGCAGAGAATGCCCGGAGAGAAAGCCAAGATGACTGTTGCCAAGGCCAAGCCGAGCAAAGCCGCGCCACGAAGCAGCGGGCGGCCGACGAAGGAACAGGCCGGGCGCATTACCGACCACATCGTCGAGGTGGCGAGAGGGCTCTTCCTGGAGTCGAGTTTCGAGGCGATCAGCGTCGATCTGATCGCGGCGACAGCGCGGATCTCGAAGCAGACGTTCTATGCCCGCTTTGCCTCCAAGGAGGCGCTGTATGCGGCGGTGATCCGGAAGGGAACGAATGATCTTCTCAAGCCGGCCGTCACCGACTCCAATCGCGACGGTCCGATCGAAGCGACCTTGGTCAAACTCGGACTGGAGCTTTCAAAGCGCGCACTCGCGCCGGCGGCCATCGCGCTGGAGCGGCTGGTGATGGCCGAAGCACATCAATTTCCGGAGCTGGCGTCTGCCTATCACGGGACTGGCCTTCACGTGCGAGAGCAGATCGCCGGCATTTTCACCAACGCCATGCGCGACGGACAGATAAGATCAGGGGATGCCAGTTTCATCGCCGAGCAGTTCGTCTACGCGGTGGCCGATGGCCCTGTGCGAGCCATGGTCCTCAGCGGCAAGATCGTCAAATCGGAGAAGGATCTGCGCGAGCGTGTCACCGCCGCCGTCAGGCTGTTTCTGGATGGATGTCGCGATCGTCCTGCGCGGCACAGCTAGATCAGTCCGGACTCTTGCCAGCATGGTGTCCAATGCAGGCATCTGGCTGCTGAAAACGTTTCCAGTGTTGCAGAATTTTGAGTGAGGCTTTCTTTACCTCGCCCCGCCTGGCGAAGCTTCACTTCGCCGGGGCGGGGAGAGGTTAGAAAAGCGCCTCAGGTTCCCTTCGCGTCGATCTGGGTGTAGTTGCCCTTGGCGTCCCACTTGTAGACGACATAGTCGATCGCCTTGATGTCGCCCTTGGCGTCAAACGCCATCTTGCCGAGTACGGTGTCCCATTCGCCGGCCTTGATCACATCCATCACCTTCTTGGTGTCGGTGGAGCCGGCCTTGGCAACGGCCTGCGACCAGACCTGGAACGCTGCATAGGTGTAGAGCGTGTAGCCTTCGGGATCGATGTTCTTAGCCTTGAACTTCTCGACGATCGCCTTCGCGGTCGGCTTGTTGCGCGGATCGGGGCCGAAGGTGAACAGCGTGCCTTCTGCCGCGGGGCCGGTGATGGAGGCGAATTCCTTGTCGTTCATGGCGTCGCCGGCCATCAATATGGTCTTGAGGCCCTGGTCGCGCATCTGGCGAAGGATCAGGCCAGCTTCCTGGTGATAACCACCAACGTAAACGAGATCGATATTTTCGCGCTTCAGGCGCGAGACGATCGAGTTGAAATCCTTGTCGCCCTTGGTGTAGCTCTCGAACATCTTCTCGGTGAAGCCGGCCTTGTTCAGCGCCTTCTTGGTCTCGTCGGCGAGACCCTTGCCGTAAGTGGTCTTGTCGTTGAGGATCGCGACGTTCTTGCCCTTGAAGTTCTTGGCAATGTAGTCGGCGGCGACAAGGCCCTGCTGGTCGTCACGGCCGCAGACGCGCAGCACATTGGTGAGCTTGCGCTCGGTGAACAGCGGATTGGTCGATGCCGGCGTGATCTGCAGCACGTTACCGTCGGCATAGGCTTCGGAGGCCGGGATCGACGACGACGAGCAGAAATGGCCGGCGACGAACGGCACCTTGGAGCTTGCGAACTTCTCGGCGATCGAGCGGGCTTGTTTGGGATCGCAGGAATCGTCACCGACCTGCAGCGCCAGCTTCTTGCCGAGCACGCCGCCAGCGGCATTGAGATCGGCCACAGCCTGGTCGGCGCCGTTCTTCATCTGGCGACCGAAGGCCGATTCACCGCCCGTCATCGGGCCGGCGACAGCGACGTTGATGTCCTGTGCAAAAGCTGCGGTTGAGAGCAGCGACGCGGCAAAGGCCAGGCCGATTACATTCAATGGTTTCATGGGGATGATCCTCGCAAAGAGTTTTCGGCCACAAACGCAATCGGCCGCCCGAACGATAGGATCATTCTCAACTTATTTTGATGCCGAGTCATCGGCAATTTTCGGCCGCAAACAGCCAGCCTGTGAGTCCGGCTGCGGCAGGTCGTCGCAAGAGCTTTCGCGAGCCGAGCCGCACCTCTGGCTGTGCGCAGAGAGGTGCGGCCTGCAGGCTTATTGCTTCAGTTCGGCGTAATCGCCCTTGGCGTCCCACTTGTAGACGACGTAGTCGATCGCCTTGATGTCGCCCTTGGCGTCGAAGGCTAGCTTGCCGAGCACGGTGTCCCATTCGCCGGCCTTGATCACGTCCATCACCTTCTTGGTGTCGGTGGTGCCAGCCTTGGCGACGGCCTGCGACCAGACCTGGAACGCTGCATAGGTGTAGAGCGTGTAGCCCTCGGGATCGATGTTCTTGGCCTTGAAGCGGTCGACGATCGTCTTGGCGGTCGGCTTGTTGCGCGGGTCGGGGCCGAACGTGAACAGCGTGCCTTCCGCAGCCGGGCCGGTGATGGAGGCGAACTCCTTGTCGTTGATAGCGTCGCCCGCCATCAGCACCGTCTTAAGGCCCTGGTCGCGCATCTGGCGCACGATGAGGCCGGCTTCCTGGTGATAGCCGCCCACGTAAACCAAATCGATATTGTCGCGCTTCAGGCGCGAGACGATAGCATTAAAATCCTTGTCGCCCTTGTTGTAGCTCTCGAACATCTTCTCGGTAACGCCGGCCTTGTTCAGCGCCTTCCTGGTCTCGTCGGCGAGGCCTTTTCCATAGGTCGTCTTGTCGTTCAGGATCGCGATATTCTTGCCCTTGTAGTTCTTGGCAATGTACTCGCCGGCGACAAAACCCTGCTGGTCGTCGCGGCCGCAGACGCGCAGCACATTGGCGAGCTTGCGTTCAGTGAACAGCGGATTGGTCGAGCCCGGCGAGATCTGCAGCACATTGCCGTCGGCATAGGCCTCCGATGCCGGGATCGACGACGACGAACAATAGTGACCGGCGACGAACGGAATGCGCGCGCTGGCGAATTTCTCGGCAATCGAGCGTGCCTGCTTGGGATCGCAGGCGTCATCGCCGACCTGTAGCGCCAGCTTCTTGTTCAGCAGACCGCCAGCGGCGTTGATATCGGCGACGGCGAGTTCGGCGCCATTCTTGAACTGGCGGCCGAAGGCGGATTCGCTGCCAGTCATCGATGACGCGACGGCGACAGGGATGTCCTGCGCCAGTGCAACGGACGCAAACGCGATCGAAGCGCCCGCCGTCAGGCCGATGAGTTTGATGAATTTCATAGGAGGTCCCCGTGTTCCGTTCGAATGCAGGCAAACGCGATGCCGTGAGAGTATCGCGATTGGCGCATCATTCTACCTTCAGAATAGTGTCGATTGTTTGCATCGCGCTGCGCGTCATTTGATGAAGGATATCGATCCGTCAGCCGTGCCGGCCACCTTCGAGATAGGCGGAGCGGATTTCGGGAGCCTTCAGCAATTCGGCGCCGCTTCCCGACAGGGTGATCAACCCGTTGACCATGACGTAGCCGCGATGGGCCAGACGCAGCGCATGATTGGCGTTTTGCTCGACGATCAGGACCGTCAATCCGTCCTGCTTGTTGAGCACGCGGATCGCGTCGAAAATCTGCTTGGCGATCAGCGGTGCCAGACCCAGCGAGGGTTCGTCGAGCAGCAGCAGGCGCGGACGGCTCATCAGCGCGCGGCCGATGGCCAGCATCTGCTGTTCGCCGCCGGACAGCGTGCCGCCGCGCTGGGTCATGCGCTCCTTGAGGCGCGGAAACAGCGTCAACACCTTGTCGAGGCTGACGGCGCGTTCGGCCGGCGTGCTCTCATTGACGTCGGCGCCCATCTGCAGATTTTCCGCCACGCTCATACGCGGGAAAATCCGGCGGCCTTCGGGTGATTGCGCGATGCGCATGCGCGCGATCTCGTGGGTCGGTAGGTCGGTGATGTCCGTCCCGTCATAGGTGATCACGCCCGAGCGCGCCCGCGGCTTGCCGAAGATCGTCATCATCAGTGTCGACTTGCCGGCGCCATTGGCACCGATCAGTGCGACGATCTCGCCGCGCTTGATGTCGAGATCGACGCCTTTCAGCGCTTCGATCTTGCCATAGGATGCGTGCAGGCCAGTGATGGCGAGCATGGGGGCGGCGCTCACGTCTCGCCCTCCATCACTGCAATGGCTTCCTCTTCATCCGCGCCGAGATAGGCGGCGATGACTTTGGGATTATCGCGAATTTGCTGAGGCGCGCCGTCGGCGATCTTCACGCCGTAATCGAGCACGTTGATATGGTCGGAGATCTGCATCACGACGGACATGTCATGCTCGATGAGCAGGATCGATGTGCCATGTTCGGTGCGAATCTTCAGCAGCAACTCATTGAGTGCCGCGCTCTCGCGGGCATTGAGGCCGGCGGCGGGTTCATCAAGGCAGAGCAGTGCGGGTTCGGTACACATCGCACGCGCGATTTCGAGGCGGCGCTGGTCGCCATAAGGCAGGTTGCCGGCGGCATCGTCGGCGCGCTCCAGCAGGCCGATCTGATCGAGCCAGTAGCGCGCGAGGTCGATCGCGGCCTTCTCGGCGGCGCGATAGCTGGGCACGCCGAACAGGCCGAGAAGAGTGAAGCCCGAAGCGCGCATCAGCGTGTTGTGCTGCGCCACCATCAGGTTTTCCAGTGCGGTCATCCCGGGAAACAGCCGGATATTCTGGAAGGTGCGCGCGACCTTGGCGATCTTCGAGATGCGGAAGTCGTTCAGCCGCTCCAGCCGCCATTCACCATCGCTGTGGCGCAGCTTGATGGTGCCGGATGTCGGCTTGTAGAAGCCGGTGATGCAATTGAAGACGGTGGTCTTGCCGGCGCCGTTGGGTCCGATCAGCGCAGTGATTTTGCCGCGCTCGGCGGTGAAGGAGAGATCGTTGACGGCCACGATGCCACCGAAGCGCATCGTCAGATTTTCAACGCTGAGAATGTCGTTGATGTTCATCCGTGCCCCTCTTTGACAAGGTCGGACGAGATCACCGTGTTGCGTTCGAGAAAGACGGTTGGCGCGCGGTGGCCGATCAGGCCGCGCGGGCGCCAGATCATCAGCAGCACCATGGCGCCGCCGAACACCAGCATGCGGAATTGCTCAAGGCCTCTGAACAGTTCGAAGCCGCCGATCATCGCGAGCGCTGCGAGGGCCACGCCGAGTTGTGAGCCCATGCCGCCGAGCACGACGATGGCCAGCACCAGTGCGGATTCGTGGAAGGTGAAGGATTCCGGGCTGATGAAACCCTGACGGGTCGCAAAGAACGCGCCGGCGAAGCCGCCGAACATGGCGCCGGTGGCGAAGGCGGTGAGCTTCGTCGTCGTCGTATTGATGCCGAGCGCGCGGCAGGCGACTTCGTCTTCGCGCAGCGCCTCCCAGGCCCGGCCAATGGGTAGGCGGCGCAGGCGGATGGTGACCCAGTTGGTGAGCAGTGCGAGCGCGAGGATCAGATAGAACAGGAAGACGATGCGGTGGGTCGGCGAGAACTCGATGCCAAGGCGGTCAGCGAGGCCGCCATCGCCCGGCGTCAGCGGAATGCCGAACATGGTTGGACGCGGAATGCCGGAGATGCCGTTGGGACCACCGGTGAGAGTCTGCCAGTTGATGATGACGAGGCGGATGATCTCGCCGAACGCCAGGGTGACGATGGCAAGGTAGTCGCCGCGCAGCCGCAGGACCGGAAAGCCGAGCAGCACGCCGAAGAACGCGGCGAGAATGCCGGCGAGTGGCAGGCAGATCCAGAACGACAGGCCGAAATTGGTGGCCAGCAGCGCGTAGGAATAGGCGCCGACGGCATAGAACGCGACATAGCCGAGATCGAGAAGACCGGCGAGGCCGACAACCACATTGAGGCCCCAGCCGAGCATCACGTAAGTCAGCACGAGAATGCCGAGATCGAGGATGTAGCGCTCGTCATAGAAGATCACCGGGACGAGGAAGGTGAAGATCAACAGCGCCGGCACCAGCGCTCGGCCGGCGAAGGAAAATACCTTCTGCGCCGACGGCGGCACGACGCGCACGGTGTCCACTGGGCCCCACCAGCGGCGCAGCAGCTCCATGACGATACTGCCGCCGAACACCACGGCGACCATCGCGGCGAGATCGCCGAAGCGGGTCCACCAGGTCAGTTGCCCGTCGGAACCGGCCTCGGTGCGGATGCCGATCATCAGCGAGAACAGCACCAGCGCGACCAGTGCGGAGATCACGGCCTTCTTCAGGATGAATGCGGCGTCCGGCCCGCGGGCAGTCTTAGCTTGAGATGCGTTTGCTGCCACTTGGATCCCGTCAGACTTTTTCGACTTCGGGACGGCCGAGCAGGCCGGTCGGCAGGAAGATCAGCACCACGATCAGAATCGAAAAGGCGGCGACGTCTTTGTATTCGGTGGAGAAGTAGGCGGCCCACAATGTCTCGATCAGGCCGATCAGCAAGCCACCGAGCATGGCGCCAGGAAGCGAGCCGATACCGCCGAGCACGGCGGCCGTGAAGGCCTTGATGCCGGCGACGAAGCCCATGAAGAAATCCACGAGGCCGTAATAGAGCAGATACATCATCCCCGCGACGGCGGCGAGCGCGGCACCGATCACGAAGGTCATGGAGATGGTGCGGTCCACATCGACACCGAGCAGCGAGGCCATGGTCTGGTCCTGCTCGCAGGCGCGCATATCGCGGCCGAGGCGCGTGCGGGCGACCAGCCAGGTGAACAACGCCAACAGTACGATGGTGGTGATGACGACGATGATCTGGATGTTGGACAAGCGTACGGCGAAACCGTCGGCACCTTCGTGCAGCGTGTAGCCGCCGGTGATGATCGGCGGCACCGGTTTGACGCGGGCGCCCTGTGCGACCTGCGAGAAATTGGTCAGCACAAAAGACATGCCGATTGCCGACAGCATCGGCGCGAGGCGGAAGGAGTGGCGCAGGGGACGGTAGGCGATGCGCTCGATGGTCCAGCCATAGAGCGAGGTGATGGCCATCGAGACCAGGAGCACCAGCAGCAGGATCACCGGCACCGCGGTGAGGCCGATCGAGACGAGAATGAGAAAGGTGATCAGCGCGATGAAGCCGCCGATCATGAAGATGTCGCCATGGGCGAAATTGATCATGCCGACGATGCCGTAGACCATCGTGTAGCCGATCGCGATCAGGCCATAGATGGAGCCGAGCACGAGTCCGTTGATCAGTTGCTGGGCGAAATAATCCATGCGCTGCCGAATTCGAGTGAGGCGCCACCATGATCCGGCAGCCGGATCATTGCGTCGTTGTATCGTTTTCTAACAGCGGCCATTGGAGGCGGCAACAGGGGCCGGTGCGGCTAAAGTAGCCTGTACATGCTGTTTTTCGCGGCGATTGGCGTCCGTTCACTTGCGCCGCAGCGCACACAAATCCCCGCCTTATTTGCGGCTGTTCCGATGTCACAGTTGTGCCGTGCAACGGCCTTGCAATCATCACGCGGGAACCGAAACGAAGATGGGGGCTGCACGTTGTCGGGCGTTGAATGGTTCAACACAGGAGATTGAAGAATGTCCAATCAGAACCAGCAAAAGCCCGGTCAGCAGAAGCCAGGCCAGCAGAGCCAGAACCCCGGGCAGCAGGGCCAGAAGCCCGGTCAGCAACAGGGCGGTGGAATGAAGCCCGACCACGAGCAGGACCCGGGCCGGCAGGGCCAGAGATAGGCCGTCAGGCAGACATCAATCGAGATTTGGGTCGTTCTCAGCGACCCATGTGGAAGGCCCCGCCGAAAGGCGGGGCTTTTCGGTTGGCAAGTCCTGATCGTATTCCCCCGCCGTTATCCCGGCAATTTTCGAATTAAGGTTACCAATTGGTTTACATTGTCCGTCTGATTGAGCGGGCGTTACGTCGGCGCAGGCGTGCGACTCCTGCGAGTCGCCGGCAGAGCGGTGGACGACGTGATGGATCAGAGCAGCGCAGACCAGACCGGAGCCCATCAGGGTGGAACTCTCCAGGCTGGCACGTTTCAGACCGGTACGTTTCAGACTTGGCGGATCAGCACGTTCACGGGCGCGCTGATCGCCTGCTATTTCATCCCGACCTGGACGATCTTCGCGTTCCGCATCATGGTCTCGCCGATCCAGGGCTTCTATGAGCGCCCCAATATTTCACTGGCGCTGTTTCTCAGCGACTACATGCAATTTTCCAGCATGGGCACGGTGCGCTATGCGTGGCTGCTCGCCGTCGGCAAGCTGACGGTGGTCGCTTTCTTCACGGTATTCCTGGTCTTCATCACACGGCCGAAAATCCGCAAGACGGGCGGCTGCGACGAGGCGTTGATGATGGCGCTTGGTATCGGCGGCGTGATCTCGTTCGCCAGTATGATGATGGCATCGAAGGTCGGCGAGATCGCCGCGATGCGGCTGCACATCACAGAATTGCTGTTGCTGCTGGGCACAGCTGTGCTGATGGCGATCGAGCCGCCGCTGCGTCGCGCGGCGGCGCAGGAGCTTGATCCCGGGCAGCCGGGCAAGGCAGCTAACGACGCGCAGCTTTTGCAGAAGGTCGCCTAAATAAAAGGTCGCCTAAATGGTCAGCCCGAGCTCTTTGATGATCGCGCCGGCTTCCTTGGTGGCGTGATTGGCCGCCGGGACGCCGCAATAGATCGCCTGCTGCAGCAGGATCTCCTTGATGTCGTCCGGTGTGAAGCCGCCTTCGGTGAGGGCGGCGCGCACATGCATGCGAAATTCGTCCCACTGGCCGAGCGCGAGCATGGTGCCGATCACCAATACGCGGCGCGTGCGGTCGTCGAAATGCGGCCGCGTCCAGATCTCGCCCCAGGCGTAGCGGCTGATCAGGTCGAGAAAATCCGCATTGAATGCGTTCTTCCCGGCGGCCGATTTGTCGACCCAGGCATTGCCGAGAACCTTGCGGCGTTTTGCGGTGCCTTCGGCGGCGCGCTGTTGCTCGTCCATCTTAGGTCTCCGTTCAGCGCTGTGTCAGGAAGCCAACTACGGCGTCAGTGAAGGCGTAAGGCTGTTCGACGTTCGAGATGTGTGCGGCGTCCAACAGCGTCATGCTCGCGCCGGGGATGTTGCTGCGGATCAGTTCACCAGCCGCAACCGGTGTTGCGTTGTCCTGACGGCCGGCGATCACCAGCGTCGGGCTTTTGATCTTGGGCAGCAGCGCGCGCTGATCGAGCGTGCTCAGCGCTTCGCAGGCGGCGAGATAACCTTCGACCGGTGAGGCGATCAGCATCGCCTTCATCTTCGCGGTGGTCTCGGGCTCGCGCTCGCGGAAGTCGGCGGTGAGCCAGCCGCCGATGACGGCATCGGCCACCGCTTTGAGGCCACCCTCACGCACCGCCTTGATGCGGTTGTGCCAGTTGGTCGGATCCGGATAGTAGCAGCTGGTGTTGGCCAGGATGATCTTGTTGAAACGCTCAGGCGCGTTGGCGCCGAGCCATTGGCCGACCATGCCGCCCATCGACAACCCGCACCAATGGACCTTATCGATGTTGAGGTCGTCGAGGATCGCCAGCACGTCCTTGCCGTAGCGCTCCATCGAGGTCGGGCCGTTCATGCCGGACTTGCCGTGGCCGCGGCGATCGTAGCGGATCACGCGAAACAGCTTTGTCAGCGCCGGCATCTGCGGCTCCCACATCGCCATGGTGCAGCCGAGTGAATTCGACATCATCAGCGTCGGCCCGCTGTCGCGGCCCTCCACGGAGACATTCAGCAGGCAGCCGTCGGCATCGATCATGGGCATGGTGTGTCTCCCGCGTTTCTTTATTACTTGAGTGAGGCGAGCATGCGGTCGATCAGGGCCTGCGAGACACCCTGATAGTCCATCGGCTCGAACAATTTGGCGATGGCGGCGGCGTTGAGCTGCGCGCTGACCTTGGGATCAGCCGTGAGAATATCGCGCAGATGTTTCTTCTCGGCGACGGCGCGCTTGGTGGCGGCCTCGACCAGATGATGGGCGTCGCTCTTGCCGAGCTTTTCGGCTAGCGCAAAGGTCACGGCCTCCGCCATGATGAGGCCGTGCGTCGTATCGAGATTGAGACGCATCCGCTCGGTGTCGACCTCTAGCCCCTCGGCGATATCGACAATGGCGGCAAGGGCGCCTGACGTGACCAGCAACAGTGTCGGCAGGGTCGGCCATTCCGCGTGCCACGGTCCGGCACTGCGTTCGTGATCCTGGATCTGAGCGGCAAAGATCGTTGCGGCGAGATTCGGCGCCATGGTCGCGGCGCCAAGCGCAGAGGCTGATGCCACAGGGTTACGCTTGTGCGGCATTGTCGAGGAGCCGCCTCGGCCTTCGCCGGAGGGCTCGAACGCCTCGCCGACATCGGTCTGCATCATCAGCGAGACGTCACGGGCGATCTTGCCGCAACTGCCGGACAGGATCGCCAACACGGAAGCCACTTCGGCGATCCGGTCGCGGTGGGTGTGCCATGGCGCATCGGGGAGCGGCAGCTGCAATTCATTGGCGAGCTGCTCTGCAACGACAAGGCCCTTGTCGCCGAGTGCAGCCAGCGTGCCGGCGGCGCCGCCGAATTGCAGTGCGAGGCCTTCGGTGCGCAATCGTTTCAGCCGCAAGCGCGAACGGTGCAGCGCCGAAGCATATTCGGCGAGCTTCAGCCCGAATGGCATCGGCAGCGCGTGCTGCAACCAGGTGCGGGCGACCACGGCGGTGTTGCGGTGCTTGATCGCCAAGGCTGCAAAGCCGGCGATGGCGCGGTCGAGATCCGCGAGCAGGGCGTCGATGGCGGCGCGCAGGCCGAGCATGGTTGCGCTGTCGATGACGTCCTGACTGGTGGCGCCCCAATGCACGTAGCGCGCGGCCTCGGCATCGGCTTTCGCCACTTTGGCGGTGAGCGTCTTGACCAGCGGGATGGCGAGATTGCCGGAACGCGTGGCCGCATCGGCAAGTGCAGCGAGATCGAACTGGTCGGCTTTGCAGGCGGCCTCGATGGCCGCCACCGCGCTGGCGGGAATCACCCCGACTGCGGCCTCGGCCCGCGCCAGTGCGGCTTCGAAGTCCAGCATATGCTGCAAATGGGCGGTATCATCGCAAACCGCACGCATCGCGCGGCTCGACAACAAGGGTGCCAGCAGGGGGGACAGGGATGTGCTCATTTGTGCGGGACCCTAACCATTCCGGCGAGAGTCTGCCAATCCCCCGCAATCTTCTTGTCGCCGTCGCCTGTTGCACTGCGAATAGGCATCGCCCCATCTCGCCAGGCGGTCTTTCCTTTGCGCCGTCCGTGCATTACTTGGGATTGGGGGCAATCCCTTGGGGATGACAGCCTCAATTCCGGACGGCGACAAATTCAGGAGACAGACCCATGGCCATGACGATGAGCGGTGAAGTTCAGCTTGCCGCGCCCCGCGAAGTGGTATGGGGAAAGCTCAACGACCCCGCGGTGCTGAAGGCCTGTATCCCGGGCTGCGAAGAGCTCGAGACCACAGAGGAGGGCGGCTTCCGCGCCACCGCAAAGATCAAGGTCGGCCCGGTTTCCGCCCGCTTCAAGGGCAAGGTCACGCTGAGCGATCTCGATCCGCCCAACGGCTACAAGATCACTGGTGAAGGCGAGGGCGGCGTGGCCGGCTTTGCCAAGGGCGGCGCTGTCGTCGGCCTGACCGACAAGGATGGCGGCACGCTCCTGACCTACAATGTGGAAGCCCAGATCGGCGGCAAGTTGGCCCAGCTCGGTCAGCGCCTGATCAACGGTTCAGCCAAGAAGATCGCCGACGAGTTCTTCGCAAACTTCGCCAAAGCCGTTCAAGGCTAAAGTGCGGAGCGTCTGATAGCGGCGATCAAGTGTGCTTGATACCGCAGAAAAACACACCAGAGACCGTCCCGACTTGAGGTTGCTCATTGCCGGGATGGGCCATATTATGCATTTGGAATGATTTTAATGACCGTGTCGCCACGCAATGGGACGCGGACCAAGAGAGTGCATATGGCCAAAATCTCGATGATCGTGAACGGCAATCCCGTCACCGGCAATATCGATCCGCGCACATTGCTGGTGCAGTTTCTGCGTGAGAATCTGCGGCTCACCGGCACCCATGTGGGGTGCGACACGTCGCAATGCGGCGCCTGCGTTGTGCATCTCGACGGCAAGGCCGTGAAGTCCTGCACCACGCTCGCTGTCATGGCCGACGGTCACGAGGTGAAGACCATCGAAGGCCTCGCAGCCGATGGAGCGCCGCTGCATCCGATGCAGGAAGCGTTTCGCGAGCATCACGGTCTGCAGTGCGGCTTTTGCACCCCCGGCATGATCATGACCGCAGTGGACCTCGTGCATCGCAAGGGACATGATCTCAGCGATCACCTGATCCGCGAAGAACTCGAAGGCAATCTCTGTCGCTGCACCGGTTATCAGAACATCGTAGCGTCGATCGCAGCCGGCGCCAAAGCGATGGCGAAGTCCGATCTCGCATAACGACGCACAACGATAATCGCGCACCGCGAATCAGGGATCCCCACCCATGTACGAATTCAAATATCATCGTCCGTCGACCGTGCGGCAGGCCGCCAATCTCCTCATCAAGAACGAGGACGCGAAGTTGATCGCCGGAGGCCACACGCTGGTGCCGGTCATGAAGCAGCGTCTGGCGGCACCTCCGCATATCATCGATCTCTCGCATATCGAGGGTGTCGACGGCATCGAGGTGAAGGGCCGCTCGCTGGTGATCGGCGCACTCGCCAAGCATGCCGCTGTCGCGTCATCGCCGATCGTTGGCGAAGCCATTCCGGCACTGGCCGAGCTCGCCGGCCTGATCGGCGATCCCGCTGTGCGCCACAAGGGTACCATCGGTGGTTCGCTGGCCAATAACGATCCGACCGCGGACTATCCGGCAGCTGTAATGGCCCTCGGCGCCACCATCACCACCAACAAGCGCAAGCTGAAGCCGGAAGAATTTTTCCAGGGCTTGTTCACGACCGCGCTGGAGGGCGACGAGATCATTACCAAGGTCTCCTTCCCCGTGCCGAAGAAGGCCGCCTATATCAAGTTCCGCAACCAGGCCTCGCGCTACGCGCTGGTCGGGGTGTTCGTGGCGCGTCTGCCCTCGGGCGTGCGCGTCACCGTCACCGGTGCGGGCTCGGATGGTGTGTTCCGCGTCGAGGAGTTCGAGGCTGCATTGCAGAAGCGGTTCTCGCCAAAGGCGCTGGACGGGCTTACGGTGCCGGCCGAAGGCCTCAACAGCGATCTCCATGGCAGCGCCGAATATCGGGCGCATCTGATCGGCGTGCTGGCCAAGCGTGCGGTCGAAGCTGCCAACAACCGGGCCTGATATTTGTCAGGTCCGCACTTTTCCGGATTGGTTCTCTCATGACTAAGCCATCGGCGCTTCCCACCTCCGTCGATGGCATGCTGGAATTGCTGACATCGCGTGGCTATCTCGCCGAGCGTTCGCTGGCGACGGTCACCTATCTCTCGCTGAAAATGGGCCGGCCGCTGTTTCTCGAAGGCGAGGCCGGCGTCGGCAAGACCGAGATCGCCAAGGTGCTATCGGCAGCACTCGGCCGCAAGCTGATCCGGCTGCAATGCTACGAAGGCCTCGACGTGTCCTCCGCGGTCTATGAGTGGAACAGCGCGTCGCAAATGATCGCGATCCGTCTGGCGGAAGCGGCCGGCGATACCGACCGCGATCAGCTCTCCAGCGACATCTTCGCCGAGCGCTATCTGATCAAGCGTCCACTGCTGCAGGCGCTGGAGCCGGACGTCAATGGCGCGCCGGTCTTGCTGATCGACGAACTCGATCGCGCGGACGAGGCGTTCGAAGCCTATCTCCTCGAAATCCTCAGCGACTTCCAGGTGACGATCCCCGAGCTCGGTACGGTCAAGGCGCCGGCGCCGCCCATCGTCATCGTCACATCGAACCGCACCCGCGAGATTCACGACGCGCTGAAGCGGCGCTGTCTGTATCACTGGGTCGACTATCCCAACGCCGAGCGCGAACTCGCCATCGTCAAGTCGCGGGTGCCGGGCATCTCCGCAAAGCTCTCGCAGCAGGTGGTGAGATTCGTGCAGGCACTGCGCGATCAGGATTTCTACAAGTCGCCGGGCGTTGCCGAGACTCTGGACTGGGCGACCGCGCTGACCGAACTCGACGCCCGCTCGCTGACGCCGCAGGTGGTGGGCGATACGCTGGGCGCGCTGTTGAAGTATCAGGACGATATCCAGCGCATGCAGGGCGATGCGCTGGCGAAGGTGATCAAGGAAGCGACGAGCGATTAACACTCGTCATTCCGGGGCGCGGGCGGCGATAGCCGAACGCGAACCCGGAATCCCGAAGTAGTTGAACACATCGAGGTTCCCCACCACTCCAATTGGAGTGGCTGAGGTTCGGTCGCGCAAGTGGCGCGCTCGCCCCGGAACGACGGAGTTAGGTTTGCCCATCGACCATCTCAACCCACCGACTGGCCAGATGGCAGATAATGTCATCGGCTTTGCGCGTGCGCTCCGCGCCGCCGGGCTGCCGGTCGGGCCGGGTGCGGTGATCGATGCGCTCAATGCGTTGCAGATGATCGAGATCGGCAAGCGCGCCGACGTATTCACGACGCTGGAAGCGATCTTCGTCAAACGCCACGAGCATGCGTTGGTGTTTGCCCAGGCCTTCGATCTGTTCTTTCGTGCGGCCGACGAATGGAAGCAGATGCTGGATTCGGTGCCGCTGCCCGACGATGCCAAGCGCAAGCCGCCGCCGGCCTCGCGCCGCGTGCAGGAGGCGATGGCGCAGCCGGCGCAGGGCCAAGAGCGCGAGGCACCGCAGGAGCAGGAGATCAGGCTGTCGGTCTCCGACCGCGAGGTTTTGCAGAAGAAGGACTTTGCGCAGATGAGCGCAGCGGAGATCGCCGAGGTCACGCGCGCCATCGCCAATATGCGGCTGCCGCAAGCTGAACTGCGCACACGCCGCACTCAGCCGGACAAGCACGGCGCGCGGCTCGATCTGCGGCGCACGCTGCGTGGCAGCCTGCGCACCGGCGGCGACATCATCGATATCCGCAGGCTAGGCCTGATCGACAAGCCGGCGCCGATTGTCGCGTTGCTCGATATCTCCGGCTCGATGAGTGAATATACCCGGCTGTTTCTGCACTTCCTTCATGCCATTACGGACGCCCGCAAGCGCGTCTCGGTTTTTCTGTTTGGCACCCGGCTGACCAATGTGACGCGGGCGCTGCGCTCGCGCGATCCCGACGAGGCGCTGGCCTCGTGCTCGGCCTCGGTGGAAGACTGGGCCGGCGGCACGCGCATCTCCGCGTCGCTGCACAACTTCAACAAGCTCTGGGGACGCCGCGTACTCGGCCAGGGCGCCATCGTGCTGCTAATTTCCGACGGTTTGGAGCGGGAGGCGGATTCCCAACTGGCCTTCGAGATGGACCGGCTGCATCGCTCCTGCCGGCGGCTGATCTGGCTCAACCCGTTGTTGCGCTTCGATGGGTTCGAGCCGAAAGCTCAGGGCATCAAAATGATGCTCCCGCACGTTGACGAATTCCGCCCGGTGCATAATTTGAGTTCGATCGACGGACTGATCAAGGCGCTGTCATCGGCGCCCCCGGTCCATCACCGCAGCCTGATCCGGCCCGCAGCTTAAGAGAGGCTTCCATGCTCAATCGCGATGAAGACATCCTGCAGGCCGCCGAGGCGTGGCAGAAGGCCGGGCACGGCGTGGCGCTGGCCACCGTGGTTGAGACCTGGGGTTCGGCGCCGCGCCCCGCAGGCTCGAATCTCGTCATCAACGACGACGGCACCTTCCTGGGCTCAGTCTCCGGCGGCTGCGTTGAAGGCGCCGTGGTCACCGAGGCGTTGGATGTGATTGCGAGTGGC
This sequence comes from Tardiphaga sp. P4_G1, assembly GCF_056401215.1. Classification (NCBI taxonomy): domain Bacteria; kingdom Pseudomonadati; phylum Pseudomonadota; class Alphaproteobacteria; order Hyphomicrobiales; family Nitrobacteraceae; genus Tardiphaga; species Tardiphaga sp. P4_G1. The sequence goes on from NZ_JBFUJU010000005.1 coordinate 452,358, forward strand.
GAGCCCAAATTGCTCGAATTCGGCGTGGCTGACGAGACCGCGTGGAATGTCGGCCTGTCTTGCGGCGGCACGATCCGTGTGTTCGTCGAGAAGGTCGGTCAGTCGTGAAAGCCGAGACACTTGCCACCCTGAACACGGAACGCGCCGCTCGGCGCCCCGTTATTTTGATCACCGATATATCCGACGGAACACAACGCCTGGTGAAGGCCGCCGATTTCGGTGCCGATCCGCTGCATGCCGAGCTTGAGAAGCAGCTCCGCATGGGCAAGAGCGCGATGGTTGAGTTCGACGGCAAGAAGCTGTTTCTCAACGTCTATGCGCCCACTGCACGGCTCGTGATCGTCGGCGCCGTCCATATCAGCCAGGCTTTGGCGCCGCTGGCGCGGTCGCTGGATTACGATGTGACGGTGGTCGATCCGCGCACAGCCTTTGCCAGCGCAGAGCGTTTTCCGGACGTGAAGCTGATCGCTGAATGGCCCGAAGAGGCGCTGCCGGGCCTCAACATCGATCACTACACGGCCTTCGTTGCGGTGACCCATGATCCGAAGATCGACGATCCAGCGCTGCTGCACGCGTTCGAGAAGAACTGCTTCTATATCGGCGCGCTGGGCTCGCGAAAGACTCACGCCAAGCGCGGCGACCGGATGAAGGCGCAGGGCGTCAGCGAGGCTGACTTCGCGCGGATCAAGGCGCCGATCGGTCTCAATATCGGTGCTGTTTCGCCATCGGAGATCGCGGTCTCGATCATGGCCGAGATCACCGCCGAACTGCGCACGCCCAAGACGATACCCGCGGAATTGTCCAAAGTGAGCAACCCATGAAGTTCGGTCCCGCCAGTCCGGCGGATGCACTTGGCGGCGTGACCGTCCATACGCTGCGTCAGGGTTCGCTCGTTCTCAAGAAGGGCACCACTATCGGTCCCGATGAAGTCGCCGCGCTGACCGGCGCGGGGGTCAAGGACGTGGTCGTCGTGCGTCTCGAGGAAGGTGATGTGTCCGAAGACGTCGCTGCAGCCAGTATCGCGCAGTCAGTGGCGGGCGAGGGCGTCAATGTCGAGCGAGCCTTCACGGGCCGCGCCAATCTGTTTGCGGGCACGCCGGGCGTGCTGGTCGTCGATCGCGCCATCGTCGATCGCATCAATGCCGTCGATGAAGCCATCACCTTCGCAACGCTGGCGGGCTACAAGCCGGTTGTCGAAGGCGAAATGATCGCGACCGTCAAGCTGATCCCGTTTGGTGTCGCCGGTACGCTGTGCGACGCGGCCGTCCAGGCTGCCTCGGGCGGCGCAATGAGAATCGCGCCTTACACGGTCAAGAAAGTCGGCATCGTCTCGACGCTGTTGCCGGGGCTGTCGCCGAAGGTGATCGACAAGACACTGCGTGTGACCGAAGAGCGCCTTGCGCCTGCTGGTGCGAAGATCATCGCCGAGCGCCGCGTGCCACACGACGAGAAGGTGCTCGCGAAAACAATCAAGGAATTGCTCGGGCTCGGCGCCGAGCTGGTGATCGTGTTCGGCGCGTCGGCCATTGCCGACCGCCGTGACGTCATTCCGTCGGCGATCGAACAGATCGGCGGCGCCATCGAGCATTTCGGCATGCCGGTCGATCCCGGCAATCTGCTGCTGATCGGCAGGGCCGGCAACGTGCCGGTGCTGGGTGCGCCGGGCTGTGCGCGATCCCCAGTCGAGAACGGCTTCGATTGGGTGTTGATGCGGCTGCTGGCCGGTCTCAAGGTCACGCGTTCGGATCTCACAGGCATGGGCGTCGGCGGTTTGCTGATGGAAATCGTCACCCGGCCGCAACCGCGCGTGCCCGTCGGCAGCGATGGCAACAGCAACGTCGCCGCCGTTATTCTGGCCGCCGGTCGTTCGACCCGGATGGGGGGGCCGAACAAGTTGCTCGCCGAACTCAACGGCAAGGCATTGGTCCGGATAGTCGCCGAACAGGCGGTCGCATCGAAAGCGTCGAGCGTAACGGTGGTGACAGGTCATCAGGCGCCGGAGGTCGAGAAGGCGCTGGCCGGACTCAAAGTCACGTTCGTCTACAACCCTGATTTTGCTGATGGCCTTGCCAGTTCGGTGAAAGCCGGCATCGCGGCGGTCCCGGCCGATGCCAATGGAGCCGTGGTCTGTCTCGGCGACATGCCGCTGATCGATGCCCGCTTGATCGACCGGTTGATCGAAGCCTTCGCGCCGGATCGCGGCAACCTCATCGTCGTCCCTGTAAGCGAGGGCCGTCGCGGTAATCCCGTGTTGTGGTCTCGGCGCTTCTTCAATGAGTTGATGACGTTGGACGGCGATATCGGTGCCCGGCACCTGATCATGAAGCACGCCGAAGCCGTTGCCGATGTGGCCGTGGAAGGCCACGGCGCCTTCCTCGATATCGATACACCGCAGGCGCTGGAAGACGCGCGGAGCGGCTAACACATGGCGCATGCGGCGGGCCGCCGCATTGCACTTTCGTTCACCAAGTTGAAACGCCCTTCCTTTAGCGTCTGCCTCGATCGACCTCGGGGGAGGGGAAATTGTCACTGTTTGTTGCCGCGCGTCGTCGCGCGATTCTCGCCGTTGCCTTGTTGATGAGCGTCGGTGCCATGGACGTGGCTTCGGCCGCTGGTGCCCTCGCCGTGGGCAAGTGCGGTGCCTATGGCCAGGCCTTCGACTACCCGGCACAGGGGGCGGCGCTGGCGGCCGCTAAAAAGCAGTGCAAGGGCGAATGCACGACCGTAACGATGAACCGCGCCTGTGCAGCCTTCGCCGTGGATATGAAGAATCCCTGCGGCGCACACGGCTATGCCGTGGCGCCTCGTATTTCGAGTTCGCTGAATCAGGCGACCAAGAAATGCTATGACTACGGCGGTAAGGAATGCGTCATCCGCGCATGGGCCTGCGACGCCAAGGGCTAGAGCTCCCCGACAAATATCTCGTTCAATGCGCCTGCGGCAGCTAGACTGCTGCAATGATTCAATTTTTCCGGACACTTCTGAAGTCTGCCGCCGACGCCGATCCGTCCGTTCGCGAATTTCGCAAGGCGCTGAGCCGCGAGATGCTGTTGACCGAACGGTTGCGGGTCAAGACGGTCATTGGCACCGTGGTGATCGTGACGCTGTCGCTGTCCATTGCCTATCTGCTGGCGCCGTCGAGCTTCGCGCGCATATCCAATGGCCAGTTCGATCTCGCATCGTCTTTTATGATCACGGGCCCGCTGCTGCTGTTCGAATTCTTCGTTCTTTACAAGATCAATCAGCGCATCGCCGCAGGGCAGGATATTGCGCAGGGGCGACGCTATCTGAGCGCACTCATCGAGACCAGCATTCCAACGGCTGCACTGCATCTCCATATGGGCTGGATGGGGCCGGCGGCGGCGTTGGCATTTGCGGCGCCTTTGTCCTATTTCATCTTCATCATTCTATCCACGCTTCGGCTCGATTTCTGGCTGTCGACGTTTACCGGCTTTGTCGCGGCCGCCCAGATGCTTGCGCTGGCCATGCTGTATCATCCGGTGCAATTCGCCTCGGAACCGGCACCGGATTTTGCGTTTCAGCTTATCCGCAGCGCCATGGTCCTGCTCTGCGGTATTCTTGCAGGCGCCGTCGGCTTGCAACTCCGTCGCCAGTTCGAGGCGAGCATCGCGGCAACTTCGGCGCGCGATCGTGTCACCAATCTGTTCGGTCAGCATGTCTCGCCGCAGGTTGTGGAACGGTTGTTGGCGTCGGGAACGAGCTCCACGACCGAGATGCGTCACGTCGCGGTGATGTTCGTCGATATCCGTAACTTCACCGCAGCGACCCGTGTGCATTCGCCCCGCCAGGTGGTGGATCGGCTCGACGAGACCTTTGCTCTATTGGTCGACGTGCTGGATCGCCATTCGGGGATCGTAAACAAGTTTCTCGGGGACGGATTTCTCGCGCTGTTCGGAGCGCCCATTGAGGATCCGAATGCGGCGCATTGCGCCGTACAAGCGGCACGCGAGATGCTCATAGCTGTCGAGAAAAGCAATCGGGACAGTGAATGGCCCCTGCGCATCGGCATCGGGCTTCATATTGGGGCCGTGATTGCCGGCAACGTTGGCTCCCCGCGCCGCAAGGAATACACCGTCATCGGCGATACCGTGAACTTCGCGGCTCGGCTTGAGGCGCTCAACAAACAGTTCGGCTCGCAACTGCTGATCTCTGCCTCCATACGTGATGCCTTGGGCGACACTTGCAGCGATGCTGAGCTGCTCGGTGATGTGCCGATCCGCGGCTATGACCTGCCGCAGGCTATCTGGCGCTTGGGCTGAGTGCTGCCTCAGTTCTCGAAGAATGGCGCGCGGGGCGGTCGCATGACCATGCCGAAGCGTGCATAGACCCCCTGGCGCTCGAAATTGTCTCGCACATGTCCCGCGGCGAATGACCATTCGTAGGGGCCGGTGCGCAAGCCAGTCAGATGGCCGCCGATCCGGGTCTGCTGGCTGAAATAGTCGTTCGACAGTGCTGCCTCCGGGCCGATCCAGAACAAATCGAACAGGCGCCAGCCGGCTGCAATGCGCGTGGTATAGCCAGTATCGATGGTCGTGCCTGAGATGGCATATTGCAGCATCAGCTCGCGTGTCGGCTCCCACCAGACGTCCATCGTGCCCCGCGCGCCGAGCATCGCGCGAAGCCGAGAGCGGCGCTGATCGTGGTAGAAATAGTCGGCTTCCATATCGAGACCAGCCAAGAGCTGAACTTCCAGATTGCCGGTTCGGATGAGGTAGCCCGGCAGGATCGCCGCGCGGCTGATCTGGGTGTAGTCGGAGCGCGTGCCTGTCGTGTAGCGTTCGAGGTTTTCCGACAGAAAGAAACGCAGAATGAAACCGTCCTTGTTCAGGCCGGCGGGGGCCCATTGCAGGCCGCCATAGGCGCCGAGGCTCCAATGCGACGCATCGACACCGCCGAAATACATCAGACGGTCCGGCATGCCGCCGGAGAGAAAATCGAAGGCACGCCGTTTTTTGATACGCATGTCGAACAGGGGCGACCAGAAGCTCGATGAGCCGGATGCCGGTTCGATCGTGGCGTCGATCTCACCGATATCCTGAGCCGAGGCCATGCCGCAGGAATATGCGGCCGCCGCAACGCATAAAGCGCGTAACGCCAGTCCCCAACGCATCGAGCCCCCACCCAACGCAACAGAAACACAACAAAATAATACAACTCAAGGTAGATTATATTGGGGATAAGCCGCCGTCCAGTGTGGATAAGTAATAATCTGAAAAAAAACTGCTGTGAGATCGTCGCGCGGCTTCAAAGCTGCGACGGCAGCAGGTTCTGAACCTTGGCACCTTCGCGCTCCTCGATGATCTCGGCGATCCAGCGCCGATGACAGTGTTCGTGGTCGCGCTCGTAGCAGAGGATGCAGACCGGTCCGGACTTCGTCACCAGCGCCGCCAGCTCATCCATCGCCTCGCGTGCCTGCGGTGTCTTGAGATGAGCCATATAGATCTTCTCGAGCGCTGCGAGCTTGCCGCTACGTGCGGCTTCGCGGCCGTCCTTGGGTGTGCCCAGTCCGCGCAGATGGATGTAGCCGATGCCGCGCTCGTCGAGGCCGGCAGCGAGCTGATTCTTGGAGAAGCCCGGTCGCCGCGATGCGGCGACGGCACGCACATCGACCAGCAGCTTGACGCCGGCATTTTGCAGTTCATCGAGCACGGCTTTCGCTGGCGTCTGCTCGTAACCGACGGTGAAGAGGCGAGGTATCTTGCGGGCCATGTGAGCACCCCGTGATCGACAGATGATTGGCACAATGTCGCGGCCAGCCGCGAGGCGTTGCTCCCATTTGCAACATGGCACATAGTCAACTCAACAAACTCCGCCAGTTCAATGGCCGATATCACCGGGGGAATGATGGCTCGCATGGTTGGTGCGTTAGGCGCAATCGCGCTCGCGCTTGTGTCGTTTCAGTCCACATCTCTGGCGCAAGGCGCATATCCGGATCGTCCGGTCAGAATTATCGTGCCGATCGCGCCCGGCGGCAGCTACGATCTGGTCGGGCGGCATCTCGCCGATGCGCTGGCGAAGCGAACGGGGCAGGCGTTCTTTGTCGAGAACAAGCCAGGAGCGGGCACCGTCGTAGGCACGCAGGCTGCGGCCCAGAGCGAGGCCGACGGCTATACGCTGATGGTCGGCGGCCTTTCCAACATGGCCTTCAACTCCGCGCTCTACGCCAAGCTCGCCTATGACCCGCTGAAGGATTTCGTGCCGGTCGCGCTGGTCTACAAGTTCGGCTACGTGATGGTCGGCCGTAAGGATCTGCCGCAGCAGACCCCAAAGGAAATCGTTGCCGCAGCACTGGACAAGCCGGGGTCGATCACCGTGGCGACCGCCGGCGTCGGGACCGGACAGCAACTGGTGGCCGCAGCCTTTATGAGGTCCGCCGGCGTCAAGCTGCAGGAAGTGCCTTACCGGGGATCTCCACCGGCCTTCGCCGATCTGCTGGCAGGCCGCATCGACCTGTTCTTCGACTCGATCGCCGCCGGGCTGCCTTATGTGCAGACGGGGCAGGTGCGGGGTATCGCGGTGCTGTCGTCGAAGCGGAGCCCGCTGGCGCCTGACGTTCCGACCATGGCGGAAGCGGGCGTGCCCGGCCTCGATGTCGATTCATGGCTTGGCATCTTCGTGCCGGCGAAGACGCCGCCGGCGGTGATCGCAAAACTCCGTCAGGATATTCGAGCGGTGTTGCCCGATCTGAAGGAGCGCTTCGAGAAGAGCGGCGGTGAGCCCTGGGATATGCCCGACGACAAGCTCGACGGCTTCATCGCATCAGAACACGCCACCTGGACAAAACTGATCCGCGAGGCCGGCATCAAGCTCGATTGAGCAACGCGCGTGGGTGCTACGTCACCCGCTCGATCAACGCCATGGCACCGTGTGGTGCGCGTACCTTGGCCTCGTGGATGACATAGGCAAACACGTCGCGTGGCTGTTTCTTGATCTTGGCATCATCGACGCGCGGCAGGTCGGTCGGCTCGCCGCCGCTGGCCCAGGTCTCGAAGCGTTTGGCCCAGGCATCCAGCGCCTTTGGCGGATAAGCGGTCTTGATGCTGTCCTCGCCCTTCTGCAAACGCAGATAGACGAAATCGCCGGTGACGTCGGCGATGGCCGGGTAGGTGGCGTGTTCGGAGAAAACCACGGGGATCTTGAACTGCCGTAGCAGCGCAATGAAGGCCGGCACGCAGAAGCTGTCGTGGCGGACCTCGACCACATGGCGCAGCTTGCGCCCACCGAGCTCGGTCGGCAGCAATTCGAGAAACTTCCCGAAATCGGCTTCGTCGAATTTCTTGGTCGGCGCGAATTGCCACAGAACGGGTCCGAGCTTGTCACCGAGTTCGAGCACGCCGGAATCGTAGAAACGGTTCACGCTTTCGCCGGCTTCGGCGAGCACCCGGCGATTGGTTGCGAAGCGGGGGCCCTTGAGCGAGAATACGAAATCTTCCGGCACTTCGCGCGCCCATTTGCGAAAGCTCTCCGGCTTCTGCGAGCCGTAGAAGGTCCCGTTGATCTCGATCGAGGTCAGCTTGGACGCGGCATAGCTGAGCTCCTTCGCTTGCGTGAGTTTCTCCGGATAGAACACCCCGCGCCACGGCGCGAAAGTCCAACCGCCGATGCCGATACGGATTTGTCCGGATTTCGCAACCATTGTGAGGCCGATCCTTTTAGTATTCGTCGTTTTACTCAGTGCCGCGCCAGCAGCACCGGCTTGGTTACGCCCTCCACGCCGGTCAGCACCAGCATCGTCAGCAGTGCATTTTGCGGCCCGATATAAGCGTCGACGGGCTTGTACCATTCATTGCGCGAATGCCAGTTGCCGCCCTGGCCGCCGCCGCCGATGGTCACCGCGGGGATGCCGAGCGACATCGCGAGATTGGAGTCCGTGCTGGAGCCGGCAAAGGTGACATGGGGCGCACGGGTCAGCGCGGTCACGGCACGCGCGGTCGCCTGCACGAGGGGAGAGTCTTCTGCGACAACGCCCGCCGGGCGGTCGCCAATCAGTTTGATCTCGACAGTGATCTTGTCCGATCCCCAGCGTTTGTTTTCTTCACCGACTGCGTCCTTCACCTGATCGAGAAGCCTTGCTTCGAGTTTCAACAGCTCTTCGGTCGAATTTGATCGCATGTCGATCGTCATGCGGGCTTCCGCTGCGATGGCGTTGACGGATGTGCCGCCACTTACCGTTCCGACCGTGAAGGTGGTTTTTGGATCCGCGGGTGTCTGCAGCTCCGAGATTTTCGCGACCGCGCGACCCAGCGCATGGGTCGCGCTCGGCAGGCCGAATTCCTGAAAACTGTGACCGCCCGGACCTTTGAAGATCATCTCGTAGCGGTGGCTTCCGGTTCCCTGATTGACGATGCGCGTGACACCGAGGCCGTCGATCGAGATGAAGCCGTCGATGTCCTTGTTGTCGCGAAACAGGGCTTTGACGCCGCGCAGATTGCCCAGCTCTTCTTCGCCGACGCTGGCGACGAACATGACGTCCCCGACCGTCGCGATCTGCTGGGTGTTGAGGGTCTGCATTAAAGACAACAGGGCCGCGAGCCCACGGGCATCGTCACCGATCCCCGGCGCCAAATAGACGCCGTCCTTTTCCTTCACCGTGACGTCGGTCCCCTCGGGAAAGACAGTGTCCTGATGTGCGGAGATGACCAGCTTCGGCGTTCCGGCGGTTCCCTTGCGCCGGGCGATCACATTGCCCTCGGCGTCGATCACGGCGTCCTTGAAGCCCAGTTCCTGAAACCGTGACAGAATGTAGTTGCCGCGCACGTTCTCCTTGAACGGAGGCGCGGGAATTTCGGTGATCCGGATCTGCTCTTTCAGGGCGCGAGTATCGTCGGCCTTGATGGCATCGAGCGCGGCCATGACGCGCGAATCGGACAGCAGCGTCGTCGTGACGGTATCAATCGTCTGCGCGGTGACATGGCTGGCGCCGAAGGATGCCAGCGTCAGCGATGCAGCGAATAGGCATGGTCCGAGCGAACGTCGCATGGCATCTCCGATTATCACGCGGAGACGATTGTGGTCGCGGTTCAGGCGGGGCTTCCGCCTCGAGAAAACCGCGCGAACGCGCCGCTGTTGACTGGGGCAAGGTAGCGGGCACCCGGAGGACTGGCTATAGCTCGCCAGCAACAGAATGGTGCCAGGGTGCGGTGTTTACGGCCGGAATGTGGCGTTGAACGCAGTCCCGGGACACCCCTTGCGGAATCTCTCCAGCGTCCCTATTTTGTTTCCAACGGCGACGATGATGCTTCATAGCTCCGGCGCTGGAACGACCTTGAATAGCTCGGTGCGCCGGATGTACGTGCGCCTGTTGTTCGGGGTCGTTGGCATTTTTGGGCCACTTTTGGCCATTCCCCCCTCTGATGGCTTGTTCCGGCACCAGTTAAGGGCTCGCCGTTCCCTGTCCGCCTTGGCATGGTCCAGCGCGGCAGATATATGCTGGCGCCATGAACGAAGCCATCAGACCGGGGCCCGGACAGATATTGCAGGCGGGCGCTCCGCTGCAGCTGTCCGTCGTCGTCCCCACTTTCAACGAACGCGGCAATGTCGCCACCCTGGTGCAGCGGCTGGACGCGGCGCTGGTCGGCATTTCCTGGGAAGTCATTTTCGTCGACGACAATTCGCCGGACGGCACCGCCGACGCGGTACGTGAGCTGGCGCGGGGTGACTCGCGTGTCCGCTGCATCCGCCGCATCGGCCGGCGCGGCCTGTCAGGCGCCTGTATCGAAGGTATGCTGGCCTCCAGCGCGCCCTGCGCGGCGGTGATCGACGGCGACTTGCAACACGATGAGACTCAGCTCGGCAAGATGCTCGGTCTGATCGAAAGTGGCGCTGCCGAACTGGTGATCGGCAGCCGCTATATCGAGGGCGGCAGTGCCGACAGTTTCAACCAGCAGCGCCTTGGCGCCAGCAAGTTCGCGACCGCGGTCGCGCAGCGGGTGCTGAAGGTCGAGATCGCCGATCCGATGAGCGGCTTCTTCATGATCCGCCGCGATCGCTTCGAACAATTGGCGCCGAAACTCTCAACGCAGGGCTTCAAAATTTTGCTCGATGTCGTCGCGACGGCAGAAGGCGATCTGCGCGTTATCGAGGTACCCTACACATTCGGCTCGCGGCTGCATGGTGAAAGCAAGCTCGATTCCATGGTGGCGCTCGACTTCCTGGGCCTGGTGCTGGCGAAGCTGACCAACGATACCGTGTCGCTGCGCTTCCTACTGTTTGCTATGGTCGGCTCGATCGGCCTGTTCGTGCATTTCGCCGTGTTGTTCGTCACGCTGGAAGTTTTCGATCCGCCATTCGCAGAGGCGCAGGCCATTGCGGCGTTTTGCGCGATGACCGGCAACTTCCTGCTCAACAATTTCCTGACCTATCGCGACCAGCGTTTGAAAGGTTTCGGTATCCTGCGTGGTCTGGCGATCTTCTACGTGGTCTGCAGCGTGGGTCTGCTCGCCAATGTCGGCGTGGCTTGGTCGGTCTTCGACCAGGAGCCGATCTGGTGGCTGGCGGGTGCTTCCGGCGCGCTGATGGGCGTGGTCTGGAACTACGCGATGTCGGGCCTGTTCGTGTGGCGGAAACGGTGATCGCTGGATGACCGCGCAGGAACTGCGGCTGGTTCGCGGCACCGCGGCCGTGGTCGTCGGTCTGGTGCTGCTGCGGCTCGCGGCGGCCGCATGGACGCCGCTGACCTTCGATGAAGCCTATTATTGGATGTGGTCGAAGCATCTGGCCGGCGGTTACTACGATCACCCGCCGATGGTCGCGGTGGTGATCCGGCTCGGCACCATGATTGCCGGCGATACCGAATTCGGTGTACGCGTCGTCTCGGTCCTGCTGGCGTTGCCGATGAGCTGGGCGGTGTATCGCACGGCCGAATTACTGTTCGGCGGTCAGCGGATCGCGTCAACGGCGGTGATCCTGCTCAATGCGACGATGATCACGTCGGTCGGGTTAATGATCGTCACGCCGGACGCGCCGGTGCTCGTCGCCTCAAGTTTCGTGTTGTTGGCGCTGGCCCAGGTGCTGGCCACCGGGCAGGGCGCGTGGTGGCTCGCGGTGGGCGTGGCCGTCGGCGTAGCGCTGCTATCGAAATATACCGCACTGTTTTTCGGGCCGGCGATCCTGATCTGGCTCATTGCCGTACCGAAGATGCGGCGCTGGCTGATCTCGCCATGGCCCTATCTCGGCGGTCTGGTAGCGCTCGCGGTGTTCTCGCCGGTGCTGTTCTGGAATGCCGAACATGGCTGGGTGTCTTTCATCAAGCAGCTCGGACGCGCCCGGATTGATCACTTCAATCCAGCCTTCATCGCCGAGTTGATCCCGACCCAATTCGCCTTCGCGACACCGCTGGTGTTCATTCTCGGCGTGATGGGTCTCTATGCCTTGGCGGTCCGCAGGCCCGGAGCGTGGCCGGCGCGGGTGCTGCTGAATGCGATGTTCTGGGTCATCGTGCTGTATTTCGGCTGGCATGCGCTGCACAGCCGCGTCGAAGCCAACTGGTTCGCGCCAGTCTATCCGACGCTGGCCATCATTGCTGCCGTCGCGGCAACCATCGTGCAATGGAAGCCGCGCGAGCAGCGCACGGTGGATTTCTGCCTGCGCTGGGCGGGGCCGACCGGCGTCGTCATGTTCACGGCACTGGTGGTGCAGGCCAATACGGGTCTGCTGTCTGGCTACAAGCGTGATGCGACAGTACGCAGCATCGGCGTGGGTTTTGTCGAACTGGCGGCCGACGTCGAGGCGGTTCGCGCCCGTGTCGGGGCCACATGCGTGGTGGCGCCCGATTACGGCACCACGGGATGGCTGACCTTCTATCTGCCGAAGGGGACCTGTGTCTTCCAGCGCACCCAGCGGATTCGCTGGGTGAACATGCCGGAGCCGAGTGCAGAGCAGCTATCCGGCAAGCTTTTGCTGGTGGGTGAGCAAAATGCTGCGGCCAATCCGGAATGGGGGGCGGCTTTTGCGAATATCGAGAAAGTGGCTGACCTCAAACGCAAACGCGGCCCGCTGGTCGTGGAGAATGTCGAGCTGAATCTGCTGGAAGGCGCGAAAGGCGATGTACTGGACCGTTCGCCGCCACCCGAGATGTTACCGCGCTAGGAGGCGCGACCACCATGCGCTTGATAGCGCGATGGTGGTCGGCTGTCGCGTTTATGGCGCAAAGTGATAGTTCACGCCGATCTTGCCGAGCTGCATGGTCTGGGCAATATCGGCATTCAGATAATAAGGGCCGACCATCGGAGGGGCATTGATCACGCCTTCGAGGCTCGCATTGTCGTGGCCGAAGCCGATGTAGTTGTACTCGGCCTTGACGGACCAGTTTGGCGCGAAGCCGTATTCCACGCCGGCACCGACCACGTAACCGGTGTGAAGGCGGGATCCGTCGAGATTTGCGTATTGCGGGCCCGACGACAGCGATATGGCGTGATGATCCCCGGCGAGGGCGACGCCGCCCTTGAGATAGGTCAGCCAGCGCTCGTTGGTCACCATGCCGATACGTGCGGTGGCCATTGCGAGCCATTCGGTGCGCGAGCGCATCTCGAGATTGTTATCAAAGTTGGTGCGGGTGCCGCCGCCGATATCGCCGCCGACCAGTTCGCCTTCGACGCCCATGACGATCACGCCGAGCTGCACATTGGCGCCGATCTGGCCGCCGCCAAAGCCTCCGGTCATCGAGAACTTCCCATCGGGTGTGTAGTCGCGCCAGTCGCCGTGTCCCGATCCGTAGCCTGCCTGCGCACCGAGATATAGCCCGGTCCAATTGAATCCTGACTGTGCGTATTGCAGCGGCGGGATCGGTTTGGCAGCATCGGGAGCGCCGAACTGGTAATTCGCGCCGAGCTTGATGAGATGCAGCGTCTGCTTGGTCGAAGCCGTGGAGGCGATCGGCCCGGTGGAGGCCCGCGTGCCGCTGAAATCGAACTCGTGGTCGGGGAAGCCGATGAAATTATACTCGCCGCGCAGCGACCAGTTGTTGGCAAGCGCATATTCCATGCCGGCGCCGACGATCCAACCCCGCCGTGTCTCGCTGCCGGACAGTGTAAGCCGGTCCGGCCCCGGCACCGAAACCTGAACGTCGTAGCCGTGATCTTCATTGGCCCAGGCGAAGCCGCCCTTGGCGTAAGTGAGCCAGCGGCCATTGGCGAAGCCAACGCGTCCGGTCACGGTCGACAGCCAGTTGATTTGCGACGTCTGGGACAGGGTGGCCTGGTTCAGAATGCTCACCGTGCGATTGCCCTTGATGCCGCTAAAGCTGATATCGGCTTCGATGCCGAGCAGCAGGTTGCCGATCTGTTGATTGTAGCCGGCCTGAATGCCGCCCAGCGCGCCGTCGGTCCGGATATTCAGGATCTGCCATTCGGTCCCGCCGAGACCGTAACCGGCATGAACGCCGGCATAAAAGCCGGTCCAGTTATAGGCGGGATCGATGGCGGAGGCCTTGGTATAGGCGCGGGCCGGCACGTCTGCGGCGATGGCGGCATTGCCGAGGCTGAGGATGCCGATGGTGCCGAGGAGAAGCTGTTTCATGTCGTTTCCTTGCAGGTGCGCTGGCGGCGCTCGAGGAATCGGAGCTGCTTCGCGCGTCATTTCGGCAGCGACCATGTATAAAAATACCGCTCTCGTCGTGGTCGTAAGCGCGTGACTTGTGCTGGATCGCGCTCTTGGCGTCGCATTGTGAGCGGCTGTCGCCGCTCGGTCTCACCTGGAAGTACTACTGGGGAACGCGATCTTGGGACCACACGACGACCACCGGCCAACGACTTATGGGTCACCATCGGGGCGCAGTGCGCCGCTATGATTTCGAAAGACGATAAATTATCGTCGTCGGCGTTGAACCAAAGTCAGGGGTCCGGACGACCTATCTCCGCACACATTGAAATGGGCGGTGATTGGGAACATGGAAAACACAAATCTCGCATTCAGCAGCCACTCCGACTTTGGATCCGACCGTGCCAAGGTGCACAGCATCGAAAAGCCGGACCCCGTGAACCTCACCGAGGTCGGCGGCCTGCGCGGAGCGCGGATCGCCAGCGTGATCAACCAGATCAATGAGAGCTTTGCCGACCAGCAGTTCTCGACCCGGGTGGTCGCCGAGAAGCTCGGCCTGTCCGTCCGCTACGTTCAGGATTTGCTGCAGGGTTCCGGCCTCAGCATCACCGATCGCATCATGGAGCTGAGGCTTGAAAAGGCCCGCAGCATGCTGACCGGCGATCGGCAGTGCAGCCTGAAGATCAGTGAAGTCGCGGCCGCCTGCGGCTTCAACGAACTATCCTATTTCCACCGCAGCTTCCGTCGTCGCTTCGGCGCGTCGCCGGCTAAATTCCGCATCCAGTCAATGAATGGCTGACGCGCGCTTGCGCTTGAAATAGTCCAGCGTCCCGCGGCTGATGACGTGATCCTCAGGGCTCACCTCGTCGGCCGCGATGTCGTCTGCTTTGGCCAGGCGGGTATAGAGTGCGCCAAAATCCTGATAGCTGTCCTGCAGCAGCTTCTCGAAGCTCTCGATGACGAAATAGCTCTGCTGGAAATCGTCGATGATGTAGTTCGTCCGCATCACACGTTCGAGGTCGAACGTGATCCGGTTCGGCGAGGAGTCTTCCAGCGCGAAGACCGACTCCGTTGCTGACGACAGAATGCCGGCGCCGAAGATGCGCAACCCGTCCGCGCTGTTCATCAGTCCGAACTCCACCGTGTACCAGTATAATCGTGCCAGGTTTTTCAACTGGCCAAGCGCCATCGCGCGCTGGCCGCCTTTTCCATAGGCCTCCATGAAGTCGGCATAGACCGGGTTCGCCAATAGCGGAACGTGCCCGAAGACGTCATGGAAGATGTCCGGTTCCTGCAGATAGTCCATTTCGTGTTCGGGGCGGATGAAGGCGCCGGCCGGGAAGCGGCGATTGGCAAGATGATCGAAGAAGATCTCATCGGGCACCAGTTCGGCGACCGGCACAACCTGCCAACCGGTCAACGGCGTTAGACGGGCACTCAGTTTCTCCAGATCGGGAATGCCGGATTCGGACAGCTGCAGCGTGTTCAGCGCAGCGAGGAATTCGTTGCAAGCCCGGCCTTTAAGGACGGTCTGTGCGCGGGCGAACAGGCGGTCCCAGCGATCGTGCTCGGCGGCGGAGTAGGAGCCCCAGTCCTGGTCCAGCGTGAAGTCAGGGCGTTTCGGGGCGCTGAGGTAGCGGCTCTTCTCGGTCGACTGGTTCAGCTCGGTCATGACGCTCTCCGACTCCGACGGTCCGATCAGAGCATAAGGTTCCGCTGCCGAATAGTTCCGTCAAAAGAAGCAACTTCTCGCATCCTCCCGTCCGACGATAGCAATCCACCATCGTCCAGATCTTATTTGCAAAGGCGTTTCCTTGTCGGAGACCCGTCTCGATGACATTTTCAGTGGTAACAAACGTGGTCCCACATCACTGAAATGATTGCGAAATCTCGGCGAAACCTCGCGGGAGCCACGGGCAAAACACTCTCATCATCGATCATAAGGAATACGACCGTGCGGTCCGTCATGTCTTCTCGCTTCCTCTCAGGTGCTTTCGCGGCAGTGCTGCTGGTCTCCGGTGCGACGGGAGCCCTCGCTGACAACTGGCCGAGCCGGACGATCAAGCTGATCGTTCCGTTCCCGCCGGGCGGCGCTGCGGACATCACGGCGCGGGTCTATGCCGACAAGCTCGGTGAGGCGCTGAAGCAGACCATTGTAGTCGAGAACAAGGCTGGTGCCGGTACGGCTATTGCTGCCGATGCTGTCGCCAAGGCCGATCCGGATGGCTACACGCTGTCGCTGGCGCCTGCTGGACAGCTCACGATCCTGCCGCATATCAACAAGACCATCTCTTACGACCCCTTCAAGAGCTTCACGCCGGTGGCCATGCTGACGTCGGTGCCTTACGTGCTCGCGGCCAGCCCGGATACGCCGGTGTCATCAGTGAAGGAGCTCGTCGCTGCGGCCAAACGTGAGCCCGGCAAGTTCACCTACTCGTCGTGCGGGCCCGGCACGCTCTGCCATCTGAGCGGCGAGCTGTTCAAGAGCCTGACCGAGACGGATCTGCTCCATGTGCCGTTCAAGGGCAGCGCTCCCGCCGTCAATGCACTGCTCGGAAACCAGGTGAACCTGTCTTTCGACACGCTGACGGTGCTGGCGCCGCAGATCCGCGACGGCAAGGTCAAGGGTCTCGTGATCACCAGCCGCGAGCGCTCGTCGCAGCTTCCCGATGTGCCGACGCCGGCGGAAGCAGGCGTGGCTGACTTTGTCGTCGACTCCTGGTTCGGCCTCGTCGTGCCTGCAGGGACGCCCGATGCCATTGTTGATCGCCTGAACGCCGAAGTGGTGCGCATCGGCGCGCTGCCGGATGTTCGCGAGCTTCTCGAAAAGCAGGGCCTCAGCATCACGACCTCGACGCCTCAGGCCTTCGCCAAGACGATCAAGGACGATTACGCCCGCTGGGGACGCGTCGTCGGTGCGTCTGGCGCGAAGCTTTTCTGACCACTAGTCATATTGCCTGACACATCGGTCGGGCCAAGCTGAAACCAAGAAAGGCCGGGTTGAATTTTCAACCCGGCCTTTCGCTTATCGATTATCTGCTGAAGCCTGTGTTCAGGCAGCAGCCTTCGGCTTCTCGATCGGATGCGGAACGCGGAAGCCGACGGCAAGACGGTTCCAGACATTGATGGCGCCGATCGCTACGGTGATCTTGAGGCATTCCTCTTCCGAGAAATGCGCGCGCAGGGCCTCATAATCGGCATCGGGCGCGCGAGTCTGCGCGATCAGCGTGACGGCATCGACCCAGCCGAGGAGAGCGCGCTCGCGTGGCGTATAGACCGTCGATTCGTGCCAGACCGACATCATGTTGATCCACTGCTCGCTGAGACCGTCGTGGCGGGATTCCTTCACATGCATGTCGACGCAGAAGGCGCAGCCATTGATGATCGACGAGCGGAGCTTGATGAGGTGGACGATCGCAGGCTCGAGGCCGCTTTCCTTGACGACATATTGATCGAGCGCGGCGACGGCCTTGTAGGCGTCGGGGGCGGCCTTGGCGATGTTGAGGCGGGCTTGCATGGTCTTTCTCCTTGGTGTGCGATTTCAGGTTTCAGTTGGCGTTACGGCGTCGTTCGTTGAGTTCCAGAAAGGCGCAGCCGCGAGCGGCGATGGCGCCGTCGGTGTCCTTGGCGCGGAGATCGCCGAGCACGTCGGCGATGCTCACCTTGGCCAGCTCATCGCGATAGACGCGCTCGGCGCGTAGCATCGCGGCATTGATGCCGCAGGGCGCCGTCGGTTTGCCGGGCAGGGGATTGGGGCCGCGCTGGCGGATTTCACTGCAGCGGAAGGCGGGCGCATCGCCCTCAACGGCAAGGACGACATCGAGCAGGGTGATCTGGTCTGGCGTCCGGGCAAGGCGATAGCCGCCAGTCGGGCCAGGCTGTGCGATGAGCAAGCCGGCGCCCGAAAGCGCCTGCAGGTGTTTCAGGAGATAGCTGGTGGATACGCCATGAAATTCGGCGAGGGCGCCGGCGGACAACACGCCGTTCGATTGCAGGCCTGCGAGCATCGCCACGCTGTGGATCGCCTGCTCAACCCCGTCGCTCATCTTCATGGCTGTATTCCACCTCTATCATGGATAATAATTATCCGCGATTAAGGATGTCGTCAAGTGTCCGGTCCTGAGGTGGTCCGCAGGTGGGCAGCGCAACAGAATCTAAATCCCGATGCCGGTATCACCCGACCTAGGTACTGTGATCCGAAGCCGGGGGCCGGGTCAGTTCAGGGAACTCGACATGGCATTGCGTGACTTGCTGGCGCCGCAGGCGCGGCGGACGACTTTCGTTGCAGCAGCCATTCTCGGAGCCGGCCTCGCCGCGACATTCGCCATTCGCGAATTCTCGGAGCGTCTGATTGCGGCCGATATGCAGCGTCGCTTCGCAGTCGACGCGGTTGATATTTCCAATGCGATCAGCGAACGGCTGCGCACCCACGCCGAAGTACTGGTCAGCATGCAGGGGTTGTACGCCTCGATCGGCCGTGTCGATCGCGCCCAATTCCGACGCTACATCGATGTGCTCGATCTCGGCCGCCGCTATCCCGGCTTCCAAGCCTTGCAGTCGCTGCGTCATGTGACGCCGGATCATCTCGATGCCTTCGTTGCGGAAGTTCGTGCCGACAAGAGCATCGAGCATTCCGGACAGCCGGATTTCGCCGTGCGCCCGCCGGGGCCACGATCAATCTACAACGTGGTCGAATTCGTCGAGCCTATGCGTGGCAACGAAAGCGCGCTGGGCTTCGATGCCGGTGCCAATCCTGCGCAACTGGACTCGCTGCGGCGTTCCGCGGAGACCGGCCGGATTGTCGCGACGCCACCGGTCAAACTGGTGCAGGACACCTCGGGTGGCCTCGGTTTCATTATCCGTGCGCCGATCTATCGGGCCGGCGAGCCCACGCAGACCGTCTCGCAGCGAAACGCAGCGCTCCACGGTTTCGTTGCATCGGTCTATCGCACCAATGACCTGATGCGCGGCATCCTCGATCCGCGGACGCTGCAGCAGATGCATATCCAGGTGGTTGATCGCGGTTACGCCAAGCCGACGCAGGAAGGCGTCATGATTGGCGAGCCGGAAGATACGACCGTCACTCCGACCCTCATGTATGACAGTCTTGAACCCAATCTCGGTCTCGTCACGCAGATGGTGATGTCGGCGGGGATCTCGGCGGATCGTTCGCTGGTTGTCGGTGAGCGCGTCTGGCGCGTGCTGTTCACCACCAATCCCGGCTCGATCTACGAGGTCAGCCATACAGTGCCGAACGTCGTCCTCGCCAGCGGCACCGCCATCAGCCTCCTGATGATGCTACTCGCCGTGATCACGATGAGGTCGCGCCGGTTGTCCGGCAATCTCAGCACCCTCGATGCCGAGCAGCGCGCGCTGGTCGACAATCCGCTGGCAGGCATCCTGTTTACGGCCGGCCACCGGATCCTGCGCGGCAATCGCCGGATCGCCGAACTCTGCGGTCGCAACTCCACTGCGCTTCCCGGCAACACGATCGACGAGCTGGTTGCGACGAAGGCGGACGGGGAGGCGTTCGATGCCGCGTTGAATCGCATTCGTGACAGCGCCATGGCGACGGAAGTCGAACTGCATCTACGCCGCAGCGACGGTTCCACGCTGCTGGTCGATGCCTATGGCAAGCCGCTGGCGACCGGCGATATCCTCTGGGTGATCCAGGACAAGACCGACGCGCTCGCTGTCGAGGCGGAGCGGCGCGCGCATGCGCACGCTATGGAGGAGGCCAACGAACGGCTGACCACCTCGCTGCAACTGGCGGAAATTCGCGCCAAGGAAATCGTGCTGCTCACTGAACTCTCGGGCGTGCTGCAGTCGTGTCAGTCGCGCGAAGAGATTTTCGCGGCGGTTCAGACCTATGCAGGTTACCTGTTCACGGAAGAGGCGGGCGCTCTGTACTATCTGAATAACGCCCGCAACGCAGTTCAGCGCGGCGCCCATTGGGGGGCACTACAGGCCGATGCGGTGTCGTTTCCGGTCGATGACTGCTGGGCGCTGCGTCGTGGCACGACATTCCCGATTTCCGAGGCGAGTCAGGGACTGGTCTGCAATCATGCCGGTCCCTGCGGTGTCACCGGTACAGGGTTCGTTTGTCAGCCGCTGATCGCGCAGAACAACCTGCTTGGTCTGCTGTATCGCGAGCATACTTCTGTGTTCGGTGAGGGGGCGGATCAATTGGCGACGATGCTGGCCGAACAGGTGTCGCTGGCGATGGCCAATCTCGAACTCCGCGAGCTGCTGCGTCAGCAGGCAGTGCGCGATCCGCTGACGGATCTTCACAACCGCCGCTACCTCGAAGATGCCCTTGTGCGCGAGACCACGCGCAGCCAGCAGGACGGCAAGCCGCTCGCGCTGGCGATGCTCGACATCGATCACTTCAAGGGTATCAATGACAGTCACGGCCACGAGGCCGGCGATGCCGTGCTGCGCGGCCTCGGCAGGATATTGCGCGAGACGACACGCGCCTCGGATATCATCGGCCGGTTCGGCGGCGAGGAGTTCCTGATGCTGATGCCGGGCGTCACGGTCGAGGTTGCCGCGCAGCGGGCGCAGCAGGTGCTCGATGCCGTGCATCGCATGCAGGTGACGCTGCCATCGGCCACGCTCGATGGCGTCACACTGTCGATCGGTCTGGCAGTGATGCCGGTGCACGTCGCCAAGGGCGACGACCTGCTCGCGGCCGCCGACGCCGCGCTTTACGAGGCGAAGCGCGAGGGCCGCAACCGCGTCGTAGTCAGTCATCGCCGTGCGAAGGCCGACACCGCGGCCTGAGCTCGTAGGTCATTACAGGATGAGTAGAACGTAGGCGCATCGCACCGGAGCGATACCCCTCACACATCGTGAGAACGAGCGATGAATGTCGCGAAGATGCTACGATCCTACGGCTCGTGAACGTCCAGGCATGCTTTGTCGGTTTAAGGCAGCTCGATCGGTCCGTCCTATGCATTGCGGAGGCGAATGCCGCTGACATGCAGCGATGTCTCCCACAAGGGCGCCAGCGTCTTCAGGGACGGCAGGACGCGCAATTCGACGCCGGCGGCTTCCAGTGCCTTTTCGATGTTGTCGATCCGCTCCATGTTCAGCGGCATGGACGGCGTGCGCGAAATCCACATACCCGCATCGTCCAGCGATTCAAACCCGTCCGGCGAAAGCTCGTAGCGATAGATGGTGGTGTGGGAGAGTCTGTCCAGCCAGGCAAGCTCGATATGCGCGACCATGCGGCAAGTGGTCATCTTCTTGTAGGCGGTGAGGTATTCCGGCGTCGTGCTCGCTGTCGGCCAGACAAAAATACGCGGGCAGTCGCGCGGGAACAGATACATCGGCGCATGCCAGTCATCGATCGCCCAGACCAAGGGGGCATTAAGCCACTCCTGTCCCTGGGCGCGAGGTGTCGCAACCTCCACCTGCCGCGGCATGAAGACTTCGATGTTGTTCTCTTCGCTGAAATGAAACAGGCGCATGGCGCACTCATGTGCGTCCATGCCCAGCGCGTCAATGACCGTCATGCGTGTTTGGCCGTTCACGAAGCTGCGCGTGATGAATTGGTGGATCGTCATGTCGGATCGGCCGCTCCCGGAACGTCTTTCAGACGGAACACGTTGAAATTCACCAAGGGAGGATCATGTCATGACCGGTTCCAGCCTGACGCCTGCGGCCGAACTCGTGAAGAAGGCCAGTTTTCGCTATCCCAATGAGAGCCGTGAATACCGCGGTGCGCGTAATGCGTTGCTTGTCGAGGAGATCGAACTGCGGCGTCAGATCGAACGCGTCGCGGAGCTGCGTCGTGCGCTGCCAGATGGCGGCGAGGTGACCAAGGACTACGACTTCATCGGAGAGAAGGGCCCCGTGAATTTCGCGGGCCTGTTCGGCGACAAGCAGACGCTCGTCGTTTACTCCTACATGTACGGGCCGCAGCGCGAGAAGCCGTGCCCGATGTGCACATCGCTGCTGTCGGCCTGGGACGGCGAGGTGCCTGACATTACGCAGCGCGTGGCGCTGGCCGTTGTGGCGCGCTCGCCGATCGAGCGGCTGGTCGCTTTCAAGAAGCAGCGTGGCTGGCATTACCTGCCTTTGTTCTCGGACACCTCCGGCGCGTTCAGCCGTGACTATCATGGGCTGACCAAGGACGGTGGCGACGACGCTGCCTTCAACGTCTTCACCCGCCGCAGCGGCAAGATTCGCCATTTCTGGAGCGGCGAGATGGATGGGTCTACGGCCGATCCCGGCCAGGACCCGCGTGGGGCGCCGGATCTGATGCCGCTCTGGACGATTCTGGACGTTACGCCGGAAGGGCGGGGCACCGACTGGTATCCGAAGCTGAACTACTGAGGTCGTGATCATTTGACGCCTTAGCCGGCACAAATTGATCCTTTTGATTACCTAAATACCGCAAATGGAAATGTGGTTCCCCGCGCACCAGCCTCGCACTAGGCCAATGACCTAATCACAGCGCGCCAATAGTTCGGGCCGGGCGTGACCCAAAACCCCAGCGCGCCTGAGACCGGCCTGCGAGAGCCCACAAAGCTCTCGCAGGTTCCCCGAATTCGTCCTGTCGGTTACTCAAAAAGGCCATGATTGGCAGGCCTTTAGGTAGGCAATCGGTGGGGGACCTCCAATTAATTCGCATTTAACTAAAACTCGCCTTAATGGCGTTTCGCATCCCTGCGCGGTGCTTTTCGAGACCTGTGTGTCTCGTCAGGCACAACGGGCAGGGAGCTTAGTAAACGTGTGTTGGACGTCAGGCGTATGAGCAGCAGTAAACGTGCGTTGAACCATTCTGCACCCTCACGCCGAGGCCAGCATCAAGTGTCGAAATCCAGTTCACGCATGTTCGTGACCGGCGCTGCTCTTGCCGCCGTCGCATTGACCGGTGGATGGACGCTCGCCGGCAAGCTTTTCCAGAACGGCGTGCAGCCTGCGATGGTCTCCGCCAATCTCGGCAATGATGCAGGCGTTGGCCAGTCGTCTTTCGCCGAACGCTTCGACAGCCGCTTCTCACGCACCGAACACCGCACGTCCTTCTCAGAGCGTTTCGAGCCGGCCGTTAATGCGCCGCTCGCTGCCGCACAGCCCGAGCCGAAGCGTCAGGTCGCCTGGTTCGACCCGACCTATTCGATGGGCGCCGCGCCCGAGCGCTTCGTCAAGCGCAACCCGGCTTCTGAAGCTGTGATCCCTGCACCGGCTGCGAAGCCGCAGGAGGTCGCACTGATGCAGCCGGCACCGACGGTGCGCCAGCTCGTCGACAGCATTCCGATGCCGGCCGCACGGCCCTCGGATGCCCGTGCGCCGTCCGCGCCGCAGCAGGCGACACAAGCGCCGTCGCAGCCGGTCGCACAAGCCAGCGCCGCCAGGGGCGGCGCCTATGGCCACGACTCGCTGGTGCAGAAGGCACGGCTGGCGCTGGCCGCACAGCCCAAGTCCGGCAATTTCAACGTCTTCGAGAAACTGTTCGGCGGCAACGCTCCGCAGTCCGGCCCCGTGCTCGCTTATGCCGGCTCCGACGGCGGCGTGCTGAGCAACGGCACCGATACGGCGGCCAGCAATGAGCCCACCCTGAGCGATCGCACCACCGCGGTCTACGATATCTCCGCGCGTAAAGTGTACATGCCCGACGGCACCAAGCTGGAAGCGCATTCCGGCCTCGGCAGCCGTCTCGACAATCCCGCTTATGCCCACGAGAAGATGCGCGGCGTGACGCCGCCACACATCTATGATCTGAAGCCGCGCGAGGCTCTGTTCCACGGCGTGGCCGCGCTGCGCCTGACGCCGGTCGGCGGCGAGGGCGCGATCCATGGCCGCACGGGTCTGCTCGCGCATACCTACATGCTCGGCCCCAATGGCGATTCCAACGGTTGCGTTTCGTTCCGGGACTACAACAAGTTCCTGCAGGCTTATCGCAACGGCGAAGTGAAGCGCCTCATCGTGGTTGCCAAACTCGACTGATCGATATGACTGACGTGCCGCTCATGAAGGCGATGCGCGTTAAGTGACTATGAGCCGACCTTCGGATCGATCTTCCTTGCGCTGGCGACATCTGCTGCGCCGCCCGTAATGTCGCCCATTTCAAGCCGTGTCATGCCGCGCAGATAGAGCGCCTTGGCGTATTTCGGATTGATGCGCAGCGCCGCATTGAAATCGGCCATCGCGCGGTCGTTGTCGCCCTTGTCGGACCACACGCTGCCACGATTGGTCAGCGCCGCCACATAGGTCGGTGCGATGCGGATTGCCTCGTTGTAGTCGGCGATGGCACGATCGTTGTCTCCCTTCAGGCTGAAGGCGAAGCCGCGGTTGAACACCGGGCAGGGATCGTTCGGATTGATCCGGATCGCTTCGCCGAAATCGGCGATGGCGCGCGCATGATCGCCCTTCACCAGCCAGGCGCCGCCGCGATTGCTATAGGCGCCGCCTTCCTGCGGATTGAGACGGATCGCCATGTCGTAGTCGGCAATAGCGCGGTCGTTGTCATCCTTGGCGTACCAGGCGACACCGCGATTGACATAGGCATCGGTGTTGTTGGGATCGAGACCGAGCGCCACGCTGAAGTCGCTGATGGCGCGGTCGTTGTCGCCGCGGGCGAGCCAGAGATTGCCGCGCATGAAATAGGCGCGGGCATAATCTGGGTTCAGGCGGATGGCTTCGTCGAAGGCAGCCATGGCAGGGCCGCTCTCGTGCCGTTCATTATATTCGAAGGCACGGTTGAAATGCAGCTCAGCAAGCTGGCGGCCGCGGTAGTTGCCTGACGCGATGGCGCGGTCGCAGGCCGCGATCGCCAGGACGCCGGAGGCATCGGTACATTGCTGTGCATCGTCGGCGGCAGCTTGCGCGATCGGCATTGCTGCGCTCGCCAGCATGGCAGCGAACAGGACGCGGACGGCGCAACGGTTCAGGCTTGGAAAGTGGCGCATGGCTCGACCTCTCGCGTGTGACAGGCGTTGGTCACACCGCGAGGAGGAAGGGTTCAATGGTGGGAGAGGCTACCGGAAATCGATGCTGCGCAGCACGATACCGGGCGGCTTGCCCTCAAATTCGGCGTTCGCGAATTTGCGCGCTGCGCAGGCCTCGATGCGATCGCGCAGCCGGACGAACTGCTCCTCGCGTTGTTCGGGCTTGGTGCGTTTCGCCTTTTCAAGCTCGTCCATCGCGCTGGTGCTGATCGCGCAGGTGACTTCGGTCGCGTCATTCATCATCGAGAACAGGACAACCATGCGATTATATTCGAAGCTTTGGAAAACACCGTGTGTAAGCGCCATCGTCGTCTTCCCGCGTTAGGCCTTGCGCTTTGGCACAACAGGGTTGAGTTCAGCGATCTTGCGCAAGCATTCGGCCTCGGTGGGATGTGGGCCCGTAACAAAGGTTCCGCTGATCTTGGTGCTGTACCAGCCGGACTCGACGCCGAGGCGGAGAGATTCTGCGACTTGAACGTGACGGTGCAAGAGGTTCTGCATGAGGATGCTTTCGGTTGAGCGCTGGCTGCTGCGGGATCGCTGCGACCTGCGTAATGATGGGATCAGTCGTTGGCGGCAAGCCGCGTGAAGTCGTCCAGCACGATCGCGATCAGATCGCGGTGCTGGGTATCCTGTGCGCTCAGCGATGCGCCGTAGAGATTGAGGACGTAGCGCGCCTTCGCTGCAGCCTCAGGCCATGTGGTGGCCGGCGTGGTCAGTAACTGCTCTTCGAGTGCCAGCTGCCGCTCACGCAGTGCTGTGGCATTGGATTCGACTTCGGCGAGACTGCGCCGGATATCGGTGGCCTTCTGTGCTGCCATGCCGCGGCGACTATCCAGCTCGACGGGAGTGTCGGTCATGGTGCGCTCGCATCAATGCGCTGCACATCCGCCAGCTCAAGCGACCCAATGGAGATCATCTCCATGGAACTTGTATGGGGCGGTGCACCAGGCACGATGATCATGGTCGCCGTGCGCCGATAGCTGGCGAAGGACAGTCCCTCGATCATCTCCTCATCGGTGATGACGTCATACGACCCTGCTGGGATCAAACGACCAAGGCCCTTCAACTGGAAAGGATGCTTGAAAGTAACGGTCTCACGGCGCGATCTCGTGGTCACGCGCGCATGTCGCTGCTGAGATCCGGCATCCGTTCAGCGTGCGCTTATTCACAGACATTAGCCACCGATTTCTTTGAGCGATCCGGTGTTTCGTCGAATTTCGCTATGATTGTCTTGTTATTGGACGTTTTGTCGCCATTTCGAGGATGTATCTGACATCGATGACATTCTGGTCGACGCTTGCGCTGGGTTTTTCTCGCAAGATCGTCGCGCAATGTGCAACGCTTGCGATGTCTCGCTTTTGAAATCAACGATTTGCCGGGATGAGGTGTTTTGCATGAAGATCCGTGTTGGCTACGAGATGATCTATGATTTCCCGCAGCCGACGCCTGTCATGATCGTGATGGGCATGCACTTCACGCGTGCCTCCGACGTGGTGGTGCCGGACTATCTCACGATAAATCCCTCAGTTCCGATCACGCCGTATCGCGATGGCTTTGGCAACTGGTGCAGCCGCATTGTTGCGCCGACGGGCCGCATCACGTTCAAAGCCGACGGTATCGTCAACGATAGCGGCAAGCCGGATATCATCGTGCCGTCCGCTGTGCAGCACGCAGTGGAGGATCTGCCGGCCGAGACGATCGTCTATCTGCTCGGTAGCCGTTACTGCGAGACGGATCGGCTGTCGGACGTCGCCTGGCAGTTGTTCGAGAAGACTGTGCCTGGCTGGGCGCGCGTGCAGGCAATCTGCGATTTCGTGCATAACCATATCCAGTTCGGTTACGAGCACGCACGCGCGACCAAGACCGCCTGGGACGCTTACAACGAGGGGAAGGGCGTTTGCCGCGACTATGCACATCTGGCCATCACCTTCTGCCGCTGCATGAATATTCCAGCGCGCTACTGCACCGGCTATCTCGGTGACATCGGCATGCCGAAGCCATGGGCCGACGGCGATTTCGCCGGCTGGTTCGAAGCCTATATCGGCGGCCGCTGGTATACGTTTGACGCCCGCAACAACATCCCGCGCATCGGCCGCGTGTTGATCGCGCAGGGCCGCGATGCCGCGGATGTGCCGATCACGCAGACTTTTGGGCCGAACACGCTGGTGAGTTTCAAGGTGTGGACCGACGAGATCGACGAAAGCACGCAGGCGGTCAACTGAATCGCTTTGTGGGCTCTGTCGTTACACTCGCTTAAGCCTGCATTTTCAGCAGCATGTGAGCGGCCAGGAAGGAACCGGGCGCGCCGCTGAGAATTTCACCTGTCATAACTTCGTAAGGACAGGACTGATGGCAAACACTCTGACGAGCCTGACGACCGCCGTGGCATTGATTGCGGGTTCCAGCGTCGCGGCTTTGGGCAGCGGCACGGAGGCACAGCGCGAAGCCTGCACGCCCGATGCGTTTCGCCTCTGTACATCAGCAATGCCGGATGAGGGGCGGGTAGAAAATTGCTTGCGCAGCGCAGGACCGCGATTGAGCCGCGCTTGCTATGATGTGTTCTTTCCGCAGATCGAGCACGATCAGGCTCAGATGATGCGTGGGCAAGCTCCGTCACGCGAACGCATGAAGCCATCAGCGGCGGATCGCATGCAGACACCGTCTATGCCGCAGATGCCGCCGGCCGGCGGTGATGATGATTGAGGCAAGGCGAGATCTGGCCTCGCGATAACAAGCAAGGGCGGTGCTGATTGCACCGCCCTTGGCTATGTCGGATAGACTGTTGAGCAGAGCGCGTGGGTTACCTGAAGCCGCCGGTGGCGTGCAGCGTTTCGCCCGTCACGTAAGATGCAGCATCGGAAGCGAGGAATGCGACGACGGAAGCTATTTCCTCGACCTTGCCGATGCGGCCCATCGGCGTGGCGGATTCGATCCACTTGCGCATGTCGCCTTCATGGAATCCGGCTGACACCACGCCCTCGGTTGCGATCATGCCAGGATTGACGGCGTTGACGCGGATCTTGCGCGGCGCGAGCTCCTTCGCCAGTACCGATGTGATCGCGTCGACCGACGCCTTGGTCGCGGTGTAGACCGCTGAACCCGGTGGGGTGATGGTCGAGACGCCCGATGAGATGTTGACGATGCTGCCGCCGTTGGGGTTGAAGTGTCTGGCCGCTTCCTGCGAGACGAGCAGCAGCCCGAGCACGTTCAGATCGAAATGTTTGTGGAAGTGCTCCGGCGTAATGCTGTCGAGCGGGGCGAATTCGTAGACGCCTGCATTGTTGACGAGAACGTCGATCGGCCCGAACGCCTTGACGGTCTCGGCCACCACCGATTTGGCGCCGTCCGGCTCGGCGAGATTGCCGTGCACGGCGACGGCCTTGCCGCCCTTGGCGGTGATCTTCGCGACGACCTCGTCGGCGCCCTTCTTGCTGGAAGCGTAATTGACGGCGACGGCAGCGCCCCCGGCGGCGAGCTGGATGGCGATTTCAGCGCCGATGCCCTTGGAGCCGCCGGTCACCAGCGCAACTTTGCCTTCGAATGTCTTGGTCATGGTCGTGATCCCTCTTGGATGCTTCAATAGTTCGGAAGTATGGGACTATTGAACCAGCGCAAGGGGGCGCCTATATCTTTTTTATGGTTCAGTTCGTTCACCCCGCGACCAAGGACATCACGCTGGCCGGCGTGCTCTCGGCGCTGGCTGATCCCATTCGGCTGCAGATCGTCCGGGGCTTGCTGCAGGAGAGCGGTTGCCTGTCCTGCACGGCGGCGTCGCCATGCCCAACCATCGCCAAGTCCACTTTGTCGAACCATTTTCGCGTGTTGCGCGAGGCCGGCCTGATCCAGACCAGCAAAAAGGGCGTCGAGCATCAGAACGCCGTGCGGGCCGCCGATATCGAAGCGCGGTTTCCCGGGCTGTTGATGGCGATTTTGCAGTCGTCGGTGGCGGAGGCGGGGGCGTAAGGTTGGCGCTAAAAGCACAACCTATGTCAACGAGTAGCCCGCATGAGCGAAGCGACATGCGGGATTGACCAATTATAAGATCCTCTCCGGATAGCGCTTCGCTTATCCGGGTTACTCTTGTTGCGTTCGGCAAGATGGTGTCGAGTGAAGCGACGCGCTGGCGAAAGGTGGTGACGCACGCGGGCGTGAAGCTGAAATGAGGCGCGAGGCCGGGGTCGCACCCAAACGACAGGGAGCCGGCAGCGATGCCGGGCTTTTCGCTGTCGCGACGATAGGGGCGCAACGGAGTTCGAAGTCGTAGGGCGCAATAGCGCAGCGTGCAGCGTATTGCGCAGCTCCGCGTGCTCGGCGGATCAGGCTTCGCTAATCCGCCCTACGGGCCTATCTCACCGTGATATTGAAAGCGCCGTTGCGCATTTGACCATTGGGATAGAATGCCTCGAGCCTGACACTGTCCGATCCGGTGTAGCCGCGCTGCGAAACGTATTTGATGATGACGCCGGGGACGCGCCGCCAATTGCAGTCGCTCCGCGGATTGACGGGACGGAAATACGGAAAGATCGACGCATTGCTGATGATCAGGCGTCCGTATTCGGGCTGCTGAGTTAACCGAATGACGGGGCGTCCCGCATTGCTGCAGTCCGGATTGACCATCGCAATCTGACTAAGCTCGATCGTCGCACCACTCAATGCGACCCTTGAGGCTTGCGCCTGAGCCCCGGCGCAGGACAGAAGAAGGCTCATGGCGACGATGACAGCGCGGTGCATTCCCAATTTCCCGAATAATTCGGCGGTATCCTATTCGGGAAGGGACTTTATGCAATTAGTAATTGTATCGGTCGCAGCAATAAGTGATGCGGAATCTCCGAGCGACTCGATGCAAACAAAAACCCCGGCATCGCTGCCGGGGTTTTGCATTCTTGAACCCTGCCTGAGTGGCTGGACTTAGAAGTCCATGCCGCCCATGCCGCCGCCCGGAGGCATGCCGCCTGCGCCTGCGCCGCCCTTCTTGGGCAGCTCGGCAACCATGGCTTCCGTGGTGATCAGCAGGCCGGCAACCGAAGCTGCGTTCTGGATCGCTGCACGGACAACCTTGGTCGGATCGATGATGCCCTTCTTGAGCATGTCGCCGTAGGTGCCGGTCTGCGAGTCGAAGCCGTAGCTGTAGGTCGCGGTCTCGAGGACCTTGCCGACGATGACCGAACCGTCTTCGCCTGCGTTGATGGCGATCTGGCGAGCCGGAGCCGACAGGGCCTTGCGGACGATCTCGACGCCGGTCTTCTGGTCGTCGTTCGCGGTCTTGATCTTCTTCAGCTGTTCCGAAGCGCGGAGCAGAGCGACGCCGCCGCCGGGGACGATGCCTTCTTCAACCGCAGCGCGGGTCGCATGCATCGCGTCATCAACGCGGTCCTTGCGCTCCTTCACTTCGACTTCGGTCGCGCCGCCGACGCGGATGACGGCAACGCCGCCAGCCAGCTTGGCGAGACGCTCCTGCAGCTTCTCACGATCGTAGTCCGAAGTGGTCTCTTCGATCTGCGCCTTGATCTGCGCCACGCGTGCTTCGATGTCGGCCTTCTTGCCGGCGCCGTTCACGATGGTGGAGTTCTCCTTGTCGATCATCACCTTCTTGGCGCGACCGAGCATGGCGAGCGTGACGTTCTCGAGCTTGATGCCGAGATCTTCCGAGATCGCCTGGCCGCCGGTCAGGATCGCGATGTCCTGCAGCATGGCCTTGCGGCGATCGCCGAAGCCCGGTGCCTTGACGGCAGCGACCTTGAGGCCGCCACGCAGGCGGTTGACGACGAGGGTGGCGAGAGCTTCGCCTTCGACGTCTTCCGCGACGATGACGAGCGGCTTGCCGGTCTGCACGACGGCTTCGAGCAGCGGCAGCATCTCGTTCAGCGAGGAGAGCTTCTTCTCGTTGATCAGGATGTAGGCGTCGTCGAATTCAACGCGCATCTTGTCGGCGTTGGTGACGAAGTAGGGCGAGATGTAGCCGCGGTCGAACTGCATGCCTTCGACGACGTCGAGTTCGGTTTCGAGCGACTTGGCTTCTTCAACCGTGATGACGCCCTCGTTGCCGACCTTCTTCATGGCGTCGGCGAGGAACTTGCCGATTTCCGCGTCGCCGTTGGCCGAGATGGTGCCGACCTGGGCGATTTCGTCGTTCGAGGTGACCTTCTTGGAGTTCTTGACGAGGTCAGCAACCACGGCTTCCACAGCCAGGTCGATGCCGCGCTTCAGATCCATCGGGTTCATGCCGGCAGCAACCGACTTGGCGCCTTCACGGACGATCGCCTGAGCGAGCACGGTGGCGGTGGTGGTGCCGTCGCCGGCCGCGTCGGCCGACTTCGAGGCCACTTCGCGCACCATCTGGGCGCCCATGTTCTCGAACTTGTCGTCGAGCTCGATTTCCTTGGCGACGGTGACGCCGTCCTTGGTGATGCGGGGCGCGCCGAACGACTTGTCGATGACGACGTTGCGGCCCTTCGGACCGAGCGTCACCTTCACGGCGTTGGCGAGAATGTCGACGCCGCGCAGCATCTTGTCGCGGGCATCAACGCCGAATTTCACTTCTTTAGCTGACATGTTTTGCTTCCTTGAAAATCAGGATGGGTGGGAAAGGCGCTTAAGCGGCCTTCTTCTTGGCGGGAGCGGCACCTTCGAGGACGCCCATGATGTCGCTTTCCTTCATGATCAGCAGGTCCTGACCATCGATCTTGACCTCGGTGCCCGACCACTTGCCGAACAGCACGCGCTCGCCGACCTTCAGATCGATCGGGATCAGCTTGCCGGCTTCGTCGCGGCCGCCCGGGCCGACGGAGACGATCTCGCCCTGGGAGGGCTTCTCTTTGGCGCTATCCGGAATGATGATGCCGCCAGCGGACTTCTCTTCGGCGTCGATACGCTTGACCACAACGCGATCGTGAAGCGGACGGAATTTCATGCAGTCCTCCTAAGTTTCTGTAGATGCTTGAGAAATTTAAATTGGCAGTCTGAGCCAACAAGTGCCAGCGCAGCTGGTCCGGACATAGGCCGAACGTTCCTCACCGGCAAGGGTCTGTATCAAATATTTTGGCACTCAAATATGACGGGTGCCAGAATTGGTTAAGACCCTCCGATACCGGTTCTCGAATCCGTTAGCATCCACGGTAAGTGGCTGCTAACATTCGGCTTTCAACCCATTATTAAACTTTTAAGCTTGTGATGAGGACGTTGCTTGCGTCACATTTCATGCATCGTGTTGTCACGGGCGAAGTGGAAGCCGGTTCGCTGCAGTCAGCACGGTCACAGGAGAGCAGAGCGAAGTTCGACGTCAAACCGGAATCCACTTAGCCGAATGCGCTCTGTCCATGGAGGTTGAACATGGTCTCGAGAAATGCAGCTTCTGACGATTTCAGAAAGCAGGTGCTTGGCTACGGACTGACGACGGCGCAGATTCTCTACCGCATGCCGGACCATCCATCGCTGCTGCAGACCTATGTCTGGCAGAACTACGATCTGTTTCCGAAGTTTCCCGCGCTGAAGGATTTCCTCGATTTCTGGCAGGAGAAGCTCGATGGCCCGCTCTTTGCGGTCACCGTCGCGCATTCGAAACTGATCAAGCCGGCCGAGCTTCGTGCCGTGGATGGCGTCTTCCGGTTGCACTAGTCCGCGCCTCTCAACGCGCCGGATGAATTGCCGCTGTGCTGAACTACAGCTAGGTTCCCGGATGCGCTGGCCGTTTGTTCGGCATTGCGCCGGGTGGGAAACACGACATGGCGAAGCTGAAGCGAACGTCAAAGAGCGCAGCGAAAGCGGCTGCGACGAAGAAGCCTGCGACACAGGCGGTAGCAAAAGCAGCAAAGAAGTTCGCGGTTGGCAAGCCAGCCAAGGCGAGTGCAAAAGCTGTCGCGAAATCCGGCCCGCGCCGCAAGCAGCGCGTCGCGATCAGTCACTATCAGGAAGAAGCATTTCTCGGCGACGGCCTGCGCGCTTATGCGAAGTATCGCGATCTCGGCGTTGCCGCTGCGACCGGCGGTTTGGCGCATGCGCATGTCATCCGGCTGATCGGACCTTGCGATCCGAAAGAGGTCTCCAAGCTTCACTATCACGATGCCGAGTTTCAGCTGGTCTATGTGCTGAATGGCTGGGTGAAGGCCTATATGGAAGGCGAGGGCGAGATGACCATGCGTCAGGGGTCATGCTGGACCCAGCCGCCGCGCATCAGGCACCTGATCCGCGATTACTCCGACAATTGCGAATTGCTTGAAGTAATCCTGCCGGCGGAATTCAAGACGGTGGAAGTCCGGTAGTTCGCGTGCGGAAATGCGACGCGTGCCTTGTTCGCGCGTCGCAGTGGCATTGAATCAGCTATGCTGAGCCCGTCGCTGCCCTGGCCCTCAACGAGTATCTCATGACTGCATCCGTTCCGGTTTTCGACGGTCACAACGATGTGCTGCTGCGGCTGTACAAATCGCAATCGCACGATCCGGTATCCGACTTCCTGACCGGGGAAGCCGCCGGTCACATCGACCTGCCGAAGGCGAAGGCCGGCGCGTTCGTCGGCGGGCTGTTCGCGCTGTATTCGCCGGCGGCTCAGGCGTCATCGGGATTCATGGCGCAGATGACGGGCGGACGCTACGCCGTGCCGCTTCCCGAGCCGCTGACGATGGACGAGGCGCGCAATTCCGTCGTCGCCGAACTGGCCATCCTGCTGCAGCTCGAACGTGCTTCCGCAGGCGCGGTGGCGATCTGCACCACCACCGCCGAAATCCGGTCCGCCATTGAG
The DNA here is from genome assembly GCF_056401215.1 of Tardiphaga sp. P4_G1. Lineage (NCBI taxonomy): Bacteria > Pseudomonadati > Pseudomonadota > Alphaproteobacteria > Hyphomicrobiales > Nitrobacteraceae > Tardiphaga > Tardiphaga sp. P4_G1. The sequence goes on from NZ_JBFUJU010000005.1 coordinate 485,607, forward strand.
CGCAAGGCGCTGGCCGCGGTGGTCCATCTGGAAGGCGCGGAGGCCATCGACGCCGAGCTCAGATTCCTCGACGTTCTCTATGCGGCGGGGTTGCGGTCGATCGGGCCGGTGTGGAGCCGGACCAACATCTTCGGCCATGGCGTGCCGTTTCACTTCCCGTCCGGGCCCGATCTCGGCGACGGTCTCACCGCGGCCGGCGAGCGGTTGATCGGCGCCTGCAATGACCTGAAGATTCTGGTCGACCTGTCGCACATCACCGAGAAGGGTTTTTGGGATGTGGCGCGGCTGTCGAAAGCGCCGCTGGTGGCGACCCATTCCAATGCCCACGCGCTGTGCCCGTCGCCGCGCAATCTCACCGACAAGCAGCTCGCCGCGATCCGCGACACCGGCGGCATGGTCGGCCTGAATTTCGCGACCTGCTTCCTGCGCCCCGACGGCAGCATGCGGCCCGACACCGGCATCGAGCTGATGGTGCAGCAGATCGACTATCTGCTGGAGAAGCTGGGCGAGGATCACGTCGGGCTGGGATCGGATTTCGACGGCGCGGTGGTGCCCGAGGCCATCGACTCCGCCGCGGGCCTGCAGGCGCTGTTCGTGGCCTTGCGCGACAAGGGCTATTCCGAGACGCTGCTCGGCAAGCTCGGCGCGGGCAACTGGCTCGATCTGCTGCAGCGGACGATCGGCTGACCGGCGCTGGCGGCGTGTCTCAGGTGAGCATGCCGACGATCGCGCCCATTAGGCAGGTCGTCAGCGTCCCCGAGACGATCGACTTCACACCGAGCGCGTTGATTTCGTTACGACGTTCCGGCGCCATGGTGCCCATGCCTCCGATCATAATTCCGAGGCTGGCAAAATTTGCAAATCCGCACAGCGCATAAAGCATGATGAGGCGCGAGCGCGCATCCAGCGCATCGGGACCGAGCTTCGCCAATTGAACATAGGCGATCAACTCGTTGAGGATCGTCTTGACGCCCATCAGCGAGCCCGCGGTCAGCGCCTGGTCCCACGGCAGGCCCATCAGCCAGCACACCGGTGCCATCACGTAACCCAGCATGCGCTGTACTGACAGCGTGTTGCCTCCCACGGTGGGCATCATCATGAGGATCGCGTTCATGAGATACATCAGCGCCACGAAGACCAACAGCAGGGCGATGATGTTGACGAGCAGTTCGATGCCTGCACTCGTGCCCTTGACGATCGCATCTATCGTGCTCGTGGCCGATGCGTCCGGATTGGCGAGCAATCCACCTGTGCGACGATCCTCCGTCTCAGGCACCATGATCAGGCTGACAAGGATCGCAGCTGGCGCCGAGAGCACAGAAGCAATCACGAAATGCGCCGATGCATCGGGGATTAGCGGCGCCATGAAAGTGGCATAGAGCACCAGCACGGTACCGGCGATCCCCGCCATGCCGCCCGTCATCACCAGAAACAGTTCGCTGCGCGTGAGCTGCGCGAGGTAAGGGCGAATAAACAACGGGGCTTCGACCATGCCCAGAAAGATGTTCGCGGCCGTTGACAGCCCGACCGCGCCGCCGATGCCGAGCGTGCGTTCAAGCAGCCACGCCATGCCGCGTACGATCGGCGGCAGGATACGCCAGTAGAAGAGCAGGCTGGTCAGCACGCTGATGACCAGCACCACGGGGAGTGCCTGCAGCGCGAGCACGAAATCCGCGCCGGGATTCTTGAGATCGAACGGCAATGCGCCGCCGCCGAGATAACCGAACACGAAGGAGGTGCCGGCGCGCGACGCTGCGGCGATGGTGCTGACAGCATCGTTGATGCTGCTGAAGGCGCGCGTAACGACGGGAAGCTTCAGCAGGATCACGGCAGCGACGATCGTCAATGCGAGACCGATTGCGGCCTGTCTCAGCGACACCTTGCTGCGGTTTTCACCGAGCGCCCAGGCGATCCCCAAAAGCGCGATGACGCCGAACGCCGATTGTAGCTGCAGCATAAATCCCCCGAAACCGCGGCGATGATGCCGCGGCTTCCCATGTCATGCAATCGCAATGCCGCTGAGGCGGATTACGTTTTAGCCGCGTCCGACGAACGGCATCTTCGTCGCCATGACCGTCATGGTCAGCACATTGGCGTCGAGCGGCAGGCCGGCCATATAGGCGACAGCGTCGCCGACGGCTTTGGCGTCCATGCGCGGCTCCTGCTTCGAGGTACCGTCGGGCTGCAGCACGCCGGGGCCGTTGACCATGCGGTCGGTCATGGGTGTGGCGGCGTTGCCGATATCGACCTGGCCGACGGCGATGTCATAGGCGCGGCCGTCGAGATTGCTGGCCTTGGTCAAGCCGGTGATGGCGTGTTTGGTCGAGGTATAGGCGGCGGAGAATGGGCGCGGTGCATGCGCCGAGATCGAGCCGTTATTGATGATGCGGCCGCCGCGGGGCGTCTGATCCTTCATGATGCGGAAGGCGTGCTGCGTGCACAGGAACGGCGCGGTGAGATTGGTGTTCACCACGGCCTGCCACTGTTCGAGGCCGAGGTCTTCGAACGGAATCGCGGGCGCGCCCATGCCGGCATTGTTGAACAGCACGTCGAGCCGGCCGAATTCCTGCATGATCCTGGCGAACAGCGCGGCGATGGAGGCGGGGTCTGCCATGTCGGCGCTCACGGGGAGGCTCTTGCCGCCATTGGCCGCGCCGAGCTTCTGGGTCTCTTGCAGTAGTTCGAGCCGGCGACCGGCGAGCACGACGGTGAAACCGGCATTCATCAGCGCGAGCGACGCGGCACGGCCGACGCCGGTGCCAGCTCCGGTCACGAGTGCGATTTTGTTGGTCATCTGTTTCGTCCCTGTTTTCTTTTTACGAGAGGTCTTTTTGAGTGAGGTCCCGGACCATGAAACGTGCGTTGTCGCCGTAGCTTTGCAGTTTCTGATCCAATTCGGAATCGCGCATGATGGTGAAATCGTGCCGCTGCCAAAAATGAACTGAATTGTTGACGGCAACAAGCGTCATGTTGGGCAGTTGCATCAGCCTGGCGCGTGCCGCCATCATATCGACGGCCACAGTCGCCGCGCCGGATCTGCGGGTTTCGGGCAGCAATGCGAGATCGTGAATGTAGAAGGTCGAGGGCGCTGCGGGCATTGTCAGCAGGCTGTTCAGCGACGGCGGCTCCCTGAATTGCCAGGGATGGCTGACGAGGTAACCCTTGATCCCGTCCTGGGCCTCGAGCACGGCGCAACCGTTTGGATCGAGCGCCAGGCGGTTCGCGAACACGACCTCATCTTCGGGAAAATCGGGATGAACGGCATCCGCGATGGCGAGGACGGATGGCAGGTCTGCCTCCGTCATGATGCGCCATTTCATCGGAACTGCGGTCATTGCGGCCGCGCTCAATTGTCTTTCTTGTAGGGCGGGCGCGGAATGTTTTGATGTGCCGCGCGCAGTGCTGCCGACCAGCGCGAGCGCAGGTCGTGAAAATAGGGCTCGCCGGCTTCAATACGGTGATTGAGATCGGCGTCGCAGACATCGGTGCGCACCACCAGCACATCGATCGGCAGGCCGACGCCGATATTCGAGCGCATGGTCGAGTCCATCGAGATCAGGCCGGTCTTGAGCGCCTCGTACAATTCAACGTCGTAATGCATTGCGCGGTCGAGCACCGGCTTGCCGTATTTGTGCTCGCCGATCTGCAGATAGGGTGTGTCCACCGTGCATTCGATGAAATTGCCGGCCGGGTAGATCATGAACAGCCGCATCTTGGCGCCCTTGATCTGGCCGCCGAACAGGAATGAGACGTCGAAATTGATATCCTCGGCCTCCAGCGCCTTGCCCTCGGTGGCGTTGACGTGCCGGATGGCGCGGCCGATGCGCTGCGCAGCCTGAAACATCGTGGGCGCGTTCAGCAGGGTCTCCAGCTCGCCGGTGGTCGGGTTCTCGAGGCCCTCGCTCAGGGTGGAGAGCACCGACTGGCTGATGGCGAGATTGCCCGCGGAGGCCACCGCCATGATGCGGTCGCCGGGCTGGTTGAAGATGTGCAGCTTGCGGAAGGTCGAGATGTTGTCGAGCCCGGCATTGGTGCGCGTGTCCGCGATCATCACCAGGCCGTCCTTGACGAGAATTCCGCAGCAATAGGTCATCGTCGGTCCCTTGGTCAGGGAAGCGTCTTACGCGGTGGGTATCGACCGGGCAACCTCGGAAAGCCAATTTGAGGTCGTTCAGGACTGGCTCTGCGATTGCGACTGGCCGCGGCCATTGGCCTGATCGACCTTGACGGCAACGGTCAGGGTTTCCGTGCCGCCGCCATAGCGGGTGCCGCGGACGGGGGCTGCGCCGAGGTAATCCAGGCCGATGGCAACGCGGGCATGGGCGTCGGTGGTGCAGATGGCATTCGCTGGGTCGAAGCCGACCCAGCCGAGATCGGGCACATAGGCCTCGGCCCAGGCATGGCCGGCCTGCTGGTTGGTCTCGCCATCGGCACGCCAGAAATGGCCGGAGACGAAGCGGGCAGGGACGCCGGCCGAGCGGGCACAGGCGATGAAGATCTGCGCGTAATCCTGGCAGACGCCACGCTTGCCGATGAAGGCCTCGCTGGCCGAAGTGCCGGTGCTGGTTGGATCGACGTCGAAGGTCATGTGCTCGTTGATGGCCATCATCAACGCGTGCAGGAAGCCGAGCACGTCAGTTTCCGCGCTTGGCGCAAGGTCCTTGGCGAAGGACTGCATCGCCGCGCTGGCGTCGGTCAGGTCGGTCTGGCGCAGGAAGAAGCTCGGCGGAAACCGCTCATCGGTGCCCTTCAGCACGCCTCCGGTGTCCTGGGTGTCGATCAGGCCTTCGACGGTCACGGTGAGGTCGGCGATCGGCCCATGGGTCAGCACATGGGTGACGTTGCCGAACGCGTCCTCATGCAAATCCAGGCGCGAATCCGTGGAGACATCGATCTGCCACTCGGCGACATACTGGCCGTCATGGCTGCCCGGCGTCATCCGCAAAATCTGGATCACGCCCGAAGCCGGCGGCTCGTAGCGATAGGTGGTCGAATGGGCGATACGCAGGCGCATGGCAACGTGTCCGAATCTGCAGATGAGCCGGGACGCTAGCTCAAATCAGGTATTGTTTGGCAATGATGTCGCCCAGACGGCTGTTATCTGCAATGAATTCCTGGATGAATTCATGCAACCCATGCTGGAAAATATCCTGCATGTTGCTGTGTTCGAGGCGGTTTCGGACGCCGCGGGCGTGGCGCTGCGCTGCGCCCTGACGGCCATAGGACACGCCGATCTGGTCGAGATTGCGGACCAGATTGCCGTAGCAGCTCGCCAGCGAGCGCGGCAGCGTGTCATTGAGGATCAGCAGATCAGCGATCAGCCAGGGCTTCAGCGTCTCGCGATAGACCCAGTGATAGGCAGTCAGTGCGGAGACCGAACGCAGGATCGAGGTCCATTGATAGTAGTCGAGCGGGCCGCCGACATGTTCGTCTTCGGGCAGTAGCAGATGATATTTGACGTCGAGAATGCGCGCGGTGTTGTCGGCGCGTTCCAGATGCAGGCCGAGCCGCGAGAACCAGTAGGCATCGTTGCGCAGCATGGTGCGGTAGGCCGAGCCGTCGAAGCGCAGCGATGTTTCCTGCACGAAGCGGAGGAAGTTCGCCAGTTGCTCGCGTGTCTTGGCGCCGCCGCTCCAGGCGGATTGCAGTTCCAGCCAGGCGCTGTTGATCGTGTCCCACATCTCGCCAGTCAGTGCGGTGCGGACCGAGCGCGAGTTCAGGCGTGCGGCTTCGATGCAGTTGCGGATCGAGGAGGGATTGGCCGTCGAGAACGAGAGATATTCGACGACGTTGGTCTCGTTGGCTTCCTCGTAGATCTCGTAGAAGGCCGCGCTGACGCCTGCGGTCAGGAGCGCCGAATCCCATTCGTTGGTCTGGCCGATATAGGTATTCGGCAGCGCGGTGACGCGCAGTGTCGCCTCGATCGTGCGCGCGAGATATTCGGCGCGTTCGACATAGCGGGCTAGCCAGTAAAGGTTCTCGGCGGTGCGCGACAGCATGCTCAGCTCTTCTCCCTCCCCCCTTGCGGGGGAGGGTTGGGGAGGGGGGTAACAACACGGGACGACGTCAATTGTGGACCCCCACCCCCGACCCCTCCCCGCAAGGGGGAGGGGAGCGCACCGGCGGCGGTGGTCAGTAATGCTATCAAACCTAAATTACTCATCCAGTATCCATGTATCCTTGGTGCCGCCGCCCTGGCTGGAATTCACCACCAGTGAGCCTTCCTTCAGCGCCACGCGGGTCAGGCCGCCGGCGACGATGGAGACGTTCTTGCTGCCGGTGAGCACGAAGGGGCGAAGATCGACATGCCGCGGCGCGAGGCCTGACTCGGTGCAGGTCGGGCAGGTCGACAGCGCCAGCGTCGGCTGGGCGATGAAGCCTTCCGGCTCGCGCTTCAGCTTGTCGCGGAACGCCTCGATGGTCGCCTTGGTCGCGGCAGGGCCGATCAGCATGCCGTAACCGCCGGAGCCGTGGACTTCCTTGACGACGAGTTCGCCGAGGTGATCGAGCACGTAAGCGAGATCGCCAGGTTCGCGGCAGCGCCAGGTCGGCACATTCTTCAGGATCGGCTCTTCGCCGAGATAGAACTTCACCACTTCCGGCATGTAGCTGTAGATCGCCTTGTCGTCGGCGATGCCGGTGCCGACTGCGTTGGCCAGCGTGACGTTGCCGGCCATATAGGCGGACATCAGGCCGGGGACGCCGAGTGCTGAATCCGGGCGGAAGGTAAGGGGATCGAGGAAATCGTCATCGACGCGGCGATAGATCACGTCGACGCGTTTGAGGCCTTCAGTGGTGCGCATGAAGACTTCATCGTTCTTGACGATGAGGTCGCGGCCCTCGACGAGTTCTACGCCGAGCTTGTCGGCCAGGAACGAGTGTTCGTAGTAGGCCGAGTTGTAGACGCCGGGCGTCATCAGCGCGACGGTCGGTTCCGTCGAGGCCGAGCGCGGTGCGACGGAGCGCAGGCAGGACAGTAGCTCGTCTGGATATTTCTCGACCGGCGCGACGCGATGCCGCGCGAACAGGTCGGGGAAAAGCCGCATCATGATCTCGCGGTTCTCCAGCATGTAGGAGACACCGGAAGGCGTGCGGGCATTGTCTTCGAGAACGAAGAATTCATCCGGATTGGTGCGGACGATATCGATGCCGGCGATGTGGACATAGACGTCGTGCGGGACGTCCTGACCGTTCATCTCCGGACGGAACACCGGGTTCTGGAAGATCAGGTCATCGGGGATCAGGCCGGCGCGGAGAATTTCGCGGCCGTGATAGATGTCCTTGAGGAACATGTTGATGGCGCGGGTGCGCTGCTTCAGGCCCTTTTCCAGCAGGGTCCATTCCTTGCCGGAAATGATCCGCGGAATGACGTCGAAGGGGATCAGCCGTTCGGTGGATTCGGAGTCGCCGTAAACCGCGAAGGTGATGCCGATCCGGCGGAACAGCAGCTCCGCTTCCTGGCGGCGATGTTCCAAAGCGTCCGGAGGCGTCTCCTTGAGCCAGCGGGAGAGTTCTTCATAGGCCGGGCGGAGTTCGCCTTGGGGCCCGTTCATTTCGTCGAACGCGACTGCCATGTACCCTGACTGTTGTTTCGAGGCCGTACGGAGATTGCACGACTGAAAGGGATGGTAGCAAGGGGCGGGCCAGCACGATATGCATTCAACAAGAGCAATTCGTATGAGATGCGTGTAAAGCTGCCTGAAAAAACGGCTGGACGCTGCTCGTTTCGGCAGCAAAACCCCGTGACATCAGGACTTTGCCTGCGCATGGTCCCGGGAATGGTGAGGAACGACAAATGACCGAGATTGTGACCGCGGGCATCCTGGTGATCGGCGACGAGATTCTGTCAGGTCGGACCAAGGACAAGAACATCGGCTTCATTGCCGAGTACCTCACCAATATCGGCATCGATCTCAAGGAAGTCCGCGTCGTCTCCGATGATGAGCCGGATATCGTCGCGGCACTCGATGCGCTGCGTAAACGCTACACCTACGTTTTTACCACTGGCGGCATCGGCCCCACCCACGACGACATCACAGCGGATGCGGTCGCCAAGGCGTTCGGCGTCAAGATCGATCATCATCCCGAAGTGGTCGCGCGTTTCCAGGAGCGCTTCGGCGCCGACCTGAACGAAGCCCGGCTGCGGATGGCACGCATCCCTGACGGCGCCGACCTGATCCAGAGCGCGACCATCCTGGCGCCCGGCTTCAAGATCGACAATGTGATCGTGATGGCCGGCGTGCCAACGATCATGCAGGCGATGATGGACATCGTGTCGCCGAAGCTGAAATCTGGTTTGCGGATGCTATCCGATACGGTGAAGGCCAATGCGCGGGAGGGGGACGTTGGTGGTCCGCTGCGCGATATCGCGAAGGCGCATCCGGACACGATCATCGGCAGCTATCCGTTCATGGACGAACAGGGCAAGCCGAACACCAATCTGGTGGTGCGTTCGCGCGATCAGGATAAGCTCAATGCGGCAATGGAGGCCGTCAAGGCGATGTTGGCGACAATCAACGCGCCCAAGTGAAATTAAGAGTGAACTAACGAGTGGATCAACATAAGTCCGGCCGCCTGAGGGCGACCGATGTGAGGAGACGAACATGGCCGATCATCCGGAATTGAGTGCTGAGGAGCGCGCCGGCAAGGCATTCCCGGTGTCCTGGGATCAATTCCATCGCGATTGCCGCGCGCTGACCTGGCGGCTGAACAGCGCCGGTCCATTTCACGCGATCATCGCCATCACGCGTGGCGGCCTCGTGCCGGCAGCGATCGTGGCGCGCGAACTCGGCGTGCGCGTCATCGATACGGTGTGCATCGCGAGCTATGAGCACAACAAGCGCGGCGAGTTGCAGGTACTGAAGGGGCTCTCGGCCGATGCGCTGAAACTCGGCGGCGGCGACGGCAAGGGCCTCCTGATCATCGACGACCTCGTTGATACCGGCAAGACGGCGCGTATCGTTCGCGACATGCTGCCGAAAGCGCACTTTGCGACTGTCTATGCCAAGCCCATGGGCCGGCCGCTGGTGGATACGTACATCACCGAGGTGTCGCAGGACACCTGGATCTTTTTTCCGTGGGATCTCGGCCTGTCGTTCCAGCCTCCGATGCGCGAAGGCGCAGGCTAGGGCACCAGCTCTTCAGCCGTCATTGCGAGGAGCACTTGCGACGAAGCAATCCAGTCTTGGCTTGTTGCTTCTGGATTGCTTCGCTGCGCTCGCAATGACGTGGAGAGGACAGGGATATGCCGCTGCAAAATCGTGTCACGCCGGCAGGCGATACTGTCGCGACACCGGAACGCGGAACGTTCACCGGCAATCGTGGCATCATCCATGATCCTTCGACCAAAACGCTCCTGAACAGGCGCTGGTCGAATCCGGCCTGGATCACTTGCGTCTGCGAGTTTCGCGGGCGTCGCCGCGATGTCATGGCGACACGCAGCTGGACCGAGCTGTTCTTCCTCGACGAGGCCACATCCTTCGCCGCCGGTCACCGCCCATGCTTCTATTGCCGCCGCGACGATGCCAACCGCTTTCGCGCGGCGTGGGAGGAGGGCAACGGCGTCACGCGTGTGCGGGCGACGGAGATCGATGCGGTGCTGCATCGTGAGCGGCTGGCTAACAGGAAGAAGCGATTGCATCCGCTGGATGGGACGATTGCCGCACTGCCGGACGGAGCGATGGTGCAGGCGGGTGGTGAGAGCTATCTGATCGCGCAGGGGCGGGCGTTGCGATGGTCGTTTGCTGGGTATCGCGTGGTTGATGTCGAACCCGTCGATGCGCAATTGCTGACGCCACCATCGACGCTGAATGCGTTTCGCACGGGCTATCGTCCGATGCTGCACGAAAGTGCTCAGAACTAACGATCTCACTCCGTCATGCCCGGGCTTGACCCGGGCATCCATCTTTCTTGCTCGTAACGGAAAGAGGAAGTTGGATGGCCGGGTCAAGCCCGGCCATGACATCGAGAGAGCCGGGGTTACCCCAGCTTCTGCCTTGCGAGCTTCGTACCCGCACCCAATGCCCGCAGTTTCGCTTCCGCGATATCGCGCTGCATCGGAGCCATGCCGCAATTGGTCGTCGGCACGATCTTGTCCTTCGGCACGTGTTTCATCACGGCCTCGATGGTGGCGACGACGTCTTCTGGCGTCTCGACCTCATCGCTGGCGACGTCGATCACGCCGGCCTGCACGATCTTGTTTTTCAGCAGTCCCAGCAATTCCAGTGGCACGCGCGAATTGCGGCATTCGATGGCGACCTGCTGGATCGGGCTGGCGTCGATGGCCGGGAATATCTCCTCATATTGCCGCCACTCACTGCCGAGGGTTTCTTTCCAGTCGGTATTGGCCTTGATGCCGTAGCCGTAGCAGATGTGAACGGCTGTCGCGCAAGTAAGGCCCTGCGCGGCCCGCTCGAGGGCCTTGACGCCCCAGTCGGCGGCTTCGTCCATGAAGACGTTGAAGGCCGGCTCGTCGAACTGGATCATGTCGACGCCGTCGGCCTGCAGCGCGAGCGCTTCCTGGTTCAGCAATTCGGCGAAAGCGAAAGCCATTTTCACGCGGTCGCCGTAATAGCTGTCCGACAATGTGTCGATAATGGTCATCGGGCCGGGCAGCGTGAACTTGAACTTGTTCTTTGTATGCGCGCGGGCAGCCTGCGCCTCGAAGGCGTGAACGCGGCCCCTCAGCTGCAGCGGCGCGATCACCTGCGGCACCATCGCTTTGTAGCGATCCTTGCGGATGCCCATCTCGACCTTGTGGGCGAAGTCGATGCCGTCGACCTTTTCCAGAAAGCCATGGACGAAATGCTGCCGCGCCTGTTCGCCTTCGGTGACGATATCGACGCCGGCGTCTTCCTGAACCTTCACCGCCAGCAGCGTCGCATCGCGCTTGGCGCGCGCGAGTTCGTCGCCGGAGGAGCGCCAGGTTGGCCACAGCTTGTTCGGCTCGGCGAGCCATTCGGGCTTCGGCAGCGAGCCGGCGATGGTGGTTGGAAACAGCATTTGTTCGCTCCCCGGAAATTGTGTTTTGCGGAGGCCTATCTGCCACGTTCCTGACCCTCCGTATATGGGATTGGCGCATCCATAAGGGAGGGCTAGGATCGGCCAAAACGCATCGAGGACGCCATGATCGACCTGCACTATGCGCCGACGCCGAACGGCTGGAAAATCTCGATCATGCTGGAAGAATGCGGGCTGCCCTATACGGTCGTCCCGATGCAGCTCGGTCGCGGCGACCAGCACCAGCCAGAATTTTTGAAACTCAGCCCCAACGGCCGCATGCCGGCCATTGTCGATCATGCGCCCGCTGATGGCGGCGCACCGGTCTCGATTTTCGAGAGCGGCGCAATCCTGATCTATCTCGCGGAGAAGTCCGGCCGTTTCATGCCGGCCGAGATGCGAAAGCGTTTCGACGTCATGCAATGGCTGATGTGGCAGATGGGCGGGCTCGGTCCGATGCTCGGCCAGAACGGACATTTCCTGCTCTATGCCCCCGAGAAGATTCCCTATGCGATGGATCGCTATACCCGCGAAGCCAAGCGCCTGTACGGCGTACTCGATGCGCATCTCGGGGAAGGCCACGATTACATCGCCGGCGACTACTCCGTCGCCGATATGGCGTGCTTTCCGTGGATCATGACCCATAAGGCGCAGGGGCTGACGCTGGATGATTTCCCGAACGTGAAGCGCTGGTTTGCGCTCGTCCGCGCGCGGCCGCAGGTACAGGCAGGGCTTGCCGTCGGCAAGCAAGAGAAGAAGCCGATGGATGAGCAGGCGAGGAAGATCATGTTCGGTGTCGATGCACCGGCGCATGCGCAGGCGCAGCAATAGAGCTCGTCATTCCGGGGCGCGCATGACGAAGAAAATAATAACAAAACGAGGAAACACCCATGATCGAATTCTTCTTCGACTGTTCCAGCCCCTGGACCTACCTCGCCTTCCACAACATCCAGCCACTGGCGAAGGAATTCGGCGAGGAAATCTCGTGGCGGCCCATTCTGGTCGGCGGCATCTTCAATTCGATCAATCCCAGCGTCTATGAATCGCGCAAGACGCCGGTGCCGGCGAAGGCGCGCTACATGAAGAAGGACCTTGGCGACTGGGCGCGCTCGGCGGGCCTGGCGATCAAGATGCCGCCAGCGGTGTTTCCGGTGAACAGCGTCAAGGCGATGCGCGGCTGCATCTGGCTTGGAAACGATGCGATGGTGCCGTTTGCGCGCGCGGTGTTCGAAGCCTATTGGGGCGACGACAAGGATATCTCCAGGGATGACGTCCTGACCGAGATCTGCACGCGCACCGGCATCGATCCCGCGAAATTCTTCGCGGGCATCGGCGATCAGGCGATCAAGGACCAGCTCAAGGTCAACACTGATGATGTGATCGCACGGGGCGGCTTCGGCTCGCCGACCATCTATCTCGACAAGACCGACATGTATTTCGGCAATGACCGCCTGCCGCTGATCCGCGAGGCGCTGCAGCGTCGCCGCGTTGGCGCTGGAAGCGCCGAGAGCGCCGCCTGATGCCGAAAGCAATCGTTTGCCGCGAGCTCGGGTCACCTGATAGCCTGCGCCTCGAACAATTTGCATCAGTGCCGCTGAAACCCGGGCAGGTCCGGGTTGCCGTGCGTGCCGCCGGGATAAATTTTCCTGACATTCTGATGGCGGCCGGCGAATATCAGCTCAAGCCCGAACTACCGTTCACGCCGGGCATGGAAGCCGCCGGCGATGTCAGCGAAGTCGCCGGCGATGTGCCCGGCATCGTGGTCGGGGATCGCGTCATCGTCAAGCTGCGTCATGGCGGCTATGCGGACGAAGTCGTGGTTGCGCCGGCGCAACTCACCCCGCTGCCATCGACATTCGACTACGCGGAGGGGGCGACGTTTCTCGCCGCGCATGGCACCGCGCATCATGCGCTGGTCGATCGCGGCCAGATCAAGCCGGGCGAGACGCTGCTGGTGCATGGTGCCGGCGGCGGCGTCGGTCTAGCAGCGGTGGAGATCGGAAAGCTGCTGGGCGCCACGGTAATCGCGGTTGCATCATCGGAAGAGAAGCTTGCTGTCGCCAAAGCGCGCGGCGCGGATCACGGCGTGCTGTATGGCGCCGAACCGTTCAGGGACGCCGTCAAATGTCTCACCGATGGCAAGGGCGCCGATGTGGTGTTCGACCCTGTGGGTGGCGAGATATTCGAGCAGAGCCTGCGCTGCATCAATTGGGGCGCGCGGCTGCTGGTGATCGGCTTCACCGGTGGCATTGGCGTGGCGAAAACCAATCTCGTACTCATCAAAGGCGCCAGCGTGCTCGGCGTCCGCGCTGGCGAGGCAGCACGGCGCGATCCGAAGATCGGCGAAGCCCGCATCGCGCAGCTCCTCGCATGGGCAGAAGCAGGAAAGATCAGGCCAAATGTTTCGCATCGCCTGCCGCTGGTGGATGTTGCGGCTGCCATGCGGCTGCTGACGGAGCGCAAGGCGATCGGCCGTGTGGCGCTGACCATGGGCTGAGCGCTCAGCGCCGAAACTGGCCGTCCTTCAGGAAGGCGCTGGTCTGCATGATTGCTTCCCGGTTCCGGATCATCATCGCATGTGACGCGTGGATGACGAGGTGGTCAGTCATGCCTTCAAGTTTTGTGCGCGCGACGGTGACACGACCATCATTCGGGCCACGCAACATCAAGCGCGAAGCGATCGGATCGAGCGTGCGATCGCCGGCGATGATGCCGACCGGATAGTCAACTGGAGGAAGCATCGCCTCAGTTACGTCATCCCGCATCGTAACGAGTTGTTGCCCCGCCGGGCCGAAATACTGGCGATAGGGCAGCCAGTTCTTGAACAGATCGGCGATTTCGCTGCCGCCATTCGGCGTGCCCAGCATCACCACGCGGCCCAGACGTGATGGACGGTGGCGCGCCAGATAGACACGCGCCAGGAGCCCCCCCATCGAATGGCAGACGAAATGCGTGCAGCCTTCGTTGGCTTCGGCAAACGGCGCGATGGCGGGATGGATGTCATCGGCCAGTGCAGACAGCGTCTTGCGCCGGCTGGGATAGCCAATGTTCCGCGTGGCGAAGCCTGCGGCTTCGACCGCCTGCTGCATTTTGATGAAAGATCGGAACGACCGGCTAATGCCGTGCAGGAAAATGACGCCCTCAAGTGGACGACCAGAGGGCGTCGGATTCATTCGTCGTCCTATTTGTAACCGCGCTCGTCCCACCAGGGGAAATAGCTCGGCATGTCCGTGCTGACCTTGTTCTTGAATTCGGCCGGGCGCTTCTCGAGAAAGGCCACGACGCCTTCCTTGACGTCCTCGGAGCGACCGCGCGTATAGATGCCGCGGCTGTCGATCTTGTGCGCTTCCATCGGATCGTCCGCGCCCATCATGCGCCACATCATCTGGCGGATCAGCGCGACGGACACCGGCGCGGTCTTGTCGATGAAGGTCTTCGCCAGCGCGCGCGCGGTCGGCAGCAACTCATCGGGCGGCACGACCTTGCTGACGAGTCGGCCGGCGAGAGCCTCCTGTGCCGGGAACACGCGACCGGAGTAGCACCATTCCAGCGCCTGGGAGATGCCGACGAGGCGCGGCAGGAACCAGCTCGACGCGGCTTCCGGCACGATACCGCGCTGGGAGAACACGAAGCCGAAGCGTGCGGCTTCCGAGGCGATGCGGATGTCCATCGCGAGCTGCATGGTGGCGCCGATGCCAACGGCCGGGCCGTTCACCGCGGCGATGACCGGCTTGAGGCATTTGAAGATGCGCAGTGTCACCTGACCGCCGCCATCGCGCACCATCGGATCGCTGTAATCGACATCGCCGCTGGCGAGGCGCTTCACCGGGCCGCGCCGCGCATCGCGATCGAAGGTGTCGGCGCCCGAAGAGAGATCCGCACCCGCGCAGAAACCACGTCCGGCACCGGTCACGATGATCGCGCGCACATTGTCGTCGGCATCGGCTTTGTCGAAGGCATCGATCAGCTCGGCCTGCATGGTGGCGTTATAGGCATTGAGCTTTTCGGGGCGGTTGAGCGTGATGGTGAGGATCTGCTCTTCCACACTGTAGAGGATGGTCTCATAGGCCATGATGGTTTCTTCCCTGTTTTTATTTTGGTTCACTGGTCATTCCGGGGCGCGCCACTTGGCGCGAACCCGGAATCCCGACGTGTTTTCATTACTACTGGATTCCGGGTTCGCGCGCGAAGACGCGCGCGCCCCGGAATGACGTGCTAGGTGCAGGATTGTAGGATGGGTAGGGCCCTTGCGAAACCCATCCTTCGCACACAAGCGTGACGGGTTTCGCTGCTCTCAACCCATCCTGCGGAATTATGCTGCAGCGTTGGCTGCCGCTTCTTACGCTGGCAGCCGGGTTTCGACGATGCGGGCGAACATGCTGGCGCCGATGGGCAGGATTTTATCGTCAAGATAGTAGCCGGGATTGTGCACCGGCACCGAGCCTTCCTGGCCGACCCAGAAATAGGCGCCGGGCACAGCATGCAGCATATCGGCGAAATCTTCGGAGCCCATTTTCGGCTTCGCGCGGGTGATCACATTGGCGTCGCCAACGATTGTGCGTGCAACGTCTTCGACGGCCTTGGAATGTTCTTCCTGATTGACCAGCACGCTGAAGCCGTCGCGGATATCGACCTTGATCTCGCAGTCGAATGCCGTCGCAATGCCGGCGGCGAGCGCATGCATCCGCTCGCGGATCTGCATCCGGACCTTCTCGGAGAAACAGCGCACG
The DNA here is from genome assembly GCF_056401215.1 of Tardiphaga sp. P4_G1. Taxonomy (NCBI): domain Bacteria; kingdom Pseudomonadati; phylum Pseudomonadota; class Alphaproteobacteria; order Hyphomicrobiales; family Nitrobacteraceae; genus Tardiphaga; species Tardiphaga sp. P4_G1. Next base: position 501,335 of record NZ_JBFUJU010000005.1, read on the forward strand.
GTGCCGCAGAGCTTGGCGTCATCCGGGATGACGTTATAGGCCGAGCCGGAATGGATCTGGGTGATCGACAGCACCGCGGATTCGAACGGATTGACGTTGCGGCTCACGATCGACTGCATCGCCTGACCGAGCGACATCGCGATCACGACAGGATCCTTGGAGCGCTCCGGCATCGCGCCATGGGCGCCGTAGCCCCGGATGGTGATGTCGAAGAAATCAGCGGCGGCCATTGCAGGGCCCGGGAAGATGCCGACTTCGCCGTGATTCATGTCTGGTGCATTGTGCAGACCGTAGATTTCATCGCAGGGAAACTGCTTGAAGAGACCGTCCTTGATCATCGCGCGCGCACCGCCGAGGCCTTCCTCGGCGGGCTGGAAGATGAAATGCACGGTGCCGTCGAAATTGCGAGTCTCGGCGAGATAGCGAGCGGTGCCGAGCAGCATGGTGGTGTGGCCATCATGACCGCAGCCGTGAAAACGGCCGGGAATGGTGGAGCGCCAGGCGAGATTGGTGTTTTCTTCCATCGGCAGCGCGTCCATGTCGGCGCGCAGACCGATGCGCTTGGTGCCCGAGCCTTTGCCCTTCAGCACGCCGACGACGCCGGTACCGCCGAGGCCGCGATGCACTTCCACGCCCCAGGAGGTCAGCTTGTCGGCAACGATGCCGGAGGTGCGGACTTCCTCGAAGCCGATTTCCGGATGCGCGTGCAAGTCGCGGCGGATGGCGGTGAGTTCGTCAGCGAAAGCGTCGATACGTTCGAGTGTGGGCATGGGTCTATCCGTTCACGGCACGAGGGCAGGTGATGAGGTCTGGGGCGTAAATGGTTCGCCGTTCGGCTTCAGCCGGATGCCCGGACGCAGATGTTTCCAGGGCAGCACCGACGTATCCGCCGGCATCGCGCCGGGCGCGGCGCAGATCAGCAGCTTGCCGGCGATGGGCTCGAAGTCGGCGCGGAAATGCACCGAGCTCTTGTTAACGAGAATGTTCTGCTCAGTCGGCTCGATACCGACATAGCGATACATCGACTGGTCGGCGAGCTGGGCCTTGTGCGAGGAGATGACGACGCGGACGTCGTCGATACGCAGACAGGCCGAGAGGCCCATATCCATGTCGCGACCGCCATAGTAGGGGCCATTGGCGACGAACTTGCCGTCCGACAGTTTCTCGACCACGAACATGTTCTCGTAAGGCGCATCGCCGGGAATGCCCGACTTGCCGCCGATGGAGAGTTTGACCGTGGCGCCTTCGCCGGCCTGATGGGCAGCCTTCGCCGCAGCGGGATCGTAGATCACGCCATGGGCCGCCTTGATCGCCTTGTTCTTCACCAGCGCGCGCAGCATGCCGGTGGTGTCGCTGTCGCCGCCGGCGCCGGGATTGTCCTGGGTGTCGGCGATGACGACCGGCTTGGTGAGGGTCTTCGCCAATTCCATGGCATGCAACACGCCTTCATCCGGCCTGTAGATCTTGCCGTCGAAATCGTCTTCGTGGCCCATCACCAGCTTGACGATGGTGTCCGCTGCGGCGTCGGCATCAGCCTGTGTCACGCCATAGGCGAATACGCTCGGGCAGCAATGCGCGAAATCGGCGGCAGGAAAGCCCGGGCAGAACGACAGCGTTGGCACCTGGTCATGTTCCAGGGCGGCCAGCTTCAGATAAATGCTCTTGGTCGGCTCGTCATTGGTGCATTGCCAGCTGATCGGAATCAGGAACGGCAATTGCCGGAACGCCTTGGCGAAGCGGTTGCCGGCGAGCAGCAAGTCCATGTGGCGTGCGCAGGCGCGGCCGGTGTCGGCCATGTCCACATGCGGATAGGTGCGATAGGCGATCAGCGCGTCGGTATATTCGACCGTTTCCGGCGAGATGTTGCCATGCAGGTCGAGGCTGACCACGAACGGGATGTCCGGCCCGATCACCTCGCGCACGCGCCGCGCGATTTCGCCTTCGCCGTCGTCGAGATGTTCGGTGACCATGGCGCCATGCAGATCGAGATAGACCGCATCGAGGGGAAGCGCTGCCCTGATGCCGTCAATCATCTCGCCGACGATGCGCTCAAACGCGTCCCTGGTGACATGCGCCGAAGGGCTCGCGCCGCAGGCGATGGTCGGGATCAGCTCCCAGCCGCGTGTCTCGGCTTCCTCGATAAAGCCGGCGAGGCCGACATTGATGCCACGCATCACCTTGAGGACGTCGGCGCCATGCGTCATCGACGGCCAGCCGCCGCCATGCACGAAGGCCTCATAGGTCGCCTTGGTCGGCGCAAACGTGTTCGTCTCGTGCAGAAAGCCGCCGACAGCGATACGGGTCATTCAGAATCCAGGGTCAGTTTCGGTATGGGCTCAGGCCGCCGGCACGGTGGTGCTGCCATCGACCGCGCGGAAGTTGGCGAAATCCCATCCTCGTCCGGGCGCCGCGTCAAGCAGCTGGCGCGTATAGGGCTGTTGCGGATTTGCGAGGACTTCCGCCGCCGGGCCCTGTTCCACCACCCGACCATGCTGCATTACGGCAACGTCGTCGCAAATCTGGGCGGCGACGCGCAGATCGTGGGTGATGAACAGGATGGCGATGCCGAGCCGGGTCTGGATGTCGTCGAGCAGCCGCAGCACCTGCGCCTGCACCGAGACGTCGAGGGCCGAGACGGCCTCGTCGGCCACCAGAACTTCCGGATCGAGGGCTAGCGCGCGCGCAATGGCGATGCGCTGGCGCTGGCCGCCGGAGAACTGGTGCGGATAGCGCGACACTGCGTCAGGTGGAAGACCGACCAGTTCGAGCAGTTCACGCGCTCTGGCCATGGCCACCGAATGTTTGGTGCCGAAATTGATCGGACCTTCGCAAATGGACTCGCCGATGGTGATGCGCGGATTGAGGGAACGATAGGGGTCCTGGAAGACGATCTGTATCTTCTTGCGGTGCGGCTGCAACGCGTGACGTGACAGATCGGAGATTTCGCGTCCGGCGAGACGGATGCCGCCCGAGGTTGGATCGATCAGTCGGACGATACAGCGCGCCACGGTCGATTTGCCGGAGCCGCTTTCGCCGACGATGCCGAGCGTGCGGCCCTTGCGCAGTGTCAGCGTGACGTCCTGGGCTGCGTGGACTTCGCGTGGTTTCCCGAACATGGAACGCTCGCGATAGACCTTGCCGAGCTCATTCGCTTCGAGCACGACTGGATTGAAGCCCACTTCCTCGCGGGCCGCGCGGGGAATGAGGCTCGGCACCGACGACAGCAGGTTACGAGTATAGTCCTGCGTGGGCGCGCTCAGAATATCCTTCAATGCTCCGGTTTCCACCAGCCGTCCATGACGCATCACGGCGACGCGATCGGCGATGTCGGCCACCACGCCCATGTCGTGAGTGATGAACAGCACGGCGGTGCCGTGATCCTTCTGAAGGTCGCGCATCAGCTTGAGAATTTGCGCCTGGGTGGTGACGTCGAGCGCTGTCGTTGGCTCATCGGCGATCAGCAGTTTCGGCTCCAGCACGAGCGCCATGGCGATCATGATGCGCTGGCGCTGGCCGCCCGACAGGCGGTGCGGATAGGACGCGAAGATGCGCTTCACATCGGGAAGCCGCACTTGTTCCATCATGTCGAGAATGCGCGCACGGCGGGCGCTGGCGCCGAGACTGGTGTGGGTGCGTAGTACTTCGTCGATCTGCTTGCCAACGGGGACGACTGGATTGAGCGCCGTCATCGGCTCCTGGAAGATCATCGCCATGGTGGTGGCGCGGAGCTCGCGCAGCCGCCGGTCGCTGGCCTGCAGCACATCTTCGCCGACCAACTTAATGCTGCCGCCGATGGCTTTGAGTGAATCTCGCGGCAGCAGGCCCATGGTGGAGAGCGAGGTCACCGACTTGCCGGAACCACTTTCGCCGACCACGCAGAGCGTTTCGCCCTGGCGCACCTGGAGAGAAATGCCGTCGATGATCTTCTTGCCGGCGCCGCTCTTGCCGACGCCGACGACGAGGTTTTCGATTTCCAGTGCGATGGGGCGGGTATTCACGGTGGGGTTCACTAGTTCACTCACTTGCCGGCCTCACGCTGTTTCATGCGGGGATCGAGCGCATCGCGGGCAGCGTCGCCGATCAGATTGACGGAGAGGATGGCAATCGAGAGCAGTAGTCCCGGCCAGAAGATCAGCGATGGCTTGACCTGGAAGAAGGCGCGACCCTCGGCCATGATATTCCCCCAGGTCGGGGTCTCCGGGCTGATGCCGGCGCCGAGGAACGACAGGATCGCCTCGGTGAGAATGGCGGATGCGGCGATGAAGGTGCCCTGGACGATCAGCGGCGCCACCGTGTTGGGCATCAGATGCTTCAACATGATCTTCGGCATGCTGGAGCCGAGCGAGATCGCCGCCTCCACATAGGGCTCCTCACGCGCCGACAGCACCACGGAACGCACCAGTCGCGCGACACGGGGGATTTCCGGAATAGTGATCGCAATCAGCACTGTCGTCAGGGTGGCGCCTGACAGCGACACGACGGCGATGGCCAGCAGCACGCCGGGCATCGCCATCAGGCCGTCCATGACACGCATCATCACAGCGTCGGCCAATTTGAAAAAGCCCGAGAACAGGCCGATGAACAGGCCGATGACAATACTGGTGACGGCGGCGCCGAGGCCGATCAGCAGCGAGATGCGACCGCCATAGAGGATGCGCGCCAGCACGTCGCGGCCGTAAGCGTCGGTGCCGAGCAGATATTCCGAACTGGCCGGCTTCAGCCGCAAGGCGGGTGCCAGCAATTGCGGATCGTGCGACGTCAGCCACGGTGCGAAGATCGCCGACAGGATCACCAGCGTCAGGCAAATCGTCGCCAAGGCGATAATCGGCGTCGCGGTGAGAAAGCCGAGCGACGGACCGCTGCGGGAGGGGAGGGCCGGGTTGGGAAGGGATTCGATCGCCATCAGATACAGATTCCTAGTAACGAATTCTGGGATCGAGCAGTGCGTAGGCAAGGTCGATAAGCAAATTGACCCCGACATAAACGCCCGAGGTCAAAAGGATCATGGCCTGGATCACGGGAAAATCCCGCGCCAGCACGGCGTCGACCGTCAAGCGACCGATGCCGGGCAGGTTGAACACGCTTTCGGTGACGACGACGCCGGAGATCAGCAGTGCGAAGCCGGTACCGATCACCGTGATGACCGGCACGGCGGCGTTACGCAGCGCGTGGCGGAACAGCACACCGCTCTCGTTGATGCCCTTGGCGCGCGCGGTGCGGACATAGTCTTCGCCGAGCACTCCGAGCATCGCCGCGCGGGTCATGCGCGCGATTAGCGCGACATAGACAAAGGACAGCGCAACGGTCGGCAGCGTGATGCGCTCGAAGAACGGCCCGAATCCACGCGAGATGCTGCGGAAACCCTGCACCGGAAACCAGCGCAGTTCGATTGCGAACACCTGGACCAGCACGTAACCGATCACGAACACCGGCACGGAGAAGCCGATCACTGACAGCGCCATCACGAAACGGTCGATCCATGTGCCATGTTTCCATGCGGCGATGACGCCGAGCGGGATCGCAACAAGGATCGAAACCAGCATCACGCTCAATGCAATGCTCAAAGAGGGCTCGATGCGCTGGTTGACCATCTGCAGCACAGGCACGTTGGAGATCAGCGAGGTGCCGAAGTCACCGTGCAGCAGCCGCCAGACCCAGCTGAAAAACTGCGTGTAGAGCGGTTCGTTGAGGCCGAGCTGCGTCCGGATGCGGTCGAGCTGCTCGGCCGTCGCGTTATCGCCGGCGATGATCGCGGCAGGATCGCCGGGCGTCAGCCGAAGCAGCAGGAAGACAAACAGGGCCACCACACCCATAACGGGTATGGCCGCAAGAATCCGGCGAATGAGGTATCCGAGCATGGCGCTTTCCTATTGGTGGTGTTGATCGAACGTAACTGGACCGCGTCGGTCAACCGGAAACGTCACGGGCTCGCTGCTCTTGGTCGTCATTGTCCGCGAGAAACACAGATTTTTCGAGAAACAATGATTCACTGTCGCAACTTGCCTCAACCCGAAGTTCGCTAAACTTAAACGTAAAGGTAGCAAGTCCTGTGCCACCGCCCGATTTGCGCCATGCGATGCATGTGCAAACCGGGCGACGTTGCATCAATCGAGGGTTGCCAGCAATCCCGCCATCAGGCGGCCACGATCAACAAGGCTCTGCGCGACGATATATTCGTTGAGCGTGTGCATATCGGCGCCATGAACGCCGAGCCCGTCGAGGGTCGGGATGCCCATCGCGCCGGTAAAATTACCATCCGAACCGCCGCCCTTGCTGCCATGGGTCAGTTCGGGCAGGCCGAGGCGACCATTGATGGCCTTGGCTTTCTCGAACAGCGCCATGGTCGCCGCGTTCGGTTCCCACACCGGGCGGGTGACGCCGCGGGTGACGTTGAAGGTCACGTCATTCTCGGTACCTGAGAGAGCGAGCATGCGCTGGACGCCGGCATCGAGATCTTCCTGACGCTTGGCCATGCTCAGCGCTTCGCCGGTGCATGACGAGGCAACGCAGTTGACCCATTGTCCGCCATGCACGATGCCGACGCTGAACGTGCAGTCCGGTCCGGTCATCTCGTCGATCTGCACGATCTTCTTCGCCATTTCGCGAATCGCGGAGCGGCCGTTCGACAGCGTCGCGCCCGAATGGCTGGGCCGGCCGATGGTTTCGAGATTGAAGCGGGCGATCGCATAGCGGCCAGTGGTGACACCGTTGCCCGCACTACCGGGCTCCGGCACCAGCACGTATTTGTTCCGCGCGGCTTCAGCTTCGATGATGTCGCGGGTCGATGGCGTGCCGACTTCCTCGTCGGGCGTGAACAGCACGGTGATCGGTAGCGGCGTCGTATAGGAGATACGTGCGAGCTGGCGGATGGCTTCCAGCGACAGATAATTGCCGCCCTTCATGTCGCAGATCGCCGGGCCGTAGCAGCGCTCGCCATCGCGGCGCCACTTCAGCTTTTCGATGGTGCCAACCGGGTGAACGGTATCCATGTGGCCCGCGATCAGGATGCCGGGTTCGCCGAATTTCGGATGTGGAAAACGGGCGCGGATGCAGCCGCCGAATCCCTGACGTCCCGCGATGCGCTCGATGGTCGCACCCATGATTGCCATGTCGCGTGCAGCGAGGTCGAGCATGCCGTTGACCGCATTTGCGTCCCATGTGGGGCTCTCGCATTCGACCCAGATGCGCAGGCCCTGCAACATGTTCTCGAGATCAAACGGGAGTTCGGCGGGGTTCATCAAGTCATTCCTCTTGGATGAGAATTTCGTCACGGATGATCAAGGCGCTCCGTGCCTGCGCACATTGCGAGAGTTTGTCGGCGAGAGTTCGCGCATGACTTAGCAGCAGCGCAATCGCCTTTGCAAATCGACAATGTGCATTGCAATGCATTCTACACCGTGTGGATGTATCGCGTGGAAAACGCGATTGACGCGCATCACGCTTGATGCCAAGTCCTTGAAGCCTAAATGATAAAGGCAATACGCGAAGGCGCCTAAAATTCTATCGCGTTGCATAATCGATCATCGATCGATGGTCAGATTCCAGTCAGGAGAGATTGAGTGTCCTACATGTCACGTTGGCAGCATTCTGCGGCCTTCACGAAATTTGCGCTGCCCGGTCTGGCGGTCGTCGTTGCGCTCGCGCTGCCGGTGCTGTCGTCGCCCGCGCATGCTGCAGGTAAGACCATCACTGCAGTGATGCATTCCGATCTGCGTGTGATCGATCCCGGTATCACCACCGGTTATATCGTCCGCGACCACGGCTACATGGTTTACGACACGCTGCTCGGCATGAACTCGAAATACGAGATCAAGCCGCAGATGGCCGACTGGAAGGTCTCCGACGACAAGCTTGTCTATACATTTACCCTGCGCGACGGCCTGCTGTGGCATGACGGCAAGCCGGTCACCGCCGAAGACTGCGCCGCGTCGCTGCAGCGCTGGGGCCGCAATGACGGCATGGGCCAGAAGCTCATGGATTTCACCAAGAGCATCGAGGCGCCCGACGCCAAGACCATCGTGCTGACGCTAAAGGAGCCCTACGGCCTCGTTCTGGATTCGATCGCCAAGCCATCGTCGCTGGTGCCGTTCATGATGCCAAAGCGTCTGGCTGAGACGCCCGCCGGCAAGGCGATCGCCGAGCAGGTCGGTTCGGGTCCGTTCAAATTCGTGCAGTCGGAATTCCAGCCCGGCGTGAAGGCCGTCTACGAGAAGTTCAAGGAGTACAAGCCGCGCTCCGAGCCGACCGACTGGCAGGCCGGCGGCAAGGTGGTAAAGGTCGATCGCGTCGAATGGATCACCATGCCCGATGCACAGACCGCGGTGAATGCGCTGCAGTCGGGTGACATCGACTTCATGGAAAATGGTCCCTACGACCTGCTGCCGGTCCTGGCGAAGGATCCGGAGCTTAAGATCGAAGTGCTCAACCCTCTGGGCTTCCAGACCTTCGGCCGCATGAACTTCCTTAACCCGCCCTTCGACAATCCGAAGATTCGCCGTGCCGCGTTTTTGGCAATGAGCCAGAAGCCGGTGCTGGATGCGCTGGTTGGCGATCCCAAATATTACAAGGTCTGCGGCGCGGTGTTCGGTTGCGACACGCCGAATGCGACGGATGTCGGTTCGGAAAGCCTTGTGAAGGGCAATGGCGTCGAGGAAGCCAAGAAGCTGCTCGCCGAGGCCGGTTATGACGGCACGCCGGTGGTGATCATGGCGCCGACCGACGTGACCACGTTGAAGGCGCAGCCGATCGTTGCGGCGCAACTGCTCCGCAATGCCGGCTTCAAGGTCGAAGTGCAGGCCACCGATTGGCAGACGGTGCTCAGCCGTCGTCCGAGCCAGAAGCCCATCAAGGAAGGCGGCTGGAACATGTTCTTCTCGAACTGGGTCGGTGCCGACATTCTCAATCCCATCAGCAATGTCGCGACCTCCGGCCGCGGCAAGAGCAATGGCGGCTGGTTCGGCTGGAGCGAAGATGCCGAGCTGGAAGTGCTGCGCGACAAATACGCACGCGCGACCACGCCGGAAGAGCAGAAGAAGCTCGCCGCCGAGATCCAGAAGGAGATCTATGACAAGGTCATCTACATCCCGCTCGGCGAATACAAGGTGCCGAGCATCTGGCGCACCTCGCTGACCGGCGTCACCCAGGGCGCTGCCATTCCGATGTTCTGGAACATCGACAAGAAGGACTAACCGGCGCCGCTGTCGCGGTTCGTGTGAAGTAACAGAACGCCGGCCTGAGTGATCAGGCCGGCGTTCTTGTTTTTGCGAATGACCTCTCCACGAGCGATGCGTTCGATGGTCGCACCCATGATTGCCATGTCGCGTGCAGCGGGGTCGAGCATGCCGTTGACTGCGTGCGTGACTTGGCAGCAGCAGGCAATCTCCTTTGCAAATTGACGATGTGCATTGGAATGCATTCTGCAGCATGTGGATGTAGCGCGTGGAAAACGCGATTGACGCGCATCACGCTTGATGCAAGTCTTTGATGTCTAAAAGATAAAGCCAACGCGTGGCGGCGCCTAAATTTCTATCGCGTTGCACAAGCAATCATCGACCGATGGTCAGTTTCAAGTCAGGAGAGATCGAATGTCCTACATGTCACGTTGGCAGCGTTCTGCGGCCTTCACGAAATTGACGCTACCAGGTCTGGCGGTAGCCGTTGCGCTGGCGCTGCCGGTGCTGTCGTCGCCCGCGCATGCTGCCGGCAAGACCATCACCGCAGTGATGCACTCGGATCTGCGCGTGCTCGATCCGGGTATTACCACGGCCTATATCGTGCGCGATCACGGTTACATGGTTTACGACACGTTGCTGGCGATGGACGCAAACTTCAAAGTCCAGCCGCAGATGGCGGAGTACAAAGTCTCCGATGACAAGATGGTCTATACTTTCACGCTGCGCGACGGCCTGAAGTGGCACGACGGCAAGCCTGTCACTGCGGAAGACTGCGCCGCTTCGTTGCAGCGCTGGGGCCGCAATGACGGCATGGGCCAGAAGCTCATGGACTTCACCAAGAGCATCGAAGCCCCCGACGCCAAGACCATCGTGCTGACGCTCAAGGAGCCCTATGGCCTCGTGCTCGACTCGATCGCCAAGCCATCGTCGCTGGTGCCGTTCATGATGCCGAAGCGTCTCGCCGAGACGCCCGCCGGCAAGGCCATTCCGGAGCAGATCGGTTCGGGTCCGTTCAAGTTCGTGCAGGCTGAATTCCAGCCGGGCGTGAAGGCGGTCTATGAGAAGAACAAGGACTACGTGCCGCGCTCCGAGCCTGCGAGCTGGGCGGCCGGTGGCAAGGTCGTCAAGGTCGACCGCGTCGAATGGGTCACGATGCCCGATGCGCAGACCGCGGTGAACGCGCTGCAGTCCGGCGACATCGATTTCATGGAGAACGGTCCCTACGATCTGCTGCCGATTCTCGTCAAGGACAAGGACCTCAAGATCGAGGTTCTGAACGAGCTCGGTTACCAGACGTTGGGGCGTATGAACTTCCTGTTGCCTCCCTTCGACAACGTCAAGGTGCGCCGCGCGGCATTCCTCGCGATGAACCAGAAGCCGGTGCTCGATGCGCTGGTCGGTAATCCCGACTACATGAAAATCTGCGGTGCCATGTTCGGCTGCGGCACGCCGAATGACACCGACGTCGGCTCGGAAACCATGGTCAAGGGCAGCGGCATGGCGGAAGCCAAGAAGGCGCTGGCCGAATCCGGTTATGATGGCACGCCCGTGGTCATCATGGCGCCCACCGATGTGTCGTCGCTGAAGGCGCAGCCGATCGTTGCAGCGCAGCTTCTGCGCGATGCCGGCTTCAAGGTCGAAGTGCAGGCCACCGACTGGCAGACCGTGGTGACGCGCCGCGCCAGCCAGAAGCCCGTCAAGGAGGGCGGTTGGAACATGTTCTTCACCAATTGGGTCGCTGCTGATATTCTTAACCCGGTTTCCAACGTCTCGACGTCGGGCCGCGGCAAGAATGGCGGCTGGTTCGGATGGTTCGAGGACGCCAAGATCGAAGAACTGCGCGACAAGTATGCGCGCGCAGCGACGCCTGCGGAACAGAAGGCTGCCGCTGCGGAAGTCCAGGCCCGTGCGCTCGAGCAGGTCGCGTATCTGCCGCTTGGCGAATACCGGATCCCCAGCATATGGCGGAAGTCGCTGACCGGCGTGCTGCCGGGCGCCGCCACTCCGGTGTTCTGGAACATCGACAAGAAGGAGTAACCGGCGCCGCTGCGGCGGGCAGGTTTGAATAAGAGAGCGCCGGCCTGAGTGATCAGGCCGGCGTCTTTGTTTTGAGGCAGGCTTTGCCCGTCCTGCGGTGTTGGTATAAACAGATTTAAAGTTGCTCTCGCCCACGCCCGATCTGTTCGACATGCCTATGGGAACGAAGCGCAAAGCCCAGCCAGCAGCCGCTAGCAAGAAGAGATGGCCACATGACGTATGACGAGCGCGTTGAGCAGGCGATCATGGCCCATGACGTCGATGCGTTGATTGAATTTGCTTATGGTTATCCCTGCAAATGCACCACGCGCAGGGGCGAGCCGATGTGCGTCTGCAAAATGCAGGCACAGGCCTTGCGCAAGAAGGTCGCGCCGCGCGCGCTTTTCAGCGGAAGAATTGAACGCGTCTAGGAAACTCAGCGCTCGGGCGAGGCGGCGGACACGACCAGCAGCACGTCGGCCTTGGGCTTGCCGATGCTGCGCACCCAGTGCGGGGTCTCTCCGGAAAAGTACAGGCAGTCGCCTTTCTTCAGGACGATCTCTTCGTCCTCGATCTTGATCGCCATCTTGCCTGATATGACGAACAGGAACTCCTCGCCCGCATGCGATGCGCGCGGCGCGAATTTCAGCGGCGGCCGGATCAGGAACGGCTCCATCATCTTGCGTGTGCGTCCCGCAGCCAGCGCCAGCAGATCGACGCCGTCGTCCTGCATGGGGGTTTGCGTTTCGTCCTGCCGGAACAGCGTGTAACGCGGGGCCGGCGTCGGGTTGGGGTCGAACAGATAGGTGACGTTGACATCGAGCGCCGCGGCGAGGCGCAGCAGCGCATTGACCGACGGCGTTTTCAGGCCGCGCTCGACGAGGGAGATATAGCCGCGCGTCAGCTCGCTCTGGGTGGCGAGCTGATCCAGCGTCAGTCCCTTGGTGGTGCGTAGCTGGCGCAGGTTGAAGCCAACCGCATTCTTGCTGACGTCGAGCAACGTCGATCTCCTGATGAGGTGCTTGTTCTTTTAGAGGGCGCGCGGCGATGGTGGAAGGGCCGTCTCGCTGATCTCTTTGAAAGAGCTCCAGAGCGATGCCGGAGTGTTTCTGCAGGAAAACATTGCTGCAGATATTTCCAGCACGGGCAAGGATAATTTAGGCAAAAGCGCCGGAGAATGCCGATTTTTAGCCTGCTTTATGTGCATCGGCTGCCTTTTGCCGATTTAGGCATCAGATGCCGATTTTCGTGACGTTGATTTCTGTCAGTAAACCTGTTGGATTTTGATGACGGGAATATGTCCTCAGAAAACGACACGAAGGCCGATATATGATCAAGCGTTTGAAGCCCGGTAAGCGGCTCAGCATGGCCACTGTTCATGGTGGTCTCGTTTATCTCGCAGGACAAGTGCCGGACGATCTGTCTGTCGGTGTCGAAGCGCAGGCCGCCGAAGTGCTCGCCAAGATCGATGCACTGCTCAGCGAAGCCGGCACCGACAAGTCATCGATCCTGAGCGCCACGGTGTGGTTGCCAAACATCGCGGATTTCGCGGCTTTCAATACGGTCTGGGATGAGTGGGTGCCGGCAGGCGCATCGCCTGCACGCGCCTGTGTCGAAGCGCGGCTCGCCAATCCCTCGATCAGAGTCGAGATCGCAGCCATCGCTGCGATTCTCTAGGGAATCGCTGCCATTCCTTAGGCATCACCACCGCCTGCGCTGAGGCGACTGAAGCAACAGCGAAAGTTCACGAGAAGACCCGGACTGCGCCGCGAGATGTCGCGGCACGGAACGAGCCCACGCGCCTGAAACTGAACATGTCTTTTGAAGGAGTGAACATGACCGTCGCAGAAGAATTCAATACAGTCACCGCCACGGCGGAGAATCCCGACGATGCGGCCATGCGCAAGATCGTCTGGTCGAGCGTGATCGGCACCGCCGTCGAGTGGTACGACTTCCTGATCTATGGCGCGGCAACCGCGCTGGTGTTCAACAAGGTGTTCTTCGCCGCCGGCGATCCGGCACTCGCAACTATCGCAGCCTTCGGCACCTATGCTGTCGGCTTCCTCGCGCGTCCGCTCGGCGCGGCGATCTTCGGTCACTATGGCGACCGTGTCGGCCGCAAGGCGATGCTCGCTATTACGATCATGGTGATGGGTCTCGGCACATTCGCCATCGGCCTGCTGCCGACCTATGCACAGATCGGCATCGCAGCGCCGATCCTGCTCATCGCACTGCGCTTCCTGCAGGGCATCGGCCTTGGCGGCGAGTGGGGCGGTGCGGTGCTGATGGTGGTCGAGAACTGTCCGACACATAAACGCGGCTTCCTCGGAAGCATGGTGCAGGTCGGCAATCCCGTCGGCAATCTCGCAGCCATCGGCATGTTCGCGCTGGTGTCGCAACTGCCTGAAGAAGACTTCATGAGCTATGGCTGGCGTATTCCGTTCCTGATCTCGATCCTGCTGGTCGGCGTCGGCCTCTGGATCCGCATGAGCATGGAAGAGACTCCGGCCTTCCGCGCGCTCAAGGTGAAGAATGAAGTCGCCAAGATGCCGATCGTTGACATCTTCAAGTATCACCGCCGTCCGTTCTTCACCGCCGTCGGTCTGAAGATCTCGGAAATCGCTTATGCCAGCATCGCCGGCGTGTTCATCATGTCCTATGCGACATCGAAGCTCGGCCTGTCGCGCGGGCTGGTGCTGAACGGCGCCTTCATCGCATCCTTTGTCGCGCTGTTCTCGATTCCCTTCTTCGGCTGGCTGTCGGACAAGGTCGGTCGCAAGGCGATGTTCTATGCGAGCTGTCTCTTTTGCGCGGCTTTCGCATTCCCGATGTTCTGGCTGCTGGATACGCGTGATCCGACCATCGTGATCCTCACCATCGTCGTCGCAATCTCGTTCGGCCAGATGGTGATGTTCGGCATCGGTGCGCCCTGGTATTCGGAGCTGTTCACTGCGAAGCTGCGCTATAGCGGTGCCTCGCTCGGCTTCCAGGTCGGAGCGGCTATCTCTGGCGGTCTCAGCCCGTTGATCGCGGCGTCGCTCATGACATGGGCCGGTGCGACCTGGCCGGTATCGGTGTTCCTGATCTTCTGCGCCTGCATCACCGCAATCGCGACGTCCTTCGCGCCGGAAATGGCGAACAAGGAACTGACCTGAACGCAGTCTTCGTCATGCCCGGCGCATGCCGGGCATCCACGTCTTTGACCGCATGAAGACGTGGATGGCCGGGACATCCAGCGAAGCCGCGCTTCGCGCTTTGCCCGGCCATGACGGAGCGATGTGTCGCCCAAGCCTCTACAAGGACGAAAGCAATGCTCGATACCGTTACTTCCGCATCCACTGCCGTGGTCTCGTCATGGACCGGCGTGGTGCGCTATCTCCACATCACGCCGCGCGCGTTCCTGCCGATGCGTGAAATGCCAGAACTCACTTTGATTGCCGGCAAGGGCATCGAGGGCGATCGCTACATGATCGGTCGCGAGGAGGGGTTCTATTCGCACAAGCCCGAAGAGGGGCGTCAGGTCACGTTGTTCGAATACGAGACGCTGGTAGCCCTGAAGCGCGATCACAATATCGATCTCGCCCCCGAGGAGCATCGCCGCAATGTCACCGTATCCGGCGTGCCGCTGACGCATCTTGTTGGCCGTCAGTTCTGGCTCGGCGAGACGCTGCTGGAATCGACGCGGTTGTCGATCCCGTGCCGGCATATCGAGGAGATCACCGGCAAGGCGATCTTCGATCCGCTTATCAATCGCTCCGGCCTCAACTGCAGGATTCTGCAGGGTGGCACCGTGCGTGTCGGCGACGCCGTGCGGAACGTGCAATGAGCGCGGTGCTGATCACCAGGGTTAGGACCGTCGTCGACAAGATCGAGGACGGCGGCCAAGGCATCAAGCTGTTCTCGCTGGTCGATCCCGATCACTGGGAGCTGCCGCCGTTCCGGCCGGGTGCACATATCGATCTGCATTTGCCCCGTGGATTGGTGCGGACTTACTCGCTCTGCAACGATCCCGCCGATGACAAGCGCTATGCCGTGGCAGTGAAGCGCGAGGCCGAAGGGCGGGGCGGTTCGATCGTACTTCATGACGCGGTCAAGGTCGGCGACACCATCGGCGTGACGCTGCCGCGCGGCGGGCTCGATCTGTCTGCGGATGTGACGCGCTTCACCTTCATCGGTGGCGGCATAGGCGTGACGCCGTTCTTGTCGGCGGCGGCCTGGCTCAAGCGCATGGGCCGTTCGAAATTCATGCTGCACATGATTGCGCGCGGTGAGCCGCCACTCGCCGATCTGCTCGCGCCGCTGCGCAAGTCCGGTCATGTGGTGATTCACGACACGTCGAGCGGGCAACGCCCGGATATCGCGGCACTGGTCGGCCGGCCGCTGTCGGATGTCGCGCTTGCCTGCTGCGGCCCCGACGGCATGATCGACGACTTCGAACAGGCATCACGCGACTGGCCCGCCGATCGCGTTCATATCGAGCGCTTCGTGCCGCCGCCGCTGCCGGTCGATCCCGACGCCAAGCCCTATGTGCTCGCGCTCGCAAAATCGAACCGGGAAATCACCGTGGCTGCAGGACAGACCATGCTGTCGGCGCTGACAGATATCGGCATCGACGTGCCGGCATCCTGCTGCGGCGGCATCTGCGGCTCCTGCAAGGTGGACTGGCTGGAAGGGCAGCCGGTGCATCGCGACCGCGTGCTGTCGCCGGCGGAGCGCGAACGCAGCCTGCTGGTCTGCGTGGCGGGTTCCGCTGGGGATCGTCTGGTTCTCGATCTCTGACGTCCGATCTGACAGCCAAACAGGCGGCAACGGTCATCCGTTGCCGCCTGTTTGCGTTCAATCGAGGGGCGCGGCGTTCCGGTCAGCGAACGCCCGCTTTGGATGGCTTACAAACATACCTTGATGGCTTAACTAATTCTTAGAAATTGCGCAAAGTGCGCAAAAAGTGTTTGATGTCTGCGTAATTTGCGCATATCGGTGTGCGCAGGGGCTCCTGAGGGAAATTGCGCAGAATAATCAGTGATGCGCACGGCGCGGGAAGGAAATAACCATGCAGATTCCAATTAAGCGGGCGATTGAGAAGGTGCCGGGCGGCATGATGACGGTGCCGCTGCTGATCGGCGCGCTGTTCGCGACCTTTGCCCCCAACACCCCGAAATTCTTCGGCTCCTTCACCGGCGCGCTGTTCTCCGGCGGCGCTCTCAGCATCCTCGCCGTGTTCTATGTGTGCATGGGCGCGAGCATCGACTTCAAGGCGACGCCTTACATCGTGAAGAAGGGCGGCGCCCTGATGATCGTGAAGGTCGGCACCGCCATCGTCCTCGGCCTGATCTTCGGCCGCTTCCTCGGTGAAGCGCCGGTCACCGCCGGCATCTTCGCAGGCGTGTCGACGCTGGCGATCGTCGCCGCCATGAACGACACCAATGGCGGTCTCTACATGGCGCTGATGGGCCAGTATGGCCGTCCGCGCGATGTGGGTGCCTACAGCATCATGACGCTGGAAAGCGGTCCGTTCCTCACCATGGTGACGCTCGGCGTTGCCGGTCTGTCGTCGTTCCAGTGGCCCGCGCTCGTCGGCGCGATCCTGCCGCTGGTGGCCGGCATGATCCTTGGTAATCTCGATCGCGAGCTGCGTGACTTTCTCAGCAAGGCCGTGCCTGTGATGATCCCGTTCTTCGCCTTCGCGCTTGGCACCGGCCTGAACCTGACGCAGGTCTGGCAGGCGGGTCTGCTCGGCGTCGGCATGGGCGTTGCCGTCGTCATCGTAACCGGCATCCCGCTGTTCTTCGTTGACCGTCTCACCGGCGGCAACGGCGTCGCGGGCGTTGCTGCGGCATCGACCGCCGGCAATGCGGCGGCTGTGCCTGCGATCGTCGCTGCGGCCAATCCGGCCTATGCGGCTGCTGCCGGTCCGGCGACCATCCTCATCGCGGCCTGCGTGGTCGTGACGGCGATCCTGACGCCGATCCTCACCTCGTGGGTTGCCGGCATCGTCGGCCGTGATGTCGAGCCGGAAGCAGAGGCGACGACGCCTGCCGCGCCAAGCGTCGCATCAGCCGCACCAGTGGCTGGGCACTAAGATGGCGGGACGCTGGCTGATCCTCGCCGATGATCTCACCGGTGCAGCAGACTGCGCCATCGCCTTCGGTCGCCGCGGTCTTGCGGCTGCCGTGACCTGGGGCGAGATCGCAGGCGCCGGGGCAAGTGCCGGGGATCGCCAGCATCCGGTTATCTCCTATGATGCAGCGAGCCGCGGCCTTTCGGCCGAGGCCGCGGCGCGTCGCCACGCCGACGCGTTGCAACAATTGATGGAGCCGGACCGGCTCCTGTTCAAGAAGATCGACTCCACGCTGCGCGGCCAGCCAGCCTCCGAGACGGCCGCTGCGCTGGCGCATCTCAAGGCGCAGTCGGGTTCGGCCTTCGGCATCTTCGCGCCGGCCTTTCCGGCGACCAACCGCACCACCATCGATGGCCGCGTGATGGTCGGCGGCCGTCCGCTGGAAGAAGCCGAAGTGTGGAAGCGCGATCACACCTATGACAATGCCGATATCGCCGACGTGCTCGCATCTGCAGGTGTTCGCAGCGAGAAGGTGCTGCTTGCGACGATCCGCGGCGGCCATCTCAAGGCTCACTTGGCGCGTATCGCGTCCGAGGACAGCGTCGTTGCGATCTGCGATGCGGAGACCGAGCACGACCTGCATCTGATCGCCGAAGCCAGCCTGAAGATTTCGCCGGCGACAGTGTTCATCGGTAGCGCCGGCCTTGCACATGCGCTGGCGGCGCTCGATGACACCAGTGCCGCCGAGAAGCTGGAAATTCCGCCCAGCATCTACGGCACGCTGATCGTGGTCGGCTCGCTCGCGGGCGCGTCGCGCTCCGCAGCGCGCAAGCTTGTCGCCAGCGGCACCGTGACCCATCTGCCGGTCACACCGGAAGTCCTGCTCGGCGACAAGGCAGGGCAGGCGGCGCTGGCTGCACGCGTGACCGAAGGATTGACCGCAGGCGGCGATGTCCTGGTTGAGATCGTGATGGACGACAATCCGAAAATGTCGCTCGGCCCGCAGCTCGCGCAGAATCTTGCCGATGCGCTGATGCCCGTGGCGTCCAGCATCGGCGCCTTTGCAGCAACTGGCGGCGAGACTGCCGCAGCACTCTTGTCGCGCTTCGGTGTCAACGGCATCCGTCTGGCGGACGAGATCGAGCCCGGCGTTTCGCTCGGGCTTACGCTCGGCGCATTGTCCGTGCCGATCGCCACTAAGGCCGGCGCCTTCGGCGACGAGAACAGCCTGATCAAAATTCGCGAACGTCTTCACATCGTCCGAACTCAAGGAAGCTTCACATGACCCGTCCGACCATTGCGATCACCATGGGCGATCCCGCAGGCATCGGGCCCGAAGTGATTATGAAGGCCTTCGCGCATCCGGAAATGCTCGCGATGTGCAATCCGCTGGTGATTGGCGATGCCAATCGCCTGCGCAAGGCCGGCGAGATCGTCGGCGCCAGGATCGGCGTTGACTCGCTCAGCGATGCAAAGGCTGCGAATTTTGCGTCGAAGAACGTCCAATGCGTTGACTTGAAGATCGTTCCCGACGATTTGCCGTTCGGGCAGAACTCCCCGATCGCAGGCGAGGCGGCTTACCGCTTCATCGAGAAGGCCGTCGAGATCGTTCAGGCCGGCATCGCCCAGGGTATCTGCACCGCACCGCTCTCCAAGGAAGCGCTGCATGCAGCCGGTCACAAATATCCCGGGCATACCGAACTGCTCGCGCATCTGACCGGCACGCCTGAAGTGTCGATGATGCTGGTGTCGCCGAAGCTGCGCGTGATTCACGTGACGACGCATATCGGCCTGATCGATGCCATCAAGAAGATCGAGCCGGGCCTGGTCGAACGCGTCATCACGCGCGGCCATGAGGTGCTGGTGAAGGCCGGCATCAAGAATCCGAAGATCGGCGTTTGCGCCATCAATCCGCATGCCGGCGAGAACGGCCTGTTCGGCTATGGCGAAGAAGCCGAGAAGATCACGCCCGCGGTCGAAGCCTGTCAGAAGAAGGGCTGGGACGTGCGCGGCCCTCTGCCGGCCGATACGCTGTTCTTCCTCGCAGGGCGCGGCGACTACGACATGGTGGTGGCGATGTATCACGATCAGGGCCATGGCCCGATCAAGGTGCTGGGTCTGGAATCCGGCGTGAACATCACGGTCGGACTTCCCGTCATCCGCACCTCGGTCGATCACGGCACCGCCTTCGACATCGCCGGCAAGGGCATTGCCGATGAGCGCAGCCTTCTCGAGGCCTTGCGGCAGGCGGTGGATCTCGCACCGGGATCCAAGGCGGCCTGACAATCTCCGTCATGCCCGGCCTTGTGCCGGGCATCCACGTCTTGTTACTTCGAAGACGTGGACGGCCGGGACGTCAAGCGAAGCTCGCTTCGCGCTGCCCGGCCATGACGAAACGCTGGTAAATACCAGCTTGATTGGCTGAGGTTCGATGTCGATGCGCAACAAGGAACGTCGCTCACGCCTGCTGGACGCGCTGAATGCCGGCGAGATCGATGTCGACGATCTCGCGCGGCGCTTCGGTGTGTCCGGGTCCACCGTGCGGCGCGACCTGCAGCATCTCTCGAAGAACAACGCGGTGCGCCGTACTTACGGCGGCGCGATTCTCACCGGCCATGTCGCAGAGACCACGCTCGACCAGCGTTTCGCGGTCCAGGGCAAGGAGAAGCAGGCCATCGCGCGGGCCGCGATCGACCTGATCGAGGACGGCGACACGCTGATCCTCGATGCCGGCTCGACGGTCGCGGCATTCGGCAAGCTGCTGTTGCAGCGCCGCCTGCGCATCATCACCAACAATATCGCGCTGCTGCCGTTTCTCGCCAAGGCACCAAGCATCGAACTCGTGGTGCTCGGCGGCGCGCTGCGCTCGACCAGCATGAGCACCATGGGACCTCTGGCCAGCGAGGGACTGCGGCGCCTGACGGCCGACCGCGCCATCATGAGCGCCGATGGTGTCGTGAGCGGTCGCGGCCTCTGCGAGGCCGACCTCGATCAGGTCGCCTTGAAGTCCCTGATGATGCAGCAGGCCAAGGAGGTCATCGTGCTCGCCGATGCCGGCAAGCTCGGCCGCGCCGAACAGGACGCCTGGGCGCCGCTCCCGCCGCGCTGGACGCTGGTGACGGGCGCTGGCGCCTCGACGGAGCAGCGCAGGCTGATGGAGCATGCAGGGGCGCATATCGTCGTGGCGGGGGCGTAGCGCGGCTGTATGCGTGTTCTGACGCCGTGCCGATATGGGTATGGTTCAATTGAACAGTCG
Source organism: Tardiphaga sp. P4_G1 (assembly GCF_056401215.1). Lineage (NCBI taxonomy): Bacteria > Pseudomonadati > Pseudomonadota > Alphaproteobacteria > Hyphomicrobiales > Nitrobacteraceae > Tardiphaga > Tardiphaga sp. P4_G1. Next base: position 521,838 of record NZ_JBFUJU010000005.1, read on the forward strand.
CATCAGTAAGGCTTTGCCAACCGGGACTGCCCGGACACCGTGAAAAGCGCGAACATATTCTCCCGCGTAAAAGGCGCGTACAACGCGAATTCGCGTTGCAGCGGCTTCTTCGAAGCGAACACCGAAACCATCGCGCGTTCGTCGCATGACCGTTGCCGACACATTCTGACCGTATACGTTGCACTTGAGAACAGTCCCCACCCGCGGCGGCGCAGGATCGATGAAGCGAGCACCGGTTATCGAGATGTCCGCCATGCGAACCAGCCGCGGGTCCTTGTCCTCGTGGATGAGGACGGGCTCATTGCGCTCAAATCGCTCGGCTTTCCGACGGCGAGGCTGCTCGATACAGATGAAGCACACGATCGCGAGGACGACGCAGTTGTACAAACTCCAGCCAAGCGCTAGTCCGCCGTAAGCAATGCTCTCTCCCTTCAGATTGATAATGAAAGCGTAAGCGATCGCCAGCATGGTTATCAGCAGCGCGGATCCATAAAGCCGCAGAAGCGGCCACTCGATGAACCTCTGATTGCGATCGCCACCTTTGGCGGTGACCTTGAACTTGTGACCCTTTGGTCTGATCAGGCCCGTGATTATTGCTTTCAGGACCGCTGGCGCCGCGATGTACTGCGAGACGTCCGTCATAATCGCCAGCGAACGACCACGGGAAATCCAGGTCATCGTAAATGCGTGCCAGACGTAGAAGGGCAGGAAGTATGTCAACAGTTCGGAGAGATCGGCGTAAATCGCCTTGATCCCGAACAGGAGATAGAGCCACGGCACGATCAGGCCAAGCATCTTCGTTCCATAAGCCCCGGCCCAGCTCATGAAAGCGTCGACGAGCGAAAGCCGGTCGATCAGGGCGAGTTTTGATTGCGATGAAAAGGGCCCGCTTCGGCCTCTTACGATTTGCATGAAGCCGAGGCACCATCGACCGCGTTGGGTGATGTATTCCTTGAGGCCTTCGGGCGCCAATCCAAGCGTAAGCCGTTCATTCAGATAGACCGTGTGATAATTACGCTCCTTCAGACGCAACGTGACGAGATAGTCCTCGGTCACCGAGTCCGTCGGGAATCCACCGATCTCCATGAGGCCTGAAAAGCGGATCACCGACGAAGTGCCGCAGCAGAAAGCCACCCCCCAGGCGTCTTTGGCCGGCATCAGAATATCAAAAAAGAAACGTTGCTCGTCGGGCCATACCTCGGTGGCGGCCAGATTGGACTGGATCGGATCCGGATTGATGAAGTGCTGCGGCGTCTGCACGATGCCAATGGTCTTGTCTTCCATCAAACTGGTCGCGCGCGTGAGAAACTCCGGCAGAGGGACGAAGTCGGCATCCAGGATGGCAACGAATTCCGGTTTGTTGTCCAATCCGGCGACATGACGCAAAGCGTGATTGATGTTACCTGCCTTTGCATGCTGATTGTCTGGACGAGTCAGGTAATGACAGCCGAGCACTTCGGTCAGGCGTTTGAGCCATAGCCGTCGCCCATCATCCAGGACCCAGACACGATAGTTGCCGTGGTCCAGTCCCGTGGCGCCGATGATCGTGCGTTCGAGGATCGCTTGCTCCTCATTATAGGTGCAGATGAAGACATCGACGAGCGGAACCCGCGCGGCGGCCGCGGCTTTTTTTATTCCGACCTCGACGTCGGCAGAGCGATCAATCGTTCGGCTGAGAAACAGCATCGACAGGCAGACGCCAAGTAACGAGGCAGCCTCCGCCAGCATGAAGGGGTATCCGACGAGAAAGTCGGCGGTAAAGCCGGGTGGCGGAAGCGTCTGCGTGACACGCCACGTGAAGTATCGGATCAGCAGAATGACGGATATCCCGGTCATCAATGATCGGGCGAACGTGCTGTCGCGCTTCAGCATCGGCGCGATCGCGAGGCAAGCACCGAGAGTGGCGATGCCCGGTGCGAAGGCCGAGATCATGGGTTCGACGTGTCGTGATTGAACACGACCCGTCCCGTGCGCCCCACTGCGCAGTCTTTGCCCGTGCTATCAAGATTGGGCATCGAGACCGTCACACGATAGGGTTCCTTGTTCAGCGTGTCGGGATTGATGGCCAGGTTCGCGGGCGCACCAGACGCGCCAGTGAGATTCACGATCGACCCCTCTATCGCCGGACTGCCGTCATTTGGCTCAAAAGTCGCCTGCTCGCCCAGCCTGAGCCTGTTATAGACACGTTCGGTGACATTCGCCGTTACCACAGCGCCGCTGCAATCAAGTAGCTTCAGCAATGGTTGTCCGGCCCGGACATCCTCGCCCGGCGACGTCATCATCTCCCAGATCCGGCCAGTCACGGGCGCTTTGATGTCCGCTTCCGATCGGCTGACATAAAGCAGTTGCTCGGACGCGATCTCGCTCGCGAGCCACGCGATCTGGGCATTCGCATGCGCCAGATCGGCTTGGAGATCATTTGCACGTTGCCGCATCTCTTCTTCGCGCTGGACCGAACTTGGGCGGTCATTGTAGCTATCGCCCAGATACGTGCCCTTCTGCGCGGCAATGAGCTCGATCTTGGCGGCATCAAGTCTGCGACGGGCGCCGATTTCGGTTTGCTGGGCGACCGATTGTTCCCGGGTCAAGCGGGCGAATTCCACGCTGGAGACGCTGCCCGACTTGATCAGCGACGATGCCCGCTCTACGGCGGCGGTTGCCTCTTCCCGCCGGGACGCAGCGGCTTCGATCACCGACTGTATTTCAGCGATGCGCGCTTCCAGTTGGAGGGTACGGCCTTCCCTGAATTGGGAGGCCTGTCGCGCGAGATCTTGCTGCGCGGCTTGAGCCGAGGCGAATTTGGTCGCCAGACTTGGGCGCTCATTGTCCAGTCGCGACATCTGTCGTCTGAGATCATCCAGCCGATTTCGATCGCCCCGTGCATTCACGACGCGAAGGAGGAGGTCACCTTCATTCACTGCGCTCGACGTCGAACGGCCGGACTTCGAACTGACTTCGCCATCGATCGGCGACCTTAGCGTCACGAGTCTGGCGTTGACCACCGCCTCCACGCTGGAGGTCTGCAGGATTGCCCTGAGTGGCAGCCATCCGAACACGGCAACAATGGTGAGACCGGCAGCGATCTTCAGCACCCGCCGAACGGTGCTATATGAGCGCGGAGGCGTTGTCTGATCAGGCGAACCGCGGTTTGCGGGCTCGTCGATATCCGGCTTCAGTCGGTCTTCCAGATCGCGCTGCAATCCTCTGGCGCCGGGATCGAAGGATGGAACATCTTCCTCGACAACGGACGAAGGTGCGAACCCCGAAGGAAATTGAGTCTTTTGCGCACGATCCATGGCAGCCGAACCCAAATTGTCGGTGAGCGGACCAACTCGGTCCTTCGAAGCGATTCCATGTCAGGTGAGTAGAGTGTGCGCCCGCTTAAGAGCCCGCTAAGGTAGACCCCGCATCTTTCGATAAAACTGCGCAATCTCGGAGGCAGAGCGCTATGATACCTAGGAAGGGAGGCATTGCTGCTGCATTAGCGATCGTGCTTTGCATGCCGTCGATGTCTCTTGCAGACAACAGGAATGGCGAGCGGATTTTCTTGAGCCGCTGCGCGATGTGCCACGGAAATGACGTTAAGGGCACAGGGCCTTTGGCTGATAAAAGCAATCCGCCTGCACCCGATCTCACGACACCCGAGTTCAAAAAGCGCATACTTGATTATCCCGGCGTGATCGTATCGTCCGTCATACTCCGTCCCAACGGCGATCTCATTCCAAGAACGTTGCGCGAAAACGGCGTGAAATTGCCGCCGTTCGCATGGACGGTCAGGGACTTTCGGGATCTGAATGAGTACCTGACTGACAAGATCGCCAAGGCCAAATAATCTGGATGTCGCGCAATTCCCGATGACTCGTTGCTGGCGGGGCTCAGTGCAGTCTGCAGAACACGACGGAAAAGCTGCAAAACATGCGTTGACCGGAAGGCCAAAAGCCTAGAAGAAACAACGCGCGCGGACGTGGCGGAACTGGTAGACGCAAGGGACTTAAAATCCCTCGATGGCAACGTCGTGCGGGTTCGATTCCCGCCGTCCGCACCAGCCTTCAGGGGAACTTTAGCCTCAATCCGGCCACCGGCGGCTGCTTTACGCAACGTCAATCCTGCCCGGCTAGAAAGTCCCGATGATCGTTTGTCCTTCCCGTTCCCGCCTGCCGATGCGCGCTGCTGCGATAGTGTCGCTGTTTGTCCTAGCCGGCTATCTTGGCGGCTGCGCGAGCATGGGCGATGGCATGGTGTCGGGCGCCTTCGTCGATCCTGCGAAATATGACCTTTATGATTGCCCGCAGCTTGAGACCGAGCGCAAGACGCTTGCGACGCGGACGGCCGAATTGCAGGGGCTGATCGACAAGGCGCAGACCGGCACGGGTGGAGCGGTGGTCAGCGAACTCGCTTATCGCAACGATTACATTTCGACGCGTGCGCAGGCCAAGCTGGCAGAAGAGAACTGGCAGAAGAGCAAGTGTGTGGCCAGTGCGCCGAAAGCGCCGGCGGCATCAGAACCCATTACGCCGCGCAAGCGGGCTGGCGCCCGCTCCTGAGCCTGTCAGGATCAGAGTTTCCAGTCATAGATCCAATCCTGCCGCGCCTGTAGACGCTCTGCACCGAGCGCGCGCATGGCGAGGTCGCGCGCCAGCGCCATGGGGCCACGCAGATGATAAATCTGGCCGGATTGCCGGGCGGTGCGCTGTATCAGGCCGACGCGTAGCTGGCGTAGCGCGGCGTAGCGCGCCAATGCGGGCGCGATCGCTGCGGCATCGTGGCCAGCGGCGGCAAGGCACTCCGCCAGCACCGCCGCATCCTCGATGGCCATGCCCGCGCCTTGCGCGGCGAAAGGCAGCATCGCATGGGCGGCATCGCCGAGCAGCGCCACGGATCCCTCGTGCCACATGCCGCCGTCCGGCATCGTGAACAGCGGCCAGCGCCGCCAGTTATCGACGCTCTCGATCATGGCGCGTGCATTGGCCGGCCAGCGCGACGCTGCAAAATGTTGGCGGATCTCGCTGGCGTCGCCAGCATCGCTGCCGCCCGGCTGCATCGCGGCGCCGGGCACGATCGCGACCATGTTGATCCGCTTGCCCGATGACACCGGATAGACAACGAGATGGGCCTTCGGCCCCATCCAGAGCTGGACGCCATAGGGGACCAGGTCGCTTTCCAGCCGGCGCGTTTCCAGCGTGCCGCGCCAGGCGATCAGGCCGGAGAAGTGCGGCTGCGTTTCGGGAAACAGTTGTCGTCGCACGAAAGACCACGCGCCATCGGCGCCGATCAAGGCCAGCGCCGGCTCGCCGTTGACCGTGATGCCGGCGGGCGTGGCGCGGAGGTTGTCCACGGGACAGCCAAGGCGCAGTTCGATGTCGGGATGCGCCGTGACCGCGCCAAGCAAGGCCGATTGCAGATCGGCCCGGTGCACCAGCCAGTAGGGCGCGTCATCGCTTGCGCTGCCGAGCGGCAGGCGGATCACTTCGCCGCCGCTGCGCGCGGTCATGATGCTCACACGGGCGGGCGTCGTGACATGGGGCGCAAGGCGCGATTGCAGGCCGAGGCCGATCAGTATGCGGGTCGCATTGGGCGAGAGCTGCAGCCCGGCGCCGGCTTCTTCGAGCCGCCCGGTCTTCTCAAGGATGAGGACACGAAACCCTTTAGTGGCCAGCGCCAGCGCGGCCGTCAGTCCGCCGATGCCCGCACCAGCGATGACGATGGTGCGCGGCGCCGTCACGGCCGGGAATCAGGCAACCTTGTCTTTCACCACGCATTCCGGCGGACGTGACTGGCCGGCGCCGAGATCGGCGGCAAAGCGATACAGGGTCGAGCAATACGGGCAGATGATCTCGTTGTCGTTGCCGAGGTCGAGGAAGACATGCGGATGATCGAACGGCGGATTGGCACCCACGCACATGAATTCCTGCGAGCCGATCTCGATGATCGGAACGCCGGCGTCATTGTGAAAGTGCGGAACCACGTGGTCGGACATCTTCTCTACCTTTGCTCGCAACAGCCGCGGGCGTATGAGCCGGCGCGCCATTCAGTGCGGCGCACCATACTGGTCCGGAACCATGATTCCTAGACCGCGCAGGGGTCATTCATCCGTACAAATTCGACACAATTCGGGTGTCTCCGAATAGCCCTTCTTTCGTCGGGGCAGTTGTGTCCACGATGTGACGCACCATTTCTAAAGAGGTGCAAGGATAGGGTTTTCCGCCATGTGGTTCCGGCTCGATACAGCTTTGACGGGGGTAGCGGTCTGTGCGACCGCCGGCCTGCTGTTGCTGCCGCATGCGCGCGACGCCGGCGCGGTGCTGGCCGCGCAGGATGACCCGGTCGCTCTGGCCGATGTGCAACTCAGCTCTGCATTGCGGAATGATCCCGCGGTGCTCGCCCGCAATATCGAAGAGGCGCTCGCGGCCAAGGATGCCGACCTCGCCAAAAGCTTTGCGGATGTTGCGGCTGCCAGAAATGTTCAACTGCCGGACGATCTCGCCAGGCGCGTGACCGAGGCGGTTGCGGACGAGAATTCCGCCTCCCATTTCGCCAGCCGCTTTGCCACTGGTTTTGTCACCGGCAATGCCGACGATGTCGGCAGCCTGTCCGGCACCGTCGCCGGTGATCTCTTTGTGTTTGGCGATATCCGCGACGTGGTGCGCGAGGGCAAGCACATGGCGATGGGTGAGGATACCGATCACCTCATTCTCGGCCTTGCTGCTGCAGGTCTCGCTGTTACCGCCGCGACCTATGTCAGCGTTGGCGGAGTCGCGCCGGTGCGCGCGGGCCTCACGCTGGTGAAGGATGCGCGCAAGGTCGGGCGGATCGGCGAGGGGCTCACCACCTGGGCGGCACGCTCGGCGCGCGGCGTGGTGGATGGTCCGATGTTGCGGGCTGCGGTGGCCGATGCCTCGCTGCTGCGCCCGGGCCAGACCATCACTGCGGTGAAGGCGGCGTTCCGCACCGAGAAGGCCGGCGGCATCGTGCGTCTTGCCGGGGATGTTGGCCGCGTCGGCGAGAAGGCCGGTACGCGCGGCGCGCTCGATACGCTGCGTATCGCCCAGAGCCCGAAGGACGTCACGCGCGCGGCGCGACTCGCCGAAGTCAAAGGCGGTCAGACCCGCGCCATCATGAAGATGTTCGGCCGTGGTGCGCTGCTGCTGGCGGCGGGCGCATTCAATCTCTCGATGTGGGTGTTCTGGGCGCTGTTCGCGCTGCTCGGATTTGTGGTGTCGATCAAGGCAACCACGGAACGCATCACCTGGTCGTGGCTGCAGCGCTCCAAGGCGAAGCGCGCGCGCCGCGACCTGGCGGTACGACAGGATGCTCTATTGCAGGACATTTCACGCAAGGACGCATTACTCAGGGACATGGCTCTCCGGCATCCCGCGCCGGCCCACTCACTGGCGCCGGTGCTCGTCCACGGGTAAACTGCGCGCTTCCCACCACCACCATCCATTCTCTCAATCACCCATCTCTCAATCGTAACGGAATTCTGGATGCCGAGCTTTCACAACGGCGCTGTCGAAATTGCTTATCTCGATGAAGGCGAGGGCGATCCGATCGTTCTCGTGCATGGCTTTGCATCGAGCAAGAACGTCAACTGGGTCTATCCGACCTGGGTGTCGGAATTGAAGAAGCACAATCGCCGCGTCATCGCGCTCGACAATCGCGGCCATGGCGATTCCAGCAAGCTCTACGATTCCGAACAATACAGCATCGGTGCGATGGCCGCCGACGTGCGCGCGCTGCTCGCGCATCTTGGTATCGTGCGCACCGACATGATGGGTTATTCGATGGGGGCGCGCATCACGGCCTATATCGCCTATAGCCATCCCGAATTGATCCGCAGTGCGATCTTCGGCGGTCTCGGCATCGGCCTCATCAAGGGCGGTGGTCCCGGCGAGAACGTCGCCCTCGCGCTCGAGGCGGACTCGCTGGACGACGTCACCGATCCCGTCGGCCGCACCTTCCGCGCTTTCGCCGATCAGACCCGTTCGGACCGCCGCGCGCTCGCAGCCTGTCTGCGCGGCTCGCGTCGGCTGATGACGAATGAGGAAGCCGCCGCCATCAAGGTGCCGCTATTGATCGCGGTGGGAACGACGGACGAGATCAGCGGCTCCGCACAGGAGTTGCAGAAGGTCATCGCCGGCTCCGAAGTGCTGGATATTCCGAACCGCGATCACATGCGGGCGGTCGGCGATCGCGTCTACAAGGAAGGTGTGCTGGATTTCCTGTCCCGCCGCCCGTGATGACAATTGGCGAGGGGCGCACCTTGTTTTGATCACATGAGCGCCCACTTCTGATGCACGCCCGGTTTGTGGGCGGACGGGGCTTCCACCGGAAACGCCTGCGCTTTCAAAGTGTTGGCAGGTGATTGCCGGGTAAGCCACCGTTCACGATGGCAGGAGCCGTGTCGCGACAGCGATGCGCCTTGTGCTATAATCGACGCCGTATTCAGGAAATTGCGAGTCCGCCATGGCCGTGCAGAGCATCAATCCGCAGAATTCAAAACTCGCAACGCTGGATCCGATCTGGGATCGCATCCGTTCCGAGGCGGAAGACATCGTCCATCGCGAGCCTGAACTCGCATCCTTCATTTATTCGACCGTGCTGCATCACAACCGTCTGGAAGATTCGGTGGTGCACCGGGTTGCGGAACGTCTCGATCACGCAGCGCTGTCCGGCGACCTGATCCGCCAGACCTTCGACGAAGCGCTGCGCGACGAGCCGGATCTTGGCAATGCGTTCCGCGCCGACCTCGTCGCCGTGTTCGACCGCGATCCCGCCACCACGCGCTTCATCGATCCGCTGCTGTACTTCAAGGGCTTCCACGCCATCCAGGCGCATCGTCTTGCGCATTGGCTCCACAAAAAGGGCCGCAAGGACTTTGCGTGGTATCTGCAGAGCCGCTCGTCGGCCGCCTTCCAGACCGACATCAATCCTGCCGCCAAGATCGGCCGCGGAATCTTTCTCGATCACGCGACCGGCTTTGTCGTCGGCGAGACGGCTGTGATCGAAGACGACGTGTCGATCCTGCACGGCGTGACGCTCGGCGGCACCGGTAAGGAAAACGAGGACCGCCATCCGAAGATTCGTCACGGTGTGCTGATCGGCGCCGGTGCCAAGATTCTCGGCAATATCGAAGTCGGCCATTGCGCGCGGATTGCCGCGGGCTCGGTCGTCGTCAAGCCTGTGCCGCACAACGTCACCGTGGCGGGCGTACCGGCGAAGATCGTTGGCGAAGCCGGCTGTTCGGAGCCGTCGCGCACCATGAACCAGATGCTGAACGCGATCGGGCTCTGATTTTCAGGGGCTGAGACTTCTGGGCTTGCGATTTGCAAGCGCTGATATTGCACGCGTTTTCGTTCACTTGTGGGATGGCGTGATTTTTCGAGAAACGGCCTAGCCGTGGACGCCATCTCGCATTAAAGCTTCTCTCCATCAGCTCAACAGACATCAACTGCATTGGAGACACCTGTGGACGTTCAGGAAGTCAGAAAGCTCGACGCCTATCTCAAGCGCGTGTTCGGCAACCAGAAGCTCCGCGTGGTGCCGCGCCCGAAGAAGGACGACTCCGCCGAAGTCTATATCGGCGAAGAATTTATCGGCGTGCTGTTCGTCGATGACGAAGACGACGATCGCTCGTTCCAGTTCCAGATGGCGATCCTGGAAGAAGACCTCGTCGATAACGGCTGAGGATGCACCTTGCCCCCGCTTGGCGGCGGCGAGATCAGCGCAAGCGCAGGCCCTCGCGCTCTGTACATCACACGCTAGGCCGCGTTGTCCGGCGCGACCAGGCCGGCGGCGGTGGCAAGCCAGACCAGGTGCGCGTCGGTGCGCGCGCCGATCTTCGATTTGATCTGGTAGTGATAATTCTGCACGGTCTTGGTGCTCAGATTGAGCGACGTCGCGATCTGCTCCGTGGTCCAGCCTGACGCCACCAGCCGCAGGATTTCCGTTTCGCGCGGCCCGAGATCTTCCACCAGCGACCGTTCGTTGCCGAGCCGCTCGCTGGCGATTTCGCGCGCGATGTCTTCGCTCAATGCGCGTCCGCCGCGGGCGACGGTAGCGATGGCGCGCACCAGTTCGTGCGGCGCGCTGCTCTTTGTGATGTAGCCGCAGGCGCCAGCCTCGAACGCTTTCAGCGCGAACGCGGCGCTTGCATGCATGGTGAACACCAGCAGGCGCGCGGTGCGATCCCATTGCCGGATATGCCGGATCGCTTCCAGCCCGCCGGGGCCGGGCAGCGACAGATCCATGACCACCACGTCCGGGCGCTCTGCCTGATAGGCGCGATAGGCCGCAGCGGCATCCTCGGCCTCGGCGCTGACGCGAAAACCGACCTGCCGCTCCAGTAGCCGGCGATAGCCTTCGCGCACCACCGGATGGTCGTCGACCAGCAAGATGCTGACGGCGGTCATGCCGCCGCTTGTCGTGGCAGCAGCGGAATCACCGCGGCCACGCGGATACCGTGTGCCGCCGGGCCGATCGACAGGCTGCCGCCAAGCGCTGCGATGCGCTCGCGAATGCCGAGAATGCCGTGGCCGGAGGCGGTGTGGGCCTGCCTGGCGTCGCCGCCGCCGTCATCCTCGACACTGAGGGCGACGGCGTCGCGGACCTCTTCCCCATGGCTGACGCGGAGATGAACGTGCTGCGGCCGGCCGTGGCGTGCGGCGTTGGTGAGGCACTCTTGCGCGATGCGGTAGATGTTGACGGCGGCTTCTGCGGGGACGGCGGTGAGATCGCCGGTTACGTCGAGGTGAAACACGGCGCGCCGCGTTGTGCTCGCATTCCACTGCGCCACCAGTTGCATAAGGCTGGCCTGCAATCCCAGTTCCTCGAGATCCTGCGAGCGCAGCCGCGCCAGCGCGCTGCGCAGCGTCCTCATCATCTGGCCGGTGATGCGGGCGATAGCGCGGGCATCGTCGGCCAGATCGGGACGGGACGGTGTGGCGCCGGTCTCGATGGCTGCGGCGAGCGCCGCGGTGGCGGTGAGGCACTGGCCGAACTCGTCGTGCAGATCGCGCGCCAGTGCGCGGCGTTCTTCTTCCTGTACCTGAAACAGTCGTTTGGTCAGCGCCACGCGTTCGGCGGTGGTGGCCGCGAGACGCCCGGCGAGATCGTTGACGGCGCGGGCGATATGGCTGAATTCGGTGGCGCCGAAAGCGGGCAGGCGATGGCGGTGGTCACCATGTTCGAGGCGGCGCAGGCCGCGTACGATGCTCCGGGCCGGCATCAGCGCATGGCCGATCAGGAGGATCGCGAGCAGACTGATGGCCAGCGCCATCGCCGCGGCGATGCTGACCATCACGGTCACCTGCCGCCATGCCTGACGCACGGCGGTGGCGGGGTCGACACGGGCTTGCACGGTGCCGGCATCGCGCTGCCGCACGGTAAGCGGCCGCGTCACCGTGGCATGTGGCCCGAACAGCGCGCCGTAGAGACTGACGAACCATGATGGTGCCGGGCTGCCGATGTCTTCGGTCTGGCTGCACAGGTCGAACGGCGGCGCGCTGCCGAGCCGGAAGTCAATGCACACGCCTGGCGCGATCACCTTCATGGTCGCAATGGATTTCCAGTCCGGCAGCGGCAGCAGTGCATCGCGGTAAGTGCCATCGCGCCACAGCAATTCGCGCCAGTACAGGTTCTGCAGGGTTGTCGCGACGCGGTCGGCGGAGGCGGCGGTGTCGGCCTCGATGGTGCGGTGCGCATCGACCAGAATCCATCCGATCGTACAGGCCAGACAGAGCAGCACCACGGCGACGAGACGAAGAACGAGATGTATCAGCAGGCGCATGATCGCATTCCCCGCGGTGAGACATTGATATTAAAGCGGCACGCACCGCGGTCTGGCAAGCGGTTCTGCATCGTTTGGGCAATTTGCCCGGTATGTGGCGGGTGCGATGCCCTTGGAGGCTCAGTCATACAGGCGGCAGATTGAAACCAACCGCCGATCGTGATCGGTGAAACAACCAGCAGGAGGGACATGTGGTGAGCCGGCATCATCTCGATCCGGCAGATCGCGCGCCGCTGCTGCACTGGTTGATCTTTACCGGGCTCTGCCTGTTCGCCGCGGTTCTGCTCTGGCACTATGGCCTGGTGCGGCAGATGCTTGCCGTCGATCGCACCTATATCTCGTCAGTGATCGTACTGCTCTATTTCGGTGCGTCGCTGCATTGCCTGTGGCGCCTGATCGCGGTGTCGCGCGAAGCCGATGCTGCGCGGGGTGCAGCGGAGCTATTCGCGGAGGGCGGCCAACGCATCGTCGTGGCCGGCGACGGTGTTGCGATCGACGGCGTCGGTGCGTTACCGAAAGGCCTGATGGCGTCGCATATCCGCGACCTCGCCGTGAAATCCGCACTGCAAAGCGGTCGGCAGCTCGACCAGACGCTGCTGCTGCGTCGTCTCGCCGGCAATTTGCGCGGCTCGAACGGCTTCGGCGGCTTTGCCGGCGACACGCTGATGAAACTCGGCCTGATCGGCACGATAGTTGGCTTCATCATGATGCTGGCGCCGATCGCCGGCCTCGACACCGGCAATCAGGGCGCCATCAAGGCCTCCATGAACCTGATGAGCGAGGGCATGGCGGTGGCGATGTATACCACGCTGGCAGGGCTGATCGGTTCGATCCTGATCCGCATCCAATATTACATGCTGGAGGACGCGACCGCCAAACTGTTCGCCTTTGCCGTCGGCGTCATCGACGTCCACGCCGTGTCGCTGCTCGAACGTGAAGCGGAGCACGCGAAGTGATCGACGAGTTTGAATTCTCTGGCAAGGAAGCGCCGTTCGATCCGCTCGGCGTCATGCTGTTCAAGGCGCTGCAGGTGATCGCCTTCCTGTTCTTCATTGCGCTGCTGGCGATCAAGACCAAGGACGACGAAGGCAAGGTCGATCCCAAGCTGGAATTCATGATCACGGTGAGCTGGCCCGACAAGCACCCGGACGACATCGACATGTTCGTGCAGGATCCGCTCGGCAACATTGTATGGTACCGGCGGCGCGAGACCGGCTTCATGGTGCTCGACCGCGATGACCGCGGCGGGCTCAACGATTTCATCATGGTCAACGGCCAGAAGGTGCTCTCGCCGATCCGCCAGGAGATCGTCAGCCTGCGCGGCATCGTGGCCGGCGAGTACATCGTCAACATCTACCATTTCGCCGCGCTGACCGGACAGCCAGTGCCAGTGACGGTCAAGGTCGAGAAGCTGAATCCGAAAGTACAGGTGGTGCACTACGACACCGTCAATGTCGATCATGGCGGCGCCGAGACAACCGCGGTGCGCTTCATCATGGACAAGACCGGCAACGTTACCGAGGTCAATCACGACCAGACATCGCTCGTGCAGATGCTGAACAAGCGGTACAGGGAGCGCAAGGCCGGATGAAGCGATGAGCCTGCAAACCAGCATTATCGGTCTGTCGCTCGGCTACGTGCTGCTCGGCCTGTTGCTGTTGCTGGCGGTGGTGCGGACGCGGCTGCCGTGGCCGGTGAAGGCCGGTGCGGTGGCGGTGACTTCGGCGTTTTACGTGCTGGTGTTCTTCCGCACCCAGGGCCTGCTCGGCTGGTCGGCGGACGATCCGCTGCCGCCGAACTTCCAGCTGTTGTGGGTGCGCAGCGTCGAGCCCAACATCGCCCAGGGCGAGCCAGGTGCCATCCACATGTGGGTCGAGGCCCTCGACGACGACAATCTCCCGAGCGGGGCGCCGCGGGCCTATCGGCGGCCTTACTCCACCGCGCTGGCGCGCAAGGCCGAGCGCGCACGCACCGAGATCGCCGCGGGTCATCCGCAAGGCGGGCGTGCTGCGCAATTCGGATCCGGCGAGGGCGAGTTGCCACCAGAGGGACCGCAAGGTGCGTTGTTCGCTAGCGGCGAGCCCGGCGGCGATCCATCCGGCGGTGGCCTGCTGGACCCCGCTTTCATGCGCGGCGACTCCCAGTCCATCACATTCGCCCCGCTGCCCGTGCCCGTGTTGCCAGCCAAAGATGTGCCGTAGCGGCGATGGCCGGCGCGAGTGTTAGCTCCGCTTGGGGTGGCGGGGAATCCTGATCCAAGGTCGTCATTCCGGGGCGTGCGTCGCCGGCGAAGCCGGCAGAGCGCGAACCCGGAATCCCGGAGTGTTTGGCTCTACGGAGACTCCAACGTTGAGATTCCTGTATCTGGCGATCTGTCACGCGCATAGTGACGGCAGGCGGAGATAGCCCGTTAGATTCCAGGCCCAATCGGCCGTAACCCGGCATGGGCATCTCGCCTGTTTTGTCTGATCGAACAGTCGCAAGGGCACTCCGGTTGCCCGCATACAGGTCTGATCCCATGACAGCTCAAGCGCTTGCAGTCGCAGCCGGCATCGATGTCGGCCAGCGTTTTCTCGATATCGG
>NZ_JBFUJU010000006.1:0-490530 GCF_056401215.1 Tardiphaga sp. P4_G1
GGCAGTGGGGGCGCCGGGGGCGCCACAACGTACGGAGCCTGTGGCCCCGTCTCGAACCGCTGCGCGGTTCGATCCACCCTCTCCACCCTCTCCCACCTCGCGAAGCTGCGCTTCGCGGGGGGAGAGGGGAAGACAGATCAATCCCAATCCGGCGCGAAGCCTGGATTTACCAGCCGCTGGGTCTTCGGCAGCGCCGCGATCGCCTTGCGGTCGTCGTCGTCCAGCGTCACCTTCAGCGCGTTGAGATTGGCCTGCTGGCTCTCCTTGCGCGACGCCTTGGGGATCGCCGCCACACCGTCCTGATCAAGCAACCACTTCAGCGCCACCTGCGCCGCTGACACGCCGTGCTTAGCGGCGATCTTTTCCATCACATCGTTGTCCGCAAGCCGGCCCTGACCGAGCGGGCAATAGGCCACCAGCGGGATCGACTTCGACCGCAGGTAAGTCAGCAGCTTCGTCTGGTCGAGCAGCGCATGATATTCGACCTGATTGCAGGCGACCGGGGCGCCGATCTCCTCCACCGCCTGCTTCATCAGCTTCACCGGAAAATTCGCGACGCCGAGCGCGCGGATGCGGCCCTCGTCCTTAAACCCCATCAGCGTCTTGAAGATCGCCGGCAGGTCCATGCCCTTCGACGGCCAGTGCACCAGATAGAGATCGATGACGTCCAGACCGAGCTTCTTCATGCTGGCGTCGAAAGCGCGCTTGATGGCATCCGGCGCGAGATTCTCATGCCAGACCTTGGTGGTGACATGGAGATCCCCACGCGCGATGCCGGAGGCCTTGATGCCGGCACCGACTTCGGCCTCGTTGCCATACATCTCGGCGGTATCGATGTGGCGATAGCCGAGCCCGATGGCGCTTTCCACGCCGGCGACGCAGCCGTCGCCCGTGAGCTTGAACGTGCCGAGGCCGAGCTTCGGCACTGAAATGCCCTGCGTGTTCAGATTGTCCATGTCACTTCCTCAAGCATGTCAATTCTTCAATATGGCGAAACCGTCCGAGACGACGGCGCCTGAAGTGTTTGATACGGTGCCAGCCTGCAACGATAAACTCAAATCACCGGGAGAGTTTCAGCACCATGGAAAAGGCATTGCGCGGATGGCTCGACTCCCACGGCCTGCTGGCCATCACTGCGGCCGTGCTCGGGGTCATCAGCCTGCTGGCCATGATCCTGGTGGTGGGCGGCTTCTGGCTGGCGCGCTAAGCGGCATAATCTCACGATGTCGCTGATGGGCTTCTGAATGTCGCGCATGGACTGGTGCCGATCCCCGAAATACGCGACACTCCGGGCCTGATCGCCACCGGATTCTCCATGCGCTATTCGCTGACGTCGCTGCTCAGGCAAACCCTTACCGGCCATAAAGGCTGGACGCCGCAATGGCGTGATGCTGCGCCGAAGCCCGAATACGACATTGTCATTGTTGGCGGCGGCGGCCATGGGCTGGCGACGGCCTATTATCTCACCAAGGAATACGGCCTCAAGAATATCGCCGTGCTGGAAAAGAGCTGGATCGGGTCAGGCAATATCGGCCGCAACACCACCATCATCCGTTCCAACTATCTGCTCTCCGAGAATATATCGCTCTATGAGCTGTCGCTGAAACTGTGGGAAGGCCTCGAGCAGGATTTCAACTACAACGCCATGGTCAGCCAGCGCGGCGTGCTGAACCTGTATCATTCCGACGGCCAGCGCGACGCCTATGCCCGCCGCGGCAACATGATGCGGCTGAACGGCGCCGACTCCGAATTGCTGGATCGCGAGGGTGTCCGCAAACTCTATCCGTTCCTGAATTTCGATGCGGCGCGCTTTCCGATCCAGGGCGGGCTACTGCAGAAACGCGGTGGCACCGTGCGCCATGATGCCGTCGCCTGGGGCTATGCCCGCGGCGCCAGCGACCGCGGCGTCGACGTGATCCAGAATTGCGAAGTGACGGGGATCGATATCGTCGATGGTCGCGCGGTGGGCGTGCAGACCTCACGCGGCGCGATCAAGGCAAAAAAGATCGGCCTCGCGGTCGCCGGCTCGTCGTCGCGCGTGGCCGCGATGGCCGGGATGCGGCTACCGATCGAGAGCCACGTGCTGCAGGCCTTCGTCTCCGAGGGACTGAAGCCCGTCATCCCCGGGGTCATCACCTTCGGTGCCGGACATTTCTATATCAGCCAGTCCGACAAGGGCGGCCTCGTGTTCGGCGGCGATATCGACGGTTACAACTCCTATGCCCAGCGCGGCAACCTGCCCGTGGTCGAGGACGTCTGCGAAGGCGGCATGGCGCTGATGCCGGCGATCGGCCGCGCGCGCGTGCTGCGCAACTGGGGCGGCCTCGTCGACATGTCGATGGACGGCTCGCCGATCATCGACCGCACCCATATCAATGGGCTCTATCTCAATGCCGGCTGGTGCTATGGCGGCTTCAAGGCGACGCCGGGCTCCGGCTTCGTCTTCGCGCATCTGTTGGCGAAGGACGAGCCGCATCCCGCTGCCAATCGCCTGCTGCTCGGTCGTTTTCGCAGCGGTCACGTCGTCGACGAAAAGGGCCAGGGCGCCCAACCGAACCTGCACTGAGGCCCCATGCGCATCCCCTGCCCCTATTGCGGATCCCGTGACGCCTCGGAGTTCTCCTATTCCGGCGACGCCACGCTGACACGGCCCGCGCCCGATAATGCCGATGCAATGTTCGACTATGTCTATCTGCGCGACAATCCCGCCGGCGTGCACAGGGAATATTGGTATCACGCCGCCGGCTGCCACGCCTGGCTCAAGGTCACGCGCAACGTCTCGACGCATGAGGTGATCGACGCCGTGCTCGCTCATGACGAGGCGACGTCATGAGCATCTCGCGTCGCCTCGCCTCCGGCGGATTGATCGACCAATCGAAGCCGATCAATTTCACCTTCGACGGCAAGACCTATGGCGGCTATGCGGGCGACACACTGGCCTCGGCGCTGCTCGCCAATGACACGATGCTGGTCGGCCGGTCGTTCAAATATCACCGGCCGCGCGGCATCTTCTCGGCCGGGCCGGAAGAGCCGAATGCGCTGGTGACGCTGCGCTCGGGCGCGCGCGCCGAACCGAACACCAAGGCCACCACGGTTGAGCTCTTCGACGGGCTGGAGGCATCGAGTCAGAACTGCTGGCCGTCGCCGAATTTCGATCTGCGCGCCGTGCATCAGCTCGCCGGCCCGCTGCTCAATGCCGGCTTCTACTACAAGACCTTCATGTGGCCAGCAGCGTTCTGGGAGACATTCTACGAGCCGGCGATCCGTGCCTCGGCGGGCCTCGGCGCACTCAGCGGTCTCGACGATCCCGACACTTATGAGAAGTCTCACGCTTTCTGCGATCTGCTGGTGATTGGCGCCGGCCCGGCGGGCCTTGCCGCAGCGCTCGCCGCGGGACGCGCCGGCGCGCGCGTGATCGTGGCAGAGGAAGACTTTGTGCTCGGCGGTCGGCTGCTCAGCGACACCGCGCTGATCGATGGTGTCTCGGCAGCCTCATGGGCGGCAATGGCCGAAGCCGAACTCAATACGCTCCCGAATGTCCGCATCCTCAAGCGCACCGCCGTGTTCGGTGCCTATGACGGCGAATATGGCGCCATCGAGCGTGTCAGCGATCACCTGCCGGTGCCACTTCCTCACATGCCGCGTCAGCGGCTGTGGAAGATCGTCGCCAAACAGTGTGTGCTCGCCGCTGGCGCACAGGAACGACCGCTGGTGTTTCCCGGCAACGACCGGCCCGGCATCATGCTGGCCTCGGCTTTGCGCACTTATGCCAATCGCTTTGGCGTGGTGTCGGGCCAGCGCATCGCCATCTTCACGACATCGGATGATGGCTGGCGCAGTGCGTTCGAACTGCAGAAGGCCGGCGCCGAGATCGCCGTGATGGTCGACGCTCGTGCGGAGGTTTCGCCTGAGGTGCGCGGACTCGCGGGCAATACACCTCAATTCCTCGGCGCGCATGTCTCGGACACATCGGGCTATCGCCGGCTGACCAGCATCACAATCACCGACAGCGCTGGCCAGACGCGCTCTGTGGCCGTCGATACGCTTGGCGTGTCCGGCGGCTGGTCACCGAGCATCGGCATCGCCACGCATCTGGGCGGCAGGGGCAACTGGTCGGAGGAGAAATCGGCATTTCTGTGCAGCGACACGCCACCGGGCATGCAGATCGCGGGCGCCGCAGCGGCGCAATGGACGCTGACGCAAGCATTGGAGAACGGCGCGCAGGCCGGCGCAAAAGCTGCTTCGCATGTCGGTCTCGGCCTGCAGACACAGAAGCCCATCACCGCCAGCGACGAGGCTTCCGGCAACAATCCGGTCTGGCTGTTCGCGGGATCGCGCCGCAAGGCCTTTGTCGATCTTCAGAACGATGTCACCGCGACAGACGTTGCCCTTGCCGCGCAGGAAGGCTTTCGCTCGGTCGAACAGCTCAAACGCTACACGACTTTGGGCATGGCGACCGATCAGGGCAAGACGTCCAACGTCAACGGCCTCGCGATCCTCGCCGGCGAAATCAAAAAGACCATCGCCGAGACCGGCGCGACGCGGGCACGCCCGCCGCATGTGCCGGTTGCCATCGGCGCCTTTGCGGGCCTGCACAGCGGCAAGCATTTCAAGCCGACGCGGCTGACGGCGAGCCACGCGGCCTCCGCTGCGGCGGGCGCCACCTTCGTTGAAGCCGGCCAATGGATGCGCGCGCAATGGTTCAACGCGCCCGGTGAGAGCGACTGGTTGCAGAGCGTCACCCGCGAGGTGAAGGCGGTGCGCTCCAGCGTCGGCATCTGCGATGTCTCGACGCTCGGCAAGATCGCGCTGTGCGGATCGGATGTCGGCACGTTCCTCGACCGCGTCTATATCAACACCTTCTCGACGCTGCCCATCGGCAAGGTGCGCTACGGCGTGATGCTGCGCGAGGACGGCTTCGTGATGGACGACGGCACCACCGCGCGGCTCTCCGCCGATCATTATGTAATGACGACCACCACCGTGAATGCCGGCAAGGTGATGCAGCATCTGGAATACTGCCATCAGGTGCTGTGGCCCGAATTCGACGTGCAGATGGTCTCGGTCACCGAGCAATGGGCGCAGTATGCCGTCGCCGGGCCTAAGTCGCGCGAGCTGCTGCAGGCCCTGCTTGGCGATGCCTTTGACATCTCCAACGAAGTCTTCCCCTATCTGGCTTGCGCCGAGTTTCGTGTCGGCAACATTCCGCTGCGGCTGTTCCGCGTCTCGTTTTCCGGCGAACTCGCCTATGAGATTGCCGTGCCAGCGGGCTATGGCGAAGCGCTGTTCAACGCGCTGATGCAGGCCGGCAAGCCGCTCGGCGTTACGCCCTATGGCACCGAAGCGCTCAGCGTGATGCGGATCGAAAAGGGCCATGTCGCCGGCTCCGAACTCAACGGCCAGACCGTGGCGCGTGATCTCGGACTTGAGCGTATGATGTCGGTGAAGAAGGACTATATCGGCCGCACCATGGCGGTGCGCGAGGCGCTGATCGATCCCGACCGCCCGACATTGGTGGGCCTGCAGCCGATCGATCGCAGCCAGCGTTTGCGTAATGGCACATTGCTGTTCGCGCGCGGCGTGACGCCTGCACCGGACAACAATGCCGGCTTCATCACCTCGACAGCCTTCAGCCCGGGCAATAATCACTGGATCGGGCTCGGCCTGCTGGCCCGCGGACCCGAGCGGCATGGCGAGATCATCCGCGCCTGGGACCCGGTACGCTCCGGCGACTATGAGCTCGAAGTCGTCGATCCCGTCTTCGTCGATGCAGAAGGAGCGCGGCTGCGTGCTTGATCTGGCTCACATCTCTGCCTTCGCTGAGTTGCGCTCCACGGGCGATGGCCGCGGCGTCATCGCACGCGAACGCCGCGGCATCGCCGTTGCCACCGTCATGGCGCGCGAAGGCCAGGGTGCCGCGCTCGCCGCTGCGGTGAGAGAACAGTTCGATATCAACCTGCCACTGGGACCGCATGGCTCCGGCAGCGATGCCACGTCATTTCTCGGCACCGGTCCCGGCCGCTGGCTGGTGACCCATGATGCGGGCACACCGCGTTTCGTCGATAGCCTTGCGCAGCAGCTCGACGGCCTCGCCTCCGTGGTCGATCAGTCCGACAGCGTTGGCCTGCTCCGGCTGTCAGGTCCGGCCCTGCTCGATGTGCTGGCCAAGGGCGTCGCCCTCGATCTCAGCGCCGCGGCGTTTCCAGCCGGCAGCGTTGCGGTGACGCCGATCGCACATATGGGCGTGACGCTGTGGAAGGTCGACGAGGCGCCGACTTTCCACATCGCGGTCGCGCGCAGCATGGCTGGCAGCTTCCTGCACTGGCTGGAGGCGTCGAGCGCGGTGACGGGGCTGGCGGTGGAGTAAGGGGCCTAACGCCATTCTCTCGGTCGTCATGCCCGGCCTTGTGCCGGGCATCCACGCCTTTCTTGACTCGTCCAAAGACGTGGATGGCCGGGACAAGCCCGGCCATGACGGAGTGTTAGTAACCTCTCCCGCGATCCACCGAATCCTTCGGCTGCACACCGGCCTGTACGGCTTCCGCCGTGGCGAGGATGGTGTCACCAATGGCGGTCATGGTGACCTCGCAGGCGTCATGCGGCGTCAGCACGATCTGCGGATGCGACCAGAACGGATGGTCCTTGGGCAGCGGTTCGGTGTGGAAGACATCGAGTGTCGCGCCGGAGAGCTGCCCACTGGCGAGCGCATCGAGGATATCCTGCTCAACCGAATGCTCGCCGCGGCCGACCTGGATGAGATAGCTACCACGCGGCAGCTTGGCGAACAGGCTTGCATTGAGAATGCCGCGGGTTTCCTCGGTCAGCGGTAGCAGGTTCACCAGCACCTCGGAGCCCGCGAGCATCGCGTCGAGTCCGTCGCTGCCGTGGAAGCCGGTCACACCCGGCGTCGTCGGCTTGGCCGAGCGGCTCCACACCCGGACGGGAAAGCCGAGCATCGCCAGATCGGACGCGACACGCGCACCGATGGCGCCGTAGCCGAGAATGCCGATCGCAACCTCGGACGGCCGGCGTCCGCCGCCGAGGCGCTTCCACACGCGATCACGCTGGTTCTGCAGATAGGTCCCGAACTGGCGCTGGTGATAGATCACGTTCCAGATCACGAAGCCGGACATCATCTGCGCCTGTGCCGGTTCGACCACGCGCACCACGTCGATGCCGTCGCGCAGGCTCGGACAGTTCAGGATGCTGTCGGCGCCGGCGCCGATGGAACACGCCGCCTTGAGGTTCGGATAGTGATCGAACGCATCCGCATGCGGATGCCAGCTCACCGCCATGTCAATTTTAGCGGGATCGGTGCCGTCGAGATGATCGACAAAACTCACCTTGCCGTCGAGCCGGGCGATTTCGTTGGTCAGGTATTTGCGCAGGTTGATGGTCCTGCTCAGGAAAACGCAAGTCACGGGAGACGTCGGCATAAGGTCAGGCGGCCTGGGATGGCGAACTCTGGCCGGGGACGGCGCCGAGCAATTCGCGGGTGTAGGGATGTTCCGGCGCCGCAAACAGTTGCGCCGTCGGCTTCAGCTCGACGATCACACCGCGCTGCATCACCGCGATGCGATCGCAGATCTGTGCGGCGACACGAAGGTCGTGGGTGATGAACAGCATCGAGAGACCAAGGCGGGCCTTGAGGTCTTCCAGCAGCTTCAGCACCTGCGCCTGCACGGAGACGTCGAGCGCGGAGACGGCTTCGTCGGCGACGATGATCTCGGGATCCATCGCAAGCGCGCGGGCGATGCCGAGACGCTGGCGCTGGCCGCCGGAGAACTCATGCGGATAACGATCGAGCGAGCCGGCATCGAGTCCGACCATCCCGAGCAGATCACGCGCACGCTGCATCGCGACTTTGGGATCGGTGCCGCGAGCGATCGGGCCATCGGTGATGATCTGGCCAACCCGGCGACGCGGATTGAGCGAGGCGAACGGGTCCTGAAAGATCATCTGGATGCGGTGGCGCTGCGCGCGCAGCGCCTTGCCTTCGAGGGCCGTGAGATCGATATCCCCGATGCGCACGGTGCCGCGGTCGGCCTCGATCAGACGCATCACCAGACGCGCCACTGACGATTTGCCCGAACCGGACTCGCCGACCAGGCCGACGGTCTCGCCCTGCATGATGGAGAACGTGACTTCGTTCGCCGCCTGCACGCGGCGATCCGGCTTGAACCAGCCGCCCGAGGTCACATAGGTCTTGTCGAGGCCGATGACCTCGACAGCCTTCGCATTTTCATCCAGCGACGCGCGCACCGGCGGATGCATCGACGGCACGGCAGCGAGAAGCGCCTTGGTGTAATCGTGCTGCGGATTCCTGAAGACGGCGTCGATGGAGCCTTCTTCCACGATCTTGCCATGGCGCAACACCACGACACGATCGGCGATATCGGCAACGACGCCGAAATCGTGGGTGATGAACATCACCGCCATGTTGCGGCTGCGCTGCAGATTGCGGATCAGCTTGAGGATCTGAGCCTGGGTAGTGACGTCGAGTGCCGTGGTCGGCTCGTCGGCGACGAGCACCGATGGTTCGAGCGCAAGTGCCATGGCGATCATCGCACGCTGGCGCTGACCACCGGAGAGCTGGTGCGGATAGGCGCGGATGATGCGCTCTGGATCGGGCAGACCGACTTCCTTGGCGAGGCTGAGGGCCTTGGCGCGGCGCTCCTTCGGCGTCAAAAGATTATGCGCCTCGAACATTTCCATCATCTGCTCGCCAATCCGCATCAGCGGATTGAGCGCGGTCATCGGCTCCTGGAACACCATGGCGATGCCGCGGCCGCGCACTTCGCGCCAGCCGCTTTCGTCCAGCTTCAAGAGATTCTGCCCCTCGAACAGAACTTCGCCGGTCTCGGTCTTCACCGTATCCGGCAACAGGCCCATCAGCGCGTGCGCGCACATGGATTTGCCGGAACCGGATTCGCCGACGACGCAGACGATCTCACCGGGAATGAGATCGATGGAGACGCCATCGACCGCATAAGGGCGTTCGGCGCTCTTCGGCAAAGCAATCTTCAGGTTCTTGATGGAAACGGCGGGGGTAGCGGTCATCAGCGGCTATCCTTCGCCAGGCGCGGATTGAGCGCATCGTTGAGGCCTTCGCCGATCAGGTTCATGCCGAGCACTGAAATCAGGATGGCGACGCCGGGGAAGACCGTGATCCACCAGGCTTGACGGATCACCGTCCGGCCCGCGCCGACCATGTAGCCCCAGGACATCAGGTTGGGATCGCCGAGGCCGAGGAACGACAGCGAGGATTCCAGCAGGATCGCATTGGCCACCATCAGCGACGCCAGCACGATCACCGGCGACAGCGCATTCGGCAAAATCTCGCGCGAGATGATCCAGGTATTGCTCTGGCCGGTCACGATGGCCGCCTGGACATATTCGCGCGTGCGCAGCGACAGCACCTCGCCGCGTACCAGACGCGCCACCGGCGGCCACGAGACGATGGCGATGGAACCAACGATGGAATAGATCGACGGCTGCAGGATCGCCACGAGCACAATGGCCAGCGGGAAGCTCGGAATGGTCTGGAAGAACTCGGTGAAGCGCATCAGGGCGTCGTCGACCTTGCCGCCGAAATAACCGGCGATGGCGCCGAGCGGCACGCCGATGGTCAGCGCCACCGTGGTCGAGACGAGACCGACGAGCAACGACACGCGTGCGCCGTAGATCAGGCCGGCGAACACGTCGCGGCCCAGCGCATCGGTGCCGAGGGTCACCATGGGATTGGTGAAGGGCGGCAGGAACGGCCGCTGCACCATGCGCCAGGGCGAGGTCGGGAAGATCATCTGCCCGAACAGCGCGACGAAAATCGCAAGCGTGATGATGACCAGACCGATAACGCCGCCGGGATTGCGCAGCATCAATTTCCAGAACTTCTTCATGATGCAAACTCGATGCGTGGATCGACCAGTCGATAAACGAGGTCGGTGACGAGGTTGAAGATCAGGACCATCGCCGAGCAGACCACGAAGACGCCGAGCAGAAGGTTATAATCGCGTTGCAAGAGCGCCTCATAGAGCAACCGGCCGATGCCGGGCCAAGCGAACACCGTCTCGGTGAGCACGGCGCCGCCGACGAGTGTGCCGGAGTGAACGCCGGCCAGCGTCACCACCGGCAGCAGCGCGTTGCGCAGCACGTGGCGGCGCTGAATGATGTTGTCGCGCAGGCCCTTGGCGCGCGCGGTCTTGACGAAATCCAGCCGCTTGACCTCGAGCATCGAGGCGCGCGTCATGCGCGTATAGGTCGCCATGAAGAACAGGCCGATGGTCATGGCCGGCATCACCAGATGCAGGGCCACGTCCTTGACATGCGCAAGCCCGGTGTAGTTCGCGCCGATAGTCTCGTAGCCGAAGCTCGGCAGCCAGCCGAGATAGACCGAGAACAGCAGGATCGACATCAGCGCGACCCAGAAGATCGGCGTGGCATAGAACAGCAGCGCCGAGACAGTGATGGCGGTGTCCGCCCATGTCCCCGCAAATCTTGCGGCCAGCGTACCGAATGTGACGCCCAGCAACAGCGAGATGCCGAACGCCGTCAGCGTCAGCAGCAGCGTCGCCGGCAGACGCTCGGCGATCAGCTTTGCGACCGGCATCTGCTGGCGGAACGAGAAGCCGAGGTCGAGGGTGACGACACCCTTCACGTAAATGAACAGCTGCTCCGGCAGTGGCTTGTCCAGTGAGAACTTTTCACGCAGCTGCTGGACGAATTGCGCATCGCTGGCGCCGGCCTCGCCGGCCATCACCGCTGCGGGATCGCCGGGCGCAAGACGG
This sequence comes from Tardiphaga sp. P4_G1, assembly GCF_056401215.1. NCBI lineage: Bacteria > Pseudomonadati > Pseudomonadota > Alphaproteobacteria > Hyphomicrobiales > Nitrobacteraceae > Tardiphaga > Tardiphaga sp. P4_G1. Next base: position 10,788 of record NZ_JBFUJU010000006.1, read on the forward strand.
ATCAGGAAGAAGTTCATCACGATGATCGCAATCAGGACGAACACGCCCTTCACGATCCTCTGGGCAACGAATGACAGCATCAGAGGTCCATCGCATTCAGGTCAGGGTACACAAAGAAAACCCGTGACGATCCCAGGGATCGTCACGGGCATCAGGCTGAAAGCTTACTTGTCGATCCAGGCGTCGCGGAAGCCGTCATTGACGCCGATACCGGTCGTGATCAGGTTCTTGATCTTGCAGTTCGTGATGGTCGGGAACTGCAGTTCAAGCTGCCAGGCAACAGGAACGTCCTCAACGAGGATCTTCTGGACCTTCTCGTAGATTTCCTTGCGCTTCGAATCCGGCGTGGCGACGGCGCCCTCTTCGAACAGCTTGTCGACCTCAGGATTGGAGTATCCCTCGAGGTTGTTGAAGAGCTGGCCCTTGGCGATTGCACTCGTCACATAGTTGCGGCCGACGCCGAGTGCCGGATCACCATACTGATACAGATAGGTGAACGAGATGTCGTAATCCCATTCGCTGTTCTTCTGGTTGGAGCCGGGAACGTCGGTGGCGATGGTCTCGATATTCATGCCGACGTCGACGAGGTTCTGCTTCACAGCTTCACCCCAACGCGACCAGGTTTCGCCATAGGGTAGCGGCATCAGGCGGACCTTCTCGCCCTTGTAACCGGCTTCCTTCAGCAGCGCCTTGGCCTTGGCCGGATCGTACGGGTACTTCTGCACGTTGTCGGTGTAGAACTTGATCGCCGACGAGGACGGGCCGGTAGCGACTTTTCCGAGACCGTTCCAGATCACGTCGCGCGCGAATTCGCGGTCCACCGCATACATGATCGCCTGACGCACCTTCTTGTTGGCGAGCACGGGGGTGCGGTTGTTGAGCCACATCCAGGCCATTGGCGAGAAGAACTCCCAGCCGTCGCCGGTGACGCAGGTATTCGGCAGCTTGCTGACGCGCGGCACGTCGAAATTCTCGATCGAACCGCCGGGCAGCACATCGACCTTGCCGGTCTCGTAGGCCACCGAACGCGCAGCGGCGTCCGGAATGATCTGCCAGTAAATGCCGTCGATATAGGGCTTGCCCTTGACGTGGTAGTTCGGGTTCTTCACCAGCTGGATGAACGAGCCCTTCTTCCATTCCTTGAACATGAACGGGCCGGTACCGATCGGCGTATTGTTCGCCGGATTGGTCTTGACGTCCGTGCCTTCATAGATGTGCTTCGGGATGATCGGCATCGAGCCGACTTCGAAGATGCCGATGAAGGGGCCAAAGGGCTGCTTCAACGTGAAGACGACGGTGTAATCATCCGGCGCTTCGACCTTGTCGAGCTGCACAAGGTTGTTGCGGGCGCGGGCATGGGTGACCTTCAGCGTCTCGATGGAGAACAGCACGTCGGCCGCGGTGAACGGCTTGCCGTCGTGCCAGGTCACGCCCTGCTTGAGCTTGAACGTGTAGGTCTTGGCATCCGGGCTGATGGTCCAGCTCTCGGCGAGACCCGGCTGCGGCTCCAGCGTCTTGCTGTAGCGCAGCAGGCCTTCATAGATGTTGCCCGAGACCATCTGCGTCGGGCCGTTCTGAACCAGTGCGAGCATCAGGCCCGGCGGTTCAGGCTGGATCACCGCATTGATGGTGCCGCCCATCTTCTGCTCCTGCGCGAGCGCCATTGTACTCACGGTGCTCAGTGCCAAAGCCAATACAAATTTCTTCAACATATCTTTCCCCTTAGTGCCGGCAGGCACGTAACCCAGATCAGTTGACGATGTGTAGCGGAAGTCGGATCAATTCTTGTAATCGGCGTCCGTGCGATCGAGCATGCGCTTGAACGCTTCCCACTCGCTGTCCGGCTTGCCGCCTTCGGTGCCATGCACCTTGTCGTAACCGCGGTCATACTGGCCGGCGGTGTGCGCGGCAATGGCATGGGACGGGCGAATGACTTCTGCGCCGGTTGAAAGAATCGCGAGCTGCGCGCGGCAGGAGCGCTCCATGTTGAACATCAGCTTGAAGGCCTCACCGACCGAGCGGCCGCAGGTGAGCAGGCCGTGATTGCGCAGGATGAGAACCATCTTGTCGCCGAGATCGGCGACAAGACGCTCGCGCTCGGACAGGTCTAGCGCGATGCCTTCGAAGTCATGATAGGCGATGCGGTCGGTGAACTGCATCGACCACTGGTTCAGCGGCTGCAGACCGTCCTTCAGGCACGACACAGCGACACCGGCAACGGTATGCGTGTGCAGCACGCACTGCGCGTCGTGGCGGGCGGCGTGAACGGCGCTGTGAATGGTGAAGCCGGCCGGATTGATACCGAGGCCGAGCGGATCGTCGACAACTTTACCGTCGACGTCGACGGTGACGAGGTTGCCGGCCGTCACTTCCTCGAAGCGCATGCCATAGGGATTGATCAGGAAGCGGTCCTGGGTGCCGGGGACGCGCACCGAAATATGCGTGTAAATGCTGTCATCGAGGCCGAGGCGATGGATCAGACGATAGGCCGCAGCAAGATCGATACGAACCTGCTTGGCGGCATCGAGGGTCGGCGTAAGGTTTGCATGCATATTCACAGGCGCGGTTCCCGGCTTTTTTTAAGGTGCGGGCAGGAAACACAATCGCATGGCAGCTCGCAAGATTAAACTGTCGACAATCGACGATTAATTCTTGTACAGGGGAAGAAACGGGTCCCCCGCATGCGTTTGATGTCTCCTCCAGTTGGTCTGACCGCCCTCGCCGACACCGATCTTGTCGGGCAGGTCGCACGCATCCTGACCCAGGCCATCATCAAGGGGCAGCTGCTGCCTGGCGCCAAAGTCGTCGAAGCCGGCATCGCCCGCGAACTCGGCGTCAGCCGCGCTCCTGTCCGTGAAGCTGCACGGCTGCTCGAGCAACAGGGCCTGCTGGTCTCGCATCCACGCCGTGGCTTCTTCGTCCGCAAGCTTGAAGCAACGGATATCGACGAGGTCTACGACCTGCGCATCTGCGTCGAATGTCATGCCGGCGTGCTCGCCTCCAAGAACATGACGCCTGCCAATCGCGACATGCTGCGCCGGCAGATCGACGTCATGCATGAAACGGCAGCGATCGACGATCACGCCCGGCAGATCGAGGAAGACTACAAATTTCACCGCATGATCTGCGAAATCGCCGGCAGCAAGCGCCTGCTGCGATTGTTCGACGATCTTGCTTCGGAACTGCGGATGACGATCGGCCTGATCGGCCGGCTCTATGACGATCCGCACCGTATTGCGCAGACCCATGAGGCACTGCTCGAAGTCCTCGAACAGGGGCATCCCGATATCATCACCGCGCGGATCGACTATCACATCGGCGCTGCCTGGCGCGAAGTCGGCAAGCTGGTCCGCGAACTTCCCTCCTCAACGAATGGAGCCGCCACGTGAAGGCAGTGTATTCCGACAAGCACAAGAGCCACGATCCGCAGTTCTTTCTGGTGCGCGGTCAGGTCCGTAAAACCACCGAGCAGCCGGAGCGCGCCGAGCGCCTGCTGAAGGGTCTCGCCGACGGAAAGCATACGATCGTCGCGCCGACCGAATTCGGCCAGGGCCCACGCGCCCGCGTGCACTCGCCGGAATATCTGCGCTTCCTCGAAGGCGCCTGGGAGGAATGGATCAAGCTGCCGGATTACGGCCCGGAGATGATCGCCAATATCCATCCGAACCGCGTGGCGGGCAGCTATCCGACCCACATCACTGGCAAGCTCGGCTGGCACACCGCGGATACCGCAGCGCCGATCGGCCCCGGCACTTGGCTTGGTGCCTGCGCCTCCACCGACGTCGCCGTCACCGCGGCGCAGATGGTGATGGACGGCGAAGATGCCGTCTACGCGCTGTGTCGCCCACCCGGCCACCACGCCTATCGCGACATGGCCGGCGGCTTCTGCTTCATGAACAATTCGGCCATCGCCGCCGAGCATCTGCGCACCAAGCACGAGCGCGTCGCGATCCTCGATGTCGACGTGCATCACGGCAACGGTACGCAGGGCATCTTCTATGCGCGTCCGGACGTGCTGACGGTGTCGATCCATGCCGATCCCATCGGCTATTACCCCTTCGTCTGGGGCTATGCCCATGAGAAGGGCGAAGGCAACGGCCTCGGCACTAATCTCAACATCCCGCTCGCGCTCGGCACCGGCGATGACGGTTTCATCGACGCGCTTGCTGTCGCCGAGAAGACCATCAAGTCGTTTGCGCCGACGGCTCTGGTTCTCGCTCTCGGCCTCGATGCATCCGAGCACGATCCGCTGGCGGCCCTGAAAGTCACCACCCCGGGCTTCAAGCGCATCGGCGAAGCCGTTGCGCGCATGGGCCTGCCCACGGTCCTCGTTCAGGAAGGCGGATATCTCTCCGACATCCTCGGCGCCAACCTGACCTCCACGCTCGCCGGTTTCGAAGCCGCGCGGTGATTGGACTTATCGAGTGAACACCAGCACGCCGCGCTTTCTTAACCTCTCCCCGCACTGCGCGGGGAGAGGTCGCCGCGTCTTCGCGGCGGGTGAGGGGCTTGGCACGGCGCTCATCGCACGCAATGCACTTGGGGATCGCAAGAGCCCCTCACCCCACCCCTCTCCCCGCAAGAGCGGGGCGAGGGAGCCTACAGCGCCCGGCGCAGCAGCCTGCTCCATCCACTGATCCACACCCAACAACATCCAAGAAAACTCGAAGGACAAACTCGCATGCCAACCAACGCAGAAATCTTCGCGCGCCGCGAAGCCGCTGTTCCCCGCGGCATCGGCCATTCCACTCCGATCTCGGCGCAGCGCGCGCTGAATGCGGAAGTCTGGGACGTCGAGGGCAAGCGCTATGTCGACTTCGCCGGCGGCATCGCCGTGCTCAACACCGGCCACTGCCATCCGACCATCATGGCCGCCGTGCGTGCGCAGATGGAGAACTTCACCCACACCTGCTTCCAGGTGCTGCTGTATGAATCCTACGTGACCCTCGCCGAGCGCCTGAACAAGCTGGCGCCGATCGACGGCGCCACCAAGACCGCATTCTTCACCACCGGCGCCGAAGCGACCGAGAACGCCATCAAGATGGCCCGCGCCGCCACCGGCCGCGCCGGCGTGATCGCCTTCACCGGCGGTTTCCATGGCCGCACCCACATGACCATGACCATGACCGGCAAGGTGTTCCCGTACAAGAAGGGCTTTGGCGGAGCCATGCCGGAAGTCTGGCACGTGCCGTTCCCGGCCGCGCCGCTCGACGTCACGGTTGAGGAATCGCTGAAGTATCTCAGCTTCCTGTTCAAGGCCGACATCGATCCGGCCCGCGTCGCGGCCATCATCATCGAACCCGTGCAGGGCGAAGGCGGCTTCCATCAGGCGCCGCCGGAACTGATGCGCGCACTGCGCAAGATCTGCGACGAGAATGGAATCGTCTTCATCGCCGACGAAGTGCAGACCGGTTACGGCCGCACCGGCAAGATGTTCGCGATGGAACATTACGACGTGAAGCCCGACCTCATCACCGTGGCGAAGAGCCTCGCCGGCGGCTTCCCGCTGTCGGGCGTGATCGGCAAGGCCAAGATCATGGACGCAGCCGATCCGGGCGGCCTCGGCGGCACCTACGCCGGCAACCCGCTGGCGATTGCCGCAGCGATGGCCGTGCTCGACGTATTCGAGAAGGAGAAACTGATCGACCGCGCCAACCATATCGGCGAGCGCATCACCACGCGCCTGAAGAAGATGCAGCAGCGAAACGACCTCGTGCCGATCGCCAGCATCCGCAATGTCGGCGCCATGATCGCCTTCGACATCGTCAAGGAGCGCGGCTCTGACACGCCGGACGCCGAAGTGACCAAGAAGGTGACGCAGAAGGCCACCGAGGAAGGCCTGATCCTGCTGTCCTGCGGCGTCAACTTCAACACCATCCGCGTGCTCGTTCCGCTGACCGCCCAGGACGAAATCCTCGACGAAGGTATGGACAAGCTCGAGCGCGCGCTGACCGCCTGAGCCCTCTCACAAGAAAAGGAAAAACAACATGGCTCTCGATCCCGCCCTCCGCGACAAGATCATCGCTGCCGTCGACAAGGGCTTCGATGCCCAGGTGAAGTTCACCCAGGACATGGTGCGCCACGTCTCCACGCGCGGCAACGAACACACGATGCAGGACTTCATGTTCCGCGCCATGAAAACGCGCGGCTACAAGATGGAGCGCTTCGAGATGGATCGCGCCGCGCTCGGCCATCATCCCGGCGCCGGCGCCTGGGACGACCTGCATTCGACCGCGCCAATCGTGGTCGGCACGCATTATCCGCGCGAGGAAAAAGGCCGCTCGCTGATCATGCAGGGCCATGTGGACGTGGTGCCGGAAGGCCCGCACGACATGTGGACCACACCGCCTTACGACCCGGTGATCCAGGGCGACTGGATGCAGGGCCGCGGCGCCGGCGACATGAAGGCCGGCTGCGCCTCCAATATCTTCGCGCTCGATGCACTCAAGAGCCTCGGCCTGCAGCCGGCGGCGACGGTCTATCTGCAGTCTGTGGTGGAAGAAGAATCCACCGGCGACGGCGCGCTGATGACACATCTGCGCGGCTACAAGGCCGACGCCGTTGTCGTGTCGGAGCCGTCGCATGAGACGATCACGCGCGCCAATATCGGCGTGGTCTGGTTCCAGGTCGAAGTCCGCGGCGTGCCGGTGCATGTGCAGCGCATGGGCACCGGTGCCAACGCCATCGACGGCGCCTATCGCATCATCGGCGAATTGCGCAAGCTGGAAGCCAAGTGGAATGCGACCAAGGACCAGCACGAGCACTTCAAGAACATCGAGAAGCCGGTCAACCTGAACATCGGCAAGATCGCCGGCGGCGACTGGGCGTCATCGGTCCCGGCCTGGTGCAAGGTGGACTTCCGCATCTCGTTGCTGCCCGGCAAGACAGCCGAAGCTGCGAAGAAGGAGATCACCGACTGCGTCGCCGCTTTCGCACATCAGGATCCGTTCCTGTCGAACATCCCGCCGACCGTGACTTTCAACGGCTTCCAGGCCGAGGGCTACGAACTCAAGCCGGGCTCGGATGCTGAAGCCACGCTAGCCGCGGCGCATGAAGCGGTGTTCGGCCAGAAGCCGAAGCCGGAAATCTCGCTCGCCTATCTCGACAGCCGCGTCTACGCGTTGTTCGACAATGTGCCGACGCTGAACTACGGCTGCATCTCGCGCGGCGTCCACGGCTTCGACGAAGGCGTCAACCTGCCCTCGCTGAAGAAGACGACGACGGCACTGGCGCTGTTCATCGCCGAATGGTGCGGCGTGGAAGAGATCAAGGCTTGATCATTCAGGCCTCAGCCTGAAGACCGAATGGGCGGCGGAGCAATCCGCCGCCTTTTCATTTCTGCCAGCTGCAGATGCCACCTGTGCGGCACGGCCAGACCTGCACCCGCGTGTCCGCCGCATTGGCGTTCAGCGGATTGCTGCGACGGGCAACCTTCTTCTGCGCAGCGGCGCGCTGTGCCACCGGCTTCGCAGACTGCGCGCGCACAAGACGCGGTGCTGCCTTCGCCGGATCAGCTTTCACATTCGCCTTCGCACCGGCCTTGGCCTGGATCTGCACCTGCTCGAATGACGCGGGCGGGCCCAGCAGTTTCGGCGACAGCACGGCCTTCTGCAGGTCGAGCAGCAAGAATTCGCCGGGCTTGTATGTGTCCGCTTGCGCGGCACCGACGCACGCCAGCAGACTGACGCCGGCCGCAATCATACTCAAACGCTTGCAACTCATTTACGCCTCCTGAGGCCGGTTCCCGGCTTCTGGACTAACAATGTCTCTAAGTTAAGCATGGATAACGTTGAATCCAGCCTCGAGTTTCCCCGGAAAGTGCCTGCGGCGCAGGCATTTCTGGCGGTAAGACTAACCGTCCATGGCGCACCCACCGATTGATCCAGCGCAATGCGACTCCGCGCTGCTGCGCAGACCCTTCGCTCAATCACTCTCAGCAGCGGAGACCGCCATGACATCCGTCCAGCCCTATCCCGTCGTCAGCAATCTCATCGAACGCATTGGCGACTGGTTGATCCAGCGTCGCCAGCTCAACGAACTCGGTGCGCTCGACAGCGGCGAGTTCAAACGCATGGCCCATGAGCTTGGCCTTGCGCCAAGCGATCTCGATACGATCGTTCGCAGAGGCGTGAACGGTGCGGAGGAATTGCCGCAGATGCTCCGTGCGCTCGGTTTTGACGAAGCCGCCATTGCCAAGATCCGGCCGCCTGACATGATGGAGATGCGCCACGCCTGCGCCAGTTGCGCACACAAACGGGCCTGCGGCGCCGACCTCGCAGCCAAGACGGCGGCGGCGAACTACGAGAACTATTGCGCCAATGCCAACGACATCACTCTGCTGGCCCGGGCTGCGGAGTAGATTATTCTCCACCTTTACTAAAAATGCTCGAAAAGCCGGCCAGGTAAGCCTAATCGGTTAGGTTAAGATTTGGTTTAAGTTGCGACAAACCCCGGCTGGGATAGCGTCGATCGCGTCGCGCAGTGGGGTGCGGAAGTCGCTTTCCAACCCCGAATTTCAATGCACGGCACGGGACCGCCGTTATTACCTGCGTCGGCGGTCCCACCCCTTGGCAGCCCGGCTGTACCCAACGCCACCCCCAACTCGGCCACTTGAGAATGCGCATGTTGCACCTGCTCGCAACTTGCAATGTGCCACCCGCGCCGCAGCATCGTTACATGTCATGCAAGCAGTGATCGCGTCGCAACAAGAAGCGCTTTGTGAATGCTCGCAATTTAATCCGCGACACAGTGTTGCTGTGCGCAATCTTCCTTGACTTGCTCTCGCCGCACTTGGCAGTCTGTGATCACACAAAAAAGCATCGGGCAACGACCCAGATGCCTCTAGGGAGAGACACCATGGACTCATTTCTGAGGCAGCTTGCGGCTGCGAGTATGATTGTTGCTGGCGCCCTTGCTTCCACTGCTCCAGCATCTGCCCAGCAAGCGCCGATCAAGATCGGCATTCCGACTTCGGTCCAGCTGCAGGTCGGCCGCGACACCCAGAACGCCGCCAAGCTGGCCATCGAAGAGATCAACGCCAAGGGCGGATTGCTCGGCCGCAAGCTCGAAATGGTTGTCGCCGACGAGACCGAGAATCCCGAACAGGGCATCGCTGCAATCAAGAAGCTTACCGCCGATGACAAGGTCAACGTGCTGATCGGCGGCTATACGTCAGGCGTCACACTGGCCCAGCTGCCGCATATTTCCAATGCCAAGACGATCTATATCGGCGTTGGCGCGGCCTCCCCGGCCATCACCGCAAAGGTGAAAACAGACTACGAGAATTACAAATATATTTTCCGCGCCTTCCCCATCAACGCGGCGCATCAGGCCCGCGCGCTGGTCGACTTCATCAACGGCAAGCTGAAAGGCGAGATGGGCCTGAAGAAGATCGCCATCGTCGGCGAGAACGCGAAATGGGTGCAGGATCTCGTTCCGATCCTGAAAAAGGGCGCGACCGACGGCGGCACCGACGTGACGTTGGCCGAATTCTTCGACACTTCGACCTCGGATTTCTCGCCGCTGTTCGCCAAGGTGAAGAATTCCGGCGCGCAGTATCTGATCGTCGTGCTCTCGCATGCCTCATCGGACATCTTCGTCAAGCAGTGGCATGACGCGCAGGTGCCGATCCCGATCGGCGGCATCGACGTCAAGAGCCAGGACGCCGACTTCTTCACCCGCGTCAGCGGCAAGGCAAATGCCGAAACCGTCGGCATGTTCGCCATTCGCGCGCCGCTTACGCCAAAGACCATTCCGTTCTGGGATGAATTCGTGAAGCGCTTCGGCACCGCGCCTGTCTATACCGGAATCGGTGCTTACGACTCGGTGTACGTCTATGCAGACGCCGTCAAGCGCGCCAACTCCATCGAGCCCGATGCGGTCATCAAGGAGTTGGAGAAAACCGACCATGTCGGCATCGCCGGCAAGCTGGTGTTCGACGAAGTACACGACGTGAAGACCGGCCCGGGCCTGCAGAACCTGCTGTTCGTGCAGTGGCAGAAGGACGGCGCTCGCGTCGTGGTCTGGCCGAAGGAAGCCGCAACCGGCCCGATGATCGCGCCGCCCTGGATGAGCAACTAAAGCGTCGGACCAAGCCGTGCCCTAACGGCCGTCATTGCGAGCCAGGGGAGGCCGTCCTTCGCGGCCTCCCCTGAGCGAAGCAATCCAGCAGCCACAAGCGAGAACTGGATTGCTTCGTCGCCAAGTGGCTCCTCGCAATGACGAGGAGCCTGTTGTCCGGTCTTCAACAGCGGGTTCTCATGCTTCAGATTCTGATCTACGGCGCGGTCTCCAGCGCCATCTATGCGATGCTGGCCGTTGGTTTCACCCTGATCTTCGGCGTCGCCCGCATCCTCAATCTCGCCCATGGCTCGTTCTACGCACTCGGCGCCTATGCGGCCTATGTCCTCACCTCGCTGCTCGGCGTTCCGCTCTTCATCGCAGCTCCGCTGGCGGTATTGATCGTCGCAGGCTTCGGCGTGGTGATGGAGCGTTTTCTGGTGCGTCCGTTGCGCTCGTCTCAGCTCGCCGTGCTGATGATCACCCTCGCCGTCTCGCTCGCGGTCGAACAGGCGCTGTTCATCACTTTCGGCTCCGAATATCGCAACGTGCCTTCCTTCGTGGCTGACAAGCTCTCGATCGGCGGCGTCGATATCTCCGGCCAGCGCCTGCTCGCCCTTGTCGCCGGTGTCCTCGTGCTGCTCGGCCTCTGGCTGTTCATTCAGCGCACGCGCCTCGGCGCGGCCATCCTCGCGGTATCGCAGGATCCGGAAGCAGCGCAATATATGGGCATCCCGACCAACCGCATTTTCTCCATCGTGATGGCGATCTCCGCCGGCACCGCGGCGCTCGCTGGGGTACTGGTGTCGCCCTTCCTCACGGTGCAGCCGACCATGGGTCTGCTGCCCATGGTGAAGGCCTTCGCCATCGTCATCGTCGGCGGGCTAGGCTCGATCCCAGGCAGCATCATCGCGTCGCTGATCCTCGGCTATTCCGAGACCATCGTTGCCTATCTGATTTCGACATCATGGACGGAGCTGGTGTCGCTGGTCGCGGTCGTCGTCACGCTGATGATACGCCCGTCAGGACTCCTCGGGCGACGGGCGGCATTCTGACATGAAACGCATTGCCCCCATCGACATCGCAGGCGGCATCCTCGTCGTCGCCTTTCTCGCGCTGCTCCCCATGTTCGCCGCCAGCAACTACCTAACCGGCGTGCTCACGGTCTGCGTGATCTACGGCATCTGGGCCTCGAGCTGGGACTTCATGTCCGGCCTCACCGGGCGCGAGAACTTCGGCCATTCGCTGTTCATCGGCGCCGGCGCCTATACCGCCGGCTTCCTGTCTTCGATCTGGTCGACAAATCCGTGGGTCAGTCTGCCGCTCGGCGTCGTGATCGCCATCGCCTTCAGCCTGCTGGTCGGCTTCCCGACATTGCGGTTGCGTGGGCCATATTTCGCGCTGGCGATGCTGTCCGCTTCGGCGATCCTGCAGCGGCTGTGTCTGATCTTCTGGGAATATACCGGCGGCGAGGAAGGCATCTACGGCCTCGATCCCCTCATGAAGAACCCGCTGCATTACTACTGGTTCGTGCTGGCGATTCTCGTAGCCGCAGTGATCACACTAACGTTGCTGGCGCGGTCGCATTGGGGACTCCTGCTGCGCGCGATCCGCGGCGACGAGGCGACCTGTCAGGCTGCCGGCATCAATGTCACGTTCTACAAGATCGTGTCGCTGATGATCTCGGCCGGCTTCGCCGGGCTCGGCGGCGCGCTCTATGCGCATTACCAGCTGCAGGTGTCGCCGCCACTGTTTTCGGTCGTGGTCTCGATCACGGTGATCATCATGGTCTATGTCGGCGGCATCGGCTCGATCTATGGTGCCGCCGTCGCCGCGATCCTCCTGACGTTGCTCACCGAGATGCTGCGCGGCTTCGGCGAATACCGGCTGTGGATCTATACGCTGACCCTAATGCTGATCCTGTTCTTCCTGCCCAATGGACTGATCGCGCCGCTCTGGCGCCGGCTGACGGAGCGCCTGCGATGACCGACCTGCTCGAAGTCAACGGCGTGACCAAGCGCTTCGGCGGCCTCACCGCCGTGAAGAACGCGAGTTTCACGCTGAAGAAAGGCGAGTTCACCGGCATTCTCGGCCCCAACGGCGCCGGCAAGACCACACTGTTCAACATCCTCACCGGCTTCATGCAGCCGACCACCGGCACCATTCACTTCAACGGCGAACTGGTGCGCGAACTCGCACCCTACAAGGTGGTCAATCGCGGCATGGCGCGCACCTTCCAGCTCACCCGGCCATTCGTCGGCATGAACCTGCTGGAGAATGTGCTGGTCGCCTGCATGTCGCCGCGCGCCAGCGAGGACAAGGACAAGGAGGCACGCGCGAGCTATCTGCTGGGACAGGTCGGCCTCGGCGGTCGCGACAAGGAGCCGGTGGAGACGCTGCCTTACGGCGACCTGCGGCGATTGGAGATCGCCCGCGCGCTGGCGACCCGGCCGGACCTGTTGCTGCTCGACGAGCCCTTCGCAGGGCTTGGCAGCAGCGAGATCGAACAACTGGCGCAACTGATCAGGCGTCTGCATCGCGAGGAGAACCTCACTATTTTGCTGATCGAACACAAGCTGCGCGAGTTCATGGCACTCGTATCGCGCGTGATCGCGATGAATTTCGGCGAGATCATCGCCGTCGGCCCACCGGAAGAAATCGTGAAGAACGAGAAGGTAATCGAGGCCTATATCGGCAAGACGGAGGAAGCCCATGCCTCTGCTTGAAGTCGCCGATCTCAAGGTCAGTTATGGCAAAGCACTGGCGATCGAATCCGTCTCGATCAAGGTCGAGAAGGGTGAACTCATTGGCGTGCTCGGCCCCAACGGCGCCGGCAAGACCACACTGCTGAAGGCCATCTCGCGCAGCATTGCCTCGCAGGGCACGTTGAATTTCAAGGATGCGTCGCTGCATCCGATCGAGCCATACAATGTCGTTGCCAAGGGCATCTGCCATTGCCCGGAAGGGCGCAAGCTGTTCTCGGAACTCTCTGTGCTGAAGAACCTGCAGCTTGGTGCTTACCTCCGCAAGAACAATGCCGATGTCGAGAAAGACCTGGAACGCGTCTTCACGCTATTCCCGGTGCTGCGCGAACGGCAATGGCAGCAGTCCAGCACATTGTCCGGCGGTGAACAGCAGATGGTGGCCATCGGCCGCGCGCTGATGGGCCGGCCCGAGCTATTGCTTTTAGATGAGCCGTCCGTCGGCATCGCGCCGCGGCTGAAGGGGCTGATCTTCGACTCGATCCAGCAGATCAGAAGAGACGGCACCGCGATCCTGATCGTCGAACAGGACGCGACATCGACGCTGCGGATTGCGGATCGGGTCTATGTGCTGGAACATGGGCGGACGATCCGCGAGGGGACGTCGGCGGAGATCGCCGGAGACAAGTATATCCAGCAGATTTATCTGGGGGTGTGACGTTCACGTGCTCGCTTCTTACCTCTCCCCGCTTGCGGGGAGAGGTCGGAGCCGAGCGCCAGCGAGGCTTCGGGTGAGGGGGAGCCAGCGAGTAAAACACCGCCCCCTCACCCGACTTCCACGCGCTACGCGCGTTACAGTCGACCTCTCCCCGCAAGCGGGGAGAGGTTAAGACAGCAACGCCTTACGCCTTGCGCGTATACAGATGAAACCCGCCATAGATGCCCGAACGATCCGCAGCCAGACCTTCGGCACTGCGCGCCTCTTCGCGCTGCCACGTCTCACGCAGCGATGCATGTTCCGGATCGTCCAGCGGTGACTCGGCACCGGCGGTGCGGAAGATCACTCGGATGCCGTCCTTGCCGGCGCGGTCGATCGCGTCCCACAGCGCACGGATTTCATCCGGCGCCATCCAGTCCTGCGAATCCAGCAGCACGACCGCGTCGATCTGGCGGGCTGGAAGGCTCTCCAGGAACACGCGCAGATTGGCATGCACCGGCGTGACCAGAGCGGCGCGGCTGGCGGTGTCCGCGTAACGGCTCTGCTGCAGATAGAGCGGCAAGCACTTGTCGCCGGGGCCGACATAGCTGCGGCTCAGTGCCTGCCAGGCAAAATAGTTGTTGGCGTTCGGATGCACGTCGATCAGGGCGAGCAGACGCTGATGCAGCACTTCGTTGAGCGGCTGGTTGCCGCCCAGCAGCGTGCGCTGCTGCGGCGGGATGCCGAGGCTGAACAACAGCGCCGGCGTCTTCGTCATCATACGAGCGAGCCGCGAATGAAACAGCCAGTGCAGCCGTTCCAGCGCGCGCTTGCGCGCCGGGGACTGCTTGTCCTCGTGCAACAACGCCTTGAGATCGATGCGGGCAAGTTTCGCCAGCGTATGCGCGAAGCCGATGAAGCGGCCCAGCGCGCCGTGGCGATAGAAGCCGTCACTGAAGTAACCGTAGCGCGGGCGTCCTTGGATATCGCGTTCGTCCCAATAGCCGCGCGCTTCGGCATCGAGCAGCGGGCGCAGCCGCTCGCGATACAGGCCGACATTGATATCCGAGGCGCCTTCGCCGAAGAATTTCCAGAAGTCCTGATAGTTCGGCAGTGCGCGCAGGCCGGCGAGCTTGAGCTTGAGTAGCGACAGATGCGCTTCATTCAGATCGACCGCATAGACATGTTCTGGCTTCGCCGACAGATAGGACAGCGCATTGCAGCCGCCGCTGGAGATGGTGACAATCGTCGAACCGGGCGCCAGTTTCAGCGCCGCCATGTCGGCTTCGGGATCTTCCCAGATCTGGGTATAGACCAGCCGGCGGAACCAGAAGGCAAACAGCCTGTCCCAGATCGTCGTTTCCTCGCGACCACGGCTATTGCGAACGGCGTCGGCGATCAGATGCGTATTCATCGGCTTCTTGGACCCTTCGAATCGACAATCTGAAATTTTTATCAAGCGCAGACTGCGGTTTTGCGACAGTCATTCTAAATTTCGGCCGATTCCCGCGACGAAACTACTGTCACACCGCTGTCGTGTTGCGGTGAAATGGATCGCTCATCCGGATGCGACGAGGTGCGCCATGACGATTGTCTCCGAATACGAAGACGGCGGTCAGCCCGCATGGTCGAACGAAGCCACCCATCGCATGAACCGGATGTATCGCTGGCAGCGCTTCATCTATGACGCGACGCGCCGGTACTATCTTCTCGGGCGCGATCAGCTCATCGCAGAACTCGCGCCTGCGCCGGGCGCGACGGTGCTGGAGATCGGCTGCGGTACCGGCCGCAATCTCGTTCAGGCTGCTCGGAAATATCCACAAACGGTATTCTACGGCATCGATATTTCGACCGAGATGCTGACCACGGCCATCGCATCCATTGCGCGCAACGAGCTCACGGATACCGTCCGTGTCGCCCATGGCGATGCGACGAATTTCGATCCGGCGCGCATCTTTGCTGTTCCGTCATTCGATCACGTCATGATTTCCTACAGCCTCTCGATGATCCCGGGCTGGCAGGATGTGCTCGATCACACCGTATCGCAGCTCAAGCCCGGCGGGAAACTACACATCGTCGATTTCGGCCATCAGGAGCGGTTGCCAAAGATCGCGAGCAAGCTGCTGCTGCACTGGCTGACGCTGTTCGACGTAACGCCGCGCCGCGAACTCCTCGATGTGCTGAAGGCGCTCGCGGAGCGTCACCACGCCAATCTCGATTTCAACCGACCGTTCCGCGGCTATGCGCAATCGGCGGTTCTGACGTTGCCTACGTAATTCAGGCGAGCTTGCGTCTGTTCACATTCCGATAGGCTTCGACGGCACCGAACAGCGCCAGCGACAGCACGAACGGGATCAGGTGATAGAACAGCCGGAACAGCAGCAGCACAGCCAGCAGCTGTTCGGTATGTTCGCCGCCAAGCCCGACAAGGATCGTGGCATCGAACACACCGATGCCCGCGGGTGCGTGGCTGGCGAATCCCAACAGCGTGGCGGCGATGAAGACGACGATCACCTGCGCGACGCCAACATCCATCGTCTCGGGGATCAGCACATACATCGCCAGCGCCGCCGCGCCGAGATCGACCAGACCGATGCCGATCTGGAAGAACACGTTGCGCCCGCTCGGCACCGGCACCGACCAGTTGCGGCCACCGAGCGTCCGAATGCCGTTCCATGTCCAGCCGACATAAGCGATGATACCCACGAGAATTGCCACTGCGATGAAGCGGTTGATCTCAGGTGAGAGCTGATCGATCCGGCTGATGGCACCCGGCTCATGCAAGGTGCTGAGCGCCAGCGCGGTGAGATTGCCGAGCCAGAAGGTGAGCCCGGTCAGGAAGCAGATGCGGGCGACGCCGGCTGGGCCGATGCCATGCGATGCATAAATCCGATAGCGTACCGCCGATGACACCAGCAGCACGGCGCCGGTTCCGTGCGAAATCGGATAGCTGGTGAAATTCGCCAGCGCTGCAATCCTGAAGGGAATGTCCCCCCGCCCGATCATCTGCAGGGCCAGCCAGTCATACAGTGTCAGGCTGCCATAGGAGATCGCCACCAGCACCAGCGAGAGCGCGAGGCTGCCTGGAGGTACCATGTGCATGACAGACAGCACGTGGGCGAAATCCACGCCCTTAAGCGCCTTGGACAGCGCCATAAACGCAATCGTAGCAATTGCTATGCTAAGGAGCGCGCCAAGCCACCTCCAGCTGAGGCGCGTACGCATCAGCTGCATGATATTTTTCAATGCGGGTGGCACATTGTTCTACTTTTCATTAGGTCTGAGCACGCCGTGATTCGCGCATGTGTTCGCGCGTTCTGTTGCACGTCCATGTGACAGCTGCGCAAAAGCAGCGTTTTGGCGCCGCCCAACAATCCGGTGATTTCCAGATTTCGCCCCCGCCATGTCGCATCAAGGTCATGCGGGTTCCGTAAGCCATGCACACTGAATGCACTGATTCATCCAAGCAGGACACCATGTCGACCGAGACCGAATATCAGCTCACCGAAAACCAGTGGGACACATTGCGGATGCTTCGCCCCGCGATCCTGCCACCGGCCAAGCTGAACCGTTACGTTCTCGATCAGCTGGTTGCGATGGGACTGGTTGCGCTATCGGACACTGATCCGGCGCTGACACCCACGGGCCGCGCCGTGGTTCTGCGCGGCTGTCCGCGACTATGGGATCTGGCGGCCTGAACCGAGGCTTGCGCCGTTAGGGCGCATCCGCCCGCTGAAGCAGAAATGCGAGCGCGTCCTCGCAGCGATCTTCGACTTTGAAGCTGAGAAACTCGTCGGCGCGCGTGCGGCCGAGATTGACCGCGGCAATCGGAATCCCCGCGCGCACCGCCGCTTGCACGAAGCGAAAGCCGGAATAGACCATCAAAGACGAACCGGCGATCAGCATGGCATCGGCGTTCTGCAGGTGGCCGAGCGCGGCATCGACGAATGCGCGCGGCACGCTCTCGCCGAAGAACACCACATCCGGCTTGAGGATGCCGCCGCAGATCTCGCAAGCCGGCACGACAAAGGATGCGAAGTCGACGCCCTCCAGATCGGCATCGCCATCGGGCGCAACGGCCGCATCGAGCTCCAGCCAGCCAGGGTTCCGGTGACCCATCTCGTGCTGGAATTCATCCCGCTGGATCCGGCGTTCACATCCCATGCAGCGCACGAGATCGAGCCGGCCGTGAAGGTCGATGACCTTCTTGCTGCCAGCGGCCTGATGTAACCGGTCGACATTCTGCGTGAGCAGAACCTCGCATTTGCCGATCTGTTCGAGCCGCGCCAGCGCATGATGCGCATCGTTCGGCCGCGCCCGGCCGAACCGACGCCAGCCAATGAGACTGCGTGCCCAGTAGCGCTGCCGCGTCAGTTCCTCGCCCATGAAGGCCTGAAAGGTCACAGGCTGCGTCCGCTTCCAGTTGCCGTCGGTGTCGCGATAATCGGGAATGCCCGAATTGGTGCTGCAGCCCGCACCGGTCAGGACAAACAGACGTTGATGGCGATCGACGAAGTCGCGGAGGACATTGGGTGGGGTCATAGGGGAACGTTTATCTCTCGGCAGCAAATCATGCCAAGCCACCACGGATGCGGCACCTGGCACTGCATATGTGGGGACGGAATTCGGCGAGTCCACCACGCGAGATCACGCCGCGGCGTCGAATATCGCTGGCGAGCGGATGAACCGGTTTGTTCATGAGTGGAGACAAGGTGCTTGCGACAGTCGGAATGACTCATTTTATCTGGCAGAAAACATTTCCCGAAGCGCCGCTGCGCTTAGGTAAATGAACCGCAACAGAAACGATCGAGATTTCTGGGTCGGCAGCTCGAGGCTACGCGCCTAGACCCGATAGTCCCGGGCGGCTGACACACGCGGCTCCTTGCCGAAACGAAATCAATGGATGCTCCGCTTGGCCCAACCATAGGCGACCATTGCATCGTGAAACGCATTCCTAGCGTCAACAGTGCTGGCCGAATCTTCGCTCGCCGCAGTTAGCCTGCTGACGACGTCAACCCATTGAGGGGACGCGCGGGTTTCAGCTTCGACATAGCGCCGAATCCATCTCAGCGCCGAAACGACCGACAGCAGCTTCCGATCACCAGTCGGAGTCTGGCCAGGCGCATCAGCTGTCAAAGTGATCGGCGCGAAGATGACCTGCACCGTTACCCCGTCGGTTAGCGGATGAAGTCCAAGCTAGTATGGCGCAAAATACAAGGTACCCGCAAAGTCACGAAATTCAATTTGGAAACAGGCGCCCGTAGGACCGCGCTGATGCCCATGAACCAATATGCTAACGAGAACCCAACCGGCTGTTCGTCATCGGACTGTTCAATGTTCCACCCATCCGCGCCTCGAACGGCAGGTTCAAGATCGCGACAAAAGTCAATGCCGGTTACTAGGTCCGACTCCATGCTTCGGCATGGTGGTTCCTGTCGGCCTTGCGCCATGAGCCAACCCTAGCGATGACCAAGCACGCGCGGCCTCAAACATGAATTTACTTGTCGAGCTTGAACACCATCTGTGTCGGGCGCACGAACCGCAATGCGATCAGAAGCAGCGTCATGACCATCACCATGTAGATCACGGCCATGGCATCGATGGAATAGACGGGGCGAACACCACCGGCAAACATATTGTAGAATAACGCGACGACGAGCGTCTGCGATCCACCGCCGCCGAGGAGAAATGCGAGCTCGAAATTCGATATCGTATTGACCAGCACAAGGACGCCGGCGGTCAGTATTCCCGGTACCATCAGGGGCAACAGAATCCGCCTGAAAATCTGAACCCGGCTTGCGCCAAGCATTGACCCGCTCCATTCCAGATTGACGCTGATCTGCTCGAAAAATGGCATCAACACGAAGACCGCCAACGGGACCATCGGCACCAGGACCGCCAGAATCACGCCGACGACGGATCCGCCGACCCCGTATCGGTAGAGAGTGGTTGCCAGCGGAATCCCGTAAGTCATTTGTGGGATTACCAGCGGCAGAAAATACAGCAGCAGAATGACCGATTTGAATCGGAAGTTTCGTCGCGCAAGAATGTAAGCGGCCGGAAATCCAATGGCCAATGCAAGGAAGACGACAACGACTACGATTAGCAGCGTGACACCTAACACCTGCCCCAGATCGAAATTCTTCCACGCATAAGCGAACCAGTCCGTCGTATAGGCCGGCGGCAGCAGGCCGCCGAACCACCGCTTGGCAAACGAGCTCACGACAACGTGCGACACGATCCCAAGCATGTTGAGGATGAAACCCACAATGAACAGATAGAGCGAGAGCTTCCACATTCTGCTTCGCATTGTGCGGCCCTATCTCTTTCCGACGCCCATGGTCGCTGCCGGCGACAACCGCCGACGGAACAGTATGATGACCAGCAGCGCTGCCAGCTGACACAGGCCCATAACCACCGCGATCGCGGAAGCAGCCGACATGTCATATTGTTCGAAGGCCTTCTGATAGGCCGCAATAGAGATCGTGCGCGTGGTACCCGCCGGCTGCCCGAGCATGATGGCGGACGGAAAGACCGCGAAGCTCATGACGAACACCAGTGCGAATGCGATGGCAAGACCGGGCGCGATGAGCGGCAGCATCACGCGTCGGAAGACAATCGAAGGTGTCGCACCAAGCATCCGCGCCGAGCGTTCAAGGCTGGGATCGATGCCGGATATGTATCCCAGCAGCATCAGGAAGCAGAACGGAAACTGCTGCATGAACAACGCCAGCATAACGCCAGCGTAGTTATGGGTCAGAATGAACGGTTCTTTGATAAGCCCTAATCCGAGAAGGACCTGATTGAACCAACCCTGCGAACCATAGAAACCCAAGATACCTTCCGACAGCAGGATCACGCCAAGCGAAATAGGCATGATCAAGATCGTCGTCACGGTCCGTTCCATGAAAATGCCCCGGCGCATGCCGTAAGCCAGCCAAAGAGCGAGCAGAAGGACAACGATCGTAGTGGGAATCGCCAGACTGAAGGTGATCCAGATCGTACCATACTGATAGGGATCGCTGAAGAAGGTGAGATAGTTCGCGAGGCTGAAGCCGTTGAGATTTTGCGGCTGAAGGCTGAGATAAACACCGTACAGAAACGGATAAACGAACATGCAAAGAACGTAGAGCAAGGACGGCAGCAAACAGAAGAATGCCAGCGCGTCGAATTCGCTCTTCTCATCGTTGGCTACGGCGCGCATTATTTTCTCGCCTATTCCGCAGGAAGCAAGACGACCTTGTCGATCGGAAACTGAAGGCCAATCGTGTCGGTGGTTCGTATCGCCTCGGCGGTGCGTAACCAGACTCGCGTGTTGTCATTGATGCGTATGGCGGCTTCCTGTTCCCGGCCGAGATACTCGACCACTTCGACACGACCACTAACATCTTCGGCACCGGAAACCACCTCGCCGCCCGCCCGGATATCGTCCGGGCGTATCGCCATGACCATATCGGTATCCACGCGCACGTCGTCCCCTGCCCGTGCCCGAATGCGGATTCCATCGCCGACGCCCTCGGCGATCCCGTCCGACACCGACGCGATCCTGACCTTGAAGAAATTCCGGAAACCCATGAAATCCGCCACGAAGACATTCTTGGGCCGGTCGTGGATTTCCTGCGGCGTGCCCGACTGCATCAGGACGCCATTGCGCAACACCACAATCCTGTCCGACAGCGACAGTGCTTCGGCCTGGTCGTGAGTCACGTAGATCGACGTCAGCCCCAGCGCGGCGTGAATCTGCTTGATCTCCGCCCGCATCTCGACCCTCAGCTTGGCGTCGAGGTTGGAAAGCGGCTCGTCGAACAGCATCAGGCGCGGATGCAGCACGAGGGCCCGCGCAATCGCAACGCGCTGCTGCTGACCGCCGGAGAGCTGGCCCGGATAGCGCTCCTCATAGCCGGTCAATTGCACCAGCTTGAGCATCGCATCGGTGCGCTTCTTGATCTCCTCCTTGGACAATGGCTTCAAGGTGAGCCCGAACGAGACGTTGTCGAAGACCGTCATGTGAGGAAACAGCGCGTAATTCTGGAACACCATTCCGAATGCGCGCTTCTCGGGCGGCAGATGATCGACCCGCGCTCCATTGAGCCTGATCTCGCCCTCGGTGGCCGCAATCAGGCCAGCGACAATCGACAAGGCCGTCGACTTTCCGCATCCACTCGGTCCGAGGAAGGTGACGAACTCGCCCTTTCGGATATCGAGTTCAAGGTTGTCCAGCACGGTCTTGTTGCCATAGCGCTTGGTGATTCCAAGCTTCAGCGAGTCCAACGTATCTCCCGGCCCGTTCATGTCGTCCCGTTTCTGAGTAAGAAGCAACAAAGCCACCGGCGGATCCGTACATGCGGACCCGCACGCTCATCGAATTGATTACTTCTTGACCTGGTTTGCGCCCACTTCCCGGTCCCAACGGTCCATCGCGTAGCTCAATTCCTTCACGCCGAGCGGCGGGGATACTTTCCACTTGGTGCCGACTTCGTCGTATTCGGGCCGCCAGAACTCCTTCACCAGTTCCTGGA
Source organism: Tardiphaga sp. P4_G1 (assembly GCF_056401215.1). Classification (NCBI taxonomy): domain Bacteria; kingdom Pseudomonadati; phylum Pseudomonadota; class Alphaproteobacteria; order Hyphomicrobiales; family Nitrobacteraceae; genus Tardiphaga; species Tardiphaga sp. P4_G1. Next base: position 32,765 of record NZ_JBFUJU010000006.1, read on the forward strand.
TCTCCTTGGGGGCCTTTTCCATCGTAGCTGCCGTGATAGTCGGCCCAATGAAGCCCGGCCAGGAAAGCACCTGCTGCTCCGGCCGACGCATGAACTTCATGAGATCGAGGATGACGTCGACCTGCTCTTTCGGCACGCCTGTGGGGATGCACCAGTAATGTCCGTCGACCACGAAGGTCGTGTTCTGAAGGATGGTGATTTTGGAGTCCGGCGGGATGACGCTCTGGGCACGGGGCTTCATGTCCCATTCCATGATGCCGGCAATTATCCAGCGTTGCCCCTGGGCGAATTCCTTCAATGTGATCGCGGTGCCCGTCGGATAGTACTCGACGTATTGCCCAAGCTCCTTCAAATAGGCCCAGGTCTTGTCCCACCCCTTGTCGGGATCAAGCGGCTTTGAGTCATTCAGGATGTGGGCCATGCCCAGTACGATCGACCGTCCCGGTCCGCTATTCGCCGGACGCGCATACATCAGCCGGCCCGGATTTGCCTTTGCCCAGGCCAGCAATTCTTCGGCGGTCTTCGGCGGATTGGGGACCTTGCTGGGATTGTAGACGAACACCGGTCCGCCGGCGTTGCCCACCGACGGCACCATGTAATCGCGGCCTTCGTCGTAGAGCGCCTTACCGGCAGGGGTCATCTCATCGCGCGGAAACTGCTTCTCAAAATCGGGAATCTTGATCAACTGGTTGTTGGCCGCGAGAAACGCACCACCGTCCTGTCCGGTCAGCACAAGGTTGATGTCCAGCCGTCCGGCATCCTGCTGAGCCTTGATCTTGGCCGGCAATTCCGGCGCCGGCGCGCGCTGAATCCTGATCTCCTTGATCTTGTCGGGATTGGCCTTCTTGTAGTTCTCGATGATGACCTGGGTAGATGCGAGATCGCCACCGGTATCGATGATCGAGAGAACGATCGGCTCGGCGGCCCTCAGGGGCTCGCCTGCGACAGCCGTCACGGCGAGGACGGCGCCGGCAAACGGGCGCAATAATGCATTCGGACAGATCCGCATTTCCGATTCCTCCCTGGCATATGCACCCGCGTCGCGCGCGGTTGTCATTTATTTGTAAACACAGCATCGACGAGTTGGGCGACATCTGTCAAGCATTGGGAGATCGCAATCGGCCGATCATGAGCGGGACTTGCTGATGTCGCGATGTCGCACCTTGCCCGTCTTGCTCGTTCGCATATCAGTCTGTGACGTCATATCCGACCCTAAGAGCCGACAAGTCGGCGCCTTGAGAAGGTCGGCCATCGGGAGAAACGCATGCCAATTGGAGTCGGCCTGATTGGGCTCGGAATGGCGGTGAAGCCGCATATTCTTTCGTTGCTTGAATTGCAGGCGCAGGGACGGATTACGATCGTCGGCGGATTTGCGCCGTCAGCGGACCGGCGGTCAGCGTTTTCACAGCAGTGGGGCGCTCCGATTTTCGATAGCCAAGAGGATTTGCTGTCGCGCTCCGATCTCGATCTTGTCCTGATACTGACGCCCCCCGGAACGCATCTGGCGACCGTGCAGGCTGCAGCCGCAGCAGGAAAGCACATTCTGGTGGAGAAGCCCGTCGAGATATCGGTTGCCAGGGGTGAGGAGCTCGCGGCCGTCACGGAGGCTGCTGACGTGCGGTGCGGCGTGTGCCTGCAACATCGCTTTCGTCCCGCAGCACTACGCCTGAAGGCGGTGCTGGATCAGGGAGATCTGGGCGATATCCTGTCGGCGAGCGCATCGATCCGCTGGTGGCGTGATGACGCCTATTTCCGTCAACCGGGCCGTGGCATGAAGGCGCGCGATGGCGGCGGCGTATTGCTCACACAGGCCATCCATACGCTCGATCTGCTTCTGCATTTCGTGGGGCCGCATAAGGACGTCGCCGGTTTTGCATCGACCTCTCCGCTCCGAACGATCGATACTGAAGACGTGACAGCGGCGGCCGTGCGCTTCCGGAGTGGCGCCATCGGCGTGCTCGATGCCACCAGCGTTGCGCGGCCCGGCTATCCAGAGCGTATCGAAATCGCCGGCACGCGCGGCTCGGCCTATCTCGAGACGTTCCAGTTGGCCATCCATCGCCACGAAGGCCCGCCAGAGACGGTCGGGACTGCGCAATCGGGCGGAGGTGGTGCCGATCCGATGGCATTCGATCACGAGCCGCATCGGAACGTGATCACCGAGATGCTGGATGCCATCGAACAACGACGCGAGCCATCCAATGGCGTGCGCTCCGCCCTTCACGTGCAGCGGCTGATCGAAGCCTGGCTATCAGACGCCGCCGCCCGCGCCTAAGCAGTTTGGCCAGCGCTGCAATCCCGGATTGTCAGCGGCAGCACGCCGACTTGTCAAAAAGATGTAATGTTGCCAAAGACTGGAGCATGTTCGGAGCAAGGACGGGGTGAACATGGGCTCAACGGTCAAACGGGACGACATTCCGGAGCGCCCGGCTGTGACGGGAAAGCTTAGCGACCGCGTCTACGACCATGTCCTCAGCCAGATCACGGTCGGAATCTATCCGGTCAATTCGCGGCTCCCTCCCGAGACACGCCTGGCAGATCAGCTTGGCGTTTCGCGCCCGGTTGTCCGTGAAGCACTGATGCGGCTGCGCGATGACGGCGTCGTCGCATCGCGGCAGGGCGCCGGTTCGTTCGTGATGCGACGTCCCGCGGCAGACGTTTACAACTACGCTCCCGTGGGAAGCATTGCCGATATCCAGCGCTGTTTCGTATTTCGGATCGGCATCGAAGGAGAAGCCGCTGCGCTTGCCGCGCGCGATCACGACCCGGAAGGTCTGCGCCGGATCCGCGACGCTATCGTGGCACTTGATCAAGTGATCGCAGATGCCGCGCTGGGCGTGGAGGAAGACATTGCGTTCCACCGTTCGGTCGCAGAGGCCACCGGCAATCGCTTCTTCGCCGCGACTCTCGCCGCGATCCAGTCTCAGGTGAGCGTGGGTATCACGCTCAATCGAAACCTCTCCTTGATCCAGCCTCGCGACCGACTTCTGCGTGGGCAAGAGGAGCACCGGGCCGTGTTCGATGCGATCGCCTCCAGAGACGAAGCCGGAGCTCGCGAAGCCATGCGGTCGCATATCGAGAATGCCCGCAAGCGCGTTTTTGAAGGCGGATAGCTGCGCGCAGCATGGCTCGCGCGCCCGGGGGTGGTTGTTCTCAGATGAAAATCGGGAGATTCTTGATCTGCGGCGGCGCCGCAAAATGACACTAAGTCATTGAAATCATGGTCGGAGTGGCAGGATTCGAACCTGCGACCCCTGCGTCCCGAACGCAGTGCATTAATCTCAAGGCATTGATCTTATTGACTTACCTTTCCAGTTCGGCACGTTTTGTTCACGGCCAAAACAGCCATTTCGTTGCCAATTCGTTGCCCGCTTTCAGACTGAGGGATCTCGATGATTGCATGGTTGATCCGGCAAGAAGGTCGATGGGGTAGCCCTACAGCCGCGGCGGCGATCATCTGCGCGGTGCTGGTCGGCCTGAGCCTAAGCGTTCTTCTACTGGGCCCCGCCGCGACCGTCGTTCTCGCTGCCGTCCTAGAAGGATGTGGCTGGTTGTGGTTGGATCCTCGCGAGCCCACCCCATTGAACCGCAGCGCGCAGCAACAGCTGGCGGAAAATCTTCAGCAAAACGCACCCAGGTCCAGCCCTACGATGAGTCCTCGAATAGCCATCGCTTGTCTGATCTTGATTGTACTGATGGCCGGCTTCTTCGTGGCTGATGAGTACACGTCATGCAGGCAAGAACATGGACCCAACTATAAGTGCTTTCCTGGCGGGCGACGGCTGGTCCGGTAGCTTCGGACTCATCCGCCCAGCGATACATCGACCATGTCGTTATGCATGATCGTCTGAGGCCCGCGGTTGTCCCACTTGATGACGACACCGCTCCATGTGTTCTCTGTCACGGTGCCGGCATCGCCTACGTCGTTCTTCCAATGGACCCGGTCGCCGATTTTCAGTTTTCTCGATTGGTCGCCGGTCATGGACACGGCCTTTCAATGAACGTCATTCCCGTTTCTTCTTAAACGGCACTACATGCCCTGGCCCCGGACGCTGGGGCAGCATGGCTGTTTAGGCTTCGGCGGATCGTCAGGAAAGAACCGCTTCCATCTGCAGGTCGAATAGCCGTGCAGATAGTCCCACCACCGCTCGGTGACGGTCGCCTCGCTCCAGAGCATCGGATCCGGCTCTGAGCCATCTTCCTCGCCGGTACGCGGGATCGGTATTGGGATCGCCGGACTGGTCCACATGGATGCCGCCTGCGGCGCTCAGGCGCGCATACTCGCAGTCGTCCGGCTCGGTGCACTCGTCGACGATGATGATCAGTTGAAGGATATTGTCAGCAGAGAAGATCCCGACGATATCGTGGGTCTCTATTATTCGAACGAGATAGGTTGGCATGCCATCTTACCTGCCCCGGCAAGGTCTCCCGAGTGCTATCAATAGCATACGAGACCGCGTGGGTCACCTCAGCGTAGATGGAATAGGATGGAATGATGGATGAGCTGAAGAAGGCAGACTACGCGCTTGCACTGAGCACTCTCACTCAAGCGATCGTTGACGAAAGACTGAAGCGCAAGAACGATCCGGCGCGGTGGAAAGCTGTCACGGCGGCCCAGATTTTCGAAGAAGAAATTAGGAGCCACGAAGAGCATTTAACCGATATCATCCTGCATCACGCCGTGGAAGGCGCCTGTCTGTTTGCAATTCGCCATCTCGGGAACATCCTAAATGATGCAGGTGGCACAGATCTCATGCGGGAGGTACTCGCTGCCGCGACACTTGCTGACAAAAACAGCCAGCGCGTCTCGATCATAAATGAGCACTGGAGCGACGTCGGCTCTTGGGCGTCGTAAAGGTGTTCTGCGCTCTAGAATAAGGAAAGAATGACATGAGGCTTATAGAAATCGCCAGCGCCATGGCCGCCGTGATCGCGGCCGGTCTCTGGCTATACTCGGCGAAGGTTGAGGTCTACGCGGAGAACCAATCATCGCCACGAGCTGACAACTTGGTGATCATGAAGGACGATCGCAAATACGATGTCACCGGCACGGCTCAAGAGCAGTCTCGATGGAGTGCCTATGCCGCGATCGCCGCCGCTGCGGCTGCTCTCTTGCAAGCTGCCGCGATCATACTCCCGCGTTCCTGAGAGCGAATGTTCCCGCATAGCGCCAATGATCGCCGGAGTTGAAGCAATGGAGCCGAATGATAAGGTTTGGCGATACCTGCCGTTTTCGCGATTTATATGGCTGGTCCAAAATCAAAAACTTTGGCTGTCGCGCACCGATCTTCTCGAGGACCCGTGGGAGCTCGCGGTGACAGGCCAGGAAATCTCGTACCTCGCTGTGCGACGACCGATTAGCGAACTGGGGGTTCAGGGCGAGACATTTCTTGAACGAACTAAGCGTGTCCTTGAAACATGGCGAACCACGACGTTTATCAATTGCTGGTGTGCTCGGCAGGAAGAGTCGCACGCTCTTTGGCGCGTGTTCTGCGGCAAAAATGAAGGCGTAGCAATACAGTCAACTTGGCAAAAGCTGCAAGATACTGCGCAGAACCTTCGCGTCGTGCCAGTCGATTATACAGGTTATGATCAAAAGATTAGACCCCCTCAACAAGAGCAGATCGCGATCCGAAAGCGCCGCATGTTCGATTATGAGCACGAAGTGCGGATCATCGCCCGATCCGAATCTCCAAACCCTACACTAGTGAAGGGCGAATTCGGGCTACAGCTACCATTTGATGCTGCGACCTTTATCGAAAGCATTGTCGTGCATCCAGAATCAGACGCCTCATTCTTCGAGGTCGTGGTGGGCATCGTAGATGCCCACATTCCTGCACTGAAAGACAGGATCGCGCGTTCTGCAATGGCCGAACTGCCGCCAGCGATTCAGGTGCCACAGCAGTGATGACGCCGCCCCGCCATCCGCTAAAATAACGGGATGCAAGCAGACGGTCGGCTAGCAGTCATTTGTCTCGTGTGTTTCGCTATTTTGATAGCGGGCATCATAGTGGAGAAATACTGGGATTGCTTTTAGTCGGTATTAAACGAATAGGCCGCTTGCAGGAAGCCGCCATAGCGCTCTGTGCGGGCCGGCAGGGTCTGACACGGACATGGCGTGCCGAAGAAATTGGTCTTGGCATCATCCGTGGCCCACATCGCCCAATAGCGCGCGCCTGCACCGACGGATAATGACGGCGTCACATAATATGAGAGGATCGTTTCCAGCTGCACGCCCCTGCCTTCGCCGCTCTCCGGCGAGCGGGTGTCATATGCGTTGCGCAACACATGGTCGTCGACGCCCGAGAAGCGGACATAGGGCAGATAGGCCGCATCGCCGGTGAGTTTCAGCCGATCGTTTAACATGACAACTCCGTTAAGGCCGACTCGCAACGAATGCCACGTATCGTCCTCCGTAATCGCCAACGTCGATCCCGGGATCGCTGGCACACATGGTGCCGCGACGGTCGCATTGGCGATCTGCGTGCAGCCATAAGCCGATTTGTTCTCGCGGTAATAATTATAGCCGATGAACGGCCCCACGTTGACTCCCGGGCCGCGGATAAATGCATAGCCGACATCGACTGTGGCATACGCGATGCTGCCCTGCACGGGGTCCGACACCGTGTTCGAATAGGGAACACCGTAGCCGGGCATCCAGTCCTCGTCGTTCATCTTGCCGCTCAGCAACTTACCGCCGCCGATGAAGCCTTTGAGGAAGAAATCTGCCAGGCCATCGACACGACCGAACACTTCGCCGGAGACTGCCGGACTCTCATATGTCAGTCGCGAGTTCAGGATGTTCTGCTGTGCAGGATCGGTGCCTGCGCCGAGATCTTTCTGAAAACGACCCGACGAATACCAGACGCGGCCGCCGATCTCGATGTCACCTCGCATGCTCGGATCTTCAACGCTTTGCGAGCCACGCAAATACATGTTCTGAGAATCGTCCCACCGCGCATCGGTATCGCCGCCGAGCTTCATGTTCAACCCGACTTTGACAGTCTGGATGTTCTGCGAGACGCTGCTGCTCCCTGGTGGCGTCGTCCCATAGAGCGCAACAGGCGGAAAGGGCTGGAAATAGCTGCCGGGCGTCGACATGCCGAAGCTGTTGAAACCGGCATAGTCGTATTCCATCTTCACCGACCAAGCTGGCGCCACCGCTCGTTCGATGCCGACGCCCGCGGTCCAGCCCCATTGGCTGTTCTTTGTGCCGGTCGAGAGGTCGATCGGGTTGGTATTGATATCAATCTGCTGATTGAGCCAGGCGACGCCACCCTTGGCATAGAGCAAGGTGCGTCCGGCCTCGCCAGTCGCCAAGCCAACGCGCCCTGTAACGGTGCCCAGCGCGTTCTGCCGCACCCGGCAATTGGCCGACAGGAAATAGCCAGATGACGCAAGGCACGTATTGGTGCCATTGGAACCGACTGCGCTAATATCGGCCTCGACGCCCAGCACCAGATTCCGGCTCGGCTGAAAATTAAAGCCTACCTGCGCGCCTCCCAAAGCCGTCGGCGTTCTGACATCGCCGCCATAAACGGCCGGGCCGTTGCTATCCGTGAATCTGGATTGTCCCAATCCGCCCCCGACATGGACGCCGAGATAAGGTCCGGCCCATGTCCAAACCGCGAGGGGATAAGGCTGACTGTATTCGGGCAGATCCGCAGCGACCGCCTGGCTTGCGCCAAGCAGCAGAGAAGCAACGATAACAGATACTCTGGTCATGTAACCACACTCGAACGCCGCACCAAGATTGGGCGCAGCTTCGGCGAGATTCGTTAAAATTTCCCCTTTACGTTTCGCTAACTGTGTTTTTTAGCAAGGCGTCAACCATGACGGAGCGACCACGCGCTTTTAAGCCCGCGCAGGACCAGACGGGGCCGGGCTGGCGCACTCACGAATAACAGTGGAGTATCTATGGTGCGTCAGGATCCTGCTTCTCGTTTCGAGTGCGGTCCAACCAGAGGAACAGGCTCGCTAGCGATCCGAAAGGCAGCACAATCCATCCGCCGCCCTTCTTAGGCAAACAGGAAGTCCCCCGCTGTCAGCGCGCCCGTAAAGTTCAGGAGCGCGACTTCATCGGCTCCTGCCGTGATAATAGTTGTCGTGTCATATTGTGCGATGACAAGGTCATCGAACGATTGAACGCCCGATACGTTGACGAATGAAATAATATCGTTCTGCTGTTGGCTGAAATCGTGAATGACATTGTAGGTACCGACGGTGGATTCGCCGTCGTCCCTGAATACGAACGTATCGGTCCCGCCCTGAGCGTTGCCGCGCAGTTCGCCGTCGCCCCACATATCATTGCGCACCTCAAAACCGGGCGCAGCGGTTCCTGCCCAGAGGACATCGTTTCCGCCCACGGCGCGACCGGACATTAGCTCAGCATCACCCCATAGAAAATTATCGACGCGACCGAACTGGCTGGCGTGGCCACCGACGAGAATATCGTCGCCTCCCTGTGCGGCGCCGGCCATAACCTGTGCGTCGCCATAAAGGCGGCTAACGCCATCGGTCCGGGCCGTTGTACCGCCGGTAAGACTGTCGTCACCGCCTTGCGCATTGGCGAGCATGATAAGCGCATCACCAACCGCGAAATTTTCACTCCCGAGCAAAAGCGCTGTGTCATCGCCGCCTTGTGCATGCCCGGATAGTACCGCGCCCGCGTCGCCGTAAAAGGAGACCTGGTGGCCTCCTTCAGTTGTGAAAGTATCGTCGCCGCCCTTGGCAAAGCCCGCGACGTCTCCACCGGCGTCGCCGTAGAAGATGTTATCTCTCACAGCTAAACCCGAACCAGTGAAACTGTCATTGCCCCCTTCGGAATAACCGTACATGCTGCCGCCGGCATCACCAAAGACAGTGTGTGTAGCGTCTCTGGCCCCAACGAGAACGTCATCGCCACCTCTAGCGTGCCCGGACATGTCACCCGCGGCGTCGCCGTAGAATAAGTTATTCGAGTCGCCTCTTGCGGTGAATGTGTCGTTTCCGCCCTGGGCGTAGTGCAGCATGTTACTTCCGGTATCGCCAAAAAAAATGTTGTTGGCCTGCCTAGAGCCTTGAAATGTGTCGTTGCCGCCGCTGCTGCGGTTGGACATGTCTCCGCCCGCATCACCATAGAAAGTGTGCATTGCTCCTTGAGCGGTCGTGGATAGAAAAATGTCGTTGCCACCTTGAGCCTGTCCAGACATCGTACCACCGGCATCGCCGAAGAACGTGTTGGTCTCTTGTCGGCCGCCAATCGCTTCGAAAGTATCGTTGCCGCCCTTACTGTGGTTTGACATATCCGCCCCAGCGTCACCGTATGCGGTGACCTCGGACATTGAGAGACCCTTGAAAGTGTCGTCGCCACCTTGAGCGGAGTTAAATAGGCTGCCGACGGCATCTCCATAAAACGTGTATGTAGACGCTCCGAGTGCGTGAAAAGAATCATTTCCGCCCCTGGAGAAGTTGAAGAAGCTGCCGCCGGCGTCGCCTATGAGGACTGTTGCCGTCGGGTCGCCCGCAAGGTCGTCGTCAGAACCAAATTGGCGGCCAACTAAGTCACCTGGAGTGATTTCAGTAGGTTTCTTAGGCATCAGGTTTCTCCGTCTCTGTGCTCCACTACAAGCCTAAGATGCAATTTGTAGTGACACACCTACTAATCCTAGGTAGTCCTTTCGTAGGATAGGCAATAGGCTGTGCTCCGCGCGCGCATCGGAAAGGCAGAGAAGGCTACGCAAGACGGGTCGGCACCATCGCTCAGCAAGACTGGGATCCGAACCCGGAGAGGTCGGGTATCTGGAAATGGTCTTGCGGCTTCTATCCGCTCCATCGCGATCAATGTTTCAGAGGCGTCGCACGGGACTTCGAAACGGCGCGCGCCGCCTTTGATGCTGCGTGGAACGTGTTCCTGCCGACGCGCACCGAAGCCGAGTTCGAGGCCTCGCGCCGCGACAAACAGTGGACTGCCAACAAATACGCGCTATGGGATGCCGGCTATACCGAGCAAATCCGGCGTGGCGAGATCCACTGCGCATGCGGCAAGACATTTAACCCGCGACTGCACGAACAGACCATGGCCCATATCAGCCACATCACTGGGCGAGCACCGGGCACGTAACGGACAGGAATACTGCATGTGCAATCTGTATTCGATGACGAAGAACCAGGACGCCATGCGACGCATCCGAACCCTACCCTGTCCAGTTTGCGGAGCCGCCTCTTATTGGATCAGATGCTCCCTCCCCGACAACGGCCTCGTTACACACTCCTACGAGTGTCCAAAGTGCAGCTTCATCCATGCCGCTGTCGAGCCGGATCCAGCAATCCAAGCGGGGGGCTGGTTGAAGGTCGAACTGCGACCGCCGGAGAATTAGCCATGATCAGGCGCCTCCTCGCGAAACCATGGGACACGGAAGACATCGCCAAGCTGAAAGAGCTAGTCGACAGCGGAGCATCTGCTCTACGTGCCGCGGCAGCGCTCGGCCGGCCCCTTACATCAGTGAAAAGGAAGGCGAACGATCTAGGTATTTCGCTGCCAAGCGTCCGCAAGGTAAGGGCGGACCTGCGAGCCAAGGGCGCTATCGAGGACCTTCGACATCGTAGTCTGCGGCAGACGCCGAGGCGCTTGACCGGAACTAATCCGTTACAGGACGTTTGAATCCACTGTTCAGGTGCGGAGTTGCGTTGTGTCCTGGTCAACCCGGTTTCCAGATCCTATTGCCCTCCCCGACGGCGGTAAACTTGCGACCCTGCAGGATGCTGGCGAATATATCATCCGCCTGCCAAAGCAAACGCACGATGCACGACCGTGGCAAAACGCGATGCACGTCTTGATCCAAGCCGCCGAGTACGACGGGCCGATCGAGTTCGCGCGGCTCGGTATGCTGCAAGCACTCTTCCCAAAAGGAACGCCTGTCTATCATTCGGTCGACAAGGATACACAATGGCGCAACCGTACCAAGCTCGCGAGGGATCGGTGATGCGCGACATCGACATCATCAACAAGGCGATGGAAGACGCTCGGGCGGTGCTGCACACTTACATCAGACCGGGTCCGCGGGGCCCGCTATTCGTTCTTCAGCGCATGCTTGAGATACTGGACCACGAAGACGTGGTCGCCGCGCAGGAGCGCTTGCAGAAGGGCTATGGGGAATTGCGGTTGGTGAAATAAAGATCGCCGGCTGTCACTCAAGAAGTCCGGCGATCGTGAACTAAAGTCTAAGTGAACGTTCCTGCGGCTGCTTATACCAATTTCGCGGAAGTCCTGCATTTGCAGGCCTACGCATTGAAATACCAAGTAGGTGGGCTTTGCACACCGTTGCCGCGAGCGTCCGTCCCAACTCTCGGGAAATGTCGTCCGGCGATTTGCTCCCGGCGAGAGCTTTTAACTTTTCAACATCATCATCTGTCCACGCCCGATATCCGTGCGGCATTTCCATCCTCCACGCCAACGCGACTTTCCCGGCAAGAAAATATTATGCACCGCAACACAGCGGTTCAATCATATTCTTCGTTTTGAGGTGGAGAGCGTATCGAACTGCGCAAAAAACCACTTTCGGGATAGTGGATCGGTTAGTCGCGCTGTGCCGAGTGCGTCGATGACTCTAACGAAGCCCCAACGAGAAGCGATCGCAACGGCTGCTCGACTGAGAGCGATATCTCGAAGGTGCAAAGAGTATGCGAGGTTCGTCGGGTATCGATCAGTGTCCGATCAGCTAAATGCACTGGCGCTAAAATACCAGGAAAAAGCTCGGAGGGTCGAGGAACGCGCCGGACTGAAAAATCGGGCAATTCCCAAAGTCCGAAATTGGTGATTATCTATACCCACCCGAGCAGGGCATTATTTTCAGCAAGTTGATAGTTGGGAAAGTCGGTAAGGCGGCGTTGCTTCGCGACTGACTAATCCTCCTGGCATTCCATAGCGAAGGATTTTCCATGAAAAACGTGCTTACTGTTTGCGCCTTTTTATCCGCCGTCTTTGTGCTTTCCGTAAACGCTCAGGCCGCGCCGAAACAGCAGCGGACATACGAGGCCTGCACTCAAATGGCGGACCAACGGGGCTTTATGGCTGCCGAAAAATACGGCGGCCGCAAGCGCTTTGTGAATCGTTGTATGCGGGGCGCGCAGCAATAATCTAAAACCAGAAAACCGCCGGCATCCGATTGGACACCAGCGGCTATAGATCGCTGATGCGCAATCGGCAAAGGGTCATCAGGCTGGTGAAATAGAAAAGCCCGGCCACCATCGCGGGCGCCGGGCAAGTTTCTAGAGAAAACAGGCCGATCACCCGGTCACTCTCTCGGGCTTCGCGACGGGCCGCAGCACGAACTATTAAACAGTGACGCGCGCCACCCGCCCATCCAAATGCGGTTTCCGCCAATGAACGACGACGCGTGTTTCCTTTGACGAAACGCACGCTCTGGTAGATTATCGCCAGAACGCTGGAAAGTGTGGGCTATCAGTTTGGGGGCGGCAATTTCTTCTCAGGTTAAGGCGCCGCTAGGCGCAATCGTAGTCGCTGCATGCGTCGCGCTAGCATCGACGGCAATGCTCTGGAATGAATTTCACGCGGTCAGCAGCGATGCGGGCGTACACTATGGACTTGTTCGAGATATAATGGACCGCGCGGAAGGGCAAACCGACTTGCCGGCCTTGCCGTTCATGTCCACCTATCCGCCATTTGCGCATTGGATTGCCGCTCACATCGGACGCGTCGCCGGCTCGGGACTTCTCGGCATGACCGCAGTGGCGTCGGCATCTGTCGCGTTGTTCTACTTAACCATGTTCGCCATGACGTCTCGCATCTCCTGGCGCGCTGCAATACTCGCGCTTGCGATCACCGCCGCATACGCAGTCCTACGCGGACCGGTTTTCGGACGCATGGTTGTGAATAACTACTTTATTGCGCAAGTTATGGGTTCAGCGCTGATACCCATCGCTCTTGCAGGCGCCGCATTCCTGCATTGCCGACAACGCTGGCTTGGCGCCGATATTCTGGTGATGGCATTTGTACAAATTGTGGTGTGCACCCACCTGTTGCCAGCCCTGCAGCTCTCGGCGATCTATTGCTGCATTCTACTGTTTGACTTCTGGAGCGGGCGTAACCGGCGCGCGTTCTCGCGGCTGCTCGCTTTCTCTTCGATAACCCTTGCTCTCACCCTCCGAAATCCCTTTATCGGGACCATGTATGAGGCGTCGCAATACGAGGCCGGCGCTCACATCAACTTATTCGGAAACCGATTCGCTCAGATCGTGCTCGTTTCGGCGGGAATTTTCCTTTCCATCAAGATGCTCTCCACGTCGCGAGAAAATCGATACTTCCTTACGATTGCGTGTGTAGGCTTGGGCACCAGTCTAGTTACCATCCTGCATATCGCTCTTCACACTGCCGGCTTGACCACCAACTACTCGATTGCAAAAACTATCTTCATGACAGTCAGCGCTGTCATCTTCCTTAGCGCCGCGTTGCTGTCGAAGAAGGGCACGCTTTCGCAGGAGCCCCGCCCCGCTCCTCACTTGAGTGGAGCCGCCCTCATTGCTTGCGGAGCAATGTCTCTTTTTGCAACCCGAGTAGATCTGTACCCGTCGATCGTCAGTCTGCGCCCAGTCGTGGCGTTCCAAAAAGATATCAGGGAGGTGCTTAAGAACTCGCCCGATCGACAGAAAACAACAGTGATAACCACCCTTTGGCCAAAGAACATTGCCTTTGCGATTGTCTACGGTGACCTACGTGTTCCACTCGGCCCGGCGACGAACGCCTTAACCGGCCAGAGCTTCCCTCCGGGTCAAATCAATACGGCTTTTGCGCCAGCGTCCGATCCAACAATCCAGACTCGTTGTGTCGATCACGCGCTGTCTCGCGGCCAAGCGATCGCGATGCACTACGATTGCCTGCTGAACACGAAGCCTCGCGACGGCGACCCTCAGGTCACTGAGCGAGCTGTGGAATGATCGCAGTCGTCCTAAGCTGGCCCGGCGATGGTTCCCGATCAAATAAGCGCGCAGACCGATGAGCACGACTTCCGAGAACAATCGAAATATTCAGCTTGATGGCCTCCGGGGTATCGCAGCCCTCAATGTCGCTATCTTCCATACGATACTAGGCATTGATGACTCGCTGACCACGCGGGTCGTCTATGGCAGGCTCTCCGACCTGAACGGCGCATCCGACTGGTTTGCAAAAGCTGTCCTCAAGGTGTTCAGCGGCGAGACTGCTGTCTTCATATTCTTCGTTTTAAGCGGCACGGTTCTTTTCCAAAGTCTGATGCGCGATCGGTCGCCACTACTCGGCACGACAGGAAAGTTCATCACCAGGCGCGCATTCCGGATCTACCCAGCACTGATTGTGTGCCTACTTTTTAATATCGGCGTTTACTCTTTCGTCGGTCGGCCTGTCAGCTTTTACAGCTTCCTGATCAACGCATCGCTATACGATTTCCCAATCAATGGCGTGACGTGGACCCTGAATGTCGAGATCGTAGGCGTCGCGTTTGTGTTGTTGGCTTTTTTCGGATGGCGGCAGTTGGGACTATGGGGGATGTTCGCAGCGGCGACCTTGATCTGGCTGTTCTTTCGATATTCTGGGGCCCCAATCGCCACCACGTTCAAGTACTTTTGGATCTACTTTGTGCTCGGCATGCTAATTCCGACGAAGATTGGCGAGACGGTCGCTCGGTATGCGCCTGTCTGGACGACCATACCAATCCTGCTGCTCGCCATTTTCTTTAAATCCACCGTTCAACAGATTGCTATTGGCCTTCTTGTCCTGATGATTTTCTACAACAAGGCTGGCCTGCTAGGCGCATGGCTGTCTGCTCCAGTAGCTCAGTTTCTCGGGCGGATAAGTTACAGCTTCTATCTCTATAATTTTGTGATCTTCGTCTACCTCTGCGACTACGCGAAACGTTTCAATTGGGTCGCTGAAAATCCGATTTTGGGCGGTCTTTTCGTTTCGATCTTCACTGTCGCAGCAACGATTCCCCTCGCCTATCTGTCGATGAAGTTCATCGAGATTCCGGGCGTTGCAGTGGGGCGTATCTTAACATCGAGCAAAAGATTGACCGCGATGAGAGCGACTTAATCCGATCTTAGCCTACGGGCCTCGCGCTACCCATTATCGAACAAGCTGATCATGCCGCACGGTGACCGCCTCGGGATACAGCCGGGCAAGTTTACAGAGAAAATAGGACCGGTCACCCGGTCGCCCTCTCGGGCCTCGTGGGCTCCTGGACGGTGACGCGCGGGATACCGCCCATGCCGATTGCGTTGGCTGCTGCTCGAGACAGATCGATGCAGCGCCCCTTGACGAACGGCCCGCGATCCGTAATCCGCACCCTCACCGATCGACCGTTTGCCTTATTCGTCACAGTGACGTGGCTGCCGAAGCGCCTCGTGCGGTGCGCAGCTGTCAGGGCGTATGTGTTGAACCGTTCGCCGGAAGCCGTCCTGCGGCCGTGATAGCCGTCCCCCACACCGTACTGACTGGCGATGCAGGCTTCCTCCTTGGTCATGGTGACGTTGATCGAGCGGACCCCTGCGAAAATATCCTGAGCAGCTGCAGGCATTGTGGATAGCGCGCACAGCAAGGCTGCCGCAAAGAGGCGGATCATTGAGTTTCCTTTGGTTGTGATGCTAGAGGTCGATGGCCGGCGTGACCCCAGAAGCCACGCCAGGGCTTGGCCCGGCGCTCATGGATTCGGTTGAGCGTCGGGCCGTTTCATTTGCCAGGCTTGCTGGAACGAGAATCGTTATTGTCTCTTTTCCCGCCGGTCAGCATCTTTTGCAGAGGCTGTTGGCCTGGCTCGGCGGTCTCCCTGTCCCCAACTCAACGCCGCCGAGCCTCCCCGTTATACGTCGGGTCGTCGCACTAGGTTGCCGGGTCATCCGTCATTTCGGGTACCGAACCGTGCGGCACGGGGCCGCTTGATGTCAGATGTACACACCGGCGGCCCCATTATTCGCCGCCATGCGGATGCTGGCTGGAACGTCGTCGACCAGATTAGATTATTTGAAGAGCCGGATAGCCCGATCCTCCAAGGTCCAAGAACATCCGGTCAGGCCCGACGGCATTTCCCCCGATGACGTCGGGCCGAGTTATTGCGAGCTACCCCGCTGCTCGATTGATATCAAGTGCAGGTTCAGGACAGGGCGTCGCCCAGTTTCTCTCTACCCCGTCCGGATCTAAGCGCCTCAGAGATAAATGCATCTCGTGCGCCTTGATCATGACCGCTGCTCGCGTCCGCCCGATTGCTTTAGCGATGTCTTCGGGCGGCAGCGTTCCAGCCAACACGCCGAGCGTGGCTGTTTCATCGTCGGTCCAGCGGCGGTGGATCATCGCCATCTTTACCTCTTGGTGTTGGCCCCAACCGCTCTAGTCATGCAAGTGCCAGACCAATGACACGACGTCGGATGTACGGACGCGCAATGGTACTCGCTTCCTCGTAGCGGCCGATGTCATCCCCGCCTCTTTCCGACTGCTGGCGAAGGAAAAACCGCTCTGGAGGGAATGATCGTGATGTTTGGCGACTATAGAGTGAATGAGACTGACAATTCAGTATCCTTGCACATTATCGGTGGCAGCTTCCCCGCGTGGGACAATACGAATAAGAAGCGTTTCATCGCGATCAGTAACGATGACCTCACATATAAGAATCCTACGCCGGCAACCGGTGGCGGTACTGCTGTGGTGACTCTGAAACGTGCGCCAAGCGCAACTGAATGATCTCTTCTGACCCTCGCAATACCCTCTTGATGAATGGATGCACATCCATTTCGTTACGGCATGCGCGTGCTTTCAACGACGATGGCGGCCATGACAGCTGTGGCACTCATTGCGACCGCCGTTTCTTGCTGTCAGTGGCCTGGCTCTAGGCCTCACAAGAGCATTAAGGGCAAGCCCAGCACCAGCAGGAAAATGACGAGGACGCCAAGTCCTAAATTATCGTCGCCCTTTACTTCTCTTGAGGCCGTCGGTTCGACCGTCGACATTTCTCAGCCTGAAAATAAGCCAGCCACTTATCGACGAGCCATCCAATGCCCGTCTGCTGGCGCCTGAGATATATTTGATTTCCACCCATCACCATCGGCCCCTCTACGAGGCCGCTTGAAGCGCGCGCGCTTCGAGAGCTTCCATGTATTGAGCAATGGCTCTGTTTGAGAGCAGCAGGCGGCTCCTTATCCCCTGCCTGATCATGGTTTCAACCGAGCGGAGCAGAATGTGCGAGCAGAACTCTGCGTCCTCGATCTCGCCTGCCCGTTCCAGATAATCCCAGGCAATTTGAATCGCCTCTTCCATGAGGACAGCGAGGTGAACCAGTTGGCCAGGATTGTTTCTCATGCCTATTCAAACGGCACGAATTGGATTCGTTCCGCGCAAACGGGGAACACACGATTAAACCGGAGGTTACGAACATATAGATGAAAGGACAGACTATGAGCGTCGAGAAAACAAACCCGGCAAGCGAAGACGACCGCGATAAGCAGGACTGGGGTAACCAATCACAGAGCAACGAGCCCTGGAAGCAGAACGCTCAGAACACCACCGACCCGAGCCTGCCGGATACACCAAAGCCGGACTTAGAGAAGTGGAAAGACACCAACACCCACTGACCAACAAATAGCCCGCCGCACCGGAGGACTCCAATGCGACGGGCTTTTTCGAAGCCGCGTTGGGGCGCGGCCTCACTGATTGAATGTGAAGTTACCTGAAACGTTCCGGGGTCCGACCAGCGACCTTCCATACCGCTAGTGCCGTTCGGAGAGCCGATCGTAGTTTTCTTTCACGATTGTTCTGAGGTCAGCGCAGACGGCTGATTGGGATGACCCGGCCGCAAGATCAAGGAACGCCCGACCGAAGGCTTTCGTCTTTTCACGGACCATTAGATCAGCTTCATCCCATGCGGCCGTCCCCCCAAGCATAAAAACTTGCATACGTAGTGCGACGACCCGGCTCGCTTCGAAGCCGAGAAGGGAAGCTTCGGTCATTGCGACGAGAGTAGATGCAAACATGATGGCTCCAATGGCGATAGCTCCGCTCTAAACGGACGGGACCGCATTGGAACACCGGCTATCGAGCATCGTTCCCCGGCAGGTGCGTAAGCTGCCCCGCGGCTGCAACGTCGCGCGCCGCATTCAGCGCTGTAACGGCGATTTCTCGAAGCCGATCCCGCGGAAAGTTCAGCCGAAGCATGGCTTGGAAGCCGAGTTCGTAGTTTCCGAGAATTTCCTGCTCGAGCACAAGCGCGACGGCTTCTATCTGCGCCTGGGAGGGTGGCGGATCTGGAACGATATCGGCTGACAACTTTCTGATGGAGCCGCCCGCCGCGAGGACGGCCTCGGACATCAAGACACCTATTTGGACGTTCAGCGCGCCTAGTTTCAGCAAGCCGTCGACAATTTCGCGAGCGGGATCGTAACTCATCTGCCTACCAACGGCGCCGCCGTGCAATCGCTGCCCCGAAAAGGAAAGCAACCAAGAGGGCGCCCAATGGCGCGTCCCGTGTGACCTTTGCCAGAATGTCCAACGGTCTGCCGGGCTTGCGGCCCTCGTCGATCGCTGAGCTGACCCGGTCGGCGGCGTCTTTGACGCCATCGATGACGACATCTTTCAAATCCTCGGCCGGCTCGGCAGCCGGTAGTGGCGTTTCGTGTGTCATTTTGTGATCTCCTCGCTGCAGCAGCACAAGCTCGCGATCGGGCATATCGTTCCAACCAAGTCGGCACGACACTCGGTTAGTGGGACAAGGTGTGAAGCCCTGGGAGTGACGCCGGCCAAATGGCGGCATGGGAACGTTATGATCTGCAAGCCGTTCGTTCATCCATGGCGGCAAGGTGCGGCCACAAGGATGTGTCATGCCAGCCGATCGAGAAACAGCCGTCGCCCCTCACGAAACTCCACAGACCGATCACACGCCTGTCCCAGCCAAAATGCTGACAATCGGTCTAGTCGTTTGGCTGCTCGGGGGTGGGCTAGCGGTGCTAGGCGCCTACGCCTTTCTACTTCGAGGTTGATCAAGCCTTCCCTGGACCGAGAGCTGGAGCCGTGCCCGTGTGATTCCTCGTTGTCCTGCTGCCCCCGTGACGCCCTCCTCGCCATCGGCCAAAATGTCCGGCATGAAAGCTGACAGTCGGCCAGCAGTATTTTGTCTCGTGTGTTTCGCTATTTTGATAGCGGGCGTCATGGTCGAGAAGTTCTGGGATTGTCGTCTCACGAAAGGCCTGACGGAATCGGAGTGCTTGTTCACGCCTGCTCCGTATACCGTGCCCTAGAGACCGCTCGCTGAGGCGGCCTTACTTTCCGCGCTCGATGTCACGGGCCTGTTGTTCCAGTTCGTCAGTAAGTTCAAGAATACGTCTGGCCGTTTCGGGATCAGTGGTCATACGCGCCATAGCTCGATACTTATCGACCTTGTCACGAAGCTCCCTGACTGTGCGCCTTGTATGCATCTCATCCTCCGCGCCCATAGCGTGACGCGCGAAGAAGAAATTGGTTCTTTAGAACACCTCCAAATCCGCCTCTGCCGAAGTGGGCCAATGGGGATCGACACAGACCCGTACCCGCCGTTTAGGGGGCGCGAGATTCAACCTCCACGGACTCGACTTTTGTTCTTGATATGTTCTAATTGCAGACATGAGTGACAGACCCGCAAGCTGGCGCATGCCGACGCCCAAACAGATGGAAAAGTTGGCTTCCAAGCTAGACCGGCAACCCGAACCTGCCAGCCCCATGCCCGGCCCTGCGGACGACCTGCCGGAAGCATATTGGGACTCGATCGTCCGGGATCCTCGCGATCAGATCTGCACCGGCGTTCCCATCCAGCAACGGCGCCTATCGGAAATTCCGCGCCATGTTCTGCGTGTCGCCTGCCGACGGTGCGACCGCATCGTGGAAATTCAGACCGTGGATGCTGTGCGTCTCTACGGAGCCCATGCCATCTGGAAAGACGTCGGCAAGAAGTTGCTCGACAACGGCTGCCAAGAACGCACAGGACGCCTTGAGGAAGACGGGTGCTGGCCGTCATTTGAGACGACATAGTATTTTTGATTCTTCTTTTTGACCGTCGCGCCTGGATGCTTTTTGACCGTCGCGCCTGGATGCCCATATGGCTCCGAAATATCATCCCACGCCCCTCTCCGGCGGCGACCGGAAAGCTCTGAGCAAAGAGCTCCGGAAAGCGCGCGGGATGACTGCCATCCTTGCCACGCAGTCCGACGAGATGAGGTCGAAGGGCGACGCCCTGATCAGGCAGGCTGATCGGCTTCTCTGCGAAAGCTGGAACGAGCGCATGTGGGCGGACGGTGAGCCGATAGATCCTTCCCCAACGATTGATCAGGCCATCAACGGCGGCTTCCCCTGGCTGGAGATTGAATGCTCGCGGTGCAAGACGCCAAACAACATCGACCTCGCTGCGCTACGCTGTCCGCCAACCACCTTCGTGCATGATCTCGCCAGCAAGCTAAGATGCGAGAAATGCAGAAAGGCCGGGAAGCGGCCGTCCGCGACGCTGCAACAGTTAGGCGAGCGACCGCGGCAATTGCGAACGGACACTTGATAATGTGCAATCTCTATTCGATGACGAAGAACCAGGACGCCATCCGCCGGCTATTCAATTTCGACGTCGACAGCACCGGCAACCTCCAGTCGATGCCAGGTATTTTCCCAGATTATCCGGCTCCGATCGTGCGTAACGGCCCCCAGGCCACGGAACTGACGCTAGCCCGTTGGGGGATGCCGTCCTCACAGTTCGCTCAGATGCAGGCGACGAAGAAGCGGGCAGCGAAGCTTGAAGAAAAGGGCAAGCAGTTTGACTTCAAGGAGCTCCTGAGGATGGAGCCCGACAGCGGCACGACCAACATTCGCAACCTCGACAGCAAGCATTGGAAGCGCTGGTTAGGCGTCGAGTCGCGTTGCTTGGTGCCGTTCACGTCCTTCAGCGAGTTCAACAAAACTGAGGGCGGTGACATCTGGTTTGCGTTCGACGAGATTAGACCTCTGGCATTCTTTGCGGGAATCTGGACGAACTGGACATCGGTTCGGAAGGTCAAGGAAGGTGAGACAACCAACGATATCTTCGCCTTCCTGACCACCGAACCTAACGCCGAAGTCGGCGCAATCCACCCGAAAGCCATGCCGGTTATCCTGACGACGCCCGAAGACCTGCACACCTGGATGACGGCGCCAGCCGACGAAGCGATGAAGCTTCAGCGCCCCTTCCCGGACGGCGCGCTCAAGATCGTCGCCCGCGGCACCAAGAAAGACGAAGCTACTACTCCATGACGAAGTACGTTGACGACAAACGCCCCTACGCCGAGCCTGAGGCCGCAGCAGCCAAACTGCTTGAGATCGCGAAGACCCTCCGTATCGACGAAGGCCGGATGTCGATCGGCGAATGGAACGGCACCTTTCTACGCGGCGGAGGAAACGTCGTCGAATATACCGCTGGCCGCGACAAGCTGGTCGCCGACGGGATCATCCAGATCCACGAATGCGGCGGGTTCATTATGTGGAAGAGCACCGACCATAGGACACTCTCTGAAGCATGAAAAAGCCTCTGAGCCCTCGCAGTGCGAAGAAAGTCGACGTCGTCATTGGCCGACGCATCCGCGAAGCTCGCATCGCAAAGAAGATGAGCCAAGCTGACCTCGGCCAAGCAGTGGGCGTGTCCTTTCAGCAGATCCAAAAATACGAGAAGGCCGCGAACCGGATCAGCGCCAGCACACTCTTTGCGATCTGTCAGTTCCTCGATTATCCGATCGAGAAGATTTTTGAACCAGCGAAAGCCAAACAGCCCCGCGAGCCCTAGATGCGTCCTTTAACAAAGTCTCTGCAGCGCTTTTCAGGAACAAGCACGGCTTCTAGAGGTTGGCCGGGCATGCCCAGATATTTTTTCCATCTCGCCGGACAAATCCCCGCTAACGATCTTCTGGGCCACGAATGCGCCAGTGACGACGAGGCTAAGGATCACGGCAGCTTCATCGCCCATAGGATCGGGACAGAGAAGCCCACTATGATACGCAAAGAGAACTTTATCCGGGTGGTGAACAAGGAAGGCGATGAGATCGCCAAGGTCCCCCTCGCCTCAACAATGGTCTGAAACATAAATCCGATTAAGGCCTTTGGCTTACTCTGGCAGTGGCTTCGGATCTTCGTCGCCAGGAGCATCGCTTTCGAGCTCGCTTTTGGCTTGGTGCCAAAAACCATCGGCCTTCCCTTCCGGGCGGCCCTCTCTTTCCCAAAGTTTATGAGCGTACTCTCGGATCTGTTCTTCTGAATATTTGGGCATTGCAACCTCACCTTTACCTAGGTCTTGAAAAACACGAAATATACGACGGCAAAGGCGACCACCACCAAGCCGAGGCTCCAAACTAAAACGTTGCGAACGGACGGCCCCGGCTCGGCGCCGCGGGCTTTGCGCGCCGACTTCACTTCGGCGCCACTTTCATCTTTTCCCAAATCATATCCTTTCACGAAGTTTAGTTTGTCGCGCCACCTAGCGCCGTCTTGTTTCCAGCTTCGTTGCTTGGCGCGCTGACATGGACTTCGTGTCCCTGTCGGATGGCAAGGGATGCTGCGGCAACGGCAGCCTCAAATGCAGATTCCTTGGTCAGGAATTTTCCTTCAACATTCCCATCGTGAAGGACGCCCCAACTATCGCCAGACTCGATAATGGCATAAGTTGCAAGTCCCATCGTGATCTCCCTATTGTTTATTGGTGGCGAGCTACGCCAAGTGCTCGGGCGCTTTGGAAGAAGCCGCAGCGAGGCGGCCCTTACGTTGAGGCGCCAGAGCAAGCAAACGCCTCTAGGACGGCACATTTAGAAAGCCTCGCTGCGATTGTTGTTCCGCCTTTGAGCGATCTTCCAAGGGAACAAGAAACGGTCAATCGACTTCAGCTTGCTCGGGGCATGAAACGAGCGAGGAAAACGTGAAGAAGATATTGATAGCAGCTACAGCGGCAACACTAATGATTGCTCCAGCCGCCTTTGCACAGAGCGGTGCAAATCCGAGCGCGCCTCAGGTCAATTCCGCAGGCAACGGCGTTACACAGCCCGGCACTACCAGCACAGGCACGGCGGTCGATCGCCCGACATCGAGCACTCCACACGCGGCGCCACACGCTGGAGGATCGCAGACGGGCAACAATGCGAGCTCCCTGAGTGGATCGAACGCCGCGACGGGCACGACAGGGTCTAATAGCTCTGCCGAAGGTCGAACCTCCGGTGGTGGTGGCGGCGCGGGCGGTGGTGCCGGCGGCGGCGCGGGCGGTGGAAACTAACGCCAACATGGCCCCGGGAAACCGGGGCCTTTTGTTACTCCAGAGGCCGATCGTCCTCGGTCGAGTGATCCGAGCATCTCGCTGGCGCGTAATATCTTCAGCATCGACTCGGAAGGAAAATTAACTTGAAAACATACGGCATCGCCTATGTCGCGACGGGTCTAGTATTTCTCGCAATCGACGCGATCTGGCTAACGTTTGCGGCGCAGCGTCTC
Organism: Tardiphaga sp. P4_G1; assembly: GCF_056401215.1. Taxonomy (NCBI): domain Bacteria; kingdom Pseudomonadati; phylum Pseudomonadota; class Alphaproteobacteria; order Hyphomicrobiales; family Nitrobacteraceae; genus Tardiphaga; species Tardiphaga sp. P4_G1. The sequence continues at coordinate 56,238 of NZ_JBFUJU010000006.1, forward strand.
TATCGGCCGCTGATGGGCCAGATGCTGCTTGATAGCTTCCGGCCGGTACCGGCAGTGCTCTTCTATCTGATTTACGTTGCCGGCATCGTGGTGTTCGCCGTTGCCCCGGCGATTGCTAGCCAGCGTTTGACAACTGCCACGTTCTTCGGTGCTTTCCTCGGATTTGTTGCGTATGCGACCTACGATCTGACCAACCAGGCGACGTTGCGGAACTGGCCGGTCGCGGTAACGATCGCAGATCTATGCTGGGGAACGTTTCTGACGGCGTCTGCCGCAACCATCGGCTTTCTGATCACGCGCGCGTTCACAGCTTCATCCTGACGAGCTCAAGGACGTGGCTAACATTTCCGATGCGACAAGTCCGACGAAGCAGGCCGAGGAAATCACGCTCATCAAAGGTCTTCTTTGTTGCCGGCGGCGCCAGCGCCGCTCTGCGGGCCGGGCCAGAATGCGTTGACGCGGTGCTGGTATTCTCGGAAGGCCTTGCCGCGCGASCGCARCATGTGCCCTTCGAGAGGYGGAATGCCRGAGGCGTGGACGAGGAGCCAATACATCAGCAATGGCCCGGCGAAAGCCAGCCACCCCTGCGGATAGGCGCCTGTGAGATCGACCGCGATCACGGCATAAGCCAGCCATCCCAACCATTCAAAAAAATAGTTTGGGTGGCGTGACCTACCCCAAAGCCCGACGTCGCAAACTTTTCCCTGGTTTCCGGGGTCTAGGCGAAAGGTGGAMAGCTGGCGATCYGCGATCGTTTCYCCGACAACGGCCGYAATCAGGATGRCAATTCCGAGCCAGTCTAGGACCCTCAGGCCAGRAGTYGGATTTTGCGCCGCGATCATKATAGAGAGGACGAGTACCAGCGCAGCCAATGCCTGGATTTGCAGGAACCAGAACAGGTGCGATCTGAAGGCRCTTCCCCACTGCTCGCGCAAGTGCCGGTAGCGAGGATCATCRCCGCCCCGCGCGGTGCGCGCCACGATGTGGATGCCGAGACGCAGTGCCCACAAGACCGCCAGCACTGCCACGAGTATCTGACGCGATGAAATTTCCCCCCCGGCGAAAGGRAGAAGAGCGGCSGCAGCGCCGAACACGCCRGTGGCAAACGACCATATCGCGTCGATCCATCCKGACTGGCCRGTTCGAAGCGCSACCAACCATGCTCCCGCCATGGTCAGTGAAAGGAAAATCGCAAGCGCAACGACTGCGATRACCARTGTCATGCGATCCTGTCCCGTKCCGTCCAAWCTGGCACAATTTTCGCGACGGCTTTCTCGCAAGGCCAATTACACGACYTCATGAAACATCTTCATAGGCCGACCGAGGCTAGCCAAAGGAATCTGATGGCTGTGCCGCCGCCATCGTTCAAAATCCCACGATCGGACGTAGGAGACGCCCCAGAAATCCATGARGGCGCGTATCTCCTTCCAAAGCAGCGAGACAGACGCAATCCGACTTCTCGCCGACAAGGGGCCGGTGATTRACTTCATCATCGGCTTCGTCGAGATCGCCGGGAAAATATTGACTGCGCTCGTCCGACAGAGATCCAGATAGAATCTGCATAAACTCCATGCCGGTGTGTCCATGGGCAGGCAGATGAAGCCCCGCTTTACCCTTAATCATCATGACTTTGGCATCTGGACTTCCGGCAATTTGSACCTTGCTCCATCTGAAGCCGGGGCCAAGCCATCGCCAGGGACCAATTTCGCAGTGGCGCATCGCATGAGGGAGCTCGATGCCCAGGTCCGGCTGCTTCCTCGGCCCGGGTTCTTTCACCAACGTGGATGGAATGCCTTCCAGCCGCTCCATGGTCCGTCCGAACAAATCCGTAGCAAGCGGAGCCAAGCGCATCTCGTCGAGGATCGTGCCGCCCACAGCCTCGAACCGGGTTAAGCGCTCGCGGCAAACGGCACATCCTTCGAGGTGAACGCGGATGACTAGTGCCGGGCCGGCGCCCAACGCTCCGGCCGCAAGACGCAGAAGCGTTTCGTCGCTGGGGTGATGGTTGATCGTCATATATCGCGGTCCAATAGSGTTCGCAGCCGGTTCAATGCGAGCCGGACGCGGGATTTTACGGTGCCGAGCGGGATGCCCAGCTCACGAGCGATCTCCGCATGCGGCGCTTCGGAGAAGAAAGAGAGTTTCACGATGGTTGCCTGTTCATTTGATARGGTCGCCAGCGCTTTCCGGACCTCTTCTTCCCGCTCTGCCATGATCACGATATCTTCGCCCGACGGTGGCGTGTCCGGTTCGTCACTCAGATCCRAGAGATGATCGGCCGTSCGGGAGCGCGAGCGGCGCAGCCTGTCGATCCTCTGGTTACGAGCAATCGTAAACACCCATGTCGACGCGCCCGCCCGGCTGGGATCGAAATAGGACGCCTTTCTCCATACCGCGATCATGACTTCCTGTGTCACCTCCTCGGCAACCGACTCCGCGAGACCGGYCCGAATAAGGAAGCCTTTCACACGCGGCGCGAAATAGGCGAAGAGCTGCGCGAACGCCTTGCGATCCCGCGCCCGTGCAACGGCATCTATCAGGCGGATCAACTCTACAGGAGAGGGCAGCACCTCTTTTTTAATGCCCTCGCTCAAAACAATGAGCCTCGCCGCCGGACCGACGTCCCGCGTGCGCCTGATGTCGAGATGTAATCTTGCAGCATCCATTTGCCCTTCATACGCGCCCTCCCCCCAATTGGATCACGCCTCAAGTGATCCAATGCGCGCTGGGTTCCGTAAATATTGGCAGCTTGGCCCGTGGAGGAAAGTCTTTTGACGAGAAAGATTGCTGGGAGTGATAGAATGAACAGCYTTAACRCCGCGGCACATAGCGGAAGCCTCGACATAGCCGTTGTTGGGAGTGGTATTTCCGGCCTGTCCGCAGCGTGGTTGCTTTCAAAACGACATCGGGTTGTTCTATACGAAGCCGATACCCGCCTGGGTGGGCAYAGCCACACGGTCGATGTSGCGGGTGCCGCGATCGATACCGGCTTTATTGTCTTCAACGAATCCACCTATCCAAACCTGACATCACTCTTTGAGCATATCGGCGTCGCSACGAAGCGATCCGACATGTCATTTGCCGTCTCGCTCGACGATGGCAGGCTCGAATACTCCGGAACCGGCCTTCTGGGCCTGTTCGCGCAGGGTCGAAACGCCATCAGCCCACGATTCTGGCGGATGCTGCGCGACCTCGTGCGCTTCTATCGYGAGGCGCCACGCAATGTGGCGGCCTTGGGCCTGATTACGCTTGATGAGTATCTCGACGCCGCCGGYTACGGAGARGGATTYCGCAACGATCATCTCTACCCGATGGCGGCCGCCATTTGGTCCACGCCTGCTGCAAAGATCGGCGCCTATCCAGCGGCATCATTTATTAAGTTTTGCGACACCCACGGCCTCCTGAAACTGTCTAGCCGCCCCATCTGGCGCACCGTTTGCGACGGCAGCCGCTCATATGTGCGAGTGCTTACTGACGCCATAGCCGAAGTGGTGTCTGACTATCCGATCAGTACGATCGTTCGCACCACGAACGGTTCCGAGGTCGTCGGATATGACGGTGATCGTCGCCGTTTCGATCAGGTGGTGATTGCCACTCACGCGGATCAAGCGCTCCAAGTGCTTGCTGATCCGAGCAGCGAGGAGCGGCGATTGCTCGGCGCGTTCAACTATATCAACAACGATGCAGTCCTTCATTCGGACCCTCGCTTGATGCCGCGCCGCCGCCGGGTCTGGTCGAGCTGGAACTACATGGCGAGGGACGACGATGACGGTCGCAAGCTCGCCGTGACGTATTGGATGAACCGTCTTCAGGAAATCAAAAGCGAGCGACCCCTCTTCGTCACGCTCAATCCCCACCGGGAGATCGCACCCAACGCTATTCTCAGGAAAATGCGCTACAGCCATCCACGTTTCGATGCGCAGGCGATGCAAGCGCAGAGAGAGCTTTGGTCGTTGCAGGGCAAGCGCAATACATGGTTTTGCGGGGCTTACTTCGGCGCCGGCTTCCACGAGGATGGATTACAAGCCGGGCTTGCCGTCGCTGAAGCCCTCGGGGATCTGCGGCGCCCCTGGACAGTCGCTGACGAATCCGGCCGCATCCATGTTCATGAGACAGTGCTCGCCACGCCTGAAACGGAGGCTGCCTGATGTCGAGCTTTCGTTCGGCCCTCTACTCCGGCTCAGTGATGCATCACCGATTGCGGCCAAGAGAGCATCGGCTGCGCTACAGCATTTTCTACATGCTTCTCGATCTYGATGAAGTCGATATGCTGGCAGGCAGGCTGCACCTCTTCTCGCACAACCGCTTCAACCTCTTCAGCTTCCATGATCGGGATCACGGCGAGGGAGAGACCACGTCGCCGCGGGCCAGGATCGAGCGGCATTTGCAAGAGGCYGGCATCGAAGCCGGCGGCCCGCTCCGGCTTCTCACCATGCCGCGCATCCTGGGATACGCCTTCAATCCGCTGAGCATCTATTTCTGCTACAGGCGAGACAACTCGATTTCGGCGATCTTATACGAGGTCAGCAATACGTTCGGTGAGCGTCACAATTATCTCATTCCCGTTGCCCGCGACACGAAAGTGCCAATCCGCCAGAAAAGCCAGAAGTCCTTCTACGTTTCCCCCTTCATGAGCACCGACATGGTCTATTCGTTTTCTGTCGTCCCTCCGGGAAAGAATTTGACGGTTTCGGTCATCGGTCACGATGCACAAGGGCCGCTGCTCATCGCCAAGCTCGCTGCAACCCGCCAGAATCTGACCGACGCAGCTCTAGCGCACGCCTTCTGCGTTTACCCCCTGCTGACCTTGAAGGTGATCGCAGGCATCCACTGGGAAGCACTGCTGATTTGGCTCAAGGGCATTCGCCGGCATCACCACCCTTCTCCCCCCGATCGACCGATAACACTCGGCCGCGATCTCGAAGCGGCCCCCCATTTGACGAAGGACACGACAAATGTCCTCCGATAGCCAAATCTGGGAGAGCGTTACCTCATCCGCCGAAAGGAAGATGGCGTGAGTTGGCCATGCTACGCTGGGGATGCCGTCGTCGAGCGATGCCTTCTCCAAGAAGGCAAAGAAGCGCACCGACAAGCCGGACGCCTAGGGCAAGCAGTACGCCACCGGGGAATAACTCCGGAAAAAGCCGGACAATGCACTACCAACATTCTGCGACCTGAAAGCAAGCACTGGACGCGATGGCTGGCGCATGCCCGTTGGCGAGTGGAACGGCACACTCCTGAAGGCCGGGAGTGTCGGAGAGTACACGGCCGACCGCGACAAGACGTCTCCGACGGCATCATCGAAATGTACGAGCGCGGCGCCACGTTAATGTGGAAGTCGTCTGAGGCCGGGGAACTGGCGAGAACGCAAGGACTTAACGGTGCATGACTAACAGTTCGGTCGCGTCCTTACTCTGCTCACTTGCGATTTGTTATAGCGTCGCGTTTATCGGCGCTCGGGTTACGACGCCTGAGATTCCGACTTGGTACGCGAGTTTGGCGAAACCATCGTGGACACCACCGCGCATCGCGTTTCCCATCGTCTGGCCCATCCTGTATTTCCTCATGGCGCTGTCCGTGTGGATGTTCTGGGAGGCGCCTCCTTCGCCCGCTCGAACCGCAGCTCTTGGCGCATTCGGCATCCAGCTCGCCCTGAACGCGATATGGTCGCCGATCTTCTTCGGTCGCCACGATCTGCGGTCTGGCATGATTGTTATTTCGCTGTTGTTCGCGGCAATAGGAGTGACCGTCATCATAGGCTTGGGCGTCGACAGCACCGCCGCCTTACTGCTTTTGCCCTATCTCGCTTGGATACTTTTTGCGGCTGCACTCAATGCTCGCATTCTTACAATGAATTAGCGACAACGTGGCATGAGACCGCATTGACGAAAGAGGCCGCCCATTGAGGCCTTACTTTCCCCGCTCGATATCGCGGGCCTGTTGTTCCAATTCGTCAGTAAGCTCGATAATACGTCTGGCCGTTTCAGGATCGGTCGTCATCCGGGCCATGGCCCGATACTTATCTACCTTCTCTCGAAGCTCCCTGACTGTACGTCGTGTATGCATTCCACCCTCCGCCGATATCGTTACGCGGGACGGAGAAATTGGTTCTCTAGAACCTCCGAAATAAGGGCGCAGCCAGAATAGGCCACTGCGGCCAAAAACAGGCCAGCACCAAAACTGGGTTCAAACGAATAGGGGAACGAATTGGCCTGATGTCCCTTCGCACTGCAAATGCCTAACCCGTTTCAGTTGTCGAATGGTTTTTTCATTCTTGTTGCTGCATGTCGGCCAGTTCATCCACCAAAACACGAACATTCTCGCTGTAGTCCACCGGCACCACTACGAGGTGAAGGCCACCGGCGGCGAAGGCCTTCTCCAGTGTCGGTGCCAGGCCGCCCGCCTCGGTCACGCGATGACCCTGAGCACCGTAGGACTGCGCGTAGACGACGAAATCCGGATTGCCGAAAGTCATCCCCGCGTCGGCGAAACCGTCGACGGCCTGCTTCCACCTGATCATCCCGTAGGCGTGATCCTCGATGACAAGCACGACCAGATCGAGCTTCAGACGCTGCGCGGTCTCCAGTTCCTGCGAATTCATCATGAAACCGCCGTCGCCGGCGACAACGAGCACACGGCGCTTCGGATTCAGCAGCGCCGCCATCATGCCCGACGGAAGCCCCGCTCCCATCGTCGCAAGCGCATTGTCAAGCAACAGCGTGTTGGCGACGTCCGTGCGGTAGTTGCGCGCGAACCATATCTTGTACATCCCGTTGTCCAACGCGACGATGCCGTCTGGTGGCATGACCTTGCGGACGTCGTGGACGATCCGCTGCGGGGTCAGCGGAAAGCGGTCTTCGTTGGCACGGTCGCCGATGTGGCGCAGGATGTCCGCGCGCACGCCGTCCCACTGCGTGGTCTGCTTGAGCTTCCCTTCGGTCTCGGTCGCCAACATGTCGAGACCTTTCGCGATGTCGCCGATAAGTTCAGCTTGCGGGTAGTAGACCTCCTCGACCGTTGCTGGCGTGAAGCCGATGTGAAGCACCTGATGGCGGCCACGCCCCATGATGAATGGCGGCTTTTCGATGGTGTCGTGGCCGATGGTGATGATCAGGTCGGCGCAGTCGATCGCGCGATGGACGTAGTCGCGTTCGCTCAGCGCCGCCGTGCCGACATAGTAGTCGGACGCCCCGCCGACGGCCCCCTTCCCCATCTGCGTGTTGAAGAATGGGATCTTCACCCGGCGGACGAATTCGGAGAGCGCGGGCGCGAGCCTGGGCCTGCTGGCACCGGCACCGAACATGAGCAACGGGCATTTTGCCGAGAGGATGAGCTCGGCGGCCTTCCGGACGGCGTCCATCGAGGGCGCCGGGAGATCGATCGGGTGGACCGGGACGACCGAAACGCCGGACACCTTCTCCGCCGCGACATCTTCCGGAAGCTCCAGGTGCACGGGTCCGGGACGCTCCTCCATCGCAATCCGGAAAGCGTTCCGGACGACGGTCGCGATGGAAGACGCACTTACGATCTGCTGCGACAGTTTCGTGAGCGGCTTCATGCTCGCGACGACATCCACGATCTGGAAGTGCGCCTGTCGGCTGGCGTGGATCGCCTTTTGGCCAGTGATCAGGACCATCGGCATGCCTCCCAGGAGTCCATAAGCAGCCCCTGTAGAGAGATTCAGGGCTCCGGGCCCCAAAGTGCTGAGGGCGACACCTGGCCTGCCTGTGAGGCGCCCGTGGGTCGCAGCCATGAAGGCGGCGGGCTGCTCGTGACGCGTGACGACCAGCTCGATGGAAGACTTGCGCAAGCTCTCGACGACGTCGAGGTTCTCCTCGCCGGGGACGCCAAAGATGCGGTCGACGCCCTCGTTTTCGAGAGCCGCCACTAGCAGATCGGAGCCTTTCATTTCCCGGTCCTCACTGTTCATCGTCAAGCTCCTCCATTTGCGCAGTACCGTATTGGACAAACAGGTCCATTTAATGAAACGTTTGGTGGACTAGGCGTCTGAAGCGCGCCTTACCCTTGCCAGGATATGCGCCTCCTCGATAGCACCTGCCAGGAACCGAGAGAGGACGATGGTTGCTGACCCGCGTTCGAGACGCCATATCCTCGGCCGTTGACGATCCGATCTGCCTGCCCTGTAAGATCGTAGTCCAAGGCCTGAAGAAGGATGCACCAGATGCGCATAATGTGGATCGCCGTACTTGCCATCATGCTGCCCGCTGCCGCGCTGGCGCAAGACATCACGCAGCGCCCCGTCCGAACCGAACGCATCTCAGGCACTCCAGTGGGCGTCGGCCTCTATGAGGTCGCTCCGGACGGCACCGTTCTGATCGACTGGCGCGCCGTCGAGGCGGCGGCCGATGGAGAGGCCGATCGCGCATCCACTCCGGTCGCGAAGGCGATGCTGGCGATCAGAGATGGCAAATGGAAACCGATGGCCCGGTGACGAATGACGTCGCGCCGGAAATCCGACAGCGTAAGATCATCCATATCGACATGGATGCCTTCTACGCGTCAGTCGAACAGCGGGATAATCCACAGCTTTGCGGCAAACCTGTCGCCGTCGGCGGCTCTCGGGAGCGCGGGGTCGTGGCAGCAGCGAGTTACGAAGCCCGCAAATTCGGCGTCCGCTCGGCGATGCCGTCCATTATAGCCAAACGTCAGTGTCCAGATCTAATCTTCGTGAAACCGCGCTTCGAGGTCTACAAGGCCATTAGCCAGCAGATCCGAGAGATCTTCGCCGAGCACACGCCGATCATCGAACCGCTGTCGCTGGACGAGGCTTATCTGGATGTTACCGAGAACCTTCAGAGCATCCCACTGGCGCGCGACATCGCTCTGGCGATCCGCACTAAAATCAAAGCCGAGACAGGGCTCAATGCCTCCGCCGGCATCTCTTACAACAAGTTCCTGGCCAAACTCGCCTCCGACCATCGCAAGCCAAACGGTCAGTACGTCATCTCTCCGGAGATGGGCCCGGCCTTCGTGGAGACCCTACCCGTCGGCAAGTTCCACGGCATCGGACCGGCGACTGCGGCTAAATTCAACGCATTGGGTATCCAGACTGGCCTCGACATCCGGAACCAGTCGCTGACATTCCTGGAGGCGCACTTCGGCAAAGCCGGGACCTATTACTACTGGATATCACGCGGCATCGACGAGCGTCCTGTCCGCGCCAACCGCATGCGGAAATCTATCGGCGCCGAGAACACTTTCTTCGACGACCTCACCGAGTTCGACCCCATGATTGCCGCGCTGCAGCCCCTCGTCGACAAAGTGTGGCAACACTGTGCGAACACAGGGAACCGCGGGCGAACCGTCACGCTGAAGGTGAAGTTCACTGACTTCGAGATCATGTCACGAAGCCAATCAATGCCGACAGCCGTATCAAACCGCGAAGAGCTCGAACGGGTCGCGGCATCGCTTCTCGAACGCTCGATGCCACTGCCGAAAGCCGTGCGGCTTCTCGGTGTTTCGCTATCGACACTTCAGACGAAGGGGGACGACGCGCAATCCCAGTTCCAATTACCAATCTGGCAGCGCTAAGCCGATTCAGTCCGTCGATCAGTGATCGCCTTGCGCAGCGTGCGCGACAAAAGCTCAACCGAATACGGCTTCTGGATGAGTTCAAAGCCTGTATGGGCGTTTTCAGCTAGAACGTGGCTGTAGCCACTTGTCAGAACGACCGGCAATCCAGGATATTGGTCGCGGATAATCGTGGCCATCTCCACCCCGTTCATGCCGGGCATGATGACGTCCGAAAACACGAGGTCGAATGCGAATTCATCCTTGGCTAGAACGTGCAGTGCCGCGGAAGCTGACGTCACCCAGTCGGTTGCGTATCCGAGATCCTGCAGAAGCTCTGTCGAGAATCCCCCGACATCCGTATTATCCTCGACAACAAGAACGCGGTGCCCCCGCCCGCTTGTCGCTGCGCTTGCTAATGGCGGCGCGCTGCTTTCGACTTCGGCGCCAGTTTCGGCCCGCGGCAGATAAATTGTGAACGTCGCGCCCGCTCCAAGCGTGCTGCTGACGCCGATCTCGCCGCCCGTCTGTTTGGCGAACCCGAAGGCCTGACTCAAGCCGAGGCCCGTTCCTTTTCCCACGTCCTTGGTCGTGAAAAATGGTTCGAAGATCGCATCCAGGTACTCGCTAGCTATGCCGACGCCAGAGTCAGTTACGGAAACCGCGATGAAGTCGCCCTCCCTCAAAGGATGAGAACGCATCCCCGGGATCGAACCCACTGCCGCGACACCAATGACGAGGCGCCCTTCGCCGTTCATGGCGTCGCGTGCATTAACAGCGAGATTGACCAACGCGGTTTCGAACTGCGTTATATCGGCCATGGCGAACTGGTCGGCAGTCTGAACTTCCAGATCAATCTGAATTCGGCCGCCGACCAGTGGTCGGATCAGATTCGCCACGCTCGCGACCTGCGTACAAACATTGAAGACGCGCGGAGCAAGCGGCTGTCGGCGAGCGAATGCAAGCAACTGTCCGGTCAGCTTGGCCGCACGGTCAACTGTATCGGAAATCGCGTCGATATACCGCCCTCGTCTCTCCTCGGGAAGATCGCGCCGACGAAGAAAATCTGTGGCTGACCTGATAATCGTCAGGAGATTATTGAAGTCGTGCGCCACGCCTCCGGTGAGTTGTCCGACCGCCTCCATCTTCTGAGCCTGGCGCAGAGCGTCCTCGTTCCGGCGACGCTCGGTCACATCGACGGCCTCTGCCAAGACGGCTGTAATCCTACCTCCACTTCCAAATACTGGGCGCATGGCGAGGTCGAGATGCCGCCCCGCGCCGGATAGGTTCAATTGAACTTCGGCGCGCCACGCATCGCCGCTCAGTGCGGTTTTGAACGCGCTGAGAACTCGTTCCGGCATACGGGGCGTCGCAGCAAACCAGGGCGTATCCCAGAACGGCATCCCGAGCACTGTCTTCGCTTCGACCGCGATGGCGGCAAGTGCGACCGCATTGGCGAAAACGAGCGTACCATCGAGCGCGAGCAATCCCTGATACTGGTTGGTCGTCTCCAAAATGGCTCGTAAATGAGCCTCGTGGGTACGAAGTTGCGCGGTTCGCTCTTCAACCCGCCGTTCAAGCACCTCATTCAACCCACGCAGTTCGATCTCTGCTTCTTTTGCAATCGTGATGTCGTGGGCAACCCCAATAAAGCCGATATGCTTACCCGCCGGGTCCCATCGGGGTTGCGATTCGGATCTGACCCAACGCCACACGCCATCCGCACGTCGATATCTGCTTTCCAGCACGAACGGCTTTAGGGATGCCTCACCTGCAATGCTCTCGCGCACGACGCGCGCCACATCGTCCGGGTGAAGGATGGTCCTCCAATCGAAAGCCAACGCTTCTTCATATTCAAGGCCAAGAAATTCCATGTAGGCTTTGTTTGCGAAGGACCGCGTCCGATCAAGACGTGTCACCCACATCGGGACTGGCGCACTGTCGGCGATCAATCGGAACCGCTCTTCACTCTCGCGTAGCGCCTCTCTGGCGATCGCACGTTCCGTGATATCGATATGAGCGCCGATCATCCGCAGCGGTCGGCCTTCTGGATCACGCTCGATACGCGCCTCTGCTACGATCCAGCGAATTTCCCCGTCGCTGGGCCGAATGATGCGATACTCCGAAGAATAACGTTCCGCATCGCTTTTCAGAAGGTCCAGAAATTGCCGCTCAGCGCGCTCCCGGTCGTCCGGATGAAGCCTGGCGACCCAGTCTTCATGTGTCTCGTTTGCAGCTTCAGGGGGTAACCCGTGTATGGCGAGATATTCAGGTGATCGTCGGTTCTGAAATCCATCGCGCAGGTCGACGATCACACCGCCGACTTTCGCGATCCGTTGGACCTCCGCGAGTTCGCTTTCCCGATCGCGCAGGGCCTGTTCGGACGCTGTCAGTTCTTTCGCCACGGCTTCCTCGCCATCATGCGGCGGTCGGCCGCTCTCACACTGTTTAGCAAGGCGCAGGGGGAAAGTCCGCTAAAACAGCGTGCCCTCGGAGATCGCAACTCAATAACATGACGCAGAGTTCCAACTTCTCGCGGTTTGGCATTTATGCTAAACATTATCTTATGAAGAAAACGACAGTAGCAAAGCAAAAATCAAAAGGCCGACCTGCGACCGGCCAAACGCCAATGCTCGGCTTTCGCGCCGCAGACGAACTACGCGGCAGGATTGTTCATTGGGCCGAGTTTCAGCCGGACGCTCCGAAACTCTCAGAAGCTGTGCGCCGCCTTGTCGAACTGGGCCTTACCGTTAAACCGTCTCGCAGAAAGAACGTCGCTCATAGAGCCCGTGCCAGTGAGATGGCCGCCGGCGCAATCGACAAGCTGACGGACAAGGGCGCCAGTGCGGACGATCAGGCCAGTCGGAAGCGGCGCCTGCTCAAAGGGCCCGAGGAATTCCGCGACGTCCGGGTCGATCGGAAAGCAAAAAAGTAAGGCGTAGCGCTACTTCAGCACTATCCACGCTGGAGCATGGTCGCTTGGATCCAGCTTGCCGCGCACCTTTCGGTCGACACCGGCCTGCGCAAGCCGCGGGCTCAGCGCAGGACTGAGAAGCAGATGGTCAATGCGAAGGCCAGCGTCACGCTCGTAGCGGTTCCGCCAATACGACCAGAACGTATACATCGGCTCATCCGGATGCTGTTCGCGCAGTGCATCGATCCACCCCTTCTTGAGGAGCTTGCCGAACGCCGCCCTACTTTCCGGCTGCACGAGCGCATCCTTGTCCCACGACTTGGTCGGGTAGATGTCGAAGGGCGTTGGCACGATGTTGAAGTCGCCGGCGATAACGGCAGGAGCACCGGACTTGAGCAGCTTGCCGGCGTGGGCGTTCAGACGCTTCAGCCAGGTGAGCTTGTAATCGAACTTCGGTCCCGGCTGCGGATTGCCGTTGGGTGCGTAGACGCAGCCAACGAGAACGCCGTCGACGGCAGCCTCGATGTATCGGCTTTGCTCGTCGCTCTCGTCACCAGGCAACCGCCTGCGCGTTACCACGATCTTGGATTCCCTAGCGAGGATTGCGACGCCATTCCAAGTCTTCTGCCCAACCCACTCGGCAAAATAGCCCGCCTTACGCAACGCACTTTCCGGGAATTCGGAATTGGCGGCCTTCAACTCCTGAAGACAGGCCACATCCGGCTTGGACGATTTCAACCACGCCAGCAGATTGGGCAGTCGCTTGTTAATGTTGTTCACGTTGAAGGTCGCAATCTTCACGCGCTCTCTCGATCCGAGGCTTACGGACATTTAGCTCAGTCATGCAGCGGCCCGGGCTCCAAAGCCGTGGAGCTCCATCGGCGTATGCCACCCGTGGGTCTGTACGAGACGAACTCAGGACGGTCGTGGAGCATTCAAAATCTTGTCAATCGTGATGGGAAAATCACGCACCCGCGCACCAGTTGCGTGAAAGATCGCATTAGCGACGGCAGACGCGGTTCCCACGATGCCGATCTCGCCCAGGCCCTTGACGCCAAGAGGGCTGACCTTGTCGTCCTTTTCATCGACGAAGATTACTTCAATATCCTCGATGTCGGCATGGGCCGGAACGTGATATTCGCCGAGATTGGCATTCATAATCTTGCCAAGGCGATGATCCGTCATGGCTTCCTCGTGAAGCGCCATGCCGATTCCCATCACCACACCGCCCAGGATCTGGCTGCGGGCCGTCTTGGGATTGAGGATCTTGCCCGCCGCCGCCGCGCACACGACGCGCGTCACGCGAACGACCCCCAGATCTTCATCCACGCGCACTTCCGCGAACACGGCGGAATTCGTGTAGCTGATATATTTCAGCATCTGCCGCAGGTTCGGGCTGACTTTGCCCTGCTCGGTGATTTCCGTGAGCTCGGCGGCGTGCATGACTTCGAAAACGGAAAGCCCGCGCGCCGGATCATCCTTCCGGAAGATGCGTCGATCCCGAACCTCGACGTCTTCGAAACTTGCATCCGCAAGAGGCGAATTGGCCATCTTCCTGGCTTGCTTGAACAGAGAATGCTTGACCGCCTCACATGCGGCCTGAACTGCCGAGCCGTTCGACGCTGCGGTCCACGAACCTCCTTCGACCGGCGACATCGGCAGAGTCGAATCGCCGATCCTGGCCTGAACGTCTTCGAGTGGTAATCCGAAAGCTTCGGCGCCGATCTGCGTCAGGATTGTCCAGGTCCCAGTGCCAATATCGGACGCCGCCGTTGCCACCTCCAGCGTCCCGTCCACCTTGAGAGTCGCAGTGGCCTGGGCCTTTTGCAGGAAGGCGTCCCACATTCCCGTTGAGACGCCCCATCCAATCAGCTCGCGACCCTCCTTCATGGCACGCGGCTTGGGGCTTCGCTTCTCCCATCCAAATGCCGCAGCGCCCTCGCTGTAGCATTCCAGAAGCGCCTTGGATGTGAACTGCTTGTTGGTGTTTTCGTCCTTCGAGGCGAAATTGATCCGCCGAATTTCGAGCGGACCGATACCGAGTTCGTATGAAAGTTCATCGAGCGCGCATTCGAGCGCTGTCACGCCGATGGCTGCGCCGGGTGCGCGCATGTCACACGGCGTGGCCGTATCGAGCTTGGCAAGCTGATAGGTCAGCTTGACGTTGTCGCAGTGATACATCATGCCCGACCAATTGACGACAGCCTCCTGATAATCCTCGTAATGGGAGGTCGAGGCAACGGCATCATGCATGATCGACTGCAGCCGCCCATCGCGATCGGCGGCGAGCGAGACGGTGTGGTAACTGTCCGGCCTGTAGCCGATATGAAACATCTGAGCACGCGTCAGCGACACCCGCACCGAGCGTTCGAGTTCGAGACTGGCCATGACGGCGAAGAACAATTGGTGCTGCGGCCGCAAGCCGGCGCCGAATGCCCCGCCCACATATTGATTGACTAGGCGGACATCCTTGCTGCGCAGGCCGAACACTGAGGTGACATAGCCCTGCGCATTCTGGGAGCCCTGCGTCTTGTCATAGATCGTCAGCTTGCCGTCGCCCTCGAACACGCAGGTGGTGGCGAACATCTCCATCGGATTGTGGTGCTCGGCATTGATCCGGTAATCGCGGCTGATCTTGACGGGCGCATTTTGAAACGCCTGCTCGGCATCGCCGCGCGGGTCCGGTGGCGGCGGAATACCGCTACGCTTCTTCGGAGGCACATAGGCCTCTGCCCGCTTCGCCTCAAGCTCGGTACAATGCGCATCGACATCATAGGCAATGCGAACCAGGGAGGCCGCATCGCGCGCGGCCTCGAACGTTTCGGCGACAATCAACGCGACCGGCTGACCGTCAAACAGGATACGGTCCGAATTCAGCGGCCGGAACGGATGGCCAGGAGGCGCGACTTCGTCCCGCCAGCTACGATCAAGCCATGCCGCCTTGCTGCGATTTTCGTGCGTGAAGATTTCGACGACGCCTGGAAACTGCCTTGCTGCATCCAAGTCCATCGCCGCGATCCGTCCAGCGGCGGTCGTACTACCAACGATGTAGCCATAGAGCAGATCGTCAGCAGGATACTCCGCCGCGTAGTGCGCTTGGCCGGTCACCTTCAGTTTACCGTCGACCCGGTTGGTCGGACGTCCAATATGCGTGATTTCACCAACTGACATGCGATGGTCCCGTTAACTTTCTAGTGGATCGATTTGTCGGCCTGATCCTGCGGTGTGCCCGCAGCCGCCTGCTCCAGCGCACGAACGATAGCGCGGCGAGCAAGCTCGATCTTGAAGTCATTGTCGCCCTGCCCCTTCGCATCACGAAGAATGAAATCAGCGACCTGCTTAAAGCTCTGGGTCCCGACTCGCTCGCCTTTCAGCGATCTTTCTGCGTCAAAATCCCGCCACGGCTTATGCGCGACCCCGCCGAGCGCGATCCGGACGTCCTGGATGATGCCCTCCTCCACACGCAGCGCGGCGGCGACGGAGATCAGCGCGAAGGCATAGGAGAGCCGGTCCCGGATCTTGAGATAGGTGTGATGGGCACCGAAGTCGGGCTTGGGGATAATGATCGATGTAATGAGCTCGCCGACCTTCAGCGTGTTGTCGCGTTCGGGCTCTCCGCCGGGGAGGCGGTGGAAACCAGACATCGGAATCGATCGCTTGCCGTCCGGCCCCTCGACTTCGACGGATGAATCGAGTGCAGCCATCGCGACGCACATGTCCGATGGATGGACTGCAATGCAGCTATCGCTGGCGCCGAGAATGGCGTGAATGCGATTGACGCCGCCAATGGCGGAGCAGCCACTTCCGGGCTGTCGCTTGTTGCAGGCTGTCGACGGATCATAAAAATAATAACAGCGGGTTCGCTGCATCAGGTTTCCCCCGGCTGTAGCTGCGTTTCGCAATTGCGGCGATGCGCCGGCAAGAATGGCGCTTGACAGTATCGGCCACTTTTCCCGAACGTCTCGATGCCACGCCAGATCGGTATTGGTGACCAGCGCGCCGATGCGCAGCGCTCCACTGGGAGTGATTTCGATCGATTTGAGCGGAAGCCGGTTGATGTCGACCAGCCGCGACGGCTGCGCCACATCATATTTCATGAGGTCGACGAGATTGGTGCCACCCGCCAGCGCGCGCGCTGCAGGTTCATTCAGCGCCGCGATGGCATCGGCCACTGTGGCCGGGCGGATATATTCGAACCGGTTCATTCGGCGGCCTCCTTCGCCGCGATGCGCGGCATCAGCACGTCCTCGACCGCGTCGGCGATATTGGTATAGGCGCCGCAGCGGCACAGATTGCCGCTCATATGCTCGCGTATCTCGGCCCGACTACGGGTGTGGCCTTCCGCCAGCAGACCCGCCGCTGAGCAAATTTGGCCAGGCGTACAGTAGCCGCATTGAAACGCGTCGCGCTCGATGAAGGCAACCTGCAGCGGATGCAGTTCGCCATTCTCGGCCAGCCCTTCGATAGTGGTGATCTCGGCGCCGTCGCGCGACACCGCGAGTGCCAGGCACGAATTGACGCGTCTGCCATCGACGAGCACGGTACAGGCGCCGCATTGTCCCTGATCGCATCCCTTCTTAGTCCCGGTGAGCGAGAGGCGCTCGCGCAACAGGTCCAGCAGCGTCACCCACGGCTCTACTTTGAGTTCGTGCAACGTTCCGTTGATCGTCAGGAAAATTGGGATCTGTGGGTGATGTGGGATCTGGTTCACGGGGCGCCTCGCTATGCGTTCGCCATCAGAACCATTCTAATCGTAGGATGTTCCGTTTTCTTCCGCCCTCAGGATCGGCTTGCCCGCACCGATCGGCGAGGCCAACCTTCCCGCTTCTGGCGTCTCACGCGCGCCGTCGGAAGGCCGCCAGGATGATGTCGGGGAACCGCCTCGGGCAAATGGGTGAAGGAGAAGCGAGTGTTGTTCCACTGTTGCGCGATTTCTCGCCAGGAACAACAAGCGAGCAAGTTAATTCATCCAGCTCGGGGCATGACAACGAACGAGGACAATATGAAGAAGACGTTGATAGCAGTTGCGGCAGCGGCACTGATGACTGCTCCTGCCGCATTCGCACAGAGCGGTGCAAATCCGAGCGCGCCTCAGGTCAATTCCGCAGGCAATGGCGTTACACAGCCCGGCACTACCAGTACGGGGACGGCAGTCGATCGCCCGACCTCGAGCACTCCACACGCGGCGCCGCACGCTGCAGGATCGCAGACTGGCAACAATGCCAGCTCCCTTAGTGGATCGAATGCAGCGACTGGAACTACCGGGTCTAACAGCTCTGCCGAAGGTCGCACTTCGGGCGGTGGTGGTGGTGGCGCAGGTGGTGGTGCCGGCGGCAACTAGCCCGTGATGCCAACCAGAGGAGACCCCGATGATCGGGGTCTCCTCTTGGTCGCCCGCGCCGGTGGCGCGCGCGCCAAACACTTCGCCCGCCAGCCCTAGCCCTGACCGCCTTCAAGCCTGCGACCATCTTTCAAGAATCTCGGCACAATCTGCCAGTTCGATCTGTAGGTCGAAACGCCGGGCGTACAAGCCAAGTAAGGCATCGTGAGTTTCGTCAGCTGAGCTGCACATCGCATCTTGCGCAACGACGATGCGATAGCCCAGATCAACAGCACTCAAGATGGTTGAGAGAACGCAGACGTCAGTCTCCGCGCCGCTCACAATCAAGGTATTGACGTTACCGTCTTGCAGAATATCGTGAAGCCTTCCGTTCGAGAACGCAGAATACGCAGACTTGTCGAAGACAATCGCCGGTGGGACATGTCGCTGCAAAGGCGGCATAAGCTCGAGGAGGTGCGGGTCCAGACGTTCGCGCGTGACCAACCGCCATTTTCGGAAGTAGCTCTGCCACATCCCATTTGCATGCTCGGGCGACGCCGGGGGAATAAAGCGCGTAAAGACAGTCCGTGCCGGGTCACGTTGGACGAGGCTTTCCACCGCCGGCATGACACGTTCGAGCCAAGGTGTCGGCCAAGGCCCTTCGGGACCGAACAGCCTCTGCATGTCCAGACACAAGTGCACTGCCCGACTGGTGTCTATTCTTGATCGGAGCTCGCCCATCTCAGGTCCACGTCCTGCGAAGTCTCTTGTAAGTCCACCAGCAAGAACCTGCGGTCGCCGCCCATACCAGAGATGCCAGCGCCAAGCTGCTCCAGGGAGCCGCGGCATTTACGAGGAAGACTGTGAGAGCGAACGCAACGAGGCCCATGCTTCCCAGAGCCGCTCCAGCGGCCTCGAGCGCAGCGGCGTCTTCACCACGTCTCTTGCCCTGCAGGCCAATTTCCCTTTTGCGGCGCCTTTCGTGCGCCTCGACCAGCGTGGCACTGGCGCAGAGCATGGCTGGAAATGCCAGGAACAGACCTCCGACGCCCGGACCCCAACGTGTGCCGATCAGGCCAGTTATTGCAGTCGATGCTCCGCCCAGCAGGAACCGGACGATGTATTCGTACCAGCGACCATCGCTCAACGACGAGAATGAGGCTCGAACAAGCATTCAGCCCACCATCCCATAGAGGCCAAACGCGACTACCAGCCACAGGGGAAACCCGAGCAGGGTAACAGATAGAACTGACAACCCCGTGCGTTTGAGTAAACGGCACGTCACGAAGCTGAGCACGAGAAGAGCGGTCGCGCCGGCCATCATCGAAGCAGCCAGCGTAGAGACGTAGTCCGGTCCGTGCCTGGAGATTGCGAGCGCGAGCGAAACCAGGGCCACCGATGGCGCGGCGCCGAACAGTCCCGCGAAGGACTTAAGCCGTAACACGTCTCCGAGCAGCGCGAATATCGAGACGACTGCCCCTCCAACGAAAAATCGGACGGCGTAATCCGTCATGGCGTCGTCGTCCCATTGCCGTAGCCGGTCCAGCGTCTCAATAGCCGATCAATCAGATATCCGCTGGCGAAGCCCGCGACCACATCGCTCGTCCAGTGCGCGAGAACATAGATCCTCGTCAGCGAGATACCGACCGCAGCCGTCCAGGTCAGCTCGCGATACGGCCGATCGAATGAGGATGCTGCGCTCGCGAGAGCCCCCATATGCATCGCGTGCCCCGAGGGGAACGCATCATTCGGGCGGCCTGAGATCGGTACTCCGTGTAGATGGCCAAGAATGGTGAGCCTATCCGGTCGACGTTGATTGAAAACATGCTTCAGTGCATGCGGCACAACGGCCGTGGCCACCGATGCCGCCAGAAAATGCGTACCGACAGTTCGCTTCCGGGGGGAGCCGCTACGCGACAGGAGCCAGAAGGCCGCTGAAGCAACAACGAGAACATGCTCGTCCGCGCCCCACGTCAGAGCTTCGGCCACTTGTTCGCTTGCGGCATGTGCGTGCCGAACGGCGGTTGCTGCGACCTCGCGATCAAGGAGAGTGGGTGGTACCATTATTGGCCGCATGGCATCTCCGTATGACACCTAGATAACAGGCACTCTAAACCCTGATCATGCAGCCAGGTTCCGCTCCCTATGCAGAGTCCTCCCCGCGAATGTCTCGTATTTTACAGCCGAGCACGGTTGCTGTCAGCGCACAGCCGATACTGTTCGCCAGAACGATGATCCAGTCGCCCTTGAGTAGACCGTAGCCGATCCACAGACCCAGGCCTGATGTCAGCACCACAAGCATCTTGAGCGACAGATCTTTGGTTGAGCTCCGGGGCAATGCTTTCCGGACCTGTGGAATGTACGACAGCGAAGTCAGGACAGCGGCGAACCCTCCCACCCACGGCAAAATGCTGGACACCGATGAGACCCCACTGCTTTGCCGCGAAACGCTCGATCCGATTAGATGAAAGGTTTGCCGCCTGTAACGGCGATCGTGGCCCCGGAAACGTAGCTTGAGAGTGGATCTGCGAGCATCACGTAGGCGGTTGCAAGCTCTGCGGGCTGTCCGGGACGTTGCATCGGCGTCTGCTTGCCGAAATTTCTAACGGCTTCGTCTGGCATAGTGGATGGAATGAGCGGCGTCCAAATCGGTCCCGGTGCCACCGCGTTTGCGCGGATGCCCTTATCGGCCAACATCTGCGCCAAGCCGCCGGTGAAATTCTGAATGGCCCCCTTCGTCGTTGCATAGGCCAGCAAGGTGGGGTTCGGCATATCCGAATTGACCGACGCGGTATTGATGATCGCACTTCCGGGCTTCATGTGAGGCACGGCGGCCCTTGTCAGGTAGAACATTGCATAGATATTTGTCCTAAACGTCAAATCCCACTCGTCATCGGAAATGTCGCCGATGTCCTTGAAGGTCGCTTGATGCGCGGCGTTGTTAACGAGGATGTCGATCCCGCCCAATTCCCTTACCGCCTTATCGATAATCACGTCGCAATGGCGCCGATGCTGGATGTCACCTGGGACCATTATGGCCTTGCGGCCTTCGCGCTCGATTAAAGCTTTAGCTTCGAGGGCATCCGCGGTCTCATCGAGATAAGAAATCAAGACGTCGGCACCTTCGCGTGCGTAGGCCAACGCGACAGCGCGGCCGATCCCGCTGTCGCCACCGGTAATTACCGCTCTCATGCCCTGCAATCGACCACCCCCCTTGTAGCTGCTCTCGCCATGATCGGGACGAGGCTGCATGGCCTCCGTTCGGCCGGGCATCGGTTGTTTCTGGGAAGCAAACGGAGGCGCGGGATAAGAATGGGGCATGAACCAGCTCCTAGATAAGTGCCAATCGAAAACGCTTGATTGGATGCAGCGTTCCGCCGGTGGCGACATCGCCCGCCCAATGACGAAGGGGCGCTTGGGCAGCGCTTTTTCCTACTCTGGCATCGGTTTCGGGTCTTCGTCGCCAGGCGCATCGCTTTCGAGCTCGCTTTTGGCCTGGTGCCAGAAGTCATCGGCCTTACCTTCCGGGCGACCTTCCCTTTCCCAAAGTTTGTGAGCGTACTCTCGGATCTGTTCTTCAGAGTATCGGGGCATCGGCCTCTCCTCAAAAACGGATAATTGCGGCGGCGAATCGCTTTGGTACAGTCATGCAGGCGAGCGCATCGATCGCTATAATTGCTTGTGCGCTTAAGACGCCACTATGCGACCAGTTCCCCGTCCAAGAATATTCCGTTAGGACTGTCGCTCCCGAATGAACCTTTCTCTCGTCCGCGCAGCAAAGCGCTGTCACGAAAAAAGGGGACTCGCATGGCTTTTCGCGAATCCATCAGCCGGCTTTTTGGCCGCACCCTCACACCGGAAGCTGCCGAGCGTACCAACAGTTAATGCCTCGATGGACGAGTTCATCCGGCTACTGCATACCAACGGCTATGACAGCAAAAGCTCCGCCACGTTTGGAGCGATGGCAGGGCCATCGGAACGGCCACCATGCGAACAGGACGCTCAACCTCAAAAGAGGAAGGAATGTAAGTCGTTTCTAAGTAACAGGCGGCAACCTGATCGGCGTCTCCAAGCGGGTACGTCGCCACCAGCTGACGGTCGGCTAGGTTTTGAAAAACAGGAAATATACAACGGCAAAGGCGGCCACAACTAAGCCAAGGCTCCAAATTAAAACGTTGCGAACCGACGGCCCTGGCTCGGCGCCGCGTGCTTTGCGCGCTGACTTTACTTCGGCGCCATCATCATCTCGTCCCAATTCATATCCTTTCACGCAGCTTGAGCCCCCGTCAATTTGTTGGACCGCCAAGCGCTGTCTTGTTTCCGGCTTCGCTGCTCGGGGCGCTGACATGGACTTCGTGTCCCTGGCGGATCGCAAGAGACGCTGCAGCCACGGCTGCTTCGAAAGCAGACTCTTTGGTCAGGAATTTCCCTTCCACGTCTCCATCGTGCAGAACGCCCCAGCCATCGTTAGATTCGATGACGGCATAAGTTGCTAAACCCATAGTGTCCTCCGGAATAACTGTCGGTCACAGCCACTGCTAGATTCATGTTTCCCAAAAGCGTCACGCTCGACGATCTCAAAAGGCAACCGGCCTAATCATTGCCGCCGTGCCAGTGCCCGGCCAATGAGAAATGCTGCCAACAACATACCGAGCGGAGCTTCACGCGTAAGCTTGCTTAGTATGTCGAGCGGCTTGCCGGGCTTTTTGCCTTCCTCGATTGCTTCTCCTATTGTTGATGCGACGGCTTTGACACCATCCGCCACGGTGGCCTTCAGATCAGACCATTGGTCACTTACACATGGCGTCTCTTGATCGGTCATGGCGCGTCCTCATCGGGTCGTTGCACAAGCACTCACTATGAGTATTGTTCCGGGCAAGACGGTTCTTCCCGGTCCAAGATCATTCCCGTTGCGCTTTGAAAACCTGGTCGGGCGGTTCGCGCGAGCCGGCGTCACGCAGAATAAGCGCTCTGCCGGGTAGCAACGGCAGGGCTACAGCGCCGAGAATGTTGGGCCTAGGGAGCATCGCCTTACTTCTTCACGACTGGCGGGGACGCTTTAAGAAGATCGCAACCGACGCGTGGCATTTAAAAACCAAGTCAGCGATTATCGACGGCGAATCGTCCCGTTGGGGACGGCACAACAGATTTGTCCGTGCAGCAAAAGGCACTGCGAGCGGGCCGCCCTTCAGACCAACTAGCTGAACTGAGCGCCGTTCTCAGACCCAAGCCTGATCCTCATCGACAGAGCCCGCGCCCGCACAAGGTCGCGGCTTAGGCGATCCTCCGGCCGGCCGCCTTGCCCTCTTCTAGAAATTTGAATTTATCGCCGTAACGAGCGGCTAATCTGAGAAGGCAGAGACAATCCTTAAAGCAAACTTTGGTTCCAAATCTGACGGTAAAAGTGTTCTTGTGCCGCGTATGTGGGGGAGCCTACTCTGACCTGCGACTCCCGTGCCGCTAAACGATGGCAGTTATCGCCTCTACCAGAGGGATTGGTTCGCGGAAAGTGAATGATGCCAAAAACAAAAAACGACCGCAATCTTTTAGAAAGCGAACGCGCCTTCCGACTTCTCGTTCAAGGCGTCACAGATTATGCGATTTATCTGCTCGACCCCAACGGCATCGTATCAAACTGGAATGCAGGCGCCGAGACGATCAAAGGGTATGGCGCCGACGAAATCGTGGGCCAGCACTTCTCGGTGTTCTATCCGCCGGAGGATCGCGAAGCCGGACTTCCCGCCACCGCATTGGAGGCCGCACGCCGGAATAAGCGCTTCGAAGCGGAAGGCTGGCGGATGCGGAAAGACGGTACGCGGTTTTTCGCGTCCGTGGTTATCGACGCCATCTATGAAAACGATGTCCTTGTCGGCTTTGCCAAGATCACGCGGGACATCACCGAACGGATGCAAGCCCGCTCCGCATTGAGCGAAAGCGAAAATCTTTTTCGCCTGTTGGTGAGCAATGTCACGGACTATGCGTTATACATGCTTGATCCGGAAGGTCATGTCACCAGCTGGAACCTCGGCGGTCAGCGGATCAAAGGCTATCTTCCTGACGAGATTATCGGTCAGCACTTTTCGCGCTTTTATACCCCCGGCGACCGGGACGCTGGAAAACCAGCGCGTGCTCTCAGCATTGCACGTGAAAAGGGCCGTTACGAAGAAGAAGGCTTACGCGTCCGCAAAGACGGCACGTTCTTTTGGGCGAGTGTGGTCATTGATCCCGTCCGCAATGACGCAGGCGAGCTGATCGGGTTTGCCAAGATCACGCGCGACATCACAGAGCGACGTCAAGCAACGCAGCAACTTGAACGTATGCAAAAGCAGCTGGCGGAAGCGCAGAAAATGGATGCGCTCGGTCAGCTGACCGGCGGAGTGGCTCATGACTTCAACAACCTCCTTATGGCAATCACGGGTAACGTTCGGCTGATCAAACGGCATGCCATTGTCCCCCGCGTGATCGAGGCAGCAGGAACGATTGAGACAAGCGTTCGTCGCGGCGCGGCACTTACTCGTCAGTTGCTGACGTTTGCGCGGCGTCAGCAAGTCGCTCCGACGCTGCTCAATCTTGAAGAGACCGTGCAAGCTGTACGCGAGGTCTTGGCTACCGTTCTGGGTAGCGCGATCAAGCTCGAAATCTCCGTACCGGCCGGAGTTTGGCCAATCTTCGCGGATCCAACCGAACTCGAAACTGCACTCATCAATCTCAGCATCAACTCTCGTGACGCCATGCCCGACGGGGGCACCTTGACGATTACGGCAGCAAATTACCGGGTCAGGGATGGAGAGGATAAAGGCGAGTACGTGCAGATCAAGGTGGCTGATACCGGCGCAGGTATTCCCGAGGACGTCATTGCGAAGGTGTTCGATCCGTTTTTCACGACCAAACCCGTCGGCAAAGGAACAGGATTGGGACTCTCACAGGTGCATGGCTTTGCCAACCAGGCCGGCGGTCGTGTCGAAATCCAAAGCAAGCTCGGCGCTGGTACGGAAATCACCATTCGGCTTCCGCGTGGCGAAGGCCATGCAGGTGCGCACGAAGCAGAGGTTCTGGCCAAAGGCGCCGGCAATGTCCTTCTTGTTGAAGACAATCCGGATGTTGCCACCGCCAGCGCCGTATTTCTGGAAGAGTTGGGATATCGCGTGAAATGCGTACCGGACGCGGAGTCCGCATTGCGCGAGATCGAGCACGACGGCATCGACCTCGTTTTCAGCGATGTCGTGATGCCTGGAAAAATGGATGGTCTCGGCCTGGCCCGCCATCTTAGGCAGAATTACCCGAACATCCCCGTCGTTCTCGCAACGGGCTACAGTGAGGCAGCGCGGAAACTGGGCTCTGAATTTTTGCTGTTGCGAAAACCTTACGAGCTTCATGAGCTGAGTAGTGCCTTACAGACAGCCCTTCACCAAAGATCGAAGGGCGCTCTATTAAATTGAACCACAAACAATGCACCGGATCTTACGCCCACCTGTCTTGACTAGCGTCAGCCTCATCGGCTCATGACACTTTGCCTGCCATGGCGAGAGCCGATGGAGCAAGGCGAAGGTCCCTCATGGGTTCGCGATGCGACGATGCCTTCGATTGCGTGGCCGTAATTTTATCTAAATGCAGAGTGTTGAGAACGCAGTTTATATTGGAACGCATCTGCGAAATGAACGTAGTAAGGGCGCCATGTCCCTTCTGTCAGACTCCACGTTGCAGATCGTCTTGCTTGCCGCCTTGTTCGTTGTCCTTGAGGGCCGCGGTGCCGTTTCGCGCCAGCTTTGGAACGTGCTTTTGAAGATCAAACTGTTTTCGCGTTCATCAGCGTGGACGTGTTTGCCATGGTCACAAGGGACGGAACCACAATCCCCGGGATAGACGCCGAGCAGGTGGCCAAGCTTGAAATTGCACGTCGGATTTTGGAGCAGGCACGGGCTATCCTAGCAAAGGCGGCGAAGGACTAGGCCTCGCTCCCTCCTTCACGGCCTGCCCGGTTGCGCTCATCTTGCGGCCGGCGGTCGGCAACGGGACGCCAGCGGGCCCAGCGGATCGCCTTAATGGGGCGGGACTTCGGATCTTGGTGACGTTGACGCTGTCGGCCTGATTGCCGCCGCGGCAGTAGTAATAATTCGCATGGCAGGCGGCTCTGCTCGGTGGATGCACCAATGTCAGCGGTACATCTTGGGAACAACGCTAACAATTTTCACTTGGTCATACAGTGACGTCGCCGGACGCTTGAACTCGCTTTCGCAGTCTCAACGATCAAGGTCGCCTAGCTCTCCGCGCCTTGAGCCTTGGCTATCTAACGACCTTTTCCGGCGTGCTTGCGCCTGGGCGATGCCTCGCTTGGATCTCTTTGGAGGCAGCGTCTTTGCCCACGATTCACCAGCAAAGGCCGTTAAGCGGCCGCGGAGCGTTTCATGAAGACTGCACTAGGAAGTGATCCGAGACTTAACGGCGATGGTCTCGTCGATCGTTTCAAAGATCAGTTGCTGATCGTTATGTTGAAGCGGCTTGGCGGCGGTCCATTACGGATTCCAATCGAGGAAATGGACCGGACTGGAACGGACCTAGCGTCGTTTCGCCTTGTCGGCGACGACTTCGTCGTGAGTTTATTCAAACCGCATTAGGATGGCCGCGGCCCGCTGGCGCCTACGGCCCTTCGCATGTGCGGTTGGTCCTTCGAACGATCGACTAGATAATGCTTAAAAAGAAAGGCCGCATCGCCCATGACGACGTGGCCTTTGTCCTATCTGCTTATTTTAGGACAGTGCCCTACCGGTTTCCGAAATACGCCTGAGCCTGCTTCAGAGCCTCGGACGGGTCGTCGAACTTGTCGCCGGCGAAACTCTTCATGGGGCTCCAGTGCGGTCCGTGAGCGGTGATATGGAACCACCCATCCTCCCCACGTCGGACGCGTCCGACGATCTCCWGACGCTCGGCCCAGACGAGCAGCCACGTCTGGGAGTTCTCGTTGTGTGGCTGCAGCTCGATGGTCGCCATATAGTTCGTCCAGAAGGAGTGCCCGAGGACAACGCCAAGATTGGGAGTCGTTCCAGCAGATCGGAACTATCGGTGCGCTGCGGACTTCATCGCATGCTCGCCAACTGTCGTGAGGACACCGCAATTCTCGCCCCTTCCGAACGTCATAAGCTGCTGGAGAATGCGCAGGCCTTCGCCGCGAAGCTCTCAAGCCGCGCCTTTGATACGGACAGAACTGCTCACATCGCACCGGACGTCTGGACGGACTTCCGCTTCAGCGGATTGGCCATGAGCCCACTGCCTCATGAGCTCGGCGGCAGCAGTCTCTGGGACCCGCGGTTCGGCGCCGAACTCTGCACCATCCTGCGTCTACTCGGCGCAGCGGACCTCTCGCTTGCCCGTATATTTGAGGGCCACGTCAACGCGGTGGGGCTGGTCTGCCGTTACGGAACACAAGCGCAGATCGAAGGTCTCGCGGGAAGCGTGCGTGATGGTGCGCTGTCCGCAGTATGGGGCGCCGACGACGCGCAGGGCCTGAGGATCACCCCGGAGCGGGATGGCAACGTCCTCAAAGGCCGCAAGATCCTGGCGTCGGGCGCCGGGTTCGTGACGCGTCCCCTGGTTACCGCATCAGCACCGGAGGGGCAGCAGATGTGCCTGCTCGACCTCGAGATCGGATATGCGCACGACACGTCCAGCTGGCAGGCGCAAGGCATGCGCGCGACGGCGACCGGGACGGTCGACTTCACCGGGCGACGCATCACGGATCGTGAGCGGATCGGCGCTCCCGGCGACTTCATGCGACAGCCGCACTTCTCGGGCGGCGCATGGCGCTTCTGCGCCGTCCATACCGGCGCAACGGAACGGCTAGTCGACCTGTTCCGAGAGCACCTTAATTCCTCAGCAAGGGGCGAAGACGCGTATCAGCTCGAGCGCCTTGCGACTTGTGTCGCCGACGCGACGACGGCGCGCTTTTGGGTGGAGGACGCCGCGCGCCGTCTGGCGGTCGAAGATGATCCAGAAAGCATCGTGGCTTTCGCCAACCTCACCCGGATGGTTGTCGAACGATCCGCCCTGACTGTCATGGAGACCGTCCAGAGGGGCATCGGGCTTCGGGCGTTTGTGCGTCCTCACGACGTTGAGCGCATCTGCCGCGACCTGGCGACGTATCTGCGGCAACCGGTGCCGGACCGCGCCATGAGCGATGGGGCTCAGGTCTTTCTGAGTTCGTCGCGGTCGGCAGGAGACTTTTAGTGAAGGTTTCGGAATATCTCGAAGTGACGAAGGCGCTTCCTATCATCTCGCGCGAGGCGCTGACGGAGGGTGCGCCCTTCTTAATTCTCTCGCCGCACCCGGACGACGAGACGTTAGGTCTTGGCGGTCTGATCGCTCAGGCCTGCCAAGCAGGCCAGAAGGTTCACGTCGTGGTTTTGACCGATGGTGCGGGTTCGCACCCCCGGTCGGTCCAGTACCCGACGGAACGGCTGGTCGATCTCCGGAAGGCGGAAGTCAGGGCGGCAGGCGAAATTCTGGGCCTCCATCCGGCGTTCGTACGCCATCTCGACCTCCCCGACACGCAAGCCCCTCTGGAGGGACCCCAGTTCGACGCGGCGGTCCGCGCCGTGTCCGACCTTCTTCAGGAGACGGGCGCAAAGGCCTTGTTTGTGACGTGGGATCGGGATCCGCATTGCGATCATCAGGCGGCCGCTGCCATCGCCAAGGCGGCCGGAGTCGCCAACCCAGCTGTCAGGCTCTGGGCCTACCCCATCTGGGGGTGGCACCTCGATCAGGACGACGATGTCCCAGGCTTCCCGCGGGGCCACCGGCTGGATATCGCTGGAGAACGTGCTCTCAAGCACCGTGCTATCACGGCCCACGCTTCGCAGATGTCCACGCTTATCGAAGACGATCCAACGGGCTTCCGGTTCACCGAAGAGACGTTGGCGCCGTTCCTTGGCGAGCACGAGTACGTTTACGAGGTCTCCCGATGAGGAGGCACATAGAGAGTTTGCCCGCTTCATACTTCGAGGAACGGTACCGGCAGGATATCGACCCCTGGGGATTCCGAACCAGCGCCTACGAGGGGGAGAAATATGACCGCACTCTGTCGGCTCTTACGCGCGCCCATTACGATCGTATCCTCGAAGTTGGCTGCTCGATCGGGGTCCTGACGGTAAGGCTCGCGCAGCGAGGCGGAGAACTGCTGGCGGTCGACGCGTCCCGCACGGCGCTGGAAGCTGCGCGAAAGGACGCGCCGCCGAACGTCGCCTTCGAGGAATGTGTGCTGCCGACCGAATTCCCGGACGGCGCCTTCGACCTCATCGTGCTATCTGAAGTGTTGTACTACTTCAGCCGGGCCGATCTCCATTCGGTGGCCGAAAACTGCTGCAGGGTCCTCGCTCCCGACGGAGAGATCGTCCTCTGCCACTGGCTGGGCGAGACTGACTATCCGCTGAGGGGAACGGAGGCCAGCGACGCTTTCGCCGACGCCGTCGTCAAGCGAGTTCCGGCTCGCCGGATCCTTCGCGATGAAGTCTACCGCCTGGAGCGGCTGTCCGCGTGATTGCGGCGGCCCTCAGGCTTGCGACGGTCATTCTGGCGATCGCGATCTGCCGAGGCAGCTCCGAGGGGCGTAGCGTCCGGTGAACCGTGAGAACAGGACTTCTGCCCGATACGGCTTCCCATGCCTCACGAAGCGTCGCCTCCTCGGCACGGAGGTGACGAACGAAGTCGGAGGGAATGCACAACCGGGCGGACATCGGCCCGTCTTCGAGCGCACTCTGCCACGCCCGGCGGAAAAGCGATCGGTACATGGCGCGACGGGCGATCTGCAAGGCGGGCTCAAGATCGTCGTCGCAAGGAGCATTCAAATCGGCGAGCCGGCGTTGCATGGTGTCGGCCGCTCCGCCATGCGCCCGCCCCAAGATCCGACAGGACGTCTGGACGACGACGTCGAGCGAGTGACGAACCTTGAATCCCGCCTCGTCCAACGCAGCCGTAAGGGCGGCGTCTTCGCCGAGAGCGCGTGCAGGAAGTCCTCCGATGGCCCGATAGGCCACCACGGTTACGGCCAGGCTCGCGCCCGAAGAGACACGATGGTTCGGCCAGGGATCATGGGCTCGCGGATCACAGCGCGCGATGATTTCCGCGGCAAGGCTGAGGTAAGTATCTTCGAGCCTACCGCGGGAAAGGAAATCCCGTCCAAGCGAAACGATCTCGAGCGGTTCTGCATCGATGTAGCCTGCCACGCACTCCACACCGTTCGCCAACTCATGGAGGTTAGACGAAAACCACGCGGGGCCGACGCAGCTATCGGCATCCGTGCTCATAATTACACCGCCCGGGCCGAGCGCATCGAGGCGGTCGGCCGCAAGGTCCATTGCACGCTTCCGCGCCCAGCCGGCGTTGGCCATCTCCGACGGCAATTCCTCCTCTATGACCACCACCCTCTGCGGGACCGAGTCGGCGAAACGTCTGGCGACTCCCGAGGTACCGTCAGTGCAATTGTTGGCGAACACCAGGATCTCGAACGCGTCCGCGGCAAGGGGCGCGCCGAAACGGTCGCGCTGGACGGCCAGCGCAGCGATACACCGCTCGATCCGGTCGGCTTCGTTGCATGCCGGAATGGTGACGATCGCGAAAGGCTCGATGTTCGTATTCATAAGGCGGAGCGTCCTGGCGTAGGTGCGCCTGCTAATCGCCAGGTTCGATGCATGTTCCCTCAGCTGGGGCCGCAGCGGCTACTCTATCAAGAGACTGGCGCGAAGGCCTGTCCATGTTCCAGGTCGTATCGCTCTCCAGGTTTTAGAGCGAAGCTTCTTCATCTGCCTTCGCTGATGTCGGCGTACTTGCTGATGGCCGCAGGCTTGGTCCCGCGATCCGGGCGCAGGCACCCTCACGCCGGATGCGCATCCGTATCACTGTCGATGTCACTGCGCCGGAGCAGATAATCTAGACCGCCGACGCGGTACCAGCGATAGGCATATGCTTCCAGCATCAGGTGGTGCTTGCCCTGGGCATCGGCGCGGTTATGGTCTTCCGTCAGAAGATTGATCAGGTGGTCGCCCTGCTTGCCATCGAGGCCGAGTGCAAATGACACTTCGCGTGGCTGTTCGTCGAGATTATGCACGAACAGCACGGAGTTGTTGCGCCAGTCGTAGCGGATCGCCAGCACGGCAGGGTTGCGCGTGGCGATGATGGTGAAGTCGCCCCAGCCAATTTCGGGGACCTCCTTGCGCATCCGGATCATGCGCTCGGTCCAGTTCAGCATCGAATTGGGATCGCGGCGCTGCTTGGCGACATTGACGTGATTGTAGCCGTAGGGGCCCTTGTCGATCACAGGATTCTTTGACTTCTCGCTCTTGGTGAAGCCGGCACGGGGTTCGTTCGACCATTGCATCGGCGTCCGCGCGCAGTTGCGTTCAGGCAGCGTGAGATCATCACCCATGGCGATCTCGTCGCCATAGCGCAGCACCGGCGTACCCGGCAACGTGTACATCAGACTGTAAGCAAGCTCGAGCCTGCGTCGGTCGCCGCCGAGCATTGGCGCCAGCCGACGTCGGATGCCGCGATCGTAAAGCTGCATGTCCTTGTCCGGGCCGAATTTCGCGAACACCGTCTGGCGTTGCTCCTCGGTCAGCCGGCCGAGATCGAGCTCGTCATGATTGCGCAGGAACAGGCCCCATTGCGCCGTCGCCGGGCGTGGCTTGGTCACCTTCATCGCCGCAGCCAGTGGGCGCACGTCGCCCGAGGCCAGCGCATAGAACAGGTTCTGGTTGACGTGAAAGTTGAACATCATCTGCATGCGGTCGCCGTCGCTGCCGAAATATTCCATGTCGGTTTCCGGCAGCACATTGGCTTCGGCGAGAATGATGGCGTCGCCCTTGCGCCATTGCAGGAATTCGCGGAAGGCGCGCAGCATGTCGTATTGTTCGGTGGGCTTGTTGACCTTCGGTCCCTTGGTGGCGATCACGAAGGGCACCGCATCCATGCGGAAGCCGGAGACGCCAAGCTGCAGCCAGAACCCCATGATCTTCAGGATCTCGGCCTGCACATAGGGATTGGATGTGTTGAGGTCCGGCTGGAAGTCATAGAACCGGTGGAAGAACCAGGACTTCGAGGTCGTGTCATGCGTCCAGGTCGATTTCTGCACGCCGGGAAACACCATACCCTTGTTGGCATTGGGCGGCTTCTTGTCCGACCACACATACCAGTCGCGATAGCGCGAATCCCTGGCGCTGCGCGCGTCCTTGAACCAGGCGTGCTGGTCCGAGGTGTGATTGACCACAAGGTCGATGATGACGCGGATGCCGCGCTGGTGGCAGCCATGGGTGAATTCGACGAAGTCGCCTAGCGTGCCGTAGCGCGGATCGACGCCGTAGTAGTCGGAGATGTCGTAGCCGTCGTCCTTGCCGGGCGAGGGCTGGAAGGGCATCAGCCAGATCGCGGTGATGCCGAGGCCGTGAATGTAGTCGAGCCGCCGCGTCAGGCCCTTGAAGTCGCCGCAACCGTCGCCATCAGCATCCATGAAACTGCCTACGGAGAGGCAGTAGAAGACGGCGTTCTTGTACCAGAGGTCGTCGATCATGTGGCCCTTTGGTCCGTGGTTGTGTCGCGACCGGGTCGCGTCGATCAGCCGGGACTCACTCGGAATCGTTGGAGCTTGCCGACGGCGCACACGTCCAAAATCGCAACGCCATTTTCAGTCCTGAACCATGAGAGCTCGACGCGAAGAAAAGATCCATCGACTACACGAGCCGCAATTACTTTGGCCGTGCGGATGAAGTCGATTAAACTGCTGGTGCTATCAATGGTTCCCGTCAACACAGCGATCCTTATAAACAGCATGTGCGAATAAAGCGGAGTTGTCGTTTGGTGTCAGTGTCGACTATGACAGAATGCTAGGCAACTGGACGGCGCGGAAGTCGACGAGTTTCAGCCCAGCGGCATCCGGGACGTCGCGGCGCGCCGGCAAAGATTGCCGACCGGGCAAAAAAAGCTGGGATGCACGCCGTGCAGCATGGCACCGGCCGTTACCCACAACAGTCCGATCGTGTCGAGGATTCCAATTCGGGAACAAGCGGCAATTTATAATGCCCTTTGCTGACGCTTATTTTATTTCTGGGTTGAGTGAACGAACTCAATGAAACGTCACGAGGATTCCCTATGAAGTGGGTGCCACTGACGCGCAACTTCTGATCAGACGTTTGAAAGGCTATTAAAACGCAGGCTCAACCAATCAAGCGTCGCGAACATCCAATGTGAACTTGTAGAAGGGACCCGACGAATAAACGGTATGTTTCTCGCATCTGATCTGCTCATCCGACCGGAGGAGGAAAGGTTTTTATTACCGATCCATTTTGAGCAATTCCGGCAGCCGCCGCGCGAAAATGCGGGCGGTTTTTTATGCGCGAGCCCGCGACGATTTCGAACAAGCTAACGGGGACGCAGAACGCGGCGCCCATCAGCACGTGACGCCCTCCCCGCCATCGGATAAAATGGGGATATGCAGGACCATATTTTCGATCTTCTAATGTTGGGCATCTTACTCTTCGGCATAGCGCTGATCCTTCAGACACACCAGGAGCCAAATGACGGCTCGTTCTGATGCGCGAGGGCGACACCCGCCGGCCATCGTCTAAAGAGGTAGGAGCCGCGTTTTGATTTGGCGCGATCCGCAGACGTCGCATCGAGTCATAATGAAAGAGGCCGCCAACTGAGGCGGCCGCTCAAATACTACCTACTGCCCAATAAAGCAGTAGGAGGACCAAAACCACGAATGCAGTAATCAGCCCGGCTATGCCTAACGCGAGAAGGACTCGGTAGAGTCTGTCTTCCATTGTGTTGCAATGCCAATTCGCGCCTATTGTTCCGCTTGCCCATCCCGACGCTCATCGAAATCGTCGCCGCCCGGACGGCGGCACGCCACAAAGGCGCTGTGATGCCCGCCCGAACTCTCCCGCCATCGCTCTCCCGCCCTGCTCGAGACATGGACATCCGGTACGGCGACGTAGACGTCGGCACCATCGCTCAGCAAGACTGGAATGCGAACCCGGAAAGGTCTGGCATCTGAAAATGGACCTGCGGCTTCTATGGGACTACATCGAGCCTAGGCGTCGCCACCCGCAGTCGGTTCTCCAGTGCATGCCTGAAATACCTGACCGTGACGATGCAAATCGCCGCCCTGGAGAGTTTGCAGAAGGGCTATGGCCAGTTGAGGATCGTAAACGAAGCCCCGGTCGTTGAGCGAACGGCTTCGATCACGACGTGAAAAGCTTCGACTTAACAGTGGGTCCGTCCCCGAGACATTTACCCGGCCACGTCTTGCCGCCAGACAACGAGCGCGCGCTTATTTCGCGGATTTTCCAGCGGAGGCATACATGACGATGATTGAGCATTACCGGCCGGTTGCTGATGACCGCATTGAATTTCACAATGCGAACGTTGCCAACAGCCGGCTAAGTTACGCGGGAGACCCGTCCTTTATTTTGGCTTTGAAATGATGCAAGACGAACAGACGGACGGCCGAGGTTAAGTTCACCTGAGGCCCGTTGCGGTCGACCAGTCTGACAAGGGCTGCTGGGCTCGTCCCTCGTTCACTGGCAATTTCCTTTAAAGCGCTCCAAAACTCAGGCTCAAGGCTGACGCTCGACTTCGATCCGTCGGCTTTAACGAGTCCCTGCTTTCTCCTTTTCGGCTGAGGCACGCTATTTCACCGTTTTGGTTTGCTGATCGACAGGTGCCTTACCTTCGTTTCTGATGACCGAGACCGCGCCTCCAATGAGACCCAGCAACAAGATGAAGCCGAGCGCGTAGCCGTAAATCGGTCGGATGGATCGTCGCGGACTCTTCAACATAGAGGCTACTTTCAAGGGTCCCCCGGTGTTCGAGGCGCCGCGGCGAGGCAACCAGAAAATTGAACGCCTTACGAAGACACACTCATGCGAGGCATTCTGAGAAATGCGAGAACCAGAAATTGTTCCCATCTAAAAGTGAAGTCGTTCGGGAACAGGTTTTGTTAGTTTGCATTTCTCGGTTGGGGCGTCACGAGAGGAAACGACATGCGAAAACTTCTTATTGCAAGTGCAGCACTGACACTTATTGCAGCGCCGGCGCTCGCCCAGACGACGCCGAGCTCGCCCACTGCACCAACAACGTCGGACCGGACGACCGGCGCAGTTGGCTCGGAACGCGGCAACAACGCCAGCTCTCTCAGCGGTTCGAACGCAGCTGCAGGAAAAGCCGGCGGCGCCAACTCAATGAACAACGTTGACCAAGGCCGCACTAGCGGCGGCGGCGCGGGCGGTGGTGCAGGCGGCGCAGGTGGTGGCGCAGGCGGCGGTGCCGGGGGTGGCGCGGGCGGCGGGAACTAATTGTCCAGTTGGACGGATGTACTCTACTGGACAGCTGGGGCCCCGGAGCAAGTGCCGGAGCCCTTCGCCTGAGCACGCCTATTGGCCATGCTTCAATAACACTTGCCGACATGCTTTCGAAATGCGCGGCCTATTCTGCTGAAGGCAGGAAAGCACCATCATATCCCCGCCCTGAATCGCTTGTGCGCAATAGCGCTTCACGCTGGCACGGCACGCAGCCTGCTCCTCCAGCGTTCCGCTGCTTTGCGCAAGGGCTGTGCCGGAGAATACGATTGCCGCAGCTATTAACAGGATCGAACGTGTCATCAGTAACTCCTATTTGCCCTTGATAACAGCTCTTCGCCTTGCTCTGTTCCTCCACGGCTCACCAATTGGAAACATCATCTGGCTGGCCACTTGGTCGGATCGCACCGCACCATCGAGCGCGATGGGATTGGAACACCATTCGCACGTGCGAGTTGGACGGGCCCCCTGCTCGTGAAGAACATGAAACGTATTGCATCGATGAGCGTCTTCGCTCTCTACTTTCTAAGGAGCCCGCCTGGCAGAAAAGCGGCTGGACTGGCTACGATCCTGCGAGCAAACCTTCGCTGCGGACGAGATGCGCAGAGAGCGCCAGCTGTATGGTTCTCTCTGATTGAGAAAAGGCCCGCTTCGGCGGGCTTTTTTTGTTAGCGTATACTTCGTCAGCAATCTGCCTCGCCTGTCGATCGGCCAGCCCGGAACGAATTATTCCGCCGGCTCTTAAAATCCCGGTCCGTGCGTGTGTCAGCGATGAATGCGGAGCCGAGAATGTTCCTGATGGGCCTTGGCGCGCTGCTAGTCCTAGGCGGCGTCTTGTACATGGCACGCGCCGCTATTTTGGCGGGGATCGCTTAGCGGCCCAGATTCCTCCCGGCCAGTTCGCGACACTCTGGAGCCACCGCGGCGGGGCATGAGATTCTTGGGGCTCGGAACCAACTGGCCGGGCATTCTCCTAATGGTAATTGGTGCGGTTCTGTTGGTGTCGGGGGCCAGTTTCTAGACCGCAAATGTTCGCTCGGCTTGGCTCGATGCAAACCTTTTCCGATGGATGAACCCGTCTATCACTAGGGCAAGAAGGAGCCGGCGTGGCGCGACCAAGCTGGCGAGGGACCAATGAGTGAGCGAGATGAGATCGATCATCTGATACGTTCTGTGACCGCGGCGAGAAATCTTTTGAAAGACTACATCGGGCCGGGCTCGCGAAGTGCCGTTGATCTAGTCGATCGGCTGATCGACGTGCTCGACGATCGGGACTTCGTTGCCACGCTGGATCGGCTCAATCGGCGCAAAGTGATCCGATTGATCGAATGACGAAAAAGCCGCCCGGGCATGACACCGGCCGGCATCCTGATGGGGCTGCCGGCTCCCCGTCCGGTGCCGCCGCATTCTTGGATAGGCTGATCGAGCTTGGTTAGCGCATCGTTAATGCGCTCGCTGCTAAGAGGACGGCGATCACCAAACACCACTAACATACTGGTATACCGTCCACGGTGGGTTTCAGGCCACTTCCCTGAATAAACCATTCAGGACGCATTCATTAGACTACTTCTAAATCGCTTGTTAGACGCATGCGTTTGGCAAGTAGGTGAGAAAATGTCCTTTGACCCGATGGCCGCGGTAGTTGATTGGCTAGATGCCTATCGCTCAGGCGACCTTGAAAGTATTCTCGGCCTTTATGCCGAAGCGGCTACGATCGAATGTGGTTGCGGCGGCGCCACGACGATAAATGGTCGCGAGGCTTTACGTGCATATTGGGAGCAGCGCCTAAGAGATTCTCCGGCCGCGGACTTGGACAATCTCGAACCGGCCCGTGATGGCGTTGCCATTACTTACGTTTGCCACGGCTCAAATATCCGGGCTGACTTTGAATTTGATGCTGCTGGCCAGATCACCTTCCAAAAATGCGGCCCGCCAAATTAGGGCCACTTGACCGCGCAAACGCGCTGAGGGTCATCAGGCTAGTCGAATAAAAAGCCCGGTCACCGGCGCCGAGCAAGAGCGGCTGCAGGCTAATCGCGGGTACCTACCCGACTTCATCATCTGGCGGTTTTTTTTCGCTGCGCCAATCGGTGTTTGCCGTGTCGTCGTAGCCGCTTCTATTACTGTAGAACATCAAGGCCATCAGGCCGCATCCAATAACGAGTGAGAAAACCGTCCCGAGCGCCAAGGCGATCCAACCATGGATCGACATCTCAGCGTCCTCAGCTGACGTCCATGCCATCATCGACCAGACAATTGCGAAGAGCAGCATGGCGAACAGAACGATTAAAACGATGGCCTGACCAAAGTTAATCGTCCGGGATGGATTTTGCTCGCGCATTGCAACCTCCCTGTCGGCACCGTGCCTATCCGGCTATTAGACACTCCATCGCGACGGATTACAAAAAGCCCGGCCTCCGTTCGACAGCCGGGCAAGTTCCGGAGGCAAACACGACCGGGTCACCCGCTCGTGGGGCTACCCGGACGGTGACGCGCGCGATACCACCCACGCCGATTGCATTGGCTGCTGCTCGAGACAGATCGATGCAACGACCCTTGATAAACGGGCCGCGAGCCGTGATCCGAACTTTTACCGACCGATCATTGGCGTTATCATCGTGACGTGGCTGCCGAAGCGCGTGGTGCGGTGTGCGGCCGCCAGGGCGTAAGTCGAACCGTTCGCCCGAGGCCGTCCCGCGGCCGTGATAGCCATCTCCTACGCCGTATGGCTAGCGATGCAGTTTCCTCCTTGGTCATGGTGAGGTTGAGGGATACGACGCCTTCGAGGAAGTTCTGAGCAGCAGCAGGCCTGACGGAGAGCACGCACAGCCAGGCTGCCGCTAAAAGGCGGGTCATTGAGTTTCCATTTGTGTTGATGCTAGATTTTCCCGGCCGGAGCGATCCCAGGAAGCACACGCGACGGTCGGCCCGCCGCTCAAGGATTCGGCTGAGCGTCGGGCCATTTCATTGGCTGCTATTTGATGGAACGAAATCTATTATTGCCGCTTTTTCCTGCGGTCGGCAGTTGTGTGGTGCTGTCGGCCGGGCTCGGCGGCTTCCCCACCCCCAAAACCCAACGCCGCCGAGCCTCCTATGATTGTACTCAGCTGATGTGCCCTGCGCCGCCGGGGACAGGCGATGGCGAAATCCGCTCCGCAAGCCGTGAGAAGCAGCTAACGAATTTCGCCGGTAAGGTTGAGTAGTTAGGTTAAGGAGCGGCTTGTGTTGTGCACATGAACGAAGGGCTTAGCGTCAAAAGTGTCGCGTGACGTTGCCGGACTTGTCGTTCGTACCGGCAACATTTCAATTGCGTGGCACGGGGTCGCTCAATTGCAATATGAGCGGCCCCACTAAGCTAGGCGGATGTTGACCGGAACGTTGTCGATCAGATCTGATTATTTGAGGAGCCGATGGTCGTTCTTCCAAGGTCATACACTCCGGTTTCCGTCGGCCCAGGAAGGATTCCAAGAAGTTTGTTCTTTCCGGCAGCTGGCAGATGATCCCTTAAGCTGTCGCCGGGCTCGGCGGCTCACCATGTCCCTCAACCTCAGGCGGCCGGGCCTTCCATTATATTATTGGGGGCTTGATGAAGCGCCGCCGGAACGAAACCATTTGATCTAATTTTCACGAGCCGGCAGCTTTTGCAGAAGCTGTTGGCCGAGCTGAGCGGCATTCCGCACCGAGTTCAGTGAGGCGGCCGGCGGCGAAATCCCTCCGCCGCCGGGCCGATCCTTCCCGAGGAACGAATTAGTTTGTGCTGACTTTTCACGGAGCCGGAAGCTTTCCTCGGCCCCTCGTCGAACGGCATTCCCATCTCATCTGGGCGATAGGATTCCGGATACTGCGGTACAAAAGCGTCGCCGCTCTCCATTTCGGTTGGGACGCTATGATCCCGAGGAGCGCCGAGACGCATTCGGTTCGGTTGAGCCAACCCGAGCGTTGCGTGAGCTTGGCCTCGACGTTGAATGAGGGCCCATCCAACGAGCGTTGCGGCCAGAATGAGCGCAGACTTGGCCTGAGGACTTAGCCGGGGATCTCCCAGTTGGCGAAGGCCAAGTCGGCGTCAAACCTTCGGCGACGCGCGAAGGTAGGACCGGTAAAA
Source organism: Tardiphaga sp. P4_G1 (assembly GCF_056401215.1). NCBI lineage: Bacteria > Pseudomonadati > Pseudomonadota > Alphaproteobacteria > Hyphomicrobiales > Nitrobacteraceae > Tardiphaga > Tardiphaga sp. P4_G1. Next base: position 95,447 of record NZ_JBFUJU010000006.1, read on the forward strand.
CTCCACGCTAGCCCGCTGAGCGCTTGACATCCCTTGGCGGGCCATTGGCCGCTCAGGATCGATATGCCGCGATAGCCCGATTGGACAACAGAAGGCGGTTCGTGATGCCCTCTCGCATCAGTCTGGCTACGTGAAATGTGAGGAACTGGCTAGCCTCACGAACATCTTCCAAGTCTCCCGAGCGCCGCAGAAAATCGAAAGCGATATCGACGGACTCATCAAGAAGCGCAGCGAGCGAGACAGTAGTCAGGGTCGCCTCCCGTTATGAAATTGCGAGCTCTTTACGCACGGTCGCGGCAGAGTTGCCAACTTTTTCGACAACGCTTTGCAACTCCTCCTTCGTAACCTTGAGGTGCTTGGTCCAGTATCGAACTCTTGCTGCGACCTTGCGGAGTTTTTTTTAAGATCGTCCATAACAGCCTCGATTCGCGTGTTAAACGGCGGACAGCGGCATCAAGTTCCCGCCAAGACCGCTACAGACACATCTGGCGCCAGTCGCGCAGGTTAGCGCTCTGTAAAACGTTACGATCACATAAAGGAGCCGCGCCAACCCAAAGGCCCGCGCGGCGAGTTCGTCTATGCAAGAGTTTGCGTGCATGCAAGGACGTGGGATCAAGAGCTCTAATTGAGCGTTGTTCCAAGCGACTGGTGGTGGGAAAGGTATGCAATTGCGACCCCGCTGCGGACCGGCTGAAGGTCGTCTAATTCCGAAGCCGGGTAGTCGTTGAGACGCCGTTCCCGGTAGGCCCGCAATGCGTCCCGCCTACAAATAATTTTGGTCCCGCTAAAACACCATACGGTTCCCGTCACGTTGCGAGCGTCGCGGGTGCGCCGCGAGCATGTGTCTGCCTTGACGTACTCCCCAATTACAATGGTTGCTTGATTGCCGGAGCAGTCCGGCGAATTTTGCGAGAATACAAGGAGGGAGCCGGTTAGCAGACTTGAACTCGCAGGGACGGCGTTGAGCAGAACGATGCCGCAGCTCGCATTAAGATCAGCAGGCGCCGTGCAATTGCACCAGGCCCTCGCTCTCCGGCTCTGCCACGCGGCCATCAGTGCCTACGCGACCGAGAAGAGACCCCTTGTCATTAGAATTTGCCACTTATTCCCGACTTCTATCGGAACTACCGTGTGTCTTCCTCGTTCACGATGACTACAAAAAATGGAGGAATTGATCATGAAGGCGCGTTTCTTATTTAGCACGGCGGTCGGCTTGGTGTTCGCCACCGCAGCAATTGCTCAGTCGCCAAGCGCGACAGCAACCTCCCCTCGCACACAACAAACGCAGTCCCCGAGCACCTCTTCGCCTACGACTCAGAAGGCGCCCGATACGACCAACGATCGGTCCACGTCCACCTCACCAAGCACATCCACCAGCTCTTCGCAGGCGCAGACGACTGCTCCATCGTCGGCGGCCGGGTCTTCGACATCGCAGCCCCCGCAGGCGCAGACCACCACGCCGCCCGCAACGGCCGGCGGCCAGATGCAGGCTCCGACCAGCGGCGGTACTAACGCTGCAGCGCAGCCAACGACAACGAGTAATACGGCGCAGTCTCCTTCTAACAACGCGGCGCAAGCTCCCTCGACGAACAACAATGCGCAGTCGCAATCGACCAGCGTCAATGCTTCCGTCAATATCAATGACCAGCAGCGCACGCGTGTTACCCAGTCGATTTCTCGGCTCAACGTGCAGCCTCTTAACAACGTTAATTTTTCCCTGACCGTGGGCACCTCTGTTCCCCGCGACACCCGTCTGCAGACGCTTCCCTCTGAGGTCGTCGAAGTCGTACCGCAATATCGAGGCTACAGCTTCTTTGTGGTGCGCGACGAAATCGTCATCGTCGAACCTTCGACCTTGCAAATCGTAACTGTGCTGCCGCGCTCCGGTGGATCAACGGCCGCCGCGCCTGCACCGGCCCGCTCCAAGGTCTCGTTTACCGACAAGGACCGGGACGTTGTGCGCAAGCACGTCAAGACGAGGACAACCGAGCGCCAAACGACCGGCAGTACGGCCAAGACGGTTATCCGCCGCGGCGAGCGTCTACCGGAAACGGTCGAGATTGAAGAATTTCCCGACGTCGTTTACCGAGAAGCTCCTTCACTGCGCGACTACCGCTACATCCACCGCGAAAATCGCACCTATCTGGTCGACCCCGGAGAGCGCGTGGTGATCGACGAAATTGACTGACACGACTTCACAAAGTGAATCGAGGCGGCCAATGGGCCGCCTCTTTTTCGCAATGTCATTACAAAGGCCGAAACCTCGGGTGCGATGGCTGTCATATGGGGGCTCGTGCACTTTTCGGTATTATATTTTGGCAGGTCTTACTCAGATTGACTTCGTGGCGTGTGCCTTATCGGGCAATGCAGCCAATTGCTGAAGCGCGAGCCGACTGTTCAGCGCCGCAAAAGTCTCGCGCGTACTGAAGAAACTGACGGCCTCGTCAAAATCCTCAGCTTCTACAATTTTTGCTTGCGCGATGGCGAGGTCGGAATCGATCTGGCCACGGCTGCGTGGCTCATCAACCAGCGATCTCAAATGGGCCGCGCACAGATCCATGTCCTTACGCAGTTCGTGCAGCGAGCTTGCGCCGTAGATCGGTGCCGCCAAGGCCAACTCTTTTGCGCGAAACAGTACTTTCGGCGGTAGATTCTGTTCGGGAGTTCCGAATAAGCCGGCGTGCTGGCCTGGCTGCAGAGCGCGCGACGACACGATGGCCAGCGGCATCGACAGCCACAGACCTACGATTACCGGCGTCATCCACAGGAATAGCGGTAGCGACACCGCATAAGCGCTAATCGCCATCAGTACACCGAACACGGTCGGTACCGCGTACTTTCTGACCACTTCGCGGATCGGGACGACGCCGTCGTCGCGGCGCTGGACCTGCCAGCCGGCATCCCGACCAAGCAGAATCTCGCCTACCGCCGACGATTGGAAGATCATCATCACTGGCGCGATCAGGCCGGACAGCAAAGTCTCGACGATGATGCCGGACAAAGCAAGAAAGCCGCCGCCGAACCGCGCTCGATTTTCGGCCTGGGTGAGCAGCAAAACGTAGGCAAGCAGTTTTGGTACGATCAGAAGACCCATCGTGCCGGCGAAGACCCAGGCCGCGCGAACCGGATCTTGGGCTGGCCACTGCGGAAACAGCGAAAATCCCTTTGCGAAATATTCCGGACGCACGAACTGGGCCTGCAGCGAGATGAGAATCCCGAGCACCAGAAACATGAGCCACAGCGGCGCAGTTAAATAAGAACCGATGCCGGTCAGGAGATGCAACCGCGAGACCCAATGAAGCCGCGGCGCTGCCAGCACAGCCAGGTGCTGCAGATTGCCCTGACACCATCGGCGGTCGCGCGCTGCAAAATCGAGGAGCGACGGCGGACATTCCTCGAAACTGCCGCCCAGTTTCGGTGCCATGTGGATCGCCCATCCGGCGCGCCGCATGAAAGCTGCTTCAATGAAGTCATGGCTGAGAATATGGCCGCCGAACGGCTTGCGCCCGGGAAGTTTGGGCAGGCTGGCATGTTCTGCAAAGGCGCGCACGCGGATGATGGCGTTGTGTCCCCAGTAATTGCCTTCCGAGCCGTGCCACCAAGCGATTCCGGAGGCGATTACCGGGCCGTAAAGCCTGCCAGCGAATTGCTGCATCCGTGCGAATAGCGACCGCGCATTGACAACGATAGGCAGCGTCTGGATCAGACCGACGCCGGGATGCTGCTCCATGCCGGCGACCAGGCGCACGATCGTGTCACCAGTCATGAGGCTGTCGGCGTCCAGGATGATCATGTGATCATACCCAGCGCCGAACCGCTTGACCCAATCCTCAATATTTCCCGATTTGCGCGCGGTGTTGCGCATCCTATGGCGATAAAAGATGCGATCGCTGGCAGTCTCGCGGCGCAGTTTCAAAATGGCTTTTTCCTCTGCCACCCAGATTGCGGGGTCAGTGCTGTCACTCAGCACGTACCAGTCGAACTGCGCGGCGTAACCGGTCTCCGATATAGATTCCCACATCGCCCGCAACCGCGCCGTGATCTGATGGGGATCTTCGTTATAGGTCGGTAACAGCATCGCGTTGCGGCTTGAGATCATCGCAAGTGGCGTAAGCGGTTCTATGGCGAGCGGATCCCGTGCGCGCATCAACAGTAGGACGAAGCCGGCCAGCGCCGACATGAACGAGAACGCGACCCAGGCGAACAGCAGCACGAAGAGCGCCAGTACCATGCCTTCGAGGATGGTCACGCCGCCGACCTTCAGCACCTCGAACATCTCGTAGCCGCCGGCCGCGGTCAGGGCCACGGTGCCGAGGAGGATGTAAGCGCGCCGCAGAACAGTCGGCATGGGCCTGAACTGCGCGCGTCGTTGGGAGGAAGCTGGCCCTGCGAGCCCATCCGATATCATCGTCAGCGGCATCTCTGGCGGTAGAAACCTCTCGCCCGCGCCGGCCGGCAACGTAGCCGCAGGCACGGTAACCAACGGCATTTGGTTCTTCACATTCATGGTGTCCATCGATAGACCCAAACTTCGGAGATCGCCTGATCGTCCTGCATCAAAGAAGCGCGCAATTCGACCGGCGCCTTACTCTTGACCGGCATCTCGAAACTCAGGCGCCAGCCGCCGTTTTGCGGATTCCGCTGTGTTACGATATTGCGGATTTCAGCCTTTTCGGCCGTGACAACACCTTTGATCTTGGTGGGATCGATGGATTTGAGCTTATCGCCAATCAGATCGAGCACAAATAGCTTGGTATCGTCCCCGCGCGCACCGATGCCGCTGCGTGAAAAGATCGCCAGCGCCGACGGCTTCGGTTGATCGGGCCCCCAATGCAGGCGGTAGGTAAACGCGAGTTCGCCCTTTGCTGGAAGCGGGTTTTTCGGACGCCAAAAGGTACCGATATTGTCGTGAATCTCTTCCTTGGTCGGAATTTCCAGCAGTTGCACCGATCCCTCGCCCCAGTCGCCAATCGGCTCCACCCAGAGACTGGGGCGCCGTTCGAAACTTGATTCGAGATCCTGGTAGTCGGAGAAGTCCTTCTGCCGTTGCATCAGTCCAAAGCCGCGCGGATTTCGGTCTCCGAAAGAGCTGATCTGCAGATCGCGCGGGTTATGCAGGGGTCGCCAGAGCTGCTCGCCTCGCCCGTTGAAAATTGCCAGACCGTCGGAATCGTGCACGGCAGGGCGGAAATCGTCCACTTCCTTGCGGTCGTTCGGACCGAAGAAGAACATGCTCGTGATCGCCGCGAGGCCAGTGTTTTTTATTTCCACCCGCGGATAAATGACCATTTCTACATCGAAAATGGTCGTATCGCCTGGCCGGATGGTGAACCGATAGGCGGCCGCGGCACTTTCACTGTCGAGCAACGCATGCACTACGATCGAGTTGGCGTTGGACGCCGGCTTCTCGATCCAGAAGGACTTGAACTGTGGGAATTCCTCGCCGGCCGCCTCGCCGGTGTTGATGGACAGGCCCCGCGCGGACAAGCCGTATACTTGGCCTTTGGCCACCGCGCGGAAATAGCTGGCGCCGAGAAAAACGCAGACCTCGTCATAGTAATCGGGCTTGTTGATCGGGGCATGCAGCCGGAAGCCGCCGAAGCCTAAGTCGGCGCCGGCCGGCGGGGGCGGCGTAGCGCCAAAGGAGAAATGCTCAGGTTGATAAGGGACTTGGGTCGCCTGGCCATTGGCCACTTCATAAATATCGACGCGATTGGTGTAGAACGAGCCACGATGAAAGAACTGCACCTCGAAGGGCAGCTTCTCGCCGCGCCACAAAGCCTTCTCCGGATTAAAGCGCAGCGCGCGGTATCGGTCGTAGTCCAGATCCTTGAGGGAGTCTGGCAGCTTGTTGTCTGGCGCCTTGAACGCCTTGGCGGCGGCTTCCCGCGCCATTTGCCGCACCACGGCGGCGTCGAACGGCACAGGCCCGGGAGCTGCGCGGGCGCTGCGCGGGATAATCGTCATCAATGGCAAAGCGGCCGAAGCGCCGAGAAGTTGTCTGCGGTTCAAGGTGTCTCCAAACGCCAGAGTGATATGCAATAACACGCGCTGCACCATCGAGTTCCGCGAGCTGGAACATTCAGCGCTCTGCGCTTGCCTTGATTGCCGGTGTTTCCCGACTCTACCTCATTAAACGCTGGCGTTTCCCAACCCGCGGTTGGCCGGTGTCAAATGCCAGTCGACGGCGCGCGAACTGACCATAGAACGAGTAAAAATAGCGCTGTCCGGTTATCGATAGACGTTGAATCACTCGGTTCACGCCGTGCGACGCCGCTACGTCACCATTCAATGCGGCAGCCAAAGATGCCCCCTGCCGGATGACTCACGAAAACCCTCAAGATCAGCTTTCAACGACGGACGCAGCGCTTCGAACGATGCTGCATTGATCCGCATTAGTGCTGCCAATTTATCCCGCCGGTTGTTCATAATTCCCCGTCGCGTAGCCCGGTTTCTCGCATCGGCCGCCTGACACGCCACACCACTCCGCCCTGACTGCTGAGCTTGACCTCCGGTGAAAAAAATGGCCCGCCGAAGCGGGCCCGTTGTTATCGGGAACGACCGTACAATTCTCGCTCCTTGCGCACCTGCCCCGCATCGTAGGGCGGGCTTGCCGGGTCATACCCGCTCCAGCCCGACTTCTCCCAGGCCACACGGCGATCATTGAGATTGACTGACGATGGGCTCATCAGCGCCTCCAGGCGCGCGCGATCGGCCTCGTTGACCTTTGCCGAGACCAACGTGCCGCCGCGGCGAACGCCTTCCGCGTAAAGCGGTGCATCTTCCTTGGATACGCCAGCCTCGGTCAGAGCACCAACAATGCCGCCGGTTGCTGCTCCGGCGGCAGCGCCGACTGCCGTGGCGGCAAGCCATCCTGCCGCGACAACTGGTCCAAGGCCAGGAATTGCAAGCAGCCCTAGTCCGGCTAAAAGGCCCGCAGCGCCGCCGATCCCTGCACCGATTCCGGCACCGGTGCTGGCTGCTTCGGCGCGATCATCGACGCCATCACCGTCGCGGTCCTTCTTGCCGTCGAACCAGCCCTCGGAGTTGTTGGCCACGATACTGATGTCCCCATGAGGAACGCCGGCGGCCTCAAGGCTTCCGACAGCTTTCTGCGCTTCCGTATACGAGTCGTACAAACGTGAAATGGTCACGGTCATGAGATTACCTTCCGGTTACTTTGCTGCGTTGACGTTGCCCTGGAAATCGACGCTGATCGCACTGGTCGAGCCACCCTTGGTCGCTTTGCCGCGCCATACGCCGTTGTCGTCTTTTTTCAGTTCGGTGACGTTCGTGTAGCCAGCCTTTTCGACGGCACTCTTGGCCTGCCCCTCGGTGAAGGAGTTGCGTCCGGCGACCGGCGCATTGGAGTTCTTCTGCTCGCTGTTGACGGCATTGTTGCCCGGACGATCCTTTGCCGCCGGGCTCTGGGCATGGGCTACTCCCGAGATCAGGAGAGCGGCGACACAGATAGTCGAAACGCGTTTCATAGGTCCCTCATAGGTTGGTGTTTGGGATCCTCTAACAGGCTGTTAGCTGACGCGTTCCATTGATTGCCGAAAAAAGGCCTGGACCTACGATAGCGGCGCGACATCCCTTGCGTATGCCATTCTTTCCCGTAACGGCGGATCATATGGCCGGCTTGCGTGCCTTTTCTTGACTCACCGCCAAACCATGATCGGGAACTTTCGGCAATTGCGCGGATTGATTGACGCGTTTGCGTCTCGCAAATTTTGCAATTGGAGGATACGCCATGAAAACACTTTATCTCGCCGGCGCGCTAGCTGCTTTCGCTTGTACCTCGGCCTTCGCTCAAACGACGACGGTTTCCAGCGACTACTACGTGGTGCGCGATGCCACCACCAAGAAGTGCACAATCGTAGATAAGAAGCCAACGACCACGACAACGACGATTGTCGACAACGGAACGTTCAAGACCAGAACGGAAGCCGAAACCGGCATGAAGACCATGAAGGTCTGCACAGAGAACTGACGCGCGTCAGCACCCGTCACTTCGATCGGTGACGGGTGCTTGTGCCGACCGGTCACGGTATCGCGGTTCCGATTAGCGAGAGTCGACGCGACTAATCGCAAGGATGCGCAATCGCATGTCCAGCGCTCTACGACGTCTCGCGCTTGCAGCACGTGTCGGCGCGGCTCGAGCCTTAGCGAATGCCAGTGCCAGCCGCCCTCGCGCGTAGCGGGACACGCATGAATCGATCACTCAATGGGTCCCGTTGCCGAAGTGCTAATCGAGTGAGCATCACGCCTCTGTTGCAATTTCAGGAGCACATCGATCGATTAAGGGAACCTCCGTCCGCGTGACACATCCCTCGCAGCGAGCGCCAACGCTAAGCGTCGTTCTAAGTTAAGCCTGCGATCTTCTATTGGCGGCTTGAAAATATTATCGCGAGCGACCACGCCTCGATGCTCGTCGGCTTGGATTGCATCGATGTTGCAATCTTCGAACGTGCAGTACGTGAAAGCGACGCTGGTGGTCCCCTCATCGAGCAGTATCTGGCATTTGACGAACTCACAGCAGTCGTATCTCAGGAAAACGGGACGCCCGCGGAAATCCAGTACCCTTCCCTGAAATCTCGTTTGGTAGATGACGTGTTCGTCCGCACCATTGTCTGTGTTCATTTCGCGCCTAGGATTTCTGTTTATAGTTCGGTCATGCATTAGTCGGCTATCGATCCCACTATTTTCTAACGTCAGAAAATCTGACCTTCCACCAGCTCATAGCGGTCAATCCCGGCATGGAGCGTCAGCCGCCTCGGCGATGTCGACAAACAATTCCTCCGACGCCAGATGCGCGTCCAAATCCCCGCGCTCTATATGCAGCTGTCTTCCTCCTCGGCAGCAATCGAGATACCAGGATTTCCCGCTCGTCTATTTTCGCCAGGGCTCATAATAGTCAGCACCACGCTTTCTGAATCACATCCAATAGTTATGATAGGTCATATAAGTCAATGTACTAACGGGTACAAACGTGGCGCGCGGTCCTCGATCACTCGGTTAGAAACCGTTTCCCCGCCTTTCACACGGTCGATGGAAAATGTCGGGATAAAGCGGCAATTCGACGGAACGACCTTAAGCGTTGGCAGTTTTCACTCCGCCAACACACCAGGAGGACGATCATGAAATTCATTTCCACGGCTGCCATTGCAATCGCTTCGCTGGCCTACTTCTCGCCTGCCCTCGCTCAGAATGGAGCGGCGGGCGGAGCCGTCGGCGGCGCAATCGTCGGTGGCGCCGTCGGCGGCCCTGTCGGTGCCGCCGTTGGCGCTGCCGCCGGCGCCACGGCAGGCGGCATTTCCGAGGCCAACCGTCCCCGCTTCCACAGCTACGTCACCGAGCGTCGTCACCCGTCATACCGGTATGACCGCGAGCTACGCGTCGGTGCCGTATTGCCCGACAGCGGCGTTACCTATTATGAAGTTCCGCGAGAGTACGGTTCCACTGCCTATCGCTACACGGTGGTCAACGATCGGACCGTACTGGTCGACCCGGGCACCCATCGTATTGTCGAAGTGATCGACTAAGCGCGCTTTTCGAGGCGGGCCGAAAGGGCCGCCTCGACCAGTTCGATGCGTCTTTGTGGGAGGATCATCTTGCCCATATTTCAATATTTCGTGTGGGTCGGCGCCGTACTGCTGGGAGTTCTATTTGCCATCGGCGAAAGCGACAGCTCCCCGACAAAAAGCTCCTCCGCAAAGGGCTGGAGGCCCACCGATTCACTGCGCAGCATGGCGCATCATCGTCAGCCGGAAGACCCGCCACGTGCCCAGGACGCGGCGTTTCGCATCGTCAAATAATAGATCGGAGGCCCCAAGCCCTGTCTATTCAACGTGCCGTTCCTAGAGACTTAAGCAGGTCGTTGCTTTGTTCAGGAGTTGCTAGAGGTGGATGACTTCCAGCTAATGACGATCATAGCCGAGGCTATTAGCACTTGTGCTATCGAGAACCGCAACGGAGAAAAATTGCCGATAACGAGCGAGCAAGCGACCTGCGTTGCAAAGGTAGTGATCACGGCTCTCTCGCTGGCCGGTTTTGAGATCACGCCGATGGCAAAGACGGCCGGTCCAACCTAATCCGGCGCTGCCAGCGGTAGGCTGCACCGGATTGTTGTCCATCCGTCGGCACGGATGTAGTCAAACTTTCCTTCTAAGGCGCGGAGGCGCTCCTGCATCCCCGTCAGGCCCCGGCCGAATTTCGGCTCCAGGGGCGCTCTCGCACCATTATCGGCAACCTCGACCAGAATAGCTTCGTTCGTCACCTCGGTCTTCACGCTCATCTTAGACGCACCGGCATGTTTCAGGACGTTGGTGATGCCTTCCTGCAGCAAACGGTATACGGTCTGAGCGACCACACTGTCCGCCGTGACGATCCGGGGATCGATCTCGAATGTCACGGCCATTTCAGGCACCTGCGTGTGTACGTCACGCAAAAGCTTTTGAATGCTAGCATCGAGACCCAGCTCTTCGATGAGCATTGGTCGCAGCCGCTCAAGAATGCGGCGGTTGGCGATTTGCAAAGCCTCCACCGCCTGCAGCACACGCTCCTCTCCCATGGACCGGTTGGTGCCGCTGCCGCAGTCGTCGATCATAGCAGTAACGTTAGCCCGGATAGCAAACAGAAGCGGACCAAGTTCATCGTGCAACTCACGCGAGATGTCACGTCGCTCCTCATCTTGGATGGAGATCATCCTTCGTAATAGACTTCGGTTCTCTGAACTGAGGCGACCGAGAGTCAAAGCAAGCTCGTTCACGGACAAGCAGCTTTCCCGAATTTCAGGGGGGCCGGAACAATCGACTTTCTTCGAGAAGTCACCAGTGCGGAGCCGTGCCAGCCCCTCAGCGAGATCGCGTAAGGGCTGCAGCGCTGCGCCAATCGTCACAAACGACAAGAGGCCGGCAAGCAATGCCATGCCGACGAGTGACCCGAGAAGCGAGAGAAAGCCGATCCATTTCTCGTAGATCTGCGCAGAGAGATCTGGTTCGAAAATAAGATCGCCGACCCGGCGACCTTGGACCAGGACGGGAATATGCTGCGCAAGGTCAGGCACGAACAGCGCTTTCACGAACCATTCCGGGACCTTGCCGGACGTCTTGCCCTGCTCCGGTGCATGCACCTCGCCATCACGGCGAAACCGGATCGCGTCCGCAGGTGTCAAACCGAGCTGATCGACGAACGCCGCAAGGATTGCGTCGGGTCTTGTGGAGGCCGCGAGAGCGGCGTTCAAACCCGCCGCGACGGTGATCGCCGACCGCGCCGATGGCTCGTTTTCCTCCAAAATTTGATCCGAAGAGAAAATCCATAGCAAAGCGAGGCCGGCAATCAGGGCGCTCAGAAACATGCCGCCCAGCAGCACGCAAATGCGTGCACGCAGCGACAAAGTCGTCCACATTGGAATCATTAAATTGGTCAACCCGGCACCATTCCTCTGGTCAAAGCGTTGAAATCCAATATGCATAGCATAATTGCGAGATTGTCCCGCCGATGGCACAGCCTGTGAAGCTCCTGATTGTCGATGACCACCCCGTCGTGGTGTCGGGCTGCCGTTCGCTGTTTGCGTCGGACCCTACAATATCCATCGATGAGGCGGTCGATGAGAAATCGGGGCACCGCGCCTATCTATCTAAACGGCCCGACGTGACGATCATCGACATCAATCTGCCGGATCTTTCCGGCTTCGAGTTGATGCGTCGTATCCGCAAGGATGATCCCGACGCGCGTATTATCATGTTCAGCATGAATGACGATCCAGCCTTTGTAGTCCGAGCCATCGAGCTCGGTGCCCAAGGCTATGTCTCTAAGGGCGACGATCCGCGCCTGCTCATCAAGGCAGTACGCAAAGTGGCCGCGGGTGAGAACTTCATTTCTCCGCATCTCGCAAAGACAGTAACGTTCTCAGGCGCTGCTATCCGGGCAAATCCGGCCACCAGCATGTCGGCCCGGGAACTGGAAATTCTTCGGCTCCTCGGCCGGGGCGACAAGATCGTTGAGGTCGCCGACGCGCTCGGCATCTCCTACAAGACGGTAGCAAATACTACGTCCCTACTGAAGCAGAAGCTGGGCGCACGGAACCACTCCGATCTTATCCGTATCGCCGTCGAGATGGGCTTAAATTAGAGTTCTTCATGATCAAGTCTTGGCCACTTCTTTCGGCACAGCTCCCATCAGCCGCAGGCTTAAAGCCTAAGGACGTGATCGACGAGTGGCTAGCGTTCCTATGACATTGGGAGAAAGTGCCGCCACAGTCTTAGGGAGGGGCGACGCCTGTCGCCGGGTCCGCGCGAAATTCACTGCGGAAACGCTGCTGCATTGCGTGCGTGGGCCAGGCGCGGAACGAGTGGCGGACGCTTAATCGCGTCCGCCGGACTTATCACCAATGATGACGATGACCGCGGCCGCGGCTCCAGCCGTAATGATGCCCGCGCCCGCGGGACCAGCCGTAATGATGTCCGCGTCCACCACGATGCATGTGGCCATGACCATGACCGTGGCCGCCCTTTATCTCGATCGCATCGCCCGAAGCTGTCATCGGCGCTAGCGGCATAGCGGCCACGGCCGCTCCACTTCCCGCCGTCAGCAAAAGGGCCGCGACCCCGGCGATCATCATCCGTTTCATATTGCTCTCCTTTGACCGCACCATGCGGCCGTTGACACAAGTTCCCGGGTTGCGATGGGTTCCTGAGCTCGGCGTTACGAAGACAACTACTGGCATTAGTGCGTCTTTTGGAATATGGCGCCACCCGTATTGCTTCTTTTACCCGAAATTGTCATCCAAGAACGGAACCAAGAAACTGCTTTCGCGGTTGTTGCGCAAGACCGAATGAGCGGTCTCGACAGTGGAGGTCATAAAATGAATAGGAGATTGATGGGATCGGCTGCGGCCATTGCCTTGATTGCCACGACTGCTTTCGCTCTGGCGCAGGGCGGCGGCGCGAGCGGATCAAAGGGCGGCGATGCACCTGCCGCATCAGCACCGCGGGCCGGCGAGGCTCCTTCGAGCAACATGCCGGCTGCAAAGGGGACGGCAAGTGACACCAAGTCGATGACCGATTCCAGGTCTGCACCTGATGCCAAGGCCGCCTCCGACCAGAAGGCCGCGCCTGCCAAACCAGCAACGACCGCCCAGGATAAGCCTGCCGTCGCTCCGTCGGATAAAGCCGGGACCTCTGCGCAAGAGCGCACCGACACCAAGGGCGCGAAGTCCGCGACGGACACCAAGTCGACAACTGATACCAAGGCTGCCACTGACGCGAAGACCGGCGACGGCAAGGCCGCCTCCGCGTCTACGACGGGCAATGCCGCGACGTCTGCAACCGTTGCCCTTCCTGTTGAAAAGCGCACGCAGATCACTAGTGCGATCCGGCAAGAAAAGGTCGAGGAAGTTCGCAATGTGAACTTCAACATCTCAGTAGGCGTGACGGTACCGTCTACAGTGCGCGTGCACCCGCTCCCAACGCGAGTGATCGAAATCTATCCAGAATGGCGCGGATACGACTTCATTCTGGTCAATGGTCGTTACGTTATCCTTCGACCGCAGACGCATGAGATCGTCTACATCATCGAAGGTTAGGCCCGGCGCCGCCTTTTGGCGCTAGACACTCGTTCCTCGTTCACTCTACTGCCCCGGGTCCACATCCGCGGGCAGTTTTTTTTGGCCTTATGCGGATCAATGCAGCTACAGCGGAACGATTGCCACTTTATCCCGTTGGCGTCTCGCTTGAACAAGGGAGCTTGAAGATGAAGTTATCAACTTACGCATTTGCCGCTGCCGTCGTGGCGACCATAATTACCCCGACCTTTGCGAGTGCGCAGGACGTGCGCGTTCGCATCGGCGAGGCTCACGGAATGTCCCGCGACTATGACCGCGGCTACCGCGGCCCTCGCGCGGAATATCGCCGCGATCATGGATGGCACCGCGGCTGGCGCAATCGCGACCGGGTGGTAGTGATTAAGCAGCGCCGTCATCGTTGGGATTGATCCAAGGAAGTGGCCCGCATGGGCCACCTCCTCCCTTTCTGACAAGGTTATCCGCATGACTTTTCTAAAGACATTCGATCGACGTGCAGCTGGCTTAATCATCTTCGCTGGTTTCATCACGTTAGCATTTGCGACCCAGGGCTCCGCGGTGCCTAATGCCCCCGCAGGAGCTTCTGACGCGCTAATCACATCAGGCAGAGCGCCTATGGACCAAGACGCCGCACGGGTTTCGCAAACTGCTGCCGATAGCGTGTGCGAAAAGCAAAACTGGCCATACTACTCCGAAGAATGCCTGCGCGGCGAAGGCGGCGGATCCGCTCCGCGTCAAGTCCACCTACAACCGGCTGCTGTCGAGCCGGCGAAGCCGACACCTATCCTCGCCTCTACAAACACCGCCGAGCGCAAGCCAACTGAGTTCCGCCAAGTCACAGAAACGCCCCGCCGGCGTAAGATGCGCCAGACGCCGCACTATGCAAGCCGGCGCATTTCAAGGCCACAAGTGATGCAACCTGAGGATTCCGAGCAACTACCCTTGACCTGGTGAGCTTGCTACAGCGTTTGCGCGTAATGATTGTTGGGCTATTGAGCGTCACGTCATCCATGGGTGCCAAGAAATGTGGCGCCTGGCGTGACCAAGCGCTGGACCAATAAATTACCATCGCAAAACGCGGGTCTGCCTTGAATTTGCACGGCATGTTGTGGAAGGTCGCACCAGCAAATGGATTCAATAGTGTCAAACAACGAACGTCGAAGCGGATTTTCCCGTTTTTTTGGAGACCTTGCTAACAAGACTTCTCAACTCGCGGGTCGAGCCACGACGTTCATCGTCGCAGCCGCCGTCGTGATCATCTGGGCCGTGACCGGTCCTCTGTTCGGTTACTCGGACACGTGGCAGCTTGTCATCAACACTGGGACGACGATTGTGACGTTCTTGATGGTCTTTCTCATCCAGAACTCTCAGAACCGAGACAGCGCCGCCATTCAGGTGAAGCTAGACGAACTCATCCGAACGAGTGCCGCTCATAACTCATTCGTCGGCATCGAGCATCTGACCGACGAGGAATTAGAGGATATCCGGACCAAGTGCGAGGCACGCGCTGCTGCCGAGAAGGTCGGTGAAAGGACTGTGCAACGCATGGGCGAGAAAGCTCGCGAAGCCGCGGACGCCGCCGGGTCCTGATGGACGGATGATGCGGGTTCCGTCCTGGCTTCGCAACCCCCTCATCGTAACTTTCGTCGTCGCCATGTCCATGCGCCGGCTCAGGACTAGACGACGCTCGGCATCCTGCCGACCCGTTCACGGGCCGGGGTGTCAAGTTCGCCGCAACCTACAACAAAGCAAGTTGGTCAATCCGCATCGGCTAGCCTCCGAACACGAACCGCAGGACTGTCACGATGGTCGCGGAAATGAGGAACGAAATCGCGAGCAGTGTCCAATTCGGCCTTGTGCTTCCTTGAGCCCATCCAGCGAGCATTTTCATGCCCGTCAACATTCGTCTTGGGGAAGCCGGCGCAGGTGCGCTATGCCGAAGCTGGCGAGTTCTTCGCTATCGCTTTCTCGCGTTTCACCCCTCCTGTGCAGATAGCGCTCCAGCAGGCAGCGGCGGCTGTCCTGTGTATCGACGTCGGGATGCGCCGCCCTGTACACCGTCCATGCTGTCTCTGCCGCCCTTCTCACCGCCACTTCGTCAACCATTCTCGCTCCGGCGATTGCTTACAGTCGGTGCCAACTCAGCACGACGGCGAAAGTTGCCAGTTCTTCCCGAAACGTCGGCCATAGCGGAGAAGCGCGCGGTGTGTCGCCGTAAATTGACGTTCAATAGATCAGTACATTTTTGTCCCGGAGCCCGGACTGGGCATCCATTTGAAAGATGGTAGCTCATCGTTTTGCTCCTCGACGGCCCGGAAGCGTGCCGTGGCGCTGGAGGCTAAGGACCGCCGCGAACGATCAATCAAGGAGCCAGCAGGCCTATTCGCCGTTTGGACGCGAGGTCGTTTTTACCGCCCCAAGGCCATCCCGACGGGCGCCTTCGACCACAATCATCTTTTTCCCGGTTGGGGAATACGTTGGAGGCCGAGAAGACACAAGCGAGCGATGAGGATGCGCCGCAGCCCCTGGCGGCAGGTAGAGCCACCGTCACTTAAGGCCGCGAGCCTCAACGCGTCGGGAACAATAAGCAATATTCGAGAGTTTGAAAACGCAGGGCAAAAACAGTCGATTCATGCAGCAGACGGCCGAGCGATGCTTTTTGAATACAGCGGTGAGGACTGCAGGCTCTGACGGTAACAAAACGAGGAGAAGAACGATGAATGGTTTGATTTATCTGGTGGGATTAATCGTCGTCATCTTGGCCGTGTTGTCATTCTTCGGGTTGCGCTGAGATGGTTGAATCGATTGAACCTGGCGCAGCTTCCGTTGAAGTCCCCTCAAGGTATTTGAGCTGGACGCCCGTAATCCTCGGTGCCCTCATAGCGACCGCGCTTTCGTCAATTCTGCTGGCCTTTGGCGTAACGATCGGACTTGGCGTTTCATCGACGGCTCCAACTTGGCGGGACGCCTCCGCTGCGCTTTGGATATTGTCGGGACTTTATCTCATTCTCCAAGCCGCGCTGAGTTTCGGAGTGGGAGGCTATATTGCAGGGCGGACAAATGTCGGTCTGGCTGCTTTGGATACCGCCGAAATTGAACAGCGCGATGGTCTACATGGACTCGCTGCGTGGGCGCTTGCCGTTGTTCTTGGCGTAGCGCTTGCGGCCTTCATTGGAAGCGCGACACTAACGCGGCCGAACAGTAACTCATCGTCAGCACGCACCAGCGCTGCGGAGCCTTTGCTAAGCTACGAGATCGACCGCCTGTTCAGGCCCTTGCGTCGCGCCGCAAACGTAGACCTTCTGCAGGAACGTGCGGAGGCGGGAAGAATTCTCTTGACCTCGTCGAGCCACTCGGGAATGAGCAGCGAGGATCGATCTTATCTTGCTCAACTCGTTGCCGCGAACACCGGTCTCGCCGGCGCAGAGGCGGAAAAACGGGTCGATGCCGCGATTGCAACCTCTCAAGCGTCGATAGCCAAATCTCGACGGAGTTCAGTGATCCTGGCCTTCTCCGTAGCGGCGGCCATATTGCTGGGCGCGGTGATCGCGGTGGCCGCCGGCAGCGTCGGCGGCAGCCACCGCGACGGTGCAGCGATGCCGCATTGGATGGGTGCTCGCGGATCTGGAGCTGCCTATCGACGTGAGGTCGCGTGAGGTAGGTGGAACGTAGTAGATCGAATTGAATGCGCCGATCTTCTCGCTAACCTTGGCTGCCGCAAGTCTTGTACTGAACAGCGGCTAAGGCGGACGACGGGGGCTTTAGATTTCGCTTGGATTTATTAGGCCAAGCCGTTCGATGGCGCGTATGACGCCTGTGGGCGAAACCTGAAGCAAGCCGTCTACGCGAGCCACATGCGGGCTGGAGGTCACTCACAGCAGGCACTCAACCTCACAATGGCCGTGCGGCAAGACCGGCCGTTTCGCCGGGCGGGTGTTGTAAGACGACGAGTTGCCTTTCGTTGCCGCGTGGATTCGCCACTGCTGAGGGGCGCAATCTGGTGAACCCTCTAATCGAGTAATTCTTGCTTGGACGCGGCTCAACTCATTATTTCGTTGCCTGCGCGCGAGCTTCGCGGCGCTGAAGGTGAACTACATCAATGCCGGGATTGGCTTGAGAAGTTAATTAATTCCAGCGCAGCCTTGACTTAAAGCTGATTTCTGCCGTGTGGGCCCCTCCCGCGGGCCACGATCTTTGGACCATTACTGATGTTGTGACGGCAAAGGCACCTCCTCGGTTTGTTAGTAGCTAGCGTAGTTCATATGGAAATCTTTCATTTTGCGGAGCTCTTCAAGAAGGATCACAAAGTTACTGCGGCACTGGCCGGAAGATCCACTCGCGCCACACGGTCAGTAGTGCTGCCATAATGACAGGCCCTAGGAATAAGCCGAACAGGCCAAACGCAGCAATACCTCCGAAGATACCAACAAATGCTAGAAGAAAGGGAAGTCGCGCCGAACCACCGACCAGAGTGGGCCATACGAAGTGATCGCCAGCAAGCATAACGATCGCACCCCATAGAAACACCCCAGCGGCCGCAAACCCACTGCCTTCGCCGGAGACCAAAACTAATGCCGCCGCGGTGAAAGCCAACCAGGCTCCGAACGGTAACATCGCGAATGCTATGGTTATTATAGTAAACATCACGGGGGACGGTACACCGGCGACCAAGAATCCGACACCAATAAGCAATCCTTCGCCCACAGCGACGAGAATTGTACCGTTGACCGTGCCGCGCGTCGCTTCGACCATTTTCTCGACGAGTCCCTCTCCTGGATCGCCGATAAGGCGGTCGCACGTCTCGAGGAAACGGCTCGTGACAGCGCGACCATTACGGAGGAGGAAATACAAGGTCAGAAGCGAGAACAGCAACAGAAAAAGACGATGAAGCAGCTGTGAGCCGAATGTTTTAAACAACTCCGACGCATTATCCGCGTTAGCAGTTTGAAGCCATGCCGCTGCAGCTTTTGGATCCGAAAGGTTGGCGCGCCACCAAGTTTGCAGAGTTTCCGCAACGAGCGGTAGACGCGCGACCCAATCCGGCACCTCAACACCGCTCTCGCGGGCTTGCTTTAGCCACCTCACAAGAACGTCGCCTTGCTGCGCGATTTGATAGATGGCAAGTGACAGTGGGGTGAACAGCACCAAAGCCACGATTGCGGTGAAGATGAACGCTGCCAGACTTGAATGATCTGACGAAAAGCGCCCCGCAAACTTAAGGTACAGCGGCCACAGGGCAACTGCGAGAATGGTGGCCCATATCAGGGCCGGCAGAAAAGCTGAGGCGGTCCATGTCCCGAGGCCGAAAAGGACCAGGGCAAGCACGACCCGGGAGTTCCTACGCGCGTCAGCTCCTAAAGGTAGCGGCTTTCGCTCTGCTTTGTGTGACGCTTGTTCGATGTGCAACATCCGTCGCTTGCGCAACGCTTCCGTTCCGGCCTTTTCTACCATCCGTCACGCCCCCGTTTATCGGGGAAGAACAAAAAAGACTGTCGTTCAGTTCCAATCGGGAAAATGTTGCAATGCCATGAACGAGCACCGGATTCGATTCTGAGGGCGACGTTCGAATCGCTCCGAGGCCAACATGAATTGCCCAACAAAATTCAGCTACTTCGCTCGGTATCGGCTTCGTTCTTTTGCAGATTTACGTGCTGCATCTCGTATTTGCTAAACCCCTTCGATTTCGGGCTTTCCCTTTTAGTCACGATGAGTGCACGCAACACGGTATTAGCGAATCGCTCTATGCGCGGTAACGTCGTCGATGCGGCAAAATGCTGTGACGACACCTCCTGAAAACCAATCCATCCTGAGGTTCGCCGAACGGCCCGATGCCCCCCCCAGGGCTAGGGTTCGAGCGCGTGGCGGGGCCGTCTTCGTGGTTGTCGACGGTCCCGCTGTTCGTGCGCGGCCGCTATCGTCTCGTCAGCAAAATAGAACTGAACCTCTGCGACAGCTCGCCGCACCTATGAAGGCCAGCAACACAGGAGGCCATCATGCCAGTCGCACTGAAGCAGCCGACGCCCTCGATCGTCACAGCACCCACAACGTCGCCTTGGATGCATCTTGTCTGGTTCGGGGCGGCCGGACTGTTCGTATCGATCCTTGCAATGACCTACGGCTTGGATCTCAGCCCGGGTTTCTTCTGAGCAAAGGAGAACCGCCGGGGGACTGGGAAACCGGCGGATCGATATTTCAGTCAGTTCGCCGCAATCAGCCGACGCGCAGGTTTTCTGCCGACGTCTTTCCGCGGTTTTCCTGCTCTTCATAGCTGACCTTGGCACCCTCGTTGAGCGTGCTCAGCCCCGCCCGTTCCACGGCCGAAATATGCACAAACACGTCCTTGCCACCTGTGTCCGGCTGAATGAAGCCGAAGCCCTTGGTCGCGTTAAACCACTTTACGGTACCAGTCGCCACATCGCTCTCCCTGCTGCTATCGGCACAACGTCGCATGAAGCCACCGAGAGTCAAGAAGAGCACGCACGAGAGACTAGGACGGCGAGTTATCGAATGTGGCAACGCCTGCCTCAATGACCTCGATTTCATTCTCGACAGCATCCAGCGGCACGCGAAAATCGAAACCGGTCCGGCTTCGCAGGTCCTTAGCGATGCGCATCCAGCAGACCGACCAGCGCCGCCCGATCACCAACCTGGATGTATGCGCTGACAATAAGCTCGATTGCTGATGCCACTGCCGCCTCCAAAGAAAACCCGCCGGGTCGCTCCGGCGGCTCTGTCGTTTCTACCAGCTAGCGGTAGGCATTACAGTGCCGCTTGAGATGAAGCTATCGGAGGAACCTTAAAGAAGGATCCTGACCGCAGTGCGGTGATGATGCGGTCGATGGTTTGGACCGCGCGTTTCGCGACACAGGCCGGCTGTGGTATTCGCCATCCGCTACCATGCAGTTGTCCTGATCGACGCCTTCTTGCATCGGCAAGAATTGCTGGAGTGACGCCCGGCCCAAGCAACGGAAGCCGAGAGGCTTCCGCGCTCCTGACCAAAAGGTGGTGAGTTCACGATGCCTACTATCGTCGGAGCACTTGTTTTCTGGAACACGGCATTGCTCATAGGGCTTAATGCCGCTCGGAGAGCCGATCGTAATTTTCTTTCACTATCGCTCTGAGGTCAGAGTAGACGTCTGATCGGGATGACCCAGCCGCAAGATCAAGGAACGCCTGACTGAAGGCTTTCGTCTTTTCACGGACCATCAGATCAGCCTCATTCCATGCGGCCGTCCCGCCCAGCATAAAAACTTGCATACGCAATGCGACGACCCGGCTTGCTTCGAAGCCGAGAAGGGAAGCTTCGGTCATTGCGACGAGAGTAGATGCAAACATGTCGGCTCCCAGCTTATGAGCTCCCGTTCAAACGGGACGGGACTACGTTGGAACATCTCCTATTCAACATCGTTCCCTGCAGTTGCACCGGTGGTCGTGCGGCCGGCGCCGCGCGCCTCAGCGCTGTGACGGCGATTTCTCGAAGTCGATCCCGGGGAAAGTTCAGCCGAAGCATAGCCTGGAAGCCGAGTTCGTAGTTGCCAAGGATCTCCCGCTCGAGCGCTAGCGCAATCGCTTCAATCTGAGCGGGGGAAGGCGGCGGATCTGGAACGTCATCGGCTGGCAACGTTTTGGTGGAACCACCCGCAGCGAGGAGCGCCTCTGCCATCAAGACACCTATCTGGACGCTCAGCGCGCCTAGTTTCAACAAACCGTCGACAATATTGCGAGCAGGATCGTAACTCATCTGTCTACCAATGGCGCCGCCGCGCCATTGCTGCTCCGAAAAGAAAAGCAACTAAGAGGGCCCCCAATGGCGCGTCCCGTGTGACCTTTGCCAGAATGTCTAACGGTCTGCCGGGCTTGCGACCCTCGTCGATCGCTGTGCTGACCCGGTCGGCGGCGTCTTTGACGCCGTCGATGACGACATCTTTCAAATCTTCGGCCGGCTCTGCAGGTGGTAGCGTTTTGTCAGTCATTCGTGATCTCCTCGCTGCAGCAGCACAAGCTTGCGATCCGGCATATCGTTCCAAACAGTCTCGGAACTGTTCTCCAACATTCGCTTTGAACCGGCTCAACAGGGAGCTCGATCATGTCATCCACAGCCGTCGCGATATTAATCTCGGCAATTGTCGCAATTTCAGCGCCTGCTTTCGCCCAAGGTGGTGGAGGTGGCGGCGGGGGAGGATCTAGCGGCGGCTCGGCGGGTGGCAGCGCGTCTTCAGCTGGCGGCGCAGGATCGTCTGGCGCTGGTGCCGGCGGAGCTACGGGCGCTGCCAACTCCGGCAACATCGGGACCGGCAACATCAACAGCGTCACCGCGGCGCCATCGTCCTCAACCAGCTCGCAAACCTACGGACAGTCGCCGGCTGGCGCGGCTGCGCGCCCAGCAAGGTCGCGACCTCCGCAACGAAGGCCGTGTCGAAGATGGCAAGGCTCCGAAGACGACACCGCCCGGCTCCGGTCATCCGGAAAAGTAATGTCGGCAATTATCGAGAAAGCCCGCCCTCTCCGGGGCGGGCTTTTTGCTGCCTATCCGCATCGGCGCCAGTTGCCGAGCGGTATTTGGCAATAAAACGCTCCACAACAGAAACTCGGATCGCTGACGTCAGGTTGGAGTGGACTCGGTCGCGATCTATCCGCCTAGTCAGTGTTAACCGAGAGATACCTTCTTCGCTCGCAATCTCTGTCAACGCGTCCCAAAAGGCATCCTCGAGGCTAACGCTCGTTGACGTCCCGTTAGTTCGGGTGAAAGTTTGCTTTCGTGGCTTTATAGGTTTCCCCAGGTTAGCCATAGCGATTGATCCCCTTAGTGCGCGCAAAGCGGAGCTACGCCCTTCAGCTCCAACATCTCTCCATCGATCGCACTTCACTCCGGCTTTCTGGCTGCCTATCGCCGACCTCAATTGCCATGAGACGGGAGGACGGCGACACGCCCGAGTAATGCAACCAGCTCCGCCTGCCGCCTTGTTTGAGTTTTGACGAACAGAGAGGCCAGGTGTGAGCGGATTGTCGTCCGGCTCAGACGCCGGGAGTGAGAAATATCAAGCAAATTATGACCACGCGCCAATTCGACTGCAAGCTGGCTTTCCGCGGCTGTAAGGCCGAACAAGCGCCGCAGCGCCTCAGGCGTCGGCTCTGGATGAGCGTCAAGATCGAGCAGAATGATGGTGCTGGTTTCATCGGTCCAAACATTGATCATCTGGCTTACAAGCCTGGTGACGCCTTCCCTGAAGGAAGTCGCGAGCCATGATGTCGAGCCAACGGGAATTTGCGCTCCCGCGCGATTCATGAGTTGCTTGACGGCGCGATAGAGTGTTTCCCCGCTCGCGGCGCCACATTCGCGTTCCAATATCGCACGACCGATTGCGCTCACGTCAAGCAAACCGCCTCGTTTGAGTAGAACTTGCCCGCAGCCAATTCGCGCCAGGACCGCGTGTAGTACGTCACGTTGTCCAGCTAGGTCAGGCTTCTTGTCTGGATCAGCATCCGACCTGACGAGGGATGCGCGATTGGAAATGTTGAAGATTGATTCCCTGCATGGATGAAGGGATGCAATCGCGGCAGGCAATGCGGCACTCTGGGTCAAGTTCAACATTGCGGCTTTCCCTTTGCCTTTACGCCGTTTGAATGACAAGGCTTGATCGAGCCAAGAGCATTCCGACGTCAACGAGCCGTGTAAATGCTCCGCACGGAGTAATCCGACTGCACACCTCCCCGAGGCCTCGCAATCTAGTGCTCCGACTGACACAGAAAAATAGGAAGAGCGATGCAGAACCTTGCTCCCTTCTGCGCTAGCCGTCCGGCTAGAAGGCTCATGAACACTCGTACCCCATTGTGGCTACCCCCTGTGCCACGGGCGGTGCGACGTTTTCGCAAAGCGAACTAAATCTCAATAGAAGTATTGTACGCGGTTATTGGATGATGGGATGTGTTATGCGTATGCTCATTTTCGGTATCGCATTGTTGTTTGACGCGGACGCGTCGGCTCAGTCCATCCTTGCCCGTGAGCCCCACACCCTGCCCCCCTTCGCTGTCGTCTATGTCCGGACCAACAGCTGTAGTTACGGCAAGGTGCTGAGGGTCGTCGGCTCCCTCAAAGGCCTCCAGCGCAAACGTACTTGCGTTTCTGTGAGCTCCGCTCATGCAGAATTCTAATGCCCACCTCAAGGATCGCGCCAATCGCTGTGCTGGTTGCCAGGATCATCGCCGTCGCGGCTGCTGGCATTTTACTAGTACGATTATGAGCATTACGCTTCTGCCGCGAACCGAGCGAGTATTTAAGCGCATACGCCGGGAACGGGTTAGATTGCCGCGCGTACCAATGCGTTGCTGTCGCGACGAGAAACCGGCAAAACCGCCGCGTCCATCATCCCCGTTTTGGCCGGTTGTCACCCGGCGTATGCGTCAGACAATTCAGCCAAAGTAGAATAGTTTCTTGCTTTAAGATCAAAGAGCCACGACTTGCCGCGATCGAGGAGCTAGACCCAAGGAGTGCCGTAGTAATCATTGAGCGAGCGAGCCCGGTTGGTGTCCGACCAGTCCCAGTCGCTGTCATTGGCGTATTTCGGCGCGCCCTCGAGCTGAGCCTTCGTCACGTTGGTAACGTAACCCTCAAGATTGGTGTCGTACTTCAGCGTCTGCCAAGGGAGCGGATAATGCTCATCGCCCATCCCAAGGAAGCCGCCGAAGCTCAGCACGGCATAGGCAACTTTGCCGCTGACTTTGTCGATCATCACGCTTTCAATCGAGCCGACCTTTTCGCTGTCGGGACCATAGACGGCGGTGCCTTCAACCTTCTCGCTGCTGATCAGATTGCTCGTTTCGTTTGCCATAATGGCTCTCCCTCGTTTGAGTCTCGATAAAAACGGGAGAATCTGTCATTCGTTCCGGAGTGGCTCCAGTGTGATTTAGCGAAGCCCAGAGAGCCACGGTTATAGACCGACAAAGCCAGCCGCTCTGGGTATGCTGTAGCTCAAACCTGTTGGTGCCGCGCCGTAGCCCTTCAACCGCCGCTATCCCCGCAACTGCCATGCCGACGAAGGTCCGCTCTCCCTCATTGACGCGGTGTAGAATCCGCTTGGCGATGACGCATCGGTTTTCGTGACTGTCAAGGCAACGAGGTAAGGTCTCGCACGCTTTGGCATGCCAGTGGAGCAAGTGATCGCGAAGGTGCTGCAGCCCGGCTACTCGCTGATTTCCAAGCTCGAGGCCGACGATGGCCGATGGGAAGTTGAAGGCATCAAGAACGGCAAGAGGACGAACTTTCACGCCGCCCCGAAGAGTGACGTAATCATTGCCAGAAGCTGGCCGACTAATCTCCGCTGCTGTTCTTCGCTTTCCCTTTCTTTTTAGGTTTCAGCGCCTCAGCTTGAGCTCGGAATGCTTCGGCTAGATTGTGCATGCGTTCAGCGTGCTCGGTGTCTTCCAAGCGCAGAGCTACAGCCTCGGCTTTCTTAGCCTGCTTCCTGAGCGACTTCGTTGGTTTCATTCCACATTATATCGCGGCGCGCCCTTTAAGGAACGATGTTCCCTGACGTTGCTTGTTGGAGCAGCCGGACACCATCTCTCCAAGGTCGATAATCCGGTTAGGCCCGACGACATTGCCCCCGATGACGTCGGGCCGAATTATTGCGAGGTACCCCCGCTGCTCGATTGATCTCAAGCGCAATTCACTTTTCAGACTGACCATTTCTGATAATTTGTCACCGCTATGCCACAGACCCGAACGCCGATCTGTCCGAAATGCGGATCTGTCACTGCTTGGCTGCGGTCTACTCCGGCGGACAAGGGAATGGTCATCCATGCCTACGAATGTCCAAAGTGCAGCTTCATCCATGCCGCTGTTGGGCCAGATCCAGTGATCCAGGCCGAGGGCTGGTTGAACGGCGAGCTGCGACCGCTGGAGAAATAACAGTGACCAGGCGCCTGCTTGCGAAACAATGGGATACGGAAGACGTCGCCAAGCTGAAAGAGCTAGTCGACAGCGGAGCGTCTGCTCTACGTGCCGCAGCAGCGCTCGGCCGGCCCATTACGTCAGTCAAAAGGAAGGCGTGCGATCTGGGGATTTCGCTGCCAAGCGTCCGCAAGGTAAGGGCGGACCTGCGAGCCAAAGGCGCTATCGAAGACCTTCGACACCGATAGTCTGTGGGAGAAGCCTGAGCGCTTGACCGGAACTAATCCGCAACAGGACGTTTGAATCTGCCGTTCAGTTGCGGATTTGAGTTATGCCATGGTCGACGCGTTTTCCAGACCCCATTGCCCTCCCCGCTCGCGGTAAACTGGCCACCCTGCAGGATGCCGGCGAATACATCACCCGCCTGCCGAAGCAGACGCACGACGCCCCACCGTGGCAGAACGCAATGCACGTCTTGATACAGGCCGCCGAGTACGACGGGCCGATCGAGTTCGCACGCCTCGGCATGTTGCAAGCACTCTTTCCAGGAGGCACGCCGGTTTACCACTCCGTCGACAAGGATCTGAAGTGGCGCAACCGCTACAAGCTCATGAGGGATCAATGATGCGCGACATCGACACCATCAACGATGCCATGGATGACGCTAGGGCCGTCTTACACAGCTACATGTGGCCGGGACCGCGGAGCCCGCAACTCGTCTTACAACGCATGCTCGAAATACTTGACCACGAAGACGTGGGCGCTGCACAGGAGCGGCTGCGCAAGGGCTACGGGCGCCTTCGGCTCGTGGAATAAAAATGGCCAGCTGTCCCTCAGGATAAGTCCGGCCATAGTAAACTAAAGTCTAGGTGAACGTTCCTGCGGCTGCTTATACCAATTTCGTGGAAGTCCTGCATTTGCAGGCCTACGCATTGAAATACCAAGCAGGTGAGCTTTGCACACAGTTGCCGCTCGCGTCGGTCCCAACTCTCTGGAAATGTCGTCAGGAGATCGGCTGCCAGCCGGATCTGGTAACTTTGCAATATCATCATCGGTCCACACCCGATATTCGTGCGGCATTTCCATCCTCCATATCGACGCTACCTTCCCGGCAAAAAACGATTATGCGCCGCAACATGGCGGTTCAATCATGTTTTCGGTCTTGCTTGCTGAGGGCCAGACTCACGTCTGCCGAAGGTGGAGAGCGTATCGAATTGCGCAAAAGAACACTTTCGAGATTGTGGATCGATTAGTAGCGCTGCGCCGAGTGCGTCGATGGCTCTGACGACGCCCCAACGAGAAGCGATCGCAACGGCTGCACGACTGAGAGCGATATCTCGAAGGTGCGAAGAGTTTGCGAAATTCGGCGGGTATCGATCAGTGTCCGACCGGCTAAATGCTCTGGCGGTGAAATACCAGGAACGAGCGCGGAGAGTTGAGGAGCGCGCCGGAGTGTACTTAAATGGGGGCACGCCTGACGACAGGCCGTCGTTCAGTTTGCGGAGAAGGCGCCGCCGTTGTCCTGAATGACTGCCGACTGACCTTCTGCGACTGGCCACCGTCTGTCCAACAACTCTCGCACCTCTTGCCGGACCACTTCCGTACCCGAGTAGTAACCAAGGCAGAGGCCCGCATATCCGCCGATCAGAAAACAAGCGAAGCAAGCCATTAATGTTATCCACATCGCAGGGCCTCCATGCTTCATGGACCTTAGCTCTTCGCCGCATGTACACGAGCTTCGACGTCGAAACGGTATTCTCCCCGCCCGCAACCGGCGACGTCAATGATAACCGGATTTCTGTCTCAAGTCGCTTAGTTTCTCGCCGGCTGAGAATCGCTCCGTAAACAAGACCGGGTCATCCGGGTCGCCCTCTCGGGCCTCGTGGGCTACTGAACGGTTACGCGCGCGATCCCGCCCATGCCGATTGCGTTGGCTGCTGCTCGAGACGGGTCGATGCAGCCCCTCGATGAACGGGCCGGTCCGTGATGCGGACCCGCACCGATCTGCCGTTGTTCTTGTTCGTGACCGTGACGTGGCTACCGAAGCGCCGGCTCTTGTGCGCGGCCATCAGGGCGTAGGCGTTGAACCGTTCGCCCGAAGCCGTCCTACGGCCGTGGTAGCCATCCCCAACGCCGTACTGGCTGGCGACGCACGTTTCTTCCTTGGTCAACTTGACGCTAATCGAGACAACGCCTTCGAGAAAATTCTGGGCAAACGCCGGTGAATTGAAAAATGCGCACGGCAAAACGCACGCGGAGAACAGGCGGATCATTGAGTTTCCTTGGGTTGCGATGCTAGAGGTCGATGGTCGGCGTGACCCTAGAAGCCACGCTTAGGCCAGGCCCGGCGCTCATGGATTCGGTTGAGCGTCGGGCCATTTCGCTGCCGGGCTTGGTTGGAACTAAATCTGTTTTTGCCAATTTTTTCCGCGGTCGGCAGTTCTGTGTGTCTGCCTTCCGGGCTCGGCGGCTTACCCTTGCACCCAACTCGACCGCCGCCGGGCCTCTCTAAATTTCCATCACCGGGCTCGGGATCATTCCGCACCGAGTTCAGTGAGGCGGCCCGGCGGTCGATCCCATCCGCCGCGGGCCGATCTTCCCCGAGGAACGAATTAGGTTTGCGTTGATTTTTTACGAAGCCGGCAGCTTTCCTCAGCGGCTGTTGGTTAGGCTCGGCGCCTGAGTCCAAACGGGCGCTGGGCCGCCTCTTTAAGCGTGCGCGCTCGGACGAATTCGGCTCTCCAAAAACCTGTCAAGGCGAACGTGATGCCAGTCCCAATAGCGGCGCACGATCTCGGGGCCTTCTCCTCGATGATGAAGGATTTGTTCTTCGAGGACGGCGCTTCCTTTGTGGCGGTGATGGCGCACAAGGCCTGATGTTAGATTTGCGCTCCGGTTCGACCCCGCGTTTGCCTTTTCCACGAAGAGACCCGACCGGGGCCCTAAACATCTGGACTTACAGCGCGCCGATTCCCTAAGCTATCTTATCCCAACTGGTTTGGAATCCGATGAAACAACATCCTTCGAGGATGGGGCTAGGCATTGCGTTAGGGGTGTGCCTTGGAGCTGTCCTCGGTATTGCCATCAGGAACGTGACCGCTGGCATCATTATCGGCATCGCCGTAGGGGCCGTGATTGCTGGTTACGCAGATCATCGATCCCGGTAGCAAGCGCACGCCCGGCTGCTCCTCATCTCTCCAAGGAACATGGCGCGCTGGTTGTCGTTTTCTCCTTATGTCCGACGAAGACGAGCCCGTCACCGAGATCGCCGCTCCGCCCGTTTTGGTCCCCGAAACCAATCGATTGTGGCGGTTAACGCCTGCATTGAATCTGCTTGAGAAGAGCAGACAGATTGCCATCGTCCCCGCCGAGACCGAGGGGGTGGCTCGCGCCATTGCGACGAGAGCAGATCCCATGGGACGGGATTGGCGTGATCGCGTCTCGTTCGCAGCGGATAGCATCGAGACGACCGAGCGGCACGTCATCGGCGACGTAATATTTCGATCTATCCCGCAGCAGCCTCCTCCAAAGCCGAAACGAACCAAGAAGGCCTAACCATGCCCAAGAGAAAGACTGAGCATGAACTCGAGATGTGGGCCGCAGATCTACTGATGGAAGCGCACGCGATCGCTCCATGCCCCACCACGGCTATATGCGTTTGCGACACAGCCATCACGCTGTGGACTACGCTCTGTCACTGGCAGAAGACCGAACATTCTCGGGCAAAAAGGAACGGATCGCGGCGGTCGAGAGCGTGCTCGATGGGCTGAGTGATGAGTGTCCCTCATGCTGACACCCAGCTTGCCAGATCTCATCGACTTTCCAAATGTCGTACTGCGCTCGGGTAAGCTCAAAGCATGACAAAGAAACCAGTCAAAGCCTGACAAAGAAACCAGCGGCTTCCCTGCATGACAAACCACTCAACGTGCCCACCGAGGATGACCTCGAAGCGCTGCTGGCCCTCGACGTGGGCGTGATGTCGATACACGATTCCCAGCTCCTTGGTACTCTGACGTTAGTCACCCGAGATGGGCACTACGATTTTCTGATCAACAAACAGATTGCCAACGAACTGATCCAAGAAGCACGAGCTCTTCTCCGAGGCGATAGCCCGTCTCTGGTCGAACGTAACGATTAGTCAGATTGCCATTGGTCAGTAGAGCTTGTTGCCCACATTCCGAAGAAACGGACTTCGAGTGCATCCAGGTGCGGATCGCCGACACTCGCAACAACAGGACATGATCGATGCAGCGCGAAAATCGAGGACGATAGACAGAAGAACGAGAGTACGGGTTAGAAAAATGCTGCGCAACGACATCACTAGCATCGCCCATTGAATGCGAAACCCGCCTCGCTCCGGGTGCAGCGGGCGGACAGCTTCAATACCGAAGTCTGGATACCGGCGGTGTCCGCCTCGATCCGTGCCCATGATCAGGCCTGTCACGCCGGCATGCTGCCATCAAGGCTTGCTTGATCAGCTGGATGCTCAGCGTCGCTCTTCCTGCGTATGGAACCAGACGGTAGCGGGTGCCGCACGCTTTAATTTGCTCCCGCCTGCAGCTCACAACTTCGGCGCGATCGTCCCCGTGTGTGCCTTTTGAGAGACGGTAGTGGGGCGTATTAGTTCATACGATCTCGCTACAGATTAAAAAGGGAGCGACACATGAAAAAGTACTTACTCGCAACGGCCGCGCTACTTTTCGCTGCAACGTCGGCCTCGGCTGCCGACATGGCTGCGCGTCCCTACACCAAGGCGCCCGCAATGGCGCCCGCGATAATCTACAATTGGACCGGCTTCTATATCGGCGGTCACGTCGGCGGCGCTTTCCGCGGCAATTCGAACAACGTTCTCGGCGGCGGTGACGACGGTCGCTTCATGGGCGGCGGTCAGATCGGTTGGGACACGCAGTTCGCGCCTAACTGGGTGTTTGGTCTGGAAGCGAACTACAGCTTCATCGACACCAGCAGCAGCTTTGCAAACCGCGGTCTCGGTTCGGTTACCGGCCGTCTCGGTTACACATGGGGCCCGTCCCTTCTTTACGTAAAGGGCGGTTACGCCTGGGCCGACTCGCGCTTCACCAACGGCTTCACCGGCGATGGTGGCCGGGATGGCTACACAGTTGGCGGCGGTCTCGAATATCTGTTCAGCCAGAATTGGTCGGGCAAGGTGGAATATCAGTACTACGATTTCGGGACGACCAGTTTCGTCACTCCGACGTTTGCTATCGGCGGCTTCCGAAACGACGAGCACACGATCAAAGCGGGCCTGAACTACCGCTTCAATCTGGGCAACTTCGGCACCGGCACCTTCTAAACACTGACGTCAGTGAGAGGCCGGCAATGAATGCCGGCCTTTTCTATTTGCCAGACGATTGGCGAGACAATCAGAACAATTACGGCCGCCGCGGACATCTCCGGGGCGGGCGCATTTCTTCACTCAAGGTGAGAGTTGTCAGTCAATATACCCTGAGCCAGCGCACATCGTTGATCGCCCTATCCAGACCTGCCCTGGTTCTGACACCTCATCTCGGAGTCGCCGAGCGCATCGAGCACGATGATTGCACGTTTGATGACCACCTTAAGGGCGGCGTGAAACATGGCGACAGAGTGATCATTCATTGCTGAACCTTCGCGACCGGGAACGATCCGCCACAGCGGCTGTTTTCTGGAAAACTCGCCGGAGCCAATCGATGAAAGTGATACTTTCTAAAAAGGAGCTGGAGCGCGAAGCCCTCGCGGAGATGAGAAAACGCCCAGGTTGCGAGACGCTGAAGGCAGTCGACGTCCAATACAGTGACCTTCGAGCCGATACGAATTGGACTCTGTATGCCTTCACAGAAGGTCGAATTGATCCAGGTGCTTTGCATAGTGCGCTGGAAATGACCGTAAACAAACTGCGCCATCAATATGAATTGCGCGCCCCGGAGTGATCCCTTACAGGAAGTCAGACTCCCACCTCGTCCTGAAGTCTGACCTCCATGCTTAAAAAGAAAGCGACCGCCAACGAGCTGATCTGGCTCTTTCACGAGAAGCTTGCAGGCTCCAACTTTCCCAATGCCGGGATTGCGATTATTCCAATCGGTAACGGCAATTGGTCCGCGCTGACGAATGCCACCGAACGCCGGCACTATCCCGATCTGGCAAAGACTGTGGTGCGAATAGAGAAGCAGCTCCGCGCTCGCTACCTCCTGAAAGAAGTTTGATCTGCCTTCACGGGCGGGAACTAAGCCGGCGATTGCCTGTTCTATGGTCCCATCGACCAAGGCTGCATCTTGAACAAGACCAACCAGTTTGACCTTCCTACGCTGCCACATGCCCAACCCGCCGAGCGCTCTCGAATGAGCGACGACCAAAGCCTCATCAAGGCCCGTTACTGCAGATCGATCCTGAAGGTCGCCGCGATCAGCACCGAGCAGGAAGCCCGCATTCTGCTGAACGGCCTGGCCACCGAGCAGGTTACCACTAACACCTCTCCCGCGATGGCCGAGGCTGAACGAGCAGCTTTGACTGCGATCCGCGATCTGGCTGGATATCAGCACGGCCGAAGCGTCCCCCAAAGCTCCAGCGAGTGGATGCGTGCCGCGCGAGCAATCCAGTTGTGGCTGAACGTTCACGATCAATAGGCATCGTGCGCGCGGAATGCGGAGAAATGGACGCATTTGATAGCAAACAGCAAAAGACATCTCGTGAGCTGTAGCTTCTGTATCGGAACGGCCTATTTTCGAAGCCCGTCTCAAAAACTTCATTAAAGGCACGCACCGCTAAGGCATCCGGCACCAGACCTTTGCCCTACGGTACGCAGTACGCAGGTGCCCCGTACCAGTGCTGCGTACCTCGCCGTCCATGAAATAGCTCAAGTGGCGGATGTCGTTGAGGTTTCCGCCTACTCGTTTTGTGATACGCAGTATGGCATTTTCCCCAGACAGGAAAAAATCTGCGCGTGAGGAGAGCGCCGGTCCTTAGCGATTGCGCCTAAAATGCTTTCAGACTTCCCCCTACGATTAGACAAAGCTGGTTTAGCTCCCCGAAAAACCGGCGGCCGGTCTTGAGGCAGCGCTCATTTCCGGCGCAGCATTTTCGCGATTCAGGCGCTCGCGCATTTCCTTTCCGGCCTTGAAGAACGGAAGGCACTTTTGGTGCACGGTAACATGTTTTCCAGTACGTGGGTTGCGGCCTGCACGAGCGGGGCGATGCCTTGCCGAGAATGCGCCGAAACCGCGAAGCTCAGCCCGATCACCGCGTGCCAGCGCAGCGACGATCTCATCGAGAATCGCGTTCACGATGTTCTCAAGGTCCCGCTGGTAGAGGCGCGGGTTATGTTTAGCGATGCGTTGAACAAGTTCGGATTTGACCATCGTGACGTCGGAAATTTGGCGGGAGGCCGCATTTCCTCGATCTGGCTTGCACTGTCAAGATGCAATAAATTGGGGCATCGTCGAAAAAGCTGACGCGGCGAGACCTGTTGATCTGCACTCACCAATCTTGGAGCGGAACCAAATCATCCACTTCTGTTTACATAAACCAAGTGCGATATCCCAATCGATTTCCTGTCTGTTCCCGATGTTGAGGCCTCCGTGCACCTTCGATCTGGCCGATGGGCATTAGCCGAGGAGCATCAATTGATCGCGTTGATCGAGGGAATACGTCGGCAGCCAGAGCTCCTGTATCTGTTGTTTTCGTTCAGCTTAAGGCGCCGCAGCTTTGGTTTTAGAGGCCGTCAAGCAACGCCCTGACCTTTTCTGCAAGATCGTTGATTGTATAAGGCTTTGAGATGAGATGCGTACCCGCATCCAGAACGCCATTATGGACTATGGCGTTTCGCGTATAGCCCGTGGTGAACAAAATCTTGGCGTCGGGCAACAGCGGTTGGAGGACTTTTGCGAGCTCACTGCCTGTCATTTCGGGCATCACAACGTCCGTGAAAACCAAATCGGGCCGTGAGCCGTTCTCAATGAGGTGAATGGCTTCTCGCGCGCTTGCAGCTTCTATGACCGAATAGCCAAGTTCTCGAAGCGTCTCGACAGAGATCGCTCGCACGCGTTCTTCGTCCTCAACCACCAGGACCAGCTCTTGATGCTGCCCCACGTCTGCGCGCACCGCGCCAGTCGAAGCATCGGTCGTAACCTCGCCGTAGAAACGCGGCAGGTAGATTTTTACGGTGGTGCCAACATCAGGTTCCGAATAAATCTTCACATGACCGCCCGACTGACGCACGAAGCCGTATACTTGACTAAGGCCAAGGCCCGTGCCTTTTCCGACTTCTTTGGTCGTGTAGAACGGATCAAAAACTTTGCTCAGCACATCGCTGTTGATACCGGTACCGCTGTCGGTCACTGCGATGAGAACGAACTGTCCCGGTTCAATTGAGTATTGTCGGGCATACGCCGCATCCACAGACGCGTTCATCGTTTCGATCGTGAGTTTTCCTCCTTGAGGCATCGCGTCCCGCGCATTGACCGCGAGGTTGAGTAAAGCGCTCTCAAGTTGAGCCGGATCGGCTTGGACGTTCCACACCCCCGCTGCGAGCACTGTCTCGATTGCAATGGTCTCGCCCAGCGACCGATCGAGAAGCTCGCTCATACCCGCGATCATACGATTCACTACGATGACTTCTGGAGCTAAGGGCTGCAGGCGGGAGAAAGCCAACAAGCGCTGGGTTAAGGTAGCGGCCCGGTTAGCGCCGTCCAAGGCTCCGTCAATGAAGCGGGTGATGTCAATGTCACCCTTTGCCAGCTTCCGGCGGGCTAGATTCAAGCCTCCGATGATCACGGCGAGCATGTTGTTAAAGTCGTGAGCTATCCCGCCAGTCAATTGGCCAACCGCCTCCATCTTTTGGGCCTGTCGCAGCTGCTCCTCCGCCTTCGAACGTTCGCCAATCTCCGTGGCCACACGTTGCTCGAGATCGATATTGAGCGCCTGCAGCTCCGCCTCGGCCCGTTTCCGCTCGGCGAGCTCCCTTTCGACAGCCGCAAACAGCCTCGCATTGTCGATGGCCGTCGCCGCGTGTCCCGCAATTCCCAAGAGAGCAGCCTCATGCTCTTCTTGGAACTTGCCGGTTTCCTGATGGCCGAAGAACAGCCCTCCCAAAACGTCACCGGTGCGTGAGATGACCGGTACCGCAAGGTACGAGCGCACCGGAAGGTGGCCTTCGGGCATTCCTTTGCGGGGAGCGCTCTTGCCGTATCGCGGGTCGGCGAGGATGTTTTCTGATCGTACAACCGCCGTGCCAAGAAACGTCGGCTCAAACACTGCTGTATTCCGCGGCATCGGAAAATTCGCGAATGCAGACCGGGGCGCGCCGGAGAGCGCGTAGAGCATGTAGCTCTCGCCCTCGGGCGAGAGAACATTGTAGAAGAACGCGCCAAATTCCGCACCGCAGAGCTCCAGGCCGGCATCCGTAACGGTCTGGACGATGGTCTCGAGATTGCGTTCCCTGGCGACGGTTGCCCCCGTGTCATTCAAGATCCTGAGATGTCGTTCGGATTTCTTGCGCGCCGTGATATCGATGACAGTGCCAACAAAGCGCACTGCGTTGTGATTGACGAATATTGCGTCACCCGTTGCGGCGAGCCATCGTTCGATCCGGTCCTCGATTCCAATCGTCCGATACTCGATGCGATATGCAGCCGAGGAGGAGGGGTCCAAGGCGTTGGTCACCGCGCGATGAACGCGTTCGCGATCGTCAGGATGCAGCCCCGCAAGAAACGATTTTTCATATGAAATCTCGGCTTCGGATGAAAGGCCAAACAGAGCTTTGCATCTCGCGTCCCAGCGAAGGACGTTATTTACCGGGTCAAAGTCCCACGTTCCGATACCGGCTGCGTTGTTAGCTAGGCTGAGGCGTTCTGCGGCTTCTCGCGCGGCTTCTTCTGAACGGACTCGCTCGATATGAGCCCACGACCTTTCGGTAACCTCCGCAAGCAGGGCCAGCTCGCCAGCCGCCCAGCGATGGGCGGCCTGATGATGTATTGCCATCAATGCCGTTAAGCGGTCCTCTTTCACGAAGGGCATGCAAATAGTGGATCCGATCCCAATATCTTGGAAGGTTCGGGCTTCTTCCGGCTCCAATTCTTCAAGATTGTCATTGATGATCAGCGGTCGGCCGTTACCCAGCTCCTGAACAGCTTTTCTGCCGAAGTCAGCAAGGCTGTAGTGACCTAAGATGTGTTTCGCGCCAGGTGCTGCCCAGTCGCCGCGAATAGTAAAGCCATCCTGATCTTCATCCATGTCGGCATAGGCGCAGTTAGACACGTTGAGGTGCTGGCCTAGCATCCGGGTCGTGACTGATAGAATCTCGTCGGCCCTCCGGCACTTCGCAGTTTCTTTGCCGAGGTCATCCAGAAAGACAAGACGGGCTTCATTCGCCCGAATAGTTGCCTCTGCCCTACGCCGTTCTACCGCAGTCCGGGTCCGGTCAGCGACCTCCCGCATGAGGTCAAGTTCGGCGTCTGACCATTCTCGTGCTTCGGCATTGTTGAGATAGAGCAATGCCACCACGCCGTTTGGCTCAAGGATGGGCATGTTCACCAAGGCGCGTGCCGAAATAAGCTCAAGGGCCTTCGCCTGATCTCCTACCCGACCATCTTTTTCGGCGTCGGCGAACACCACGGTTACGCCGCGCTTCAAGTCCTCAATGTAGCTGCCGTAATCCCGGAATTGCAGAACACCAGCAAGGCTTTTTATGCCCGGCGCATTCCAGTCCCGGCTTATCGTAATGGTTTCAGCGGAAAGGTCGATCGTGCCGTAACCCGCGCGGCTGACACCGAGAGCCCGCCCCAAGGTCTCCGCGGCGGAGTACGCAAGATCGTCAGGGTCTGATATCTGGCGGATATGATCGCCCAATGTGGATAGCACATCACTGCGCAGCCCCGAAGCCATCATCGCCGTCATGCCAAGGCCTCAGCTGGCGGCAGCTGTACAAGGTCGCGACGACTCGAAGCATTTCGAACGGGACTGAGAAAAAGGCTCACGTGACCCCATAAATTCAATAAAATTCGGAATTTGGTCAATTCGTTGCCGGCCGTCAGGTTCCAATTATCCGTTTGGCCAGGTTAGCTGACCGCCGCGATTGCCAAATATTCAGCTGATAGGGTTTGCGACTGTCAGTGAGTTGAGGAGTCCGTTCATCCCAGACAAGGAATGCGTTCATACCGCTTGGGCATTCGGATGGCATTGCCGTCGAAGAAGGAAAGCCAGTGGTGAAACGCCCCCGTCGGCGCTTTAGGAGCCCACCGCATCTGGCGGGATCAGTCGTCTCGACCGCAATCGGCTAATCGCCCCTTACTAGGCGTCATGGATCGACGTAAGCTTAGTGGTCGCCTCCTTCACTCCTTTCTGTTTGAGACGGCGATCAGCGATGTAGAGCGGTCGACTGGGCGGTCAAGAATTCGCCCGCGCGGAAGCCAAAAAAAATTGCCCCACCCCCTTGAAACTTTCCGCCAGTTTTTTTTTATTTTAGGTGCGCTGGACGCCAGAGGTTGGGTCCAGCGTGAGGCGGACGCCGGGGGTGTCCGGCGCCCGCTCATACCCATCTTGCTCATTGGAGGATTTGGCTATGAAGACTTACGACTTTGCTCCGCTTTGGCGCTCAAGCATTGGCTTCGACCGCCTGTTTGACCTCGTGGATGCCGCTCAGCGCGCCAACGAGGACAGTTTCCCCCCATACAATATCGAACGTGTCGGAGATGACCGATACCTCATCTCGCTTGCTCTGGCGGGTTTTTCGCCGGACGAGATCAGCTTGACGGCAGAGCAGAACGTTCTGACGGTCGAGGGCCGCAAAGGCGAACAGAAGCGTGACTTCCTGTTCCAGGGCATTTCTGGTCGCGCGTTCAAGCGGCAATTCAACCTCGCCGACCATGTCCAGGTAACCAGCGCGACTTTCGAGAACGGCCTGCTGCAGATCAACCTGATCCGCGAGATTCCCGAGGCCATGAAGCCGCGAAAGATCGCCATCAACGCAGGTCCGCGCTCAAACGTCGAGCAACTTGAAGCCAAGGCGGCCTGACGCCTATTCGATCACTTCGTGCAATCGTTCCGCGATGGCTTCGGCCGTCGCGGATTTGCGCGACATTTGGCATGGCGCGTTGATCGCTCGCGAAATCGACAGGAGGCAGGGATGACCCAGTTCGCACTTCCAGCCTTGGCCGCTGGAGAAGGCCTTACAAACTATCTCACCGCGATCAAGCAGTTTCCTCTCCTCAAACCTGAAGAGGAGCTCGCCTACGCCAGGCGCTTACGCGAACACGGCGACAGGAACGCTGCCTATCATCTTGTGACCAGCCATCTCCGGCTGGTCGCCAAATTGGCGATGCGCTATCGCGGCTATGGGCTGCCCATCGCTGATGTCATTTCGGAAGGCAACATCGGCCTGATGCAAGCCGTGAAGCGATTTGATCCGTCTAAAGGTTTCAAGCTTGCGACCTACGCCACCTGGTGGATCAAGGCAACGATCCAAGATTACATCCTGCGGTCGTGGTCGATCGTCCAGATTAGCGCCAAGTCCACCCAAAAGCGGCTGTTCTTTAACCTGCGTCGCTTGAAGAGCAAGATCGCAGCGCTCGAAGAAGGCGATATGCAGCCCGACCACGTAGCAACGATAGCGCGCCGCTTGAATGTGCCTGAACGCGAGGTCATTGAGATGAACCGGCGGTTCCTCGGAGACATGTCGCTCAATGCGGCTTCACGAGTGGACGAAGAAGAAGGCGCTGAGTGGCAGGAGCGCTTGGCCGACCCAACGTCGAATTTTGAAGACGACGTCGCGGAACGCAGCGAACTTAACTGGAGGCGGCAGATCCTCGGGCAAGCGCTCGCCCATCTGAAACCGAGAGAGCAGCGTATCATCGAAGCACGATGGCTGTCGGATACCCCTCTTACACTTGACGACCTGGCCGCAGAACTGGGCGTGTCACGCGAGCGTGTGCGGCAGGTGGAAGTCAGGGCACTCGAAAAGGCCCGGGCGTATGCAGCTTTGCTGGCCGGAGACATGGGCGCGAAGTAATTCGATCCGAGCGGGCTCGACGGGGGCGACATTAGCTTTCCAAGCGCTCCACCCATTGGGAGATGGTGAGCGCAATTTCCGCCACTACGTCCTGGTCGGTCCGTCCGCTGCGGGCCGGGATATGAAAGCCGTGATCGGCGCCATCGATCAGGTGAGACGTTGCCCTCGATCTCAATCCCTTGCAAACTTGGCGAAACAGCACGGGCTCCGCCAACTTATCACGCGTTCCCTGGATGAAGAGCATGGGGATCCGAATGCCTGCAAGGTGTTCGGCCCTTGTGATCGAAGGTTTACCGGTCGGATGCAGGGGGAAACCGACAAAGGCCAGCCCGCGTACATCTTCGATCGGATCTTCTGCTTGCGCCTGCGAGGTCATGCGCCCGCCGAATGACTTGCCACCCGCGATAATAGGCACGCGGCGGCATCGACGGCGGGCGTCCGCCACGGCCAATCGTATGGCCGCATGCGCAACAGCCGGAGTGTCGGGGCGTTTGCTGCCCTTCTCCATGAACGGGAACTGGAAGCGCAAGGTCGCGATGCCATGGCCATAAAGCTTTGCAGCGACATCTTCCATGAACGGGTGCGTCATGCCTGCGCCTGCACCGTGGGCGAAGACGAAACAGGCTTGCGCGTTCCGCGGCTTCATCAGGAGGGCTGAAAGCGCGAGCGCGTCCTTGCTCTTCAGCGTCAGGGGCGTTACGCGCGGCAGCCGGGTGTTCATTTCGCTGCCGACCGCTCGCCGAATCGCTCCTCCTCCAAGCCGAAGACCGAGCGACCGCCGAGCGCGGAGGATGCCTGTAATTCGCCATCCACGAAATCCTCGAAGGACGGACCGCTTGCCGTTTGTTCGAGGCGGCGAGCCTGGTCGTCGAGCCGTTTCAGAGTCTGCATCTCCTCGTCTCGGCCGAGCTTGGCGTTCTGGACGGCTGTCTTCAGCACGCGGATGGTCTCGTCGTAGACCTTGATCGGCACCGGGTACGGGTGACGATCCTTGCCTCCATGGGCGAGTGAAAACCGCGCCGGGTCGCGGAAGCGGTACGGCGCGCCATGGACGACCTCGGCCACCATCGCAAGCGAGCGGACCGTCCGTGCGCCGACGCCCGGCGTGAGCAGTAGCTCGGGAAAGTCGAGCGGCACGCGCTCGGCAGCCGCGGCGAGCGTGCCATGAAGGCGCCGGGTGAACACATCGCTCGAGCGGACATCGTGATGCGCCGGCATGACGAGATGCGGCAGGAGGGGCTGGGCAGGCGCGCTGCCAGTCAGCGCCGCGAACTCGTCGACGATGCCGTCGGGTCCCAAAGCCATCAGCAGGTCCAGTTGCGCTGTTCGGGAAGGCGCGGCGCGCCCATCCGTCAGATTGAAGACGTTTCCTTGAAACGGACCATCGATGGCGCTGTGCGGTTCGTCGACGAAACTCGTCAGGTTCTCGGAATGCCAATGATAGCGACGGGCCTGTTTCTTGTCGCCGTTCATGCCCTGCTGGACCACCGTCCATTTGCCCTCGTCGGTGACGAAGAAGCCGTGCAGGTAGAGATCGAAGCCATCCTGGACCGCTGCGCTATCGACCTTGGCGACGAGACGGCTCGCGCGCGTCAGGGCGGCCCCGTCGAATCCGATGCGGTCGCCGAGCGCGTGAAGTTCGTCAGGAGTTTTCCGCGAATGCTGGCCCCGACCTCCGCAGACGTGGATGCCGAGTTCGTCCTGCAGCGGACCCAGGCCGCGCTTGAGAGCACCGATGACGCTGGTCGTGATCCCCGACGAATGCCAGTCCATTCCCATCACGGCACCGAAGGATTGGAACCAGAACGGATGGGACAGCCGCCGCAAAAATTCGTCGCGACCGTAATGGTGGACGATCGCCTGGGTGACGATGGCACCGAGCGCTGACATGCGCGAGGCCAGCCATGGCGGAACCCGTCCACCATGCAAAGGAAGATCGGCGCTGCCGGTCCGTTTCGCCATTCGTCCTCGATATCCGATTCTTTGCCATTAGGGGCTACGCTCGACCATCGTCCGGAAGGTGATGGAGTAGCGTTTGGCTTCGACGGCCGGAATGCTGTGCTCCCATACCGACCGCGCCTCGCCGGACATCATGTAGATCGAACGGGACTTCGCTTCGAGGGTGAAACGCTCGAACTTGGTCGAAGCGGGCCTGCGAAATCGGAACTTGCATATCGCGCCCAGCGACAGGCCGAAGATCCGGTCGAAGTGCGGCTTGTCACTGTGCCAACCGATCCCGACGCCGACGTCGTATTCGGTGCAGAGGACTTGCTGTATTCGCGTACTGGGTCCACCGAAAGTCTCGACGCGATGTGAGACATCGGAGAGCCATTGAGGAATTGGCTCGGCTTCAACGAGGTGGCGTGCCGTATAGTCGTAGCTGAACCCGAAGGAGGCTACGCGACGCTTGCCCTCATACTGGCCGAACTGAAACGGCTGGAGGGGCAAGTCGGCCACTTGGGCTATAAGGTCGAGCGCTTCCGCTGCCGAAACGAAGTCTTCGGCATACCGGAGTCCATCGGGACCTGGCGTGTTTTCCGCAAACAAACTGAATTGGTCGGACAGTGGATTCTACCAAGGCTGTGGATCTACGACCTACTTATGGAGCCGCAGCGCAAAGTCAAAGGTCAGGGGGATCCCGCACATCATAACCAACCAAATAAGAACGGGGCGTACGCGATCGCGAGGAGAATAAGCGCCAGTGGAAAAGCCGTTGCAATGAAGATTGTATCCATGTTGCGAGGCTGCATGGTTACGAAACCGAACAATCGGAGTTCCGTTCCAATTCCCGCCTCAGTCGCCGCCCTTCTTGGCCCGACGTAGCGCGGCGCCCAGCTTCTCCCGTTGCTGCTCCCAGCGCCGTCGTTCGGCCTCCGTGCGATTGTCGATTTCGTCGCGTTCCGCCTGTATCGCGGCATCTCTCGCGTCGTGCTCCTGTTCAGCGGCATCAAAGGCTACTTGTGCGCTTGCAACCTGCGCTGCTTTCCCTTCTCGCTCCTTGATCCTGGCTCGCTCTTCCTTGCGCTGGTCGGCTTCGCGTTTCCGCTGCTGTTTGTCGAAGATGGCCGCGGCTCTACGTGCTTCCGCGTTGTCGACTTTGGTCGCTTTGGCCTGAGGAGCCACCCGCTTCCGCGGAATTGACACTTTCTTGCCGGCCGCAAGGCCTTTCGGAAGTTCGCTCGTCTCCTTGAACGCGCCATTGGTGCCGACTGCTCTCCGCAAAACGATGCCGGGATGCGCGATTGTTGCCGAGACGATTGCAGGGTCGTCGGTCTCCTCGGCGAAGCCCTGGTGAAACAGGTTGCTGTCGGCGCCCCAGATCTCGAGCGCGGCCTTCATGGACGGCGCGGCAACGGCCAGGTCGAAAAAGCCGATCGATGTCTGGTAGGTCTTGAGCTTCCGGGCCATCACTCGCAGGCCGGACAGGTGTCCGCTAGGCCATCGAGTACTTTCTCGATGGCTTTCACCCGTTGCTCCTTGTTCTTACCGGAGAACTTTCGATGTTCGGCGATCGATCTTGCATAATCCACGGCATGGTGGCTGTGACGAAGGCGCAGATAGCCGTGATCCGGACAGGGCGCGATGGCGTGGGCCTCAAGGAGGATATCCGTCGCCCACATGGATAGAGTCTCGGCGTCGTTCGTGTTCTTCGACATAGTCACGTCTCTCTAGGGCATTTCGTCCCGAGAATGGGATTTGGCATTGACCGGAAATCAGACGTGCCGTTTCGGTGTTTTGACATTCGAGAATGTTGTCATCGTCGGGCACGGCTTGAAAACAGCTAAGCTATTCTTGAGTTCCTTCTCGGTCGGAAAGGCATTCACCATGCCTTGGGTCAGAGCTTCCGTCGGCGATACCGGCGGTCGCCGGACTTTCGAAGGCGTGTTCTAAAGCCTCGGGTCGATGGAACCAGACAGCGAGTTGAGCGATTGCAAGTAGCTATCCACCGCGGCCAAAGGGCGTAGGTCGTTGCTACAAAATGGGCTCTATAGCATTGCGTTCAATGCCGGTCTCGGTGGGTCCGGAGGTGCCGGCGTCGTCGTGCTCTGTGACGGCGTTTTGCTTGGGGGCGATTCTTCTCTGCTGTACAAAGGCGCTTACTCGCAACGAGACGGGAAGTTCGAAGCGACTGTGCGGACATCGCGTCACGCCAACGAAATCCCGTCCCTGTTCGGGCTGGACGAGGCGACGCTGAGCTTCGCCGGGACCATCATTCGTGGAGACGCACGCGGCTTCGGCGCTTCCCCTCAGGTGCCAGACATCAGGTTGGAGGTCCATCTCAAGTTCAGGGCGCCCATCTGAGGGATTGTTTAGGTCTGGTTTTGGCTGCACGCCAACAGGAAATCCAGAGCCGACATAGCATCTAGATATCGCAATTTCACACGGCCGTTCAACCCAACGGCCTCGTTAACTAATGTCTGATCCGGCACCCGCTTGAAGCCCATTGCCCAGTTCGGAAACAGTCGATCACCATATGCAAGGCCGCGCTGGAGCAAGCTGATATCTCGATGCCGCGGATCGACGCTGATGCGGCTGTAAACTTCGATTACATTATCCGGCTCTCCCTCAAGCACCTGAAGAAAGTCGCCGTCCGAATGGACAAGCATGCCTGTTATATGCGCCGCATCATTCCGGGCCCTTGCCTTTTGCAGTAGCTCGGAAAGATCCCCGGATGAAAATGGCTCATTTGCAGTGCTAAGATACAAAATTCGAAACACGAAAGACCTCCATACCCGTCAACGCCGGGTTCCAAAGAGAGTTCAATCGTGCCGTAGACGATCACGCCTCCCCTGACCGGCCGCGCCCCTGAGCTCGCCGGAACAGGTGTCATCAAGTTTGACGGTTGGCCCGCCGACTTGTCCATGACCACGGCGGCTTCAATGCCGCTCATCACCCCATTTTACGGTACGATCCCGGTGACGTTGCGATAAGCCATGTCTGGCGCCGGCTTCTTCAGAAAGACGGGAGTAAGTTGATCGGGTCTCTAACCGATTGAGGCTTCCAGAAATCTGGCCGTGCGGCTTTCGGCGTTGCGCGCAACATGTTGCGGTTCGCCAGCGGTCACGACGGATCCGCCCTCATTGCCTGCGCCGGGGCCCATATCGATTACCCAATCACTTTCGGCGACCACTGCCATATCGTGTTCGACGACGACCACCGTGTTACCGGCATCCACCAGGCCTTGAAGCTGCAGCATTAGCTTTTCGATGTCTGAGGGATGCAATCCAGTCGTCGGCTCATCCAGTACATATAGTGCCGCCCCCCGCTGAGCTCGTTGCAATTCGGTAGCGAGCTTGATCCGTTGGGCTTCGCCGCCACTGAGTTCCGTTGCGG
This sequence comes from Tardiphaga sp. P4_G1, assembly GCF_056401215.1. Taxonomy (NCBI): domain Bacteria; kingdom Pseudomonadati; phylum Pseudomonadota; class Alphaproteobacteria; order Hyphomicrobiales; family Nitrobacteraceae; genus Tardiphaga; species Tardiphaga sp. P4_G1. Next base: position 139,256 of record NZ_JBFUJU010000006.1, read on the forward strand.
ACTGACCGAGTTTGATATAACCGAGGCCGACCTCTCGAATGACACCGAGCGAACGTGCGAGTAGCGCATCTTTCTCGAAAAACGCGAGCGCATCGTCCACCGTCATGCCCAACACGTCGGCAATGGATTTGTCCCGGATCTTGATTTCCAACGTCTTCGCGTTGTAGCGCGACCCATGACAGGTCGGACATGGCGCGTAGACTGACGGGAGGAAAAGCAATTCGACGGTGACGAAGCCTTCCCCCTGACAGGTTTCGCAACGTCCTTTGGCGACATTGAAAGAAAAGCGGCCGGCATCATAGTGCCGTGTCTTGGCCTGCTTCGTGGCCGCGAACAGCTTTCTGACGTGATCGAAAAGCCCTGTATAGGTGGCGAGATTCGACCGCGGGGTGCGCCCGATCGGCTTTTGATCGACGACAACGAGACGTTTTACGTGCTCCATGCCCCCGACGATGTTGCCGCCAAGCGTTTGAATGGCGGTTTCCAGAAGGTCTCCTTCGTCCGGAGCGCCCCGGTCCTCTTCGCCGCTCTTGTGCCCCAATATTTCCCCAACCTTCTCGACCAGAAATTGAGTGATCAAGCTGGACTTGCCCGACCCCGAGATGCCGGTCACCGCGGTAAACACACCGACAGGAATGTCGACGTCGAGGTCGTTGAGATTGTTGCGGGTGACACCGCGAAGTTGTAGCTGACCTCGCGGGAGACGGCGCGTGCGGTCGATGGCCGTCGCGTTTCCGAACAGATGGCGCCTTGTTTGAGACGCCTCGACGCCGGCAAGTCCTTTAGGGATACCGCTGTAAAGCACCTCGCCCCCGTGAACGCCCGCGGCGGGGCCGACATCGACTATCCAGTCCGCGTGGCGGACGACATCCAATTCATGTTCGACGACGAAAAGCGAATTGCCTGCTGCCTTGAGCCGGTCCAGCGCTCGCAGGAGAGCTTCGGTGTCGGCTGGATGAAGCCCAGCGGAGGGCTCATCCAGAACATACACCACGCCAAACAGGTTCGACCTGACTTGGGTCGCCAGCCGGAGCCGCTGCAATTCGCCGGGGGACAGTGTCGGCGTGCTGCGCTCGAGGGCGAGATATCCCAGGCCGAGATCGAGCAGAACCGCCAATCTCCCGTTCAGATCTTCCAGGATGCGCTGGACCACGAGAGCTTTTTCCGGATGGTCTTTGGGCGTATGAGCTTTGCCTTCGAGATACGGCACGATCAACTCGCGAACGCCCCTTAAAGGAAGCTCAGACAGTTCCGCAATATCCAAGCCTGCGAATTTGACCGAGAGGGCTTCGGGCTTAAGCCGTTTTCCCCGACATACCGGGCAACGGCCGCTCAGCATGAATTGCGAAACCCGCCTCTTCATCATCGCGCTCTGCGTTGTTGCGAACGTCTGCAAGACGTATTTGCGCGCGCCGGTGAAGGTGCCGTGATAACTCGGCTCTTCCTTGCGTTTGAGGGCTCGCCTCACCTCAGCTGGCGTGTAGCCAGCATATACCGGGACGGTGGGCTGTTCCTCGGTAAAGAGTATCCAGTCGCGGGTCTTCTTCGGCAGTTTGCGCCAGGGCGTGTCTACGTCATGACCGAGAGTTACCAGGATGTCCCTCAGATTTTGTCCCTGCCAGGCGCTCGGCCAAGCCGCCACGGCTCGCTCCCGTATGGTGAGCTTGTCATCGGGGACCATCGAGGCCTCGGTAATATCGTGGATCCGACCGATTCCGTGACAATGAGGACAAGCTCCTTCGGGAGTGTTGGGCGAAAATGACTCGGCATAGAGCAGTGGTTGTCCACGCGGGTAGTCGCCGGCGCGCGAATACAGCATGCGCAGCAGGTTCGACAACGTCGTCACGCTGCCGACCGACGAGCGTGTCGTCGGAGATCCGCGTTGCTGCTGTAAAGCCACGGCTGGTGGCAGACCTTCGATTTCGTCCACCTCAGGAATGGACATCTGATTGAACAATCTTCTCGCGTAAGGGGACACCGACTCAAGATAACGCCGCTGCGCCTCGGCATAGAGCGTGCCGAAGGCCAGCGAGGACTTGCCCGATCCCGACACCCCTGTAAAAACGACAAGTGCATTGCGGGGAATGTCGACGTCGATATTCTTCAGATTGTGCTCGCGAGCTCCGCGAACCCGCACGAAGCCCTCATCGACGGCCGAGTCGGCACCGTACGAACCACCTCTTCCTGCGTGCATCTTGCCCTTCCGCGCAAATTGGCGTGTGATATCAACCGCAGATGAAACTTTGGCGGACCAGTTCCGTTCCCCACACGGAGCTTCCGGCCGGTAGCATTGTTTGGCGCCATTCCGCTTTAACCGACTGAGGCTTCTTCTTCGCCCCTTTCGAAAACATCGCCTTTGACGCCAGCTAATTCGCACCTGCGAAAAGCGAGGCCGGTAGTGGATAATAGGAGGAAGAATTCGCAGAGGTTAAGGCCTTCGATCGACGCCTTAGTCGTCAGCGTGGCTCCGTATGTCGATACATCCCTCATGACGCATGAGCGGCGCCACGAACCATCGATCGCCGTCATTTGGACGTAGACACCGCGCTCGAAACGAACGCTGCCGAAACTGGTAGCGGTCTTAGGAGCACTGGAGGCTCTATCTCCTCAGGATATTGAGCACCACTAACCCAAATACGGACGGGGAAAAAACATAAACGTCAGACCCGGCGGAGCTTCTCCATTTAAAAATTAGGCGACGCGAGCCACCAGACGGATTTGGCCGGAGCGGCCTATCGCGTGGTGAAATAGAAGTCCTCGCTCCCCGACAGCGAGCCCTATGAACGGCGGCTTTGCGCCAGAAGCGGACGGTTGCGGAGCGGCCAACAAACATTGTTCAGCTGACGGAGTTGGCGCGCGTTTGGCCAACGGCACGGAACACACGTTGGCTTGTGGAAGTTAGGATCCAATCACACCTTTGAGTCCGGTATAAAGAGACCCAGCCACGCCGGCACCTGCGCCGAGCAGTGGTCCCGCGGTCTGCGCAAACTCCTGAATCAATCTTGCACGACGTCTCATCTGCTCTCCGCCAACGTGCTCTCCGAGCAGGCGGGCAGCCTTAAAGGCAATGGCATTGGGTTTGCCACCCTGCGCCAATGTGTTCGGCAAAATTCGAAAAATAACCATCCCGAGGACATTGCCGGACAGGAATGCCAAACTGATGCTGGCTACATATTCTCCGACCTCACGCCACTCGACGACCGATGCCGGGACAATCGGCACGCTGTCGTTGATTCCGGTAACAACCAACATGCACCCTACACTCAGGATGGCCGTGATCAACCCCACCAGCCAAGCGCCGAGTGGCCCAAGCTTATTGAAGGGCATCGAAGCAATTCCGAACAACAACGGGATCACGATCGATGCAAGACGCAGATATAGCGGTGCAACATTGAGGACGATGGTGATTACAATGTGGGCGGCTACAAGTAACACGGCTGGCAGCAGTACATAGACCGCAAAGTGAATTACGTAGTAGCGGAGCGGACTGGTCAGCCGCGCCAGCGCAACCTCGGCCCGATCCAGCGCGTGCGTTAGATTGTCGATTTCACTGACAAGGTCCTGGACCTCGAGCAGGATCGGACGGACGAAACGCAGGTCACGCGAGCAGTTCTTGCACGCGATGGCTTCATCCCTGATTGTCTCTGTGCAGAACGGGCATTCCATAAGACGCCTCAGCCCTTCCGCTTCGCACGGATGGACGCGATCTCGGTTCTGATCCGGGAAAGTTTAGCCACTGCTGCATCACGCTTGGCAATCAGGTCCTTGCGTTCCCTCGCCAGTGCTTCGGGAACGGCGATGTCTCTGGAACACCAGCCACAGACCAGTACGAGATCGCTGTTCTCTCGAAGACAGTACGGACAAATGATTGCCATCGCGTCAGCGCGCGACCTTGAGGACGAAACTCGTGCTGCCGGGGCGCCCATCAGAATCCTTGAGATCCACGCGCAGCATGTGCTCGCCGGGAGGTAGAGACGCATCCGGCATATCGATGCCAGCCGGTTGAACGAACACCTTCAACCGTTCCGTCAAGTCCACATTCGGCGTACGAAGATAAATGACCTTTACGGAGGTAACATCGATCGTCGCTCCACCAAATGACAGGAACTTGAGCTGAAAGTGAGTCGGCGATTGGATGTTATCGCTGCCGGAAAGGAGCTCGATCTTCGGGCCACGCGTGACACCGCGCCGATCGACGACTACTGCACCTTTCGGCGGCGGCAAGGAGGCCTCCTCTTGTGTGATTAATACCCCCGCGGCCCGCGACGGCACGGATTGACACAGCACGATCAGGCAGGCGAACGTAAAGCAAATTCCTATACGACGTCGCATCATCCCCCCCAACGCGATCTATAAACTTATCTGGTGCCCCCATCCCCTATAATGGAGTAGGGCGCCCAGAATAACGGATGTGCGTAAGCGAACTCTGTCTTTCCATCGGCATTCAGATAGCCGGGTCCGTCAGCCAAAGCCATCATGGCCTGACGCTGAGCTTCGCCGCGTGCCAGCTTTGGATCGTCGGCCTGCCGCTTAAACAGATCTGTCATCAACTCTCGCGCGGACTGTGAATGCACCGACCAGTTGGTGACCAGAAGAGCGCGGGTGCCCGCGTAAAAGAACGCCCGGCCAAGGCCCGAGGCGGCTTCTGCGCCGGCGCCGGCGCCCGCACCGGTGTTGCAGGCCGAAAGAATGACCCAGTCCGCGTCGAGTTTGAGACCAAGTATCTCCTCCATCGTCAATAGGCCGTCGCCCTCTTCACCGGTCACAGTCGGCGAGGACAATGCAAGCGCCGGCTGGGTCAGCCCATTCAATTCGCCAGGCACGAGGCCATGCGTTGCAAACGCGATAATCTTGAAGCCGGACAGATTTATCGACTTAACGGCTTTCTCCGTCGCTCCCTTGCCTAGATTCAAGACTTTCGACGGGTCAGCCCGCAGCGCCAAGGCGATCGAGCGCAATTCGTCGGCCGTATCCGGAAGCCGCGGCAACAAGCCAAGCTCCGCGCTATCCACGCCGTCAAGCTTCGGACTGTTGCGCCGCTTCAGCGGCACACCGCGCATGGTATTGGCGTCGGCGGCATCGGCGATTCGTATTTTTGCATCGATCTGCTCGGCCTCGGCCTGCTGCTCGGTGTTGAAATACGGATCTCCGAACGCGATTATCTCGCTACGGTCGGACTTGCCGGGCGGTAGCTGCCGCAAAGTGCGCAATGCGGCTGCGGACGGAACCATGGCGACCGCATGGGTGCGCGCCAGCCAGGGCACATCCCTGTAGCTCGCAAACAGAACCTCCTCATTCTTCTTGATCACCGACGGCTGCGTCGGCAGTAGTGAGAGTGGCAGCAGACCCAGCGCGCCGTTGGTGACGACGATCAGTTTCCTGGCCGGCTTCCAGCCGGCTTCTACGGGCTTAAGGAGCGACGAATACAGGTCATATCCCAATGCCACATCGAAAGCGGGAATATCGGAAATCATAGCCGCCTGCGGCTCGAGCGCTTCGCGCAACTGAGCTACCTTGGTCTGGACATCCGCTGCATTGGACCCGATTGAAGCAAAGGCAACCGCACCGGTCTTCGGAACCGCCCAGACGAAACTCGCGTCCTGACCAAAGTAAAATGATAGCATCGCCTCGTCGGGCGCCAGCGTATCGCGAATCTCGTCCACGGATGGCGCTCTTGGCGCGACCAGATCTGCATAAGCCGGAAAAAGCCGATTGATCTCTTGTCGCGCCTTGGTCCGCGCGCTGCGCAGATTGGCGATCGACACATTCAGCGTCTGCACGCCCTTCTCATCTCGCTCAGCCGATGACAAGGACAACACATTGTTCAGCGTACCGATTTGCGCATTGATCTGTTTCGACAGATCCTGCTCCTTGCGCACCAGCTCGGCCAGCGCGGGATCCTTGACTGAACTACGCGCGCTCGAAGCCGCCAAGGCCTGCTGCACCGAGCTGCCACGGACGGCGTCCGCCAAGCTGAATGTTTCGACACCGATATCTGCGGACCGGCTCTTCTGCCTGGCCAACATTCTGAAATAGGCTTCTATGATCGCCTGGAAGCGTTGATTCTTGGCCGCAACGACGGTTGTGTCGTCACCGTCTGCATTCTCTCGCGACGATGCGACTAGGATTGGTATTGCGGTCTTGAATTCGCGGATAGCTTCCTCATCGCGTCCTGCTCGCATCAAGCCGATAGCAAGGGTTCCGCGCGCCGACGCCGTATCAAAATGGCTCTCGCCTACGCGTGCGATCTGCTTCTTGACCAACTGGTCAGCCGCGGAAATGCCCGCCTCGATCTGGCCCGAAGCATAGAGCGATGCGATACGCGAGCCGTTCAGTTCGAATACCTGACGCCGCATCGGCTCCCAATTGGCGATTGCCCTGTCGATCTGGGCATAAACCGCGACGGCGTCACGGCTCTTGCGCTGCAAGTTAAGGACGCCGCCAAGCTGTGAAAGCATCTGTACGGTTTGTGGCGCTTCATCCGGAACGCCCGTCGTCTTGCCGATATCGAGTGCAACGCGCAGCAGCTTTTCGGCGTCGGAATGGCGCCCCTGTTCGACCAGGATGCCCGCAAGACCTGCAATGAAACGCGGCGTCGCGTAATGATATTTGCCTTGGTCCTTCAACCGGGACAACAGCGCGCGACGTGCATCGGATTCGGCCTCCGCAAGACGGCCCTGCCGGGCCTTCGTCCGTGCAAGACTGAGCGTGATAAAATCGATGGATTGAAGCAATGCCGACTCCGTCGGCGGATTCTCGCCACTCAGAAGGCCCTTCATGCCTGCGCGCTTGCGGGCTTCCGCAATGCGAAGCGAAGCCTCAGCCTCCTTAAACTGTCCACGTGCCTCGAAAATGGCAGCATTCCCGAGCTCGATCTCCGCCTCCCAATTCTGGCCGTAACGCGCATACGCTGCGCGCATGGAAGGATGGCCACTCGTTCGCGCCTCCTCGATCGCCGGGCGGCTGCGGCGCATGTAGCCTTCTGCCTGAACGATATCGCCCATCTGGATCAGCGAATTGGCAATCGAGCGATTGGCTGTATGTACGAACCCCTTCGCACCCGGCGTGTTCGCGGTGTCGCGCAGTAGCCGCTGATATGTTTCGAGCGCCTTCTTCGGATCGCCCGCACTGCCGTACTGGACAGCCACTAGTTGAACCAGGCGCGCCATCAGTCCCGGCGGAGCAGCACCGCGGCCCGCCTCAATCCCTTTTTCAAGATCGGAGATGGAATCCGTTAGCCGACCGAGCTGGCTTCTTGCGCCCGCACGGTCGAGATAGAACTGCGCAAGCGAGACGCGCGAAGCTCCGCCGGGAGGCTTCACGTCTGCGTCGGCCCTTAGTTGCTCGATCTTTTTCTCGTCCGGCTTCTCGGTATCGAGGATCGCCGTGATATCGGAGATCGAGCGCGGCGGTGCGACAAAGCCGACCGGCAATGCCGTTTCCGGTGCGATCTTCGGCGTGACATCGGCGGGGACGGCGACGGCGACATTGGCACGCCCGTTTGCCGCGTTCAGTCTCGACATCACACAAGAGCGTACTGCGGGAGTGGCCTTCGTCCGGCATGCTTCCAGGCTGCCGCCGCCACCGCGCATGCAGGACATCACAATTGGCTTTCCAACCGACATCCGGCACTGCTCGATCGCAGCATCCTGCGTGAGCGCAAATGCCGCCTGCGACAACACCGCGAGCGCTGCGCTGATGAAGAGCGTCGCCGATGCGCATAAAGCCACATGCCAAAATATCAATCGCTTGGAAATGACCGCTTGCATGATCACGGCTCCAAAATAACTTATCAAAATATGACGTGATCCTAGCCGCAAACCAATTTGATCGACAAGCGCGTTGAGACAGGTTCCGCATGGAACCAGGTTCATTGTAGTAAAGCTCGGAGACGAGATGGCGACCATTTGCCGAGTGTCTTACGTTGCACTAGTGTTGATCGCAGGTACCGCCGGGCTGTTGACGAGCTCTTTGGCGGAAGATTTTGTCACGCCGTTACGTATGCTTCCTTCTGACATCGCCAGCCGCGCCACGTCATTCGCGAAGGATCTCACCTATCCGCAGCCGGTCAAGGCGGGAGATGAACTGACTTCGTCCCAAGCTGCGTTTCTGAAGCCTGACGGCGATGGCCCGTTTCCTGCGCTGGTGATGGTCCATCAGTGCGCAGGCGTGAACCAAGCGATCGTCCTCTGGGCGCGCGAAGCTGTCAGCCTTGGCTATGTCGTTCTCCTGATCGACAGTCTGACGCCTCGGCAGGTTAGCACGTTGTGCTTCGGGCCGCGAAACGGCGTCAATCTATTCCGCGGAGCAAAGGACGCATTTCAAGCGGCGGACCATCTCCGTCAATATCCGTTCGTGGACCCGACTCGGCTATCATTCGTCGGGTTCTCTTGGGGAGCGATGGTTGGCCTTATCGTCTCCAGCGCAAGGTACGCGGAAGCGATGGGCGGTCGCCCGTTCGCATCCGTTGCAAGTTTCTATCCCGGGTGCTTCCGCGTTTCGCGGCCAAATACGCCGAGCTTTGACATCGTCAGCGATGACATGAAGCAGCCGACACTAGTTCTCATGGGCGCCACCGACAATGAAACCCCCGCCAGCGAATGCGTTGAAAAACTACATGAAGCCAAGTCGGCTGGCTCAGCCGTAGAATGGCATGTCTACCCTGACACTGGCCACTGCTGGGACTGCCGGCAACTCGACGGTCGTAGCAAGACGGATTTACGCGGGAACCTAGTTTCTTATAAGTTTAGACAGGACGTCACGACAGACTCATCCAAGCGGTTATTTCAATTCCTAGCCGCTCCGCACCGGGGCAAATGACTGTGGTGACAGACTCTCTCCACAGGAATAGACCCCCGCTCCTCCGACACTGAAGGACTTGCATCTGCGAGGCGCCCTGACTGCAACCGTTCAGGATTGGCGAGAGGCGGTAGTTCGAACGATTTCCTTTCAATACAATCGGATCTTAAGGACCCTACCCGCTCTGGCGGGGCAGTTCCGGTACGGTAAATTACAGCGGTATCTGGTTAACCCCATTAGCGGCGATCGCCACGGAGGTTGATGGTGAACGCAGTAACGACCGTCGCCATCTTTTTTGTTGCCTGCCAGGTAGTCCAAGCTAACCAGACGAATTTTACGCTACCCAACAGGGGGCTTCTGTAGCAATCTAAGTTATACTTTTTGGAATTTTGATAGTGACCGTCATACGCCTTTTGATCGCGGCTGGGCTCTACTGCACGTTGGTTACAGCGGCGGCGGCAGAAAAACGAGTCGCGTTGATCGTGGGAAACTCCGCCTACAGTCATGTCGGAAGACTTGCGAATCCGGCGAATGACGCGGCCGCCATCGAAACAGTGTTGAGAAAAGCCGGTTTCGATACGGTCGATTCGCGTCGTGATCTTTCCATAAGTGACACGAGAAAAGTACTGCGGGACTTCACGGCAAAGACGCGTGATGCAGACGTAGCCGTTATCTATTACGCGGGACACGGTATTGAAGTCGACGGCATCAATTACATTATTCCGATCGACGCGACTCTTGAGCAGGACACGGATATCTACGATGAAGCGGTCTCGCTCGACCGTATCCTTGTCGCTGTTGAGCCCGCCAAAAAGCTGCGGCTGGTAATCCTTGATGCTTGTCGCGACAACCCGTTCGCCAAGACCATGAAGCGTACGTTGGGTTCTCGCGCGATTGGCCGAGGCTTGGCAAAGGTTGAGCCTACCACGCCCAATACCATGATTGCGTTCGCCGCCAAAGCAGGTTCGACCGCTTCAGACGGCACGAGCCGCAATAGCCCGTTCGCCACCGCACTCGTGGATCACCTGCCTAAACCCGGACTGGACCTGCGTAAGGCTTTCGGCTTCATTCGCGACGATGTGATGAAAGCTACCGACAACAAGCAAGAGCCCTATGTTTACGGGTCCCTCGGCGGCAACGACGTGTCGCTAGTGCCGTCGGGTGCGGTTCTATCACCGACTGTAGTTGCCCCCCCATCTTCATTGCCAGGCTCCACCAATGCCGATGCCCGGCGTGACTACGACGCCGCAGTGACGATCGGTACCCAAGCGGTTTGGGAGGCGTTTATTGTCGATTATCCGAGAGGCCTATACACGGAGCTCGCCAAGGCGCAGCGCGCAAAGTTATTGGCCGAGGAAGCTCGCAGCGCCGCGGCCGAGCGATCACGTATCGCCGACGAAGAGAAAGCCCGGCTCGCTGCCGACGGTGCGCGTGCTGCGGAACAAGCGAAAGCAGCGAAAGCAGCGAAGGCAGCCGACGAGGTTCGGATCGCTGCAGAAAAGAAAAAAGCAGCGGAAGACGCCAAGCTAGCCGAAGCAGAGCGTGCCAAGACCGCCGCCGTAGCGAAGGCTGCAGAAGAGGCGCGCGTTGCAGCGGAAAAGAAAAAAGCGGCGGAAGACGCCAAGCTGGCCGAAGCAGAGCGCGCCAAGATCGCCGCGGTAGCGAAGGCTGCGGGAGAAGCACGCGTTGCGGCGGAGAAGAAAAACGCTACCGATGGCCCAAATCTACCGGAGAGGAAGCGCGAGGCTGACGGACGCCAGGCGATCTCGCCGAATTTGGATACGGACAGACCTACTGGGCCGGTGGCCAGCGTTGCATCCGATTCGAAGTTCGAAACTTCATCACGATCTGCCGAAAATGCAATTGATATACCTCGTCAAGTACAAGCAGAGCTGCGTAGAGTTGGTTGCAACACCGGAGCCGTTACCAGCGAGTGGAACGGCGCCGCCCAGCGCGCACTCGGTCTCTTTAACAAGCACGCCGGCACCACCCTAGATGTGAAACTTGCAAGTCTTGATGCGCTCGATCTAGTCAAAAGTAAAACCGGCCGCATCTGTCCGTTGGTCTGCGAAAGCGGCTACAAGGCCGATGGCGATCGCTGCACGAAAGTAACATGCCGCGCCGGCTATGAGGTTGGAGACAACAACGCTTGCGAAAAAATCGAAGTCAAGAAGCCGCCGACTAAGCGCGCCCCTTCAACGACCCAGGTAGCGGCGCCCGCAGCGCCGTCCGCGCAAATCATTTGTGGTAATGGTGGCTGCCGCCCAATCGGCAAGGGATGCAAACTAGTGCAGACGCGCAATGGATACGCCGGAAACTTCGAAGTCTGTAACTGAGCACAAATCCGAAATTCCTGTACGCGCCGCGCCGGCGCTGGAGATGTGTCAATCGCTTCGCCGCAGGAGGTGTTCACAATTCACACACGAACGCGAGCATGAACGTCTGTTTTGCGCCATTAGCGATCATTCGGCTTAGATATGCCAAACCGATTAGCGCGGTTTGCGCGTCGGCTTGGCGGCCCTCATAGGCGCTCCAAGGCTGTCGCGAAGATGGGGCTCAAGAAGCGGGAGCATCGCCTTGACCTTGCTGGATGAATTTTTTCGATCTGCGTGCGCAAGGTAGACGGGCTGCGGGGCCGTCGACCACTCCGGGAGTACATGGACCAATCGGCCTGCTGAAACATCATCGCACACGACGGTTGCGGGAATAAGGGCAACGCCTTCGGCGACCGAAGCGAGATGTTTGATTGCGCTGAGAGAGTTGGAGGAGATGCGGGCCTGAATTTCTATCTTGGCCTTTTGGCCGCCCGCGGAGATCAAGTCCCAAATGGCAGTGCTGGTCGCGTCCTTTTCGGTTGAAACCGACAAGCAGTTGTGATCGGTCAAATCCCGCGGACGGCTGATCTTTGGCGATCTGCTTATGTAGTCTGGGCTCGCAACCAAGATGAAGCCGGTGGTCCCGAGGCCTACAGTCGACAGGCTTGATGGCTTTGCCTGTCCCACTCGGATCGCGATATCAAAACCCTCGCCTATTAGGTCGACCACTCTCTCGGTTAGCAGGAATTGCATTCTGACCTGCGGGAATTTTCGACGATATTCCGTCACAGCAGCGGAGATGGACGACAGATCAAATTCGACCGGAGCTGTTATTCTCAGAATGCCGGTTGGCTGGTTTTGAGATGACGATGCTTCTTCCCCCGCCTCCGTCAGTGCGGTCACGGCGAGTTTGGCTTTCTGCAGAAATTTTGAGCCCGCATCCGTTAGGTGAAGTTTCCTGGTCGTGCGCACAAGCAGGCGCACGCCGAGAGACTTCTCGAGATCCGAAATCCTGTCGCTGACAGACGAGTTAGGCAGGCGCAACGCCCGGGCTGCTTTTGTGAAGCTCCCCAGCTGTGCGACTCGAACAAAAATGAATGCACCGTTTAAGTCCATTAATTATCCGCCTGTGCGAAAAGTCTAATCGAAATATCCGCCCTAATCAAACAGTTCGATGCGGCCCATCTGTTGTCGGCAAGCAGTGAACAACTCATGGCTTCAATGGAGTTAGAAACAATGCAAAACGAACAAAGCCGGACGGACCAGGACCGCATCAAGCATGTCATTGAAAACTATATTGAGGCGATGGGTCGCTCACAGGCCGATGTGTTGGCGTCTCTATTCACGGACGACGGGATTCTGATGGCCGTCGACGCGCCGACGATCCAGGGCGCAGAACAGATCAACGCCTTCTTCGTTCATGGCTTCGGAGCGCTAAAGATCGCCGCGAAAATAAACTTCGACGAAATAACCGTGAGCGGCGAATATGCATTTGCTTTGACGCACTCAGAAGTACAGATCACAGTGAAGCAAGCAAACGCTGTCAGCAACGAGAAGAATCGCGAGCTGTTTGTCCTTAAGAATGGCAATGGCGCGTGGAAAATTGCGCGGTACATGTTCAACAAGTTACCTGCGTAAAATAAGCCGCGTCCGGCCGGCGGCGGACGTCATCACCGCTCAACTCGTCAAGGGCATCCTTGATACCAAGGACGGCGCGGACGGGATGGCGATCGCGATAGCTGCAGTGCAGGAGCACCAGCCAATCCTCTAGATCGAATTTTCCGGCCGGTAGTGCATCACGCGCAGTTCATCGCCGCCAAGGTCGGGCAGCTTCGGATCCGATCCCTCACAACGGCTCCAGTCTAGGAGGCGACCCGCCCAATCTCACAACCGCGCCGGACCGAACCGATGCGCGGGCCAGATTTACCAGACAAAGGACAACTCATGTCGTTCAAAGATCGGGACAGCTCAATAAAGCAGACGTTCGTCGAGACCAACGGCGTCACGCTCAACGTGGCCGAGCAAGGCGAAGGCCCGGCCGTGCTGTTCGTACACGGTTTCCCAGGCGGCTGGCGCGATTGGCGCCGGCAGATGGCGGCGGTTGCGGCTGCCGGCTACCGCGCGATCGCGCTCGACACGCGCGGCTATGGCGACACTTCCAAGCCCGAAGATCCCGCGCTCTACACGATCCTCTACCATGTCGGGGATCTGGTCGGCATCCTCGCCAATCTCAAAATCGAGCGCGCTACACTGGTCGGTCATGATTTCGGCGCGAGCGTCGCCTGGAACGCGGCGATGATGCGGCCGGATCTCTTCGACGCGGTCTTCGGTGTCGCCGTGCCGCCAGCCCTGCCAAGCGCCGGGCCGTTCTTGCTCGATATGCTAAAGGCGGCCGGCAAGGAGGACGTGTTCTACATGTTCCAGCACATCAAGCCCGAGGCTGACGAGCGATGGGCCGACGCCGCCTCGACCTATCCGGGCGCGCTCTACTGGATGTCAGGCCTGCCCGAGGCATCCGAAGGCTGGACGCCGATGGATCCGAGCAAAAACATGCAGCGGCCGTCTCCGATCGGCATTCCGCCTTTCGCCGACAAGGACGACGCGGAAATCACGCTCGCCGGCTTCCAGCGCGACGGCTTTCACGGTCCGCTCAACATCTACCGCGGCATGCAGCCCTATTTCGACCAGGCGAAGGCGTTTGTGGGCAAGAAGATCGAGCAGCCAGCGTTCTTCGCGTTCGGCACGTCGGACGGCATGATCAAGATGCGGGCGCTGAAGAAGGAAGACGTGACCGCGCTTGCGCCGAACCTCAAGGGCTTCTTGCCCCTCGAGGGCGTTGGCCATTGGCCGCAACTCGAGGCCTCCGAGATCGTGAACGAGGCGCTGGTCGGCTTTTTGAACGATATCCACTGATTGCCAGCAAGAGGACTTCCCGGGTTTGGCGCATCAGCCCGCCAAATTCGGAATCCATTCCGCCCCACCCGACCGACCCTTCCAAGCAGAGCAACCATACCAATATCGGTCCAGACCGCTTGCAACCAGAGGGAGAACACGTGAAACGCAAATTGACATCCCATGCGCTTGACCAATTGTTCCGGTCGGCGCGCACCTACCGCAGTTGGACCAGCGATGCTCTCAGCGAGGACAAGACGCGCGAGGTCTACGACCTCATGAAATGGGGTCCGACTTCGGCGAATTCCTGCCCGGCTCGGTTTGTCTGGGTTCGCAGCCCACAAAGTAAGGCCAAGCTCGCCGAACTCGCGTGGGATGGAAATCGGGAGAAGATCCTAGCGGCACCACTAACCGCCATCATCGGTCACGATTTGGACTTTGCGAAGCAACTATCCAAACTCCTGCCGCACGCCCCAGAGCGCATACATGAGCATTTCGCCTCCGCGGCTGTGGCCGAGGAAAATGCGGCGCGCAACGGGGCGTTGCAGGGAGCGTATCTGATGATGGCTGCTCGCGCGTTGGGCCTCGACTGCGGGCCAATGTCGGGGTTCGACAACGTAGCCGTCGACGAAGCCTTCTTTCACGGCACACGCGTCAAATCGAATTTCATCTGCAGCATAGGTGTCGGCGATCCCGCGTCGCTGCATCCGCGCGATCCGCGTCTTTCCTTCGAGGATGCCGGACGATTCGCTTAGGCTTCTAGCTAGATAGATACTCGGGTTCTTTTTCCACGGTCGCTTCGAAAACGCACGTTGTCCGCTTTGCGCCATAAGCGGTCATGGAAATCTTGCATTCGTTCCGTGCGAGACGCGCGCCGCCGACGCTCTGGCCAACAGATTGCGCGTCTCTCTACTATCTCTTATCAGGCAATATTATAGCGCGGAGCTGGCTTGCCGGTTTGAGTCGCGGCGAAAAGTGCCGAGCGTGCCTCGTCGTACCTATCCCAGAGAGTCGCGTCGGCGACCGACGGCCAAGTAACCTTCTCGCCGTTGTCTAGGCCCGACAATGCCGCATCAACCATGTTCTCAGTCGTCATCACCGCTTCCTGGTTGAGTGCCGAGAGAGGAATTCCGGAGTTGTCCCATATCTCAGTTGCGGTTGTAGCCGGGTTGACCAACTGAACCCTGACACCGGTGTTGGCGAGCTCTTCTTGAAGGCCGCGCGTAAAATTTATAACAAAGCCCTTCGTGCCGCTGTAAACAGCGCTGACCGGCAGCGCGTGAATCCCGAGCACCGAAGCAATGTTGATGATCAAGCCGTCATTCGCCTTCACGAAGGCCGGCAGAACGGCATGGGTGAGGCGCGTCAAAGACGTCATGTTGAGCGCAATCTGCGCGAGCGAGTCTTGAAGGAGAGACTGTGCAAGCGGTTTCAGCCGAGCCAAACCAGCATTGTTTACCAGGACTCGGACTGTCGGATTGGTTGATAGAACGCGCTCAACCTTGGCGATGTCATTATCCTTTTCGAGGTCAGCCTGAAGCGCTTCGACGTTTACGCCGTGAGCTTTCCGGATCTGGTCGGCTACATCCTCAAGGCGATCAACGCGCCGCGCGACAAGCACAAGGTCGTAGCCGCGCTTGGCAAAACGATCGGCGTAGACGGCGCCGATACCCGAGGACGCTCCTGTGATAACAGCGGTTTTTCGCGCAGACATGGCTTTTCTCCATAAACTTTGGCACCCAATTGTTGGGCACTCAAGTATTTAGGTGATGGCTAGGCCTTTTCAATGCTATGGGGCCCAACTATCTTAAGGGCGTGAAAAACCAGAAAAATCCTGAGATTCCGTCGGCTTATGAGTTGGACGAGCTTCCCTGCACGCATACAGCGCTTCGTCAGGCTGCCCGGCGGCTCGGTCATCTCTATGACGAGGCTGTGGCGCCAACCGGCCTGAAGGCTACGCAAGTTGGCCTACTTTTCCAGGCGGATCGTCTCGGTGGGGTGGATGGCCCTACTCTGAATACGCTTGCCGAACGTCTCGCACTCAGCATCTCATCATTGACCTATGCGCTGCGTCCGTTAGTGCGCGACGGCTTGATGAAGCTTGAGCAGGACGCGCACGACAAACGAACGAAACACGCATCGCTAACAGCGCTGGGCAGAAAGCGTTTGGCCGAAGGGATCAAGTTGTGGAACACTGCAAATCGTCGCACTGAGTTGGTACTCGGACACGATTCGGCCACTCAACTTCGGGCGCTTGCAGACGGCGTCTCATCCAGAAAATTTCTTGACGCCTATAGGGCCGGTCGGCCCGCCGGTTCGAAGCAATGAAAGCGTGACGCTTAGCTTCGGCAAGAATCGGTCAGCGCAAAAAAGCTTTATGTCCGCTTTGCGCCAGAAGCGGTCATTCGGGGATCTGCAATAGCAATTAGCCTTAGATCATCGCTCCTCTTCCAACACCCTCCTGAGCGGACTTACATAGCTCCAGATCAGTCCGCTGGCGGCATAGACGAGGGTTGTCCGGCCGCCGAGCCCCATCTCAATCATTCTCGTCACGACGGTCGTGCCGAAGCCGCGATGCGCGGGCGCCTTCACCTCAGGGCCGCCGCGCTCCTCCCACCGGATATGAAAGCCTTGATCCGTCTTTTCATAGTCGGCTGCCCATGTGATCTCGATCGCGCCATGATCCGTCGAAAGCGCGCCATATTTGACCGCGTTGGTCGACAGTTCATGGACGGCCATCCCGATCGACTGTGCAGCGGAAGGCGAAAGTTGCAATGACGGTCCTTCGACGGCGATCCGGCTTTGAACGAGGTCGCCAAAATGCGCAAGCTGACCGCGAACGAGCTCCAGCACTCCGATGCTCCGCCATTGATTCTCGACGAGCAGATCCTGATTGACGGCCAGCGCCTGCACTCTGTTCGAAAAATTTCGAACGAAATCCGGGCCACTCGAATAGGCCGTCTGCTGCGCAACGGCCAATACGACGCTCAGAAGATTCTTCGAGCGATGATTGACTTCGTTCATCAGAAGGCGATTCAGACGTTCCGCCTGCATAATCGCTTCCGTCCGCTCGGCGACGCGTTGTTCCAGCGTGTCGTTCAATTCGCTCAATTGCGCCTGGATGAGACGCCGTTCAGCGACTTCGGCAGACAACGCACGGTTCGCGCTCTCCAGCTGGCGCTGTTTGAGATGCAATTCAACAAGGACGCTCACTTTTGAACGCAAGATCGAGGGATTGATGGGCTTGAGCAGGTAGTCGACGGCGCCGTTGTCATAGCCTTCAATGACGTGCTCGTCTTCATTGTAGAACGCGGTGAGGAAGATGATGGGGATCTCGGCGGTCTTCTTGCGCTCCTTGATCATCTGGGCGAGTTCAAAACCGGTGACGCCAGGCATCTGCACATCAAGGATCAGCACCGCAAACTCTTCCCGCAGCAACGCCAGAAGCGCATCCTGGGCGGATCCTCCCTTGACCAGACGATATCTCGGATCGGTTAGGACGGTTTCGAGGACGGTCAGATTTTTGGGCTCGTCATCGACGATCAGGATATTGACGACGTCGAGGGCGGCAGCCACCGGCCGTGGCGCACCCACTTGGCTCACGGATTGACGATCGCCAGAAAGCTCCGGAACGCTCATCCTTTTGCTCCGACAGAGGTTCCGCAGATCAAGACTCGTTCACCTGCAAGGCCGACCGCACTCATCGGTAAAGCCACACGCGCATGAGGGACAGAAGCTGGTCGGTGTTGACAGGTTTGGAGATGTAATCGCTCGCACCGGCCTCGAGACATTTCTCCCGGTCGCCCTTCATCGCCTTGGCGGTGAGCGCCAAAATAGGCAGGGTTCGAAACTCTGGAAGGCTCCGTATATGCCGGATCGTCTCGTATCCGTCCATCTCCGGCATCATGATGTCCATCAGAACCAGGCTAATATCCGGCGTGGTGCGAATGAGCTCGATGGCGTCCCGGCCTTTGGTGGTGCTGAGCACGTCGACGTCATGATTTTCCAGCAGCGACGTGAGCGCGAAAATGTTGCGCGCATCGTCGTCGACAACCAACACCTTGCGGCCACGGAGAATCTCCATCGAACCGTGCAGCCGTTCGAGCATGGCCTGCTTCTCTTTGGGCAGATCGGTGATCACGCGATGGAGAAACAGCGCCGTTTCATCCAGTAGCCGCTCGGGCGACTGCACGTCCTTCAGCACGATGCTCTTGGCCATAGCCCGTAGCTGCGCCTGTTCCTTCGCGCTCAGATCCTTGCCGGTGAAAACCACCACGGGCACCTTCGACAGAGCCGCATCTGCGTGCAGCTTCTCCAGGAGTTCGAAACCCGTCATGTCCGGCAGCCGCAGATCGAGCACCACGCAGTCAAACGGATGATCCTGCATCGCGCGCAGTGCATCCACACCGGTCGCGGCCGTCACCAGTTCGATGTCCTTGTCGTTCAGAAGCTCCACGATCGACTTCCGCTCGATGTCGTCATCCTCGACGACCAGTAACCGCTTGGTGCGCGGCGCTGTGAATTTCTTCAGCCGGTCGAAGGCCATTTCAAGGCCGTCTGTGGTCGGCTCCTTGACCAGATAGGCGAAGGCGCCATGTGACAGCCCGTGCTGGCGCTCCTCATCGAGCGTGATGATCTGCACCGGAATATGGCGCGTGACCGGATCGAGTTTCAGCTGATTGAGCACCGTCCAGCCCAGCATATCCGGCAGGAAGATATCGAGCGAGATCGCCATCGGCCTGTAGCGACGGGCAAGCGCCAGCGCGACGCTGCCCCGGTTGCCGATGACGCCCTTGAAACCCTTGTCGCGCGCAAGGCCCAGCAGGATGCGCGCGTAGTGAACGTCGTCCTCGACAATCAGGAGAACGGGATCTCCCTCCTGCACGATGTCGCGATCATCCTCGACATATTCTTCCCGCGCGATCGGCAGTATCTTGAGTTCGCGCGTCAAGGACTGGGCAGACACAGTCGTCTCAGTCAGTTCGGTCTGCGGAATATCGCGCTTGATGAATTTGACAGGTAGATAGAGCGTAAAAGTGCTGCCCTGATCGAACACGCTTGCGAGCTTGATTTCGCCGCCGAGCAGCGCCGCCAATTCGCGGCTGATGGCGAGTCCCAGACCCGTGCCACCATAGCGACGCGACGTCCCCGCATCCGCCTGCTGGAACGCCTCGAAGATCAGCCGCTGCTTGTCGGGCGAAATGCCGATGCCGGTGTCCTCGACCGCAAAAGCGACGACCTGATCCGCCTTGCTGAGAACCGGATGATCGGGAGTCCAGCCCTGCTCCGCAAGCAAAACGCTCATCTGGACGTGACCATGCGCGGTGAACTTGACGGCATTCGACAGCAGGTTCTTGAGGATCTGCTGCAGCCGCTTGTCGTCGCTCTCCATGAAGCGCGGCAAGTTGGACGCAAATTCCACGGCAAACGGCAGGCTCTTGGCCTCCGCGACGTGGCGGAAGTTGCGCTCGACATTTTCGCGCAGTCGGCCGAAAGGAATCTCCTCGACCTCCACCGTCACGGTGCCAGACTCGATCTTCGACAGATCGAGAATATCGTTGATGAGGTTGAGGAGATCGGAGCCGGACGAGTTGATGTTGCGGGAGAACTCGATCTGCCGATCGGACAGATTGCCCGGCACATTCTCGGCCAGTTGCTGACTGAGAATGAGGATCGAATTGAGCGGCGTCCGCAGCTCGTGGGACATATTAGCGAGGAATTCGGACTTGTATTTCGAGGTCAGCGCGAGTTCGATCGCCTTTTCCTCGAGCGCGTGGCGCGCCTGCTCGACTTCCGTATTCTTGCGCTCCACTTCGGCATTCTGATCGGCAAGCAGCTTCGCCTTGGTGCCGAGTTCTTCATTGGTCTGCTGCAGTTCCGCCTGCCGCGACTGCAGTTCGGCCGTGAGCTGTTGCGATTGCGTCAGCAGTCCTTCGGTGCGCATCGTGGCTTCGATGGTGTTGAAGACGGCGCCGAGATTGAGCGTCAGCTGTTCCAGGAAGGCGAGATTGACGGCGCTGAAAGGCTGCAGCTTCGCCAATTCGATCACGGCCCTCGTCTGCCCCTCAAAGAGAACGGGGAGAACCACAATGCTCACCCGCGTCGCCTTGCCCAGACTGGACGAGATCCCAATGAATTCGGGCGCCACATCGCTGAGCACGATGCTCTTCTTCTCGACGGCACATTGGCCTGCAAGACCCTCGCCCAAAGCGATGGTTTCCGGCAGCCCGTCGCCGCGATGCGCGTAGCTGGAAAGAAGCGTCAGCCTAGTGTCTTCATCGGCGCTGTCCAAATGGTAGATCGTACCCTGATAGGCCTGGATCAGCGGCCCCAATTCGCTCAGAAGAATCTTGCCCACCGTGCTCAGTTCGCGCTGGCCCTGTAGGATGTTCCCGAATTTCGCGAGATTGGTCTTGAGCCAGTCCTGCTCCCGGTTGCTCTCGGTGGTGTCGCGCAGGTTCGAGATCATCGTGTTGAGATTGTCTTTCAACTCCGAGACTTCGCCGCGCGCATCGACCTGAATCGTTCGCGTCAAATCGCCCTTGGTCACAGCCGTCGCGACCTCGGCGATCGCGCGCACTTGTGTCGTCAGATTCGCCGCCAGCAGATTCACGTTGCTGGTGAGGTCTTTCCATGTGCCGGCGGCGCCGGGGACGTTGGCTTGACCGCCGAGCCGCCCGTCGACGCCGACTTCGCGCGCCACGTTTGTCACCTGATCGGCGAAGGTCGCGAGCGTATCCGTCATGTTATTGATAGTCTCGCCCAGCGCCGCCACTTCGCCCTTCGCCTGAACGTTCAGGCGCTGGGTGAGATTGCCGTTCGCCACGGCGGTCACGACCTTCACAATGCCACGGACCTGATCTGTCAGGTTCGACGCCATGAAGTTGACGTTGTCGGTGAGATCCTTCCACGTGCCGGCGACACCGGGCACCGCCGCCTGACCGCCCAGTCGACCCTCGGTCCCGACTTCGCGCGCCACGCGCGTTACTTCGCCGGCGAAGGAGTTGAGCTGATCGACCATGGTATTGATGGTGTTCTTCAGCTCCAGGATTTCGCCCTGCACGTCCACGGTGATCTTACGGTTCAGGTCGCCGCGGGCCACCGCCGTGGTCACTTCCGCGATGTTGCGCACCTGGGTGGTCAGGTTGTTCGCCAACCCGTTGACCGTATCCGTCAGGTCCTTCCAGGTGCCGGCGACGCCGGGCACCGCGGCCTGTCCGCCGAGCCGCCCCTCGGTCCCGACCTCGCGCGCCACGCGCGTCACTTCCGACGCAAAGGAACGTAGCTGCTCGACCATCGTGTTGATAGTCTCCTTGAGCTGAAGAATTTCGCCACGCACGTCGACGGTGATCTTTTTCGACAGGTCACCGCTGGCCACCGCGATGGTAACCTCGGCGATGTTGCGGACCTGGTCGGTCAAGTTCGAGGCCATGTAGTTGACGTTGTCGGTGAGATCCTTCCAGGTGCCGGCGACGCCCGGCACCGCCGCCTGACCGCCGAGCTTGCCTTCGGTGCCCACCTCGCGCGCGACGCGCGTCACTTCTGAGGCAAAGGCCGAGAGCTGATCGACCATGGTGTTCATGGTTTCCTTCAGCTCGAGGATTTCACCCTTCACGTCCACGGTGATCTTGCGGCTGAGATCGCCGCGCGCGATTGCCGTCGCGACGTCGGCGATGTTACGCACCTGACCGGTCAGGTTGTTGGCCATCGAGTTAACGTTGTCGGTGAGATCCTTCCAGGTGCCAGCGACGCCAGGCACATGGGCCTGGCCGCCGAGCTTGCCGTCGGTGCCGACCTCGCGCGCCACGCGGCTGACTTCCGCTGCGAAGGAGCGCAACTGATCGACCATGGTATTGATGGTCTGCTTCACCTCGAGGATCTCGCCGCGCACGTCGGCCGTGATCTTCTTGGACAGATCGCCATTGGCGACCGCGATGGTGACTTCCGCGATGTTACGCACCTGACCGGTCAGGTTATTGGCCATCGAGTTGACGTTGTCGGTAAGATCCTTCCAGGTTCCGGCGACGCCGGGCACCTGAGCCTGGCCGCCGAGCTTGCCTTCGGTGCCGACTTCGCGCGCCACGCGCGTCACTTCGGAGGCGAAACCGTTGAGCTGATCCACCATCGTGTTGATGGTGTCCTTCACCTCGAGGATCTCGCCACGCACATCGGCCGTAATCTTCTTGGACAGGTCGCCGCGCGCCACCGCGGTCGTGACCTCGGCGATGTTGCGGACCTGCCCCGTCAGGTTCGAGGCCATGAAGTTCACGTTGTCGGTGAGATCCTTCCACGTGCCGGCGACGCCGGGCACAGCGGCCTGACCACCGAGCTTACCTTCGGTGCCGACTTCGCGCGCCACGCGCGTCACTTCCGCCGCGAAGCCGTTGAGCTGATCCACCATGGTATTCATGGTGTTCTTTAACGCGAGGATTTCGCCCTTCACGTCGACCGTGATCTTGCGCGAGAGGTCGCCATTGGCCACCGCCGTGGCGACGTCTGCAATGTTGCGGACCTGACCGGTCAGGTTTGACGCCATCGAGTTGACGTTGTCGGTGAGATCCTTCCAGGTGCCGGCGACGCCGGGCACCGCGGCCTGACCGCCAAGCTTGCCTTCCGTGCCGACCTCGCGAGCCACGCGCGTCACCTCGGATGCGAAACCGTTGAGCTGGTCCACCATCGTGTTGATGGTATTCTTCACCTCGAGGATTTCGCCGCGGACGTCCGCGGTGATTTTCTTGGACAGATCGCCGCGCGCCACCGCTGTCGTCACCTCGGCGATGTTGCGGACCTGCCCCGTGAGGTTCGACGCCATGAAGTTCACGTTATCGGTGAGATCCTTCCAGGTGCCGGCGACGCCGGGCACCGCGGCCTGACCACCGAGCTTGCCTTCGGTGCCAACTTCGCGCGCCACGCGGGTCACCTCGGCCGCAAAGCCGTTGAGCTGGTCGACCATCGTATTGATGGTGTTCTTCAGTTCCAGGATTTCCCCCTTGGCATCGACGGTAATCTTGCGCGAGAGGTCGCCGCGCGCCACCGCCGTCGTCACGGTCGCGATGTTGCGCACCTGCTCCGTGAGGTTGGTCGCCATCGCGTTGACGGAGTCGGTCAGGTCCTTCCACGTGCCGGCCACGCCGGGAACGACAGCCTGACCGCCCAGGCTTCCGTCGGTACCGACGTCGCGCGCCATGCGCGTCACTTCGGAGGCGAAGGAGCGGAGCTGGTCAACCATCGTGTTGATGGCCTCCTTGAGCTGCAGGATCTCGCCGCGGACGTCGACCGTGATCTTCTTCGACAGATCGCCATTGGCGACGGCGATGGTCACGTCGGCGATGTTGCGGACCTGCGCCGTCAGATTGCCGGCCATCTGGTTTACCGACTCGGTCAGTTCCCGCCAGACACCGGAGACGCCCCTCACCTGGGCTTGGCCGCCAAGCTTGCCTTCGGTGCCGACTTCACGCGCGACGCGGGTGACTTCGGACGTAAAGACCGAGAGCTGCTCGATCATCGTATTGACCAGTTTGGCCGACCTCAGAAATTCACCTTTGAGAGGCCTGCCGTCGACTTCCAGTTCCATGGATTGTCCGAGGTCGCCCTTGGCCACCGCGCCAATCGTGCGCGCCACCTCGGTCGTCGGGCGCACCAGATCGTCGAGCAGCGTGTTGATCGAGTCGACCTTTTCGGCCCAGCCTCCCGTAGCGCCAGGCAGTGTCATGCGTTGCTTGAGCCTGCCCTCCTTGCCTACCGTGTCGCTCAGACGCGCAACTTCCCGGGAAATCCGCGCTTCATATGCGACACTATGATTAAAAGCCTCGGCGATCCGACCATCCATGCCGGGCCAGTTCGAGGGCAGGCGAACCGAAAAGTCGCCGTCTCGAAAGGCCAGAATGGCATTGAGAAGCTGTCCCGACCGGAGCGCCACGGCGTCCTCGACAGACACCGTCGCTTTCCCGTTTTTCTTAACGTTTGCGGACTTCTTGCGATCGCGGAAAGTCGTCGTTTCGCTCATCGGTCTCGGCTCGCCTGATTAAGGGCCACACGATTTTCTGGTGCCCTGATATGTGGTGATAGCAGGCTTCCATTTTTGCCGCGAGCCGCATCCCAACACCCATCACCGGGCTGGACGAACCCGGCTTTGCGACTCCGGAATGCGCGAATCGTATTCTAAATCGCAGGCTAACGCCCGCGCCAATACGCAATGACGGAGCCCTCGGGCTACCTACGATAAATAGGTTTTCGATCTTATTCTTGGCTTTCTTGAGAAGATACAGCAGCCAACGCGCCTGCAGGTCAACGTTTGACCAACATCTTCTTCAGGAGCCGATCGATCGCGAGGATATAGTCATCATGGCGACGTTTAGATAACGGGCGACGGAGCCCATGCTCGCTGCAACCGAGATTGACGTCGATATTAAGTCAACGTTTGGGTATCAATGCGTTGAGCGCATCCAACGCGGCAGCAGCGCTTGGCTCTACACAGCGCAGCTTGTCGACGGGCTGCGTCATCGGGGGAAATGCCCGTCGGGCCTAACCGGATTATCGACCTTGAAAAGATGCTGTCCGGCTGCTCAAAAATCATCACTATCTTTGAGAATAAGCTCACACGAAGTGTAAAGTGTGAGCCCTTAGTCCGAGAGGTTCATCGATCCCTCACTGGCGTATAACGGTGGCGCCACTTCGTGTCTTTGTCGACCGAGTGGTAAACCGGAGTGCCTTTGGGAAAGAGTGCTTGCAGCATGCCGAGGCGCGCGAACTCAATCGGCCCGCCATACTCAGCGGCCTGGATCAAGACGTGCATCGCGTTCTGCCACGGGGGAGTGTCGTGCGTTTGCTTTGGCAGCCGGGTGATATACTCGCCGGCGTCCTGCAGGGTGGCCAGCTTACCGCCGGCAGGCAGGACGATCGGATTCGGAAATCGAGTCGACCAGGACACAACGCAACTCCGCAACTGATGGCAGATTCAAGCGCGTCAGATAAGATTCGTTCCTGGGAGGCTCAGACCTTTCGATAGGCGGATCCAGCCGCCGGATGTCTTGTGTGAATCAAGAATTTATAACCACTCCGGTTGTGTTATCCTCCACTGGGGAACGGGGAGTATGCACATTGTTACATCGAACAATTCAATACGACGTGCAGGAGGTCCAGCCGGGGGCTTTGGCGCTGGAACATCTATCCGGGTAGATACGGGGGCCGGTCAAGTTTCGCTTGCGTGAACTGGCTGTTGAAGCGTGCCGGGGCGAGATCAACGATGGCATCGAACGGACCCGGCGACGGTCAGCTAGTCGCTAGCCTAGGTTTTTATTCTATAACGTAAGTATGCGATTCCGATTTTCTTGAAGCGCAGCGCGCCTCAAGGCGGGGTGCCGGCTTGAGACGCCCTTACCTCCCCACAAAAAGTTACCTGCAGATACGGTCTATAAGCTGGGTGTAGATGTCGAATGCCTCATCAATTCGCTCGACGTAGCAGAACTCATCGGTTTGGTGGCATTGCGCCGCTTCGCCGGGACCGATGACGACGGTTGGCACATTGTTAAACCCCGGCACCAAGGCAGAGGCATCGGTGAAGTAAGGAGCGCCGGCCGGCACAGGGGGAGCGCCCAGTCGAGCGGCCAGGATGTCCATCAATGGTTCAATCGCAGGCTCGTCGGGTGCAGTCGCGAACCCTTTGAAATCGGTGACCAGCTGTATCGATGCTTCAGCTCCCAATCGCTCTTGGATGTCTGCAATGAGCACCTGATGGTCATGTCCGGGCACTGTGCGAAAATCGACTGTAACGCCTGCCGAATCGGGAACGGAGTTGATGTTTTGACCGCCGAAGATCGTGGTGACCGAGGCGGTCGTCCTCCCTAGCAACGGGTGTTCGTTCTCAGGAAACTTCAGAGCTTCGATAAGTCCGACCCAGCTCGCAACCTTATACACAGCGTTTTCGCCCAGCTCAGGCATCGAAGAATGCGCTGTCTTTCCTGTGGCCGTGATTCTCAGCCTGACCGAGCCTTTATGCGCGATGATAGGAAGATTCGACGTCGGCTCCGCAACGATCAATAGCTCTGCGTCCCCAAGGGCACCCTCGCGTGCAAGGTGGAACGCTCCTTGGCACCCCGTCTCCTCACCTGCGGTGATGACCAGCGTGATGCCGCGTTTCAAGCGGCCTTTCTTGGTCGCTTCGACCGCAGCAACAACGAAGGCTGCGACGCCAGCTTTCATATCGCTGGCGCCGCGCCCGATGAGCTTGCCCTCACGGATCTCCGCCGCGAACGGCGGTGCCGACCACGACTTTTCTCCAAGCGGCACCACATCAATGTGGCCTGTGAAGACAAGTGGCTTTAGTGCCTCCGTGCCAGACAACCTGGCGACGATTGACGGCCGTCCCGGCGCGAACTCGTAAGCTGTAACGGCAAGGCCGGTATCCCGCAGCAAATCGGCAATATAACCTGCGCAATCCTTTTCTCTGCCGGGCGGGTTGAGGGAATCAAATCGCACCAAGGCTTGTGCAAGTTCAACGCTGTTCATTCGATCCTCACTCAGCTTTACTAAAGGGCTATCTCGGTCGGTCATCGTGCGTCGCGGCTGAAAAGCTTCGCGCCAATCTCAGCACTGACCTTCTTGATGAGGTCAAGGTGACGTGGCTTCGCACCTTCGACCAGCTGCGCAGTCAATGTCGTGATGCTGATGCTTCCGGCTAGATGTCCCTGGCGATCGAAGACAGGCACGCCCAATGCCGCCAGGCCTACAACGAAATCATCAACGGCCAGCTCCCAGCCTTGCTTTTGAATTCGCACGGCCTCGGCATTCAGGGTTTTGATGTTGGTCTGGCTTTTCGGCGTGCGTTTCGCAAGCTCAAGCGAAAGAGCGACGGATCGCTCTTCCGGTGAGATAAAGCCCAACAACGCGCGGGGCCCAGCTCCGCAATTAAGCGGCGCCCTTGATCCGACAGTGAACCAGGCGGCATCGACATTTGGAATGGAGGCTCGCACGCGCTCGACACAGATGGCGCTGCCCTCATGATGAACCCAAAGATAGGCAGTGGTACCAGTTGTCTCGCTGAGCTCGCTCAGCAAGGGCGCTGCAATCTCGCGCAGCTCCCTCCCCTTTTCCACGGAGGATGCGAGCTCAAGCACGCCAACACCGAGCGAATACAGACCGCTCGAGGGATCGTGATCAATCAGCCCGCTGCATTGAAGCGTATGAAGTAGTCGTCGCGCAGTCCCTTTGTCCAGATCGGCCGCTGCCGACAGTTCTGTCAAGGTTTGACGAGGTCGTGCGATATGGAAGGCCTTGAGGAGCGCGATGCCCCGGTCCAGTGCTCTTACGATGGGAACGCCTGGCTTGTCTGCGATCGTTGCCGACAGCCGTCCGGCAAGTGGGTTTTGTATCATGCTGTGACACTCTACATCATGTGTTGACACAAACAAGGGCCGTGGACCAAAATGTGCTGTCTCTCACCGGATGGCAGCCATGGTTCTCGACGATACGCTTCGCAAAAAACTGATTGCTTCGGTCGAAGACGGATTTGCCGAGCAGATCGCCTACACGCAGGATCTCATCAGGCTGCAATCCGTGCGCGGCGACGAATTCGTTATTCAGGACCGCGTTTTCAATGAGTTGCGTAATCGCGGATACGCGATGGAGCGCTTCGACATGGACCGTGAGGCCATCGGGCGGCATCCCGGCGGCTCCCCGTTCTCAGACGATCATTCACGCGCCCCGATCGTTGTTGGAACACATCGCCCGCGCGACGAAGCCGGTCGGTCCCTCATCTTGCAGGCCCACGTTGATGTCGTCCCGCCGGGACCAGAGAGCTTGTGGACCCATCCACCTTTCGACCCGGTGATTGAGGGCGACTGGCTCTATGGCCGAGGTGGCGCAGACATGAAGGCGGGCCACGCGGCGAACCTTTACGCTCTCGATGCGCTGCGCAGGATCGGGCTGCAGCCGGCTGCGACCGTCTATATTCAATCCGTCGTCGAGGAAGAATCGACTGGTAACGGCGCTTTGATGACGCATCTTCGCGGCTACAAAGCCGACGCCGTTCTCATTCCAGAGCCAGAAGACGAGAAGCTAGTACGAGCGAACGTAGGTGTTGTTTGGTTTCAGGTGGAGGTGCGGGGTCTACCCGTCCACGTCCGCGAGATGGGCACGGGTGCCAATGCGATCGACGCGGCTTACCGCATCATTGGGGAGCTCCGCAAACTGGAAACGGAATGGAACGCTCGGAAAGCGGGGCGTCCAAACTTTGAGAACGAAGAACATCCTATTAATTTGAACGTCGGCAAAATTGAGGGCGGCGACTGGGAGTCGTCCGTTCCCGCATGGTGTCGAATCGGCTGCCGCGTTTCGATCTATCCTGGCGTCAGTGCCAAGGAGGCAGCTGCTGAGATTGAGCAGCGAATTGCAAAATTCGCGCGGGAAGACTCGTTCCTTTCAAACATTCCCCCATTAGTCACTTTCCACGGCTTCCACACAGAAGGATACGAACTGCCGCCAGGCTCCGAGGCAGAAAAGGTGCTCGCGGATGCTCATTTAGGGGCGACTGGCAAGAAGCTCGAAAGCTTCATGACTGCCGGTTATCTCGATACCAGGGTTTATGCGCTCTACGACAAGATTCCCGCGCTATGCTACGGCCCCTACTCCCAAAACATTCATGGCTTTGATGAGCGCGTCAGTATTGCGTCTCTCAAGCGCATCACTACTGCGATGACACTTTTCATCGCCGAATGGTGTGGCGTTGAGCTTGCCACACCTGAGTGAGTAACAGGCAGCCCAGTTGAAAGACAACGTTCGCCTAACTTTCTTAGAGGCATTTTCATATAAAGGTTATGCGAATCTGACTTGCGCGGCCATGCCTTCTCGAAGGGGGCGCCTCCCTTAAGACAGCCCCCTTTATTTTGTGAACTCTCAGAGCCGCCCATCCGCGAGCAGCTCGCGGGTGCGCTTTAGTGTCGATAACAGGGCGGCTTTGTAGCCCTTATCCTCGCTGTCGAACTGCGCCTGCTCGGCTTGTTCCTCAGGGCCATGAGGCTTCTTCCCGCGTAAGCCGGTGTAACAGTAGAAGCGGAGCTGGAGCGCTCCGGCCTCATCCACGAACAACTCATTGATGATTACACCTTCGCGCGGACCGGTAGCCTGGAAAAAGGTTACCTTGCTTCCTTTCTCAAGCACGATGATCTCCCGCAGGTCTGCGCCGGCAATCGTGGCCTCCCGCACTAGGTGGGTTTCGCTTTCCTCGACGACGTCGCAGCGGGTGCACAAGCCCGGCGGCAGGAACAGGCGCGCATCGCGAGCCTTGAGCTCCAGGCCCTTCCAGGCCTGCTCGCGGGTGAGCTTGGTTTCACCGTCCGGATTTACCGGAACGGTAGCGGTCGAATAGATCATGATAGTTCTCCTTGGATTGGTAGACGACGTCGCGGGGGTTAAGCCGTGATCTGCGCGATGTGGTCGCGATACGAGCGGAGCGGACGGCCCAGCAGCTTGGTCAGCCGCTCGACGTCGCCAGTGTCCGGGACCATGCCTTCGGTCAGGAACCGTTCGGCCATCAAGCGCATGTCGAACGCCATCCAGCTCGGCATGAACTGGCGCAGGTTCTGCTCGAACGCGGCGGTGTCGTTGCCAGGGAAGGTGATCGTGCGGCCAAGGACATCCGACCACATCGCCGCTGCGTCTGCGCCGGTGAGCGTGTCGGGTCCGACCACGTTGATGTAATCGATCGGCAGAGGCGTGGACGATTGCTCACGGCGGATCAGTTCGATCGCGGCGACCTCAGCGACGTCACGTGCGTCGATCATGGCGAGGCCCTTGTCGCCGATCGGCATCGGGTAGATGCCGTAGCCGGTGACCAAGTCCTTGATCGTGATCTCGTTGTCCATGTAGTAGGCCGGACGCAGGATGGTGGCGCCGAGCTTCATCTGTTCGATCATCCGCTCGACACCGAACTTGCCTGCGAAGTGCGGGACGTTCACGTAGCGGTCGCTGTGGATGACCGACAGGTAGACGATCCGCTTGATCCCGGCCTCGCGAGCGACATTCAGCGCGATCAGCGCCTGGGTATATTCGTCGGCCACGACGCCATTCAGCAGGAACAGCGTGGTTGCGCCCTTCATGGCCGCGCGTAGAGAATCGACGTCGAGCAGGTCGCCTTGGACGACCTCCACACCGCCCGGAAATTTAGCCTTCGAGGGATCGCGGACGAGGGCGCGTACCGAGGCGCCGCGCTTTGCGAGCTGTTCGACGACATTGCGGCCGATGTTGCCGGTAGCGCCAGTTACGAGGATGGTCATGGGATATTCTCCTATTGGTTGATCACCCCCTGAATATGAGTGGTTCACATATGGTCCGATAGGCAGTATATTTGGACAGACAGTCTCATAGATGGAACAGATGGATCTACTCGCCCTCGCCGATTTCAACCTGGTCGCCCGCCATGGCGGGTTTGGCCGCGCGGCACGTGCGACGGGGCACCCAAAAGCAACCCTGTCGCGGCGGGTGGCAGAATTGGAAAGCATCCTCGGCCTGCGCCTGTTTGAGCGCGGCGGGCGGGAGTTGAAGCTTACTCAGGAGGGGCGATCACTTTACGAGCGGACAGGGACCCTGCTTACCGAGCTCGACGAGACGGTAGCCGCGATCGCTTCGGGCGGCGACAAGCCGCGCGGCAAATTGCGGATCAGCGCTCCCCTGCTGTTTTCACAGATTGCCATGGGCAGGCTGGCCGCTGGGTTTGCGCTCAAATATCCGCAGGTGCGGCTGGAGATCACGACCGAAGACCGGCCCGTCGACATGGTGGAAGAAGGTTACGACCTGGTCATCCGCATCGATCCAGATCCGGATGAAAGCCTCGTCGGACGAGCCTTTCTGCGCGATCGGCTGGTAGTCGTTGCGAGTTCAAGTTTGGCTCGACCTGCCGACTTGCCTGTCCCAGCTGTCGTGCGTGGAGCAGGCGGCCAGATCACATCCTGGGATGTAATAACACCAACAGGAAAATCGCGCATCACGGTCGATCCAGTCCTCTCTCTTTCATCGATTGTCATGGTGCGCGACGCGGTCCGCGCGGGCGTTGGCGCAGCACGCCTTCCGATATCACTCGTAAGTCATGATCTGACTGCTGGGACGTTAGTGCAGTGGGGCGACGTAGGCGGACCGGACATCGCTCTGTGGGCTCTTTATCCCTCTCGGCGGCTGCTGAGCGCTCGTGTTTCTGCCTTTCTGGACTACTTGAAAGAAGCTTTCCCGATGGGAACGCCGGACGAACTGGCCGCCTTCATGAAATAATGGAACGTCCTTTTGCGCGCTAATCGCTAGCCGCTTGGGAAGTTTACAACGATGCGGGGCATATATACGAAGCCCCACTCGCAGGCCTGCTTTGTTGCACGGCCGCGGCTTTTAGAGCGAGTTCAGCGGGTAGAAGCGATGCAAGATCGCAAAAATTTTTGGTTCCCCTCTTGACCGAGGATTGTAGAAATCTACATCGATTATCGCCTTCAAACGAAAGGAGTTAGGAGGCCCACATGACGACATCTGCCATGTCGATGAATGGAATCTACGCAAATTCCTTCCTCGCCAGCACCTTCACGCATCCGCGGGAAGTTCTCGCGAATCCCTTCTTAGACACTCTGCAAAAGCGATGCGTTCTTGCGGCTTGGGCATCAGATGCTTTTACGGTGGAGGGGAAGCCATGGTTACGCCAGATCCCCGGCTCCAATGGGACGGTCAGGATCGGCGATATTCTCGTAGCGCTCAGCTCACTTGATGAGGACGACAGTCCCCCACCGAAGATGTCGCGAACACCGTTGCCGAGAGCGCCGATACGTATCCGTGCCGTGGGTCAGACTGCACGAGAGGACAGACGCCGCCGATTAGCGGACCATCCATAAGGCCAACAGTTCACTAAATGCAAAAGCCGCCCGAGCGATCGCTCTGGCGGCTGCAAATTCCATCAGTGCTTCCCTAGCCGGAGACAGAGGCGGCCCTTCACGACGAAGTGCCCGCCATCTGGCGTCACGGGATTTTGCAGTGTCACCGTCGCGACCGACGATCGGTGGCGTCTTCAGGCCACCGCCTTCTTATTGACGCCCTTACGAAGCGCGATGGTATTCAGTTTGGTGTTGGCCGCCTTTTCTTCGTTAAGGTTGGTGGTCAGCAGCCGCACAACGTCGTCGTGACCCAATTCCTCTGCCCAGGCGATAAGCGTGCCGTAGCGAGCAATCTCGTAGTGCTCGACCGCTTGAGAGTTCGCGACGATGGCGGCGTCCAGGACCGCCTTATTGTCGATCTCGCCCGCCGTCTCCTTGGCTTCTTTGATGATACCGTCGATGGCTGGGCAATCCGTAGCGCTTGGCTCCTTGCCAAGCTTCTTGAAGACCTGTTCTAGACGACCTACCTGCTTCACGGTCTCTTCAAGATGCGACTTAAGGCCAGCGGCAAGATCCTGATTGGTCGCCTGCTCGATCATTTGTGGCAGCGCCTTGGTGATCTGGTTTTCAGCGTAATAGATGTCCTGCAAGCCGTGAAGAAACATGTCTTCCATGGTCTTAATGTCTTTAGTGAACAGACCCATCGAATCCTCCTGTTATCGATACCTGCCGTATCCGGCGGCGGATTGCGAACGCGGATTTCAACGGAGAGTTCCCCGTCGATCGGGCTCATCCTTCGCAATTCTTGGAACTCGCCAGAAAAAGGTGCCTGGTCCAAGTGGCCGGTCGAGGATCTCAAGAGCTACGCAGCAAGTATCGTCTTCTCGATATCCGCTATCGAGTGACCAGTCAGGTCCTTCGCGATTTCGCCGACCAGAGCCTCATCGAGCTTTTTGTGGTAATGTTTGCGCATCTCACCAAGTGTCTTCGGCGCGGCGATGATCACGATGTTGCTGAACTTATTTGTTAGCACCTGAGCATTCAGCATTTCGATGATGCCGGATGCAAAACCGTCTTCTTCCGCCCGACTCTGATCGGGGTTGGCGGAGCTGCTATTCTGTCCACCACTGCCGCTGACCGGCTCGACATCCTCGCCGGGAGCAGCGACCAAGCTCATTTCGGTTTCGGTGCCGACATTGCGGAAAAGGTTCAACTTTTCACCGTCGGCAACCGCAACGATGGTATCCGTTGGGAGGATCATTCTATTTCCTGACATGTTGAGTTTGGCGCCGTTGTCCAAGTTGGCCGCGAGCCATAGAGCAATACTTCCACCTTCGCGAAGTTCCCGCCTTGACTAAACGCTCAATAACCGTCGTGAACGCGCCGGAGTCACCGCACTTAAAGAATTGGCCCGCTTCACGGGCCAATTCGGTGTTAGCTGTCGTATAAGCTGCGCTCTTTCCGTAGTTCGTCGCTCCAAAAGGCTTACTGGCCGGATCGTAACCAGTCCTACCCGTCTTCTACCGTGAATTGACCGAAGATCGGTTCAAGATGCTGTCGAGGCGGGTGCGATCCGCGTCAGCTACCTTGCCTGAGACGAGCGTCCCGCCGCGCCGAACGCCTTCTGCATAAAGTGGCGCATCTTCCTTCGACACGCCGGCTTCGGTCAGAGCACCGACGACGCCGCCGGTCGCGGCGCGACGCTGCCGATAATCGCGATATGCCTTACAGGCTTGTCACGTAGCGAGCCGCTCTTTATCCAATTTTATTGTTACGACTACTCCTTCTTCCTGCCACTGACGGTCGATCGAGCCGCCGAGCTGGGCTGTCATGCTTCGTGCAACGAGTTTGCTTCCAAAGCCGCCAGCCCCAACTGGAGCGGAGACAGGAGGTCCGCCACGCTCCGTCCAGACGATGACGACTTCCCGGTCGGGGCTTGAACATGCGACGTCAAGCGTTCCCGTGGGGGAAGACAACGCACCGTACTTCAGTGAATTGGTAGCAAGTTCATGCACGACCATGGCAAGTGTCGTCGCGGACGCTTCTCCGACGCCCATACGTGGTACTGACACGCGAATTCGCCCGCTGAATGCACCGAGGTCGTCATAAGGCGCCAACAGCACGGTTAACAAGTCGCCGAGTAATGCTGCTTTGCCTTCATGCCCTGGGATCGGGCGGATAAGATCGTGGGCTCGCCCAAGAGCAGATAACCGCTGCGTCAACTCTTTCGCCATCTCGACGCTCGTTGTCGTCGACCGGGACGTGATGGCCGTAAGGCCCGATGCAATTGCCAGCAGGTTTTTAACTCGGTGGCTCATTTCTCCGGCGAGTAGTTCATGCCCCTCTTCGGCCTGCTTACGTCCGGTGACGTCGATAAAAATTCCGGACATTACGCGATCTCGGATGCCGGCGTCGTCGCCCTTCCCCCGAGCAGAGATCCATCTGATTTCTTCCTCTATGATGACACGGAAATCGATTTCATAGGGTCCAACAATCCCCCGTGTGGCGGCAAAAGCCGCCCTGACGCGGTCTCGGTCCGCAGGGTGTATATGAGCTGAAAGATCTTCGAAAGTTACGCTGTCGCTCCTTGGGACGCCCCAAAGGTCAAATGCTGCGTCATCCATTGTGAGTTCATCGGAGTCAACATTCCAAGTCCACAAGGTCACGCCTGCTGCGGCGATTGCTTCAAGAAGCTGCTCGAAATCCATCGCGTGCGCTTTTCCAGGAGCTTTAGGCACGGGGTTCCCCTCTGGGTGGTTGCCCATTTAAGCTAACAGTTCTTCGCCCTGCAGGGGAAACATTCACCGCTCGCAAATCGGCGACTACGCGTGCAACTTCGTCGTTATCGCCTTGTTGTTCTGCATGTTAAAGTTCTTTCTAATATTAATGATGGCGGGTATAGCGGGTTTGATTGCATTAGCAGCGCTTATCGTCCTCCTGTGACGGTGCTGATATGGGACGTAGTCCTAAACCGATCTTTCAGATCCCGCCGTCAGGTTGCCCTTACTTGTCGACGGCAGAGGCTGGGGTGCTGACCTCACCAATCGCATCGACGACGGATTGAGTTGCCGTCTGGTGCACCATGTGCCCGGTCTCCGGGATCGGGTGAAACCTGCTTTGCGCGACATCGTCATGTAAACGTCCAGACTGTGAGATTGGATCGATCAGACGATCATTTTGGCCTGCGATAATGGTTACAGGCATTGACAGCTCTTTATAATGAGCCTGAGAGCGGGTAGCATTGAGCACGAGCAAACCAGATTCTTCGGCCGCGGCGTGGATTTGAGAAGGGCGAACTGCCATCTCTTTCGGAAACCGCCTAAATTTGGCTGGCACTGCAGCCGGGCCGAACAGCTTGGCGACGAGTGCTGGCCACATTAACCGACTGACTATCGGCGATACGGTCACACTCATCAGATTACCGATGACAGGTGCAGCAGGCGCAGACATCGCGGCAAAATCCGGACGAAAGCTCGGGTAATAATACCCGGACACGAGCACAAGCGCATGTACCGAGGCAGGATGGCGTAATCCCATTGCGACCGCGACTGAGGCTCCCCACGAATGGCCAACAATAATTGCGTTCTGAATGCCGAGGCGTTCGAGAGCGATTTTAATCAGATCGGCCTGCTCGTTCGGACCCCACTTCACCGCGTTTCGAGGCCTGTTGGTGTGACCAAAGCCTGGTCGATCAAATACTACGACCCGATGATCGCGGGCGACCGCGTTGATCAATCCACTCGACTCAAAGTCCTGGATCATGCTCCCATTGCCGTGCAGCAGCACGACAGCTGGTCCGACGCCGCGCTCGATATAGTGCAGATCGACGCCCTCAACGTTGATGAATCTGCCAGTTGGTGGGTTGTCGCGCTCCGCCTTCTTTGCGAGGAAGCGATTGATAATAGCGGAAGCCACCAGGCCCGCTGTGCCGACGAGTGCCGCCGTCAAATAGGGATTGGTTGACTCTCCACGCGGTCGATTAACTCGTTGTCTTTGTGCCAGAAACATCATTTTCATTCTACAAATCGGAGGACCCACACGATAAGCGAATGCCGGCCTTTTCGTTCGCTTCTTGATCGACCTAATGCAAATAGGGTCGCGTTCCGTTGGACGCCCTGAAAGGCAGCCAGCTAGCAAACAGCAGCTCAATTGAATTTAATCGATTGGAACCGACATCGAAGCAGTTCGTTGTCCATCATCACCGCACGTCTGTGGCATATATCGGTGACGAGACCGCCTGTAGCGCTCCCGCCTTCTTAAGCACGGAGCGTCGCGTCTCATGAAAGATTTTCTGGCGTCGATCGAAAAGCTGCGGATAGATGCTGCAGAGGCGGGTCTGGTGCGGGATCTCGCGACAGATCCTACCAAACGCGCAATGTATGCTCGGCTGCATGATCAACTGATGCGCCTGGCTGATGAAGTGCAAAACGCATCCTTGCGATCTCCCGTGGCGCCGATGCAGCTGCAGCAGGTCGAACCAGAAAACTCAAAGACTCAAAGCCAGGCTTAGTTGCAGCGCCTGAAACAGAACTATTTGTACCTTCCGGCGTATTGATGCCGCGGAGGGAAATGCAATGCATACGAGGCGTACTGTCAGGGAACTGCGTGAAAAGGTCGAAAAGTATCGTGCTATGGCGCGGTTGGTTTCCGACCCGGAGGTCCAGCGCAACATTCTCCAGCTGACGGACGAATTGGAACAGCAGGCCCGCGACATTGAGCGCGGCAAGTAAGAACGCTGTGACCCGAAGAACGAAGGGTTAGAGGAGGATGAAATGAAGCTTGCACACACCTTCCGTGACAACGCCGCGAATTGCTCCCAGCTAGCCGATGTAGCGACCAGCCGCCCGGCGATCGCACGCTACAGACGAATGGAAAAAGCGTGGTTGGATTTGGCCGCCGAACAAGACTGGCTCGATGGCGAGACAGATCGGCCCCCTGCGCGCCACGTCGCATAGGATGTCACGGCTTTCGCTGCATCCGTCAGTGAATGAACTGCCTGCGGGCGTTGTCTGGAGTTTTAATGAGTATTGTTCAGCGCCACCTGGCCGAGCACGAAGAACGACTCGTTCTAATCGAGGAGATTTGCATCGATACCGGTGCTCTCGTTCTGGACACCGCCACAACGAGGTCGCCCACAAGACTGCCTACGTGACGCTATTCCAAGCATGGGCAAAAGGAACGATCAAAGGCACTGCGGAACAGGTGTTTGTCGCTACAAAATCTATTCTTGAGGACTGAGCGTAGGCGGCATTCATGTGAAATCGGGCGGGAGATTTTCCGCACTCACGTCCGGTCGGCGGGCTTGTGCCAGAGTTTATCTCGCATTGGGCCGCCTGTCTGATGGAGTGTGGCGGACCGAATGCCTGCTTCGTGAATTCAGTTCACGGGAAAATTGTAGCGACTGTCTATTTCGAAGCCCCGTGATAGGCGAGATGCCTAGGATTCACCCATTCATCAAAACTTCAGAGCTTTTGGAAGAGGGCATCGTTGCGCGTGCGCCACGTCGGATCGGACAACCCGTTGTAGTCAGGATCAGGCATAAGCGGCACGGCTTTCATGGCCTCCTTAGTGATTGAAAGATAAAGCTGCCGCGGTCCTGCGAAATCATCAGTGACCGAACCGGGACGACGATACTGTCCTTTCCGGTCGTAAAAAATCCGCCGGAAGCCACGACCGCATAATCGCGACCGCCTTTTGTGCCGAATACAATGTTCCTCACTTCGCCGACATTCTTGTCGTCGGAACTGCGGAGCCAATCATTTCGTCAGTCCTTAACGCCGGCGCAAGTTCGTCTATCCGCAGAAGGGGCTTCGCATCTTTTTTATTGCGAATACCAGTTGCAGCTCCGCGCTTCACCTTCGGCTCACTCGCGGCATTCTGCTTGTCCGCTTCCTCCTCGTCGTTGTTCGGCCTCGGCAAGCTTTACCGGCGTAGCGGCCCCCACGCGCACGCGCAGAAGTATTTCATCAGCGCGGCCGCACTGTACCAAGCGATGGACATGCCGTTCTGGCTTCGGGAGATCGAGGCCGCGATGCTGAGCGATATTCGTCGCAGCGGCTCTTAACGCCTCAGCTCTTCGGCAGCCGACACCTGCGAACCCTCTTCATCCAGGCTGCCAAGGTCCTTTTGATGCGACCACAGAACTGGGGGAAGTTCAGCTTCGGAGAGTGCCTGACCGATGCTGCGCCGAGGATACATCGCAACAAGCTCGCCCGCATTGCCTGGAGCGCGTTTCGTCGCCCGCTCGACCTGCGATAGGTATTCGCCGCATAACGCCACCACGCCACCGTGCAGACCATGATCGCTAGTACGATGCCGGGCGCCGATTCGCGGCATCAGTCTACCGACTCGGACACCATTCGTCCTAGGGTGGTGGAAATACACGAAGATGCAGCCTTCGGCCGGAAGTATGGGGCGGCCTCTAGGGCACGATAACGTCGTCAACAGCAGGCGGCGACTCACTTTGGCAAACGAACTTGCACTCCACTACCTAGCTGGCCTGCGCTGATGCCTTTTGTTGCGCCGTCAAAATGGAAGTTTATGCCCGCCGCCTCCAGCGTGTTTTTGAGCTTAGCTAGAGTTTCGTCGTAGGCTATAGAGCGTCCTTGTTCATATCGAGCGATCGAGTGCTTTGAGATCCCTGATTTGAGCGCTAGTTCGTCCTGGCTCCACCCGAGCCAAGCTCTGGCGGCTCGCAATTGGGATGGCACGATGTCAGGGACGTTAACCATAACTTGCTCTTTTTGAGACTCGCGCCAGTTTCGGTGATAGCATTAAGACAAGATTAACCATCGCGGCTGAGGCAAATTCCTCGCGGCCGGATTGTTCCAAAAGCAGAACGCTAGGCTTGTTCTTATCACTAAATCCTTGATGAGGATTTAAGTCTGCTGAGCTTAAACGAGAGTTAGTTTTCCACCCAAGGACTCGTTCACTGACAGCGAGTCCTACGCCGCCAAGCGGCGCATCAGTAAATCCATGACTGCAACATTATGGGAGTGTCTCATGCTCGCATCGGGGAATCGCGCGCCATCGTCATTGGCCCCAGATATCGCACCGTTCTCTCCGCTCGTTTGGTGGCGTACACGCAGGCCCAGCGCTCTTCTATGCAGAGGCATTGGCGGGATCCGCGAAGTTTTGCTGGGGACCGAAATTCACGAAGAACCAGATTGGTCTCGCGCAATTCTTGGCGATGCCGCCGTCGCAATTCGCGTCGCGGTCGAACAAATGAAAGCGCGCCCGATCACGGCTGTTGAGGTCGACCTCGCCTTATCGGCTGTCCTGGCTTGCGCACTTGAGGGTGAACCGGCATCAGCGATTCTGATCTCCTCTGCGTTACGGCGTCGCTCGAAATATGACCCATCTTGTAGACTTCTCAGCGACCTGTGGCTGGTCGCGAAATTCTGACTTCATTGATTAAGTCATCGCTCGGGCGGCCACACGCCGCTCAGCCAGCGACGATTGAAGACTGCGGCCAACGTAAACCGCGGAGCAGCCGAGATGTCTGTAATGGCCCCATACGGTAGTCTGAATTCTCTTCAGGACACTTTGACAGGTTTGGTGTGCAATATTCGCGATCTTCGGACAGGGGAAATACTGAGCCAATGGATTCGAGGGCCGCTCCGATCGTCGAAATGGTCGTACGGCTTCATACCCGTGGGCTGCATCGCTGGCTCGGTTCGCGGACACCCAATCCTTGGTAACGTGCTCACGTTCATGCGCCTCAGCTCATTCTCATCGATCCGGAGAACGGTTGGGCACGTACATGGTCCCAGTACTATCGGCTCAGGGCACTCTAGGGGGCGGGTGACCGATTCCGAGAACTTGTGACCGCCGTTTAGTGAGTGGTCGGTGCCTGCGCCGTCAGGCGCGGGCGTGAGAATGCCTCTGCTGTAATCGATCATCCGCGTCATGGCTTGCCGACGCTACGATCGGGACGCCGACAGTTTCGTTGACGTCGACGTTGTCTCGTTCGAAATCAAGGAACGTTCATGAGACTGTGGATCATCAGTGATCTCCATATGGAGCAGACCCGCGGCTGGGATCTGCCCGCGGGCTCGGCTCGTCCGGATTTCGATGTCCTTGTCGTCGCCGGTGATCTGATCACCCGTATGGAGCGTGGCGTAGAGTGGTTGCTGAACCGCGTGGCCGATGAGCCAATTATCTACGTTGCTGGCAATCATGAATTCTGGGGCTGCGATATCGATCGTACCGTCGAAAAGGCATGCTTGGCGGCGGCCGGAACGAATCTTCACATCCTTCAGAATAGCGCCGTCGTGATCGACAAAGTGCTATTCGTCGGCGCAACCCTCTGGACTAATTTCGAACTGTTCGGAAACCGCGATCTCGCCATGAGGTACGCGGCCGAGGGAATGAACGATTACCATCGGATCCGTAAGTGCCAGTATATAGAGCGTCTACGTCCAGCGGACACGCTCGCCCGTCACTTTGAGTCCCGCGACTTCATCGCGCGAGTCACGCGCGAGGCCCGTGCGGACCGGACGGTCGTCGTCACGCACCACGGATGCGTACGAGAAGCTATGAAGGCGGGCACGGAGACCGACATACTTTCGGCGGCCTATACCAGCGACTGCTCTGACCTCCTGGAAAACGTGGATCTCTGGGTCTATGGACACACACACGAAAGTCGCGACTTCAAAGTCGGGCGGACGCGCATCGTCAGCAATTCAAAGGGCTATGGCCCTTGGCCGCCAAAGCAGCGCGGCTGGGACAACATGCGATTCGATCCGAACTACGTGATCGAAATCTGAGGGAGGCTGGGGTGACTGCCGGCGACCGCTCATCAAAGAATCTATCATCGGTACCTCTACCGGTAGCGCTCCTGTGGCAACGCGGCTGGCCGCCCGCCGCGGAGCTTTTCTGGTCGCGCATTAAAGAAATCGGCGACGTGCCACGGGACGAAGTCGCTACGGATTTCTGGTCTGGGGAGAAGGAGCGTTGCAAAGAGGCATGCAAAACTCTCGCCGACCTGTTGCTCGCCGAAGGCCACGGCAAGGAAGCACTCAGTGCACTGATGCTGGCGGCAGATCCGACTGAGCCACAGACCCTCGAGATCGTGCTGCCACAGCTTGCCTTTGCCATCGAACATTTATGGGAATGGCCGACGGCAAGGGTTACCAAGCACCAAGTTCTGCAGCGTCTCGGCGTCTGGTGTCGAGTCGCTCAGGGTGATTTTGCAGACAATGGCAGCAGTATCTTCCGGATTGTCCGGCTCGAGATGTTGAACCAGGACGACCCTTTGGAGGGTCTACCGCCGACGCGCGTACAGAACGAAAATGGTCAGGAAGGCGAGCCGAAGGAACCGGGCATCGTCGTCATGCCGAAGGGCAAAGCAACAAAACTCAACGACTACCAGTCTGAATTCAAGGACCTGGTGGACGCCAAGCTACCGCTGCGGTTTGCCAGAGACATCGGCGCCGTGCGCGCAAAACTAATGGCGGAATACCCTCATGCCATTGGCGCGATCGACCTGTTGCTGCGCGACCTGCGTGAAGGTGAGCCGGTGCGGCTTTCGCCGATTTTGCTGACGGGTCCCGCAGGCGTAGGCAAGACACGGTTGGTGCGCAGACTTTTCCGCGACCTGCTTCGCATAGGTGTGTATCGCTATGACGGCGGAGGTGCGAGCGATAACATGTTTGGTGGCAGCCCGAAGGCTTGGGGTAACACGGTTCCTTCCGCGCCCGCGCGAGCTGTCAACCAGACACGGATATCGAACCCCGTCGTTTTTATCGACGAGATCGACAAGGCGGGCACATCGTCGCGCAATGGCCGTTTGTGGAATGCCCTGCTGCCATTTCTGGAGCGAGAAACGGCGCGCGCCTACCGCGACGTCTCACTCGATGCTGAGTTGGACCTATCCTGGATTTCGCACATCGCGACTGCGAACAGCATTGAAGAATTACCGGCGCCGCTGAAGGACCGCTATCGCATCGTCAGGGTGGAGACGCCGCGGCTCGCAGACCTGCCGGCGTTGGCGGCTAACGTGCTCCGGGAGTTCGCGGTCGAGAACGGGGAGGAGGGATTCGCGTGGCCACTCGCGACCGACGAGATCGAGGTAATCGGGCGAGCCTGGGAGAAGGCCGGATTCAGTATTCGTAAGCTGCAAAGGATTGTGGCGGGCACCGTTGCGGCGCGAAATGCTACCGCAGCGAGACACTAGGTACCTCTCAAGTTGCGTAGCATGACCGGGATTTCGAACATGTCGATCAAAGAAGAGGATGAGATAGTCCAATTAAAACGCGGCTTCGATTCCTATATGAAGGGAGAGCAGCCCTCTCTGCTCGAACTGGAGCGCGCGCCGATGCTTGAGAGCTGGCGCGCAATCTTCGTGCACGTTGCCCGCAAGGAGGATCCTCACGCTATGGTCCTGGTTCTGGTGGGAAGCGTTGCCGGCCATCCCCGGCACCCCGACGGGACCAGGATCCATACTTCACAATTGATCTGGCTCGACCGTAACCGGCAGTGGGCACGCTCCTGGAATCGCGTCTATCGGCTTGGCGCGCGGCAACGATGAAGCCGATACCGGTGAGAAAAGAGTGACGATGAACCTATCGAAGCTTTGATCAAGCGTCGCAAATTCTGCCGGCCGTCGAAGCAAGGTCTCTTTCGGACGACCAAGCTCAGACCAGTGATCATTAACCGCGAAGGAGAGCCCATTGCTTATCATCACGATCGACCTTATCCCCGGCGGATACGAATCCTTCCGCCGCACCATCGGCTCGATGCGGATCGCCAACGTCAGCAACCTGGCAGACGTGTCCGACTACGTGGTGGATATCATAGAAGGTGCAAATCCGCTCGTCGGGACCAGGGCCCGTAACGCTCGGTGCACCGTCGAGCGCCATGATCGCCGCCAGACCATCTGGGCCCTCTTGGCTAAGGCTGCTGATGAAGCGACGAGGGCGAAGTTTGAGGATCTCGGAAGCCCAGAAAAGGAATAGTTCGGGAGTTATCCCCGCAATTCAACTTTTTTTCTTCGCAAAGAGTCACGCCTCGAAACACCAATATCGCACCAATCGGTCCCCACAAAATTGCAGCGCCGCTGAACTCCAACTTTTCATTTAAGCCCCGTCCGAGGCCGCGGAATATGGTGAATCGCCGCCCTCACACTCCTTCCAATTTCGCGATCTTGATGAAGTTTTCTGCCGTGAATTCCACCGGCCGCCGAAATTTCCGCTTTTGGCGCGGTTGTGCGATTTTCACACTCAAGTTTCAGCGGGGTGTCCCGGGGGAATGACTACAGATGCTGCTGACCGCCTGAAGAAGGGCGGAAAGCGGAACAGGTGGGGCGGGCCGTTGCGAGCGGCCCGCCCGACCCTTCACCGGTCGAAAGCAACGACAGATGCTGCCTGCAAAGGCATCTGGAGCTTTGCTCATCACCCCGCGCCACGCAAGCGGGTTTTTGCGCCCATCTCGGCGTTCGACCTCCCATTCAAACATGCCCGACGCCGGCACCCTTGCCGGCGAACGGCGAAGCTTTGGCCGATCGGCCGGGGGGGACATGGCGAGCAAGAGAAAGATGCCGGGCAAAAAAGATCCAGGTGATTCACCGTTCACGCCGGGACCCCCCGTTGAACGGCGGAGCCCTTGCCGGGCGCGGCCGAAGACAATGAGCAAGAAGAGACCCAAGCTCGAGTCCGTCCGGATCGTGCGCGCCCGCGGCGGCGGCCCGATCCGCACGGTCATCCAAGCGGTGCGGAAGATACCAACCGGTGACTTCCCGTCGCTCAAGGCGGGACGCCCGCTGCCCTGGGAGGGCATCGCCGAGCGCCACTTCGTGTGGGTCTGCGAGGTCGACTGGAACGTGCGCTCGTTCATGACGCAGCCGATGCGCATGGAATTCCACATGAGCGACGGGAGCGTGCTCATCTACTTCCCGGACGTTGAGCGCTTGCTCAGCAGTACAGCGATCGAGATCGTCGAAATCAAGAAGAAGGAAGACGAAGCGCGGCGCGATCCGGATTACTCGTTCAAGCTGTGGCTGGCTCGGCAGATTTGCGCAATCCGCGGCTGGAAGTTCCGCATCCTCTCCGCAGAAAAGTATCTCGCCGAAGGCCATCGCCTGGCGAACGCGCAGCTGATCCGCATGGACCGGTTCACCGCGGTCTCGGCTGAGGACTACATCCGCCTCGGCGAAGCCTTCCGACGCACCAACGACATGACGTGGGGCAAGGCCGTCGCCGCGCTCAGCCGCACCGACGACGAGTGGAGCCCGGACGGACTCGCGCGCCTGCGCGCCCTGATCGTCCGCCGCCATGTCCGCGTCAACATCGATCGCCGCATCACCCAGCAGACGCCGGTCGCCCTGACCGAGAGCGCCGCCATTCAGGTCGGCAAGTAAGGAGCCCACAAATGCAGCACTACGTTTCCCAATCGCACCAGTCGCCTTCTTCCCAACACTCGATGTCCAATCTTGGCACCGGAGCTCATTACGCGCCGGCGAATGCTCCGCAGTACAAAGCCATCGCGGAGCGGCTGTTCCAGTTCATTT
Organism: Tardiphaga sp. P4_G1; assembly: GCF_056401215.1. NCBI lineage: Bacteria > Pseudomonadati > Pseudomonadota > Alphaproteobacteria > Hyphomicrobiales > Nitrobacteraceae > Tardiphaga > Tardiphaga sp. P4_G1. The sequence continues at coordinate 183,610 of NZ_JBFUJU010000006.1, forward strand.
CGGACACCGCGATACGGCAGTCGTAGGGCCGCGAATGTCCTCGCTCGATATCAAGAAAGGCGAACTGTTCCAGCACTTCGAGAAGGGGCTATGCCGCTTCGATCGCTGGAAGGCGTTCAACGTGCTGGTCTTCCATACGGTAGACGGCGGCGGCGAGGTCAAGCTGCCGGAGCACACATTTTGCGAACTACACGCGTTGCGCAAGATCCGTCTCGTCGAACAGGACAAGGACGGCAATCCGATCGAGACCCGCGAATTCGGCCCCGACGAGTGCTGGACGGATTCCGACAATCCCGAGAAGGCCAAGCTCACGTCGGAGGGGCGCAAGGCGCTGGCCCGGCAGTTCTACACCAAAAAGTGGGACGAAGAGGGCAACGGCTCTCTCGGTGACGTTGGATTGCAAGAGCTCATCAGCCGCTGGCGCCCCGTCGCGGCCCGACTCGGCTACGAGACGAACGAGATCGCGGAGAGCGAGACGAAGCCCTTTCGCGTCGAGGTCGCCCGCCTTCGCCACTTCGTCAATAACTGCGGACGGCCCGGCGCGCGGCCGCTCGAGGCCTTCAGGGATAACCGCGGCAAGAATTCGCCCCGCCGCCTCGCCGACGAAATCGAGGCCGAGATTCCAAAGGCGATCGACCACTACTACGGTGCCCGCGGACGCGACTACAACGACGCCTACGGCGCTCTCCACGATGTGATTAAGGCGCTCAACAAGAAGCGTCCCAAAGAACAGCAGCTCAAATACCCTCGACCGGAAGTGCTCCGGCGCCGCATCGACAAGGCGGCCACCTTCGATAACCTAGCCCGCAAGACCAGTCGCAGCGAAGCCTGGCGGAAGTTGCACGGCCATCGCGAGCACATTTCAGCGACGCGGCCGCTCGAGCTCGCCATCATCGACACGACACCGCTCGACGTTCACGTGCTCGACAGCAGGCTGTTGCTGCCGCTCGGGCGGCCCTATCTGAGTGCCTGCATCGACGTCTATAGCAGGATGCTGCTGGGGTGGTTCATCACGTTCGAGCCGCCGAGCTTATATTCTGTGCTGGCGACGATGAAGCGCGTCAACCGGCACAAGGGATACGTCCAGAAGCTCTATCCACAGATCAACAGGCCGTGGGACGGATGGGGCTGCCCAACCGAGATCCTGCTCGATCGCGACTGGGCCCATCAGTCGCCCTCGTTCCAGCACTCGATGTCCAATCTCGGCACGGAAGTTCATTATGCGCCAGCGGATACGCCCCAGTACAAGGCCATTTGCGAACGGCTGTTCCGGACCATCAACCAGGGCTTGATCCACAAGCTTGCGGGTGCGGTGCGTTACAACGTTTACGTTATGCGTCAGGTCGGCCTCAACCCGACGAAGGACGCGCTGATCACTCTCGAGGACCTCAACGAGCTACTGCACGAATTCAACGACGTCTACAGCTACCGCCCGCACGACGGAATTGGCGCCGTTCCGGCGCTCGCCTGGAAAGAGGGACTCGCGGTCCAGCGCCGCCGCTGGATCAAGGACGTCGGCGCGCTGGACCACGTCCTCGGATGCGTCGACACCGCGACCATCTCCGGCAACGGCATCAAGTTCAAGAACATGCGCTGGCACGACGAGAGCGTAACTTCGCTGCTCCTGAACGATCTCGTCCGCCTCGAGAAGAAGCGCTCGCAGGATCCGCGGACCTTCGGCCAGTCGCGTGCGCGCGTAATCGTGAAGTGGAATCCTGCCGACACTGGCTCGATTTCCGTCTGGAATCGCGGTGGCGAGCCCAAACCCTATTGGATAACGATGCCGAACGCCGACCCCCAATTCCTGAAGGGGCTGACTTTCTGGCATCACGACCGGATCCGTGAGTTCGCCGAGGCGAAGGGTCTCGCATTCTCCACCCAAGAGGAGCGCTGGGACGCTTTCAACCGGCTGCGCCGCAACTGGGAGACGCTCGCCGGCCAGATGCCGATGCGCAAGAGCCGCCAGGCTCGCCGTGGCTTGGCATTCGAACTCGGACAGTTCGACGACACCATGGCGAACGAACCCATCGACATCACTCTGGACGACATCAGAGACGTCGAGGCCGAAGCATCGACCGCCGGACTCAACAAGGCCGAGCCCGAGAGCGTCCCCGACCAACTCGCGGCCGAACTGCTCGACCGCGACAATACTCCCAACAAGGGCCGCACGCCAAGCAAAGTCGCGATCGCCAAAGGTCAGAAGACGAAGAAGCACAAGAAAGCCGAGCGCGAGCAGGTCAAGCACGAAGCCTACGTCAAGGAGATGCGCGGCGACCCGACCGGCGATCCGAGAGCGCGCGGCACCCCCGTCCGCGACGACGAGGACCGTGACGGGGGATGGGGCGAGACCACCGAGGCTCCGACCACCGCCCCCACCGATCTCCCCGAAGACGAAACGGCAGACGACGAAGGTTGGTAACAAGAGAAAGGACTAGAAGATATGCGTAACTTCATCCGGAATATCATCGACCGACTGCGCGGCTTCATCCGCGCCGACGCACACGACACGACCGAGCCCACGGTCAACGACTCCACGCGCCCGATCCCCGACGAGGCCGACTTCGACGTCGATCTCAGCCTCTCCCGCATCGTCGTGCTCACACCGTCCGGCATCCGCTTCAAGGGGCTCCGCTACAATAGCCCAGCAGTCGCCGAGATGCTGCTGAGGATGAAGTCTAGCGACCGCGTAAAGGTGAGGATCAAGGATCCATCCGACGCCTCCAGCATCTTCGTGTGGGACAGCAGCGCCCGACCGACTCCGCGCTGGATCACCGTCGACATCGCTGACGTTCCAACGAAGCTGTCGTTCGCGCGGCACGCGCGGCTGCGCGATTTCGTAAGAAAGCGGGAACTCGCATTCAGCACGGAAGCCGAGCGGTCCGAAGCACTGGAACAGCTGAAACAGCACTGGAAGAAGCTCGCTGAGCAGCTGCCCATCGGCGAGAGCCGTCAACAGCTGCGCGCCATCGACCTTTCGAACCCAACGGAGGACGAAGCCGACATCGCGGACATTTTGAAGCGCCCGCGGCGGAAACCTAGCAAGCCCGCAATCTACAAGGCCAAACGCACGAGGCACACGAGACGATCGAGGTCACCGCAGCGCCCGCCTGACGACCTTCCGACACCGAAAGCAAGTAACGCGAAGGAGCATGTGAAATGAAGAACACCATTCAGGATGCGATCGAACGCATGCGCCTGTTCGACGCGATTTTGATCGAACACCCCCGCCTCGGCAAGATTCGGGACAAGATGCTCTGGCTGCTTGAAGACACGGGCGGCGTCGTCGCGGTCAACGAGGCCCGCCGCAAGGCGGCTAGAGGAAGGCCGTTCAAGAACAAGGAGCTGTGGGTTCTCCCGATCGTCGGCCCCAGCGGGGCGATGAAGAGCACGTCAATCGGCAAGGTGATCGACGAGATAAACGCGGACGAAAGGTTCCCCGCCGCCGACATCCCCGTGCTCTTCGTGACGATGCGCGGGGTCAAGAACGTGCGCGCCTTCCTCAGCGTCGTCCTCGAACACTACGGCGACGCCGCCAAGGAGGTCATGCCCGGGTCCGGCCCGGTCGATGTCCAGGTCGTCGCGCGCGGCGTCTACAACATCGCGAGAGCGAAGCGCACGCTCTTGCTCGTCATCGACGAGGCCCATGAAATGCTCCGCTACGACGGCGGCAAGACCGGCAAGAGCATGGCGATGTTGCTCAAGACCATGGTTAACGAAGGCATCTTCAGCGTGGTCCTGATCGGCACCGACGAGATGCTAGGCCTCTTCCGCTCGAAGGAGCTCAAGAGCCGCACGGTCGCGGACGAAGACGCGACATTGCTGCCGTTCGACATCAAGAAGCTGGGCGACCGTCGCTACTTCTTCCGCTTCCTCCAGCGCATCGAGGACGAAATGGTGAAGATCGGCGTCGTCGACGAGCCGCTCGGCTGGGTCGCCAGCCTGGAGGACCGCGCCAAGATCTACGACATGTGCAATGGCGTTCCCGGCACCGCCTGCCGCGTGCTCCGCATGGCGCTCGAACGCACGCTGCGCAGCGGCCGCACGTCGATCGAGTGGCCGGATTTCGAGGCCGCGTTCCGCGCCTTCAACGCCACCGAGGAACGCCCCTTGTTCGATCCGTTCGCGAACGGCCCGAAGAAGGAGACGCTGGGCCGCCTCAAAGCCGAGGCCGAGGCCAAGAAGAAGTCCGGCGGCAAGAGCATGGAGCCCGCATGACGCTCGCGACCCCACCCCGGAAATTCATCGCGACGGTCGGTGCGCCCTACATCGACGAGAGCCTGCGCGGCTACTTAGGCCGCGCGCTGTCGGTCACAGCCATCCGAAACGTCGCCACGATGCTGAAGATCGCGGACGCCACCAAGCCCAACGCGGTGTCACTCGCGACGACGCTGACCGACGAAGGCGAGATCAAGCGCATCGCCGCGCTGATAGGATGTACGTCCGAAGACATCGTCTCGCGCACCTACCTGACGGGCGAATTCGCGCATTCTGGCTCGGAGAGCATCGATTTCTGCGGCACCCAGATCCGCCTTCACTTTCGCGAAACCAAATTCCGGAGGGTGTCGCCTCGCGCGCTGGAAATCGATCCCTATCATCGCGCTATCTGGGAGCTTCGTCCGATCGCATTCGATCGGCAGACGAAGGAGAAACTTTTGTCGGCGTGCCCAGCCTGCGATCGCAAACTCGGCTGGTTACGCGCTGATGTTCCGAACCTCTGCGATAAATGCGACGCCGATCTACGCGATTTCCAGCAACCCGTATCGCCCGTCGAAGACGAGGAGGCTTACGACTTTGTCGTCGACCTGATCGATCCCGATCCAGCCAAGAAGGAAGCAGCCCGCGCGCTGCTGCCGGAGGAGTGGCGCGACTTCTCCAACGGCGATCTATTCGAAGCGATCGTTGCGCTGGCGAGCGGCCTCACGGCGGATCCGACCAAAAAAGGCGCAGCGCAGGGACGTAGCAAGCGCAGCGAGCAGTTCGAACAGCTGACGCCGGCACTGCTCGCGCTGGCCGGACGCGCTATCATCGGTGGCGTAGCCGGATTCGCGGATCTCTGCGACCGATATCGCGCCGACATGGACAAGCGCCCCATCTATTACGGACGCCGAAAGGAGATCGGCCCGCTCGCCTACATCACCTATGACAAGCACATCGAACCCAGCATTCGGGATCTGCTCCGAGGCTTGGTCGACGGCAACATGGAGTCGACGAGCGAGAGGTACGCGCTTCGCCTAGGCAAGGACGCGGCCAGCTCGACGATGACGATCCAGACTCTGTCTGAGACGTTCGGCGTCCGCAGATCGATCCTCCAGCGCCTCGCCGAGAGCGGTCTCGTTCCGGTCATCCGGGCGGACGATGCCCGGTCGCCTGTCCGCATGAGTATACGGGACGTACGGCCATTGCTTGCTCAGATAAAGAACGCCGTTGGCGAAAACGAGGCGGCCGGAATCCTCGGACTTCCCCTCTCTGTGCTGTCGAGCCTCGCCGACCACGGCCTGATCCGGCGCCTGGAAGGCCGAGTTCAAGGTCTCGTTCCGGGCTACAGCGGCTATCTTCACTCGTCGGTCAACCAACTTATGGCCGAGATCTGGTCGGCGGCCCGGCCCAGTTTCGGAAGGTGCTGTTCGATTATGGTGGCCGCCCGCTCGCTCGGCGCGGGCGAGACCCCTTGGGCCGCCGTCATCAGCGCAATCATCGCCGGCGACGTCGTCATCCACGACACCGGCGCGCAGCGCCGGAATATCCGCTTCAGCCTGGCCGTCTCGGACATCGATTCATTCGTGGCCGGCGTCAACAAGCACCTGCAGAACGCGCCCCTCGGCTTGAAGCTTCCTCGCTGGATTGCCCAATCGACCGCTGCCGAACTTCTCCAGGTCAATGTGGCCTTCTTCTCCCGCTTAGCAAACATTCGGCCTGACCTGCTTCCTCAGCGAGGACCCGGCTATGCGCCCTACCTCGCGAACGATGTGCAGGCGCTCCACGCCAAGTACATCTTCGTGCCCGAAATCGCCCGCCGCGCCGATATGCACCCCCGGCGCGTTGTTTCCTGGTTGCGCTCCGAGCACGTGGCCCCTTCCCTTTCGCTACAAGAAAATCGTGATTTCGGCTACCCGCGCAGTGTCGTCGATCCTCTCCTGATTGAGCTCATCGACAAGACCAAACGAATGAAGGCCTCCCTGGCCGAAGCCGGCGATGGCGTCCGCGTCAAGCTGATTGCGGCCGTGGCGGCAGGCGCTGGCCCTAAGGCAACTGCGGAAGCAATGGACATCCCCTATCGCGAGGCAAAACGCTGGATCGAGGCTTGGCGCAAGGCCGGTGCAGTCGCGCCACGCAAGTTCGGCCATCGATCGAAGCTAGACGACCAGAAAGATTTCTTGCGGACCCTGGTCGCGCAGCGTCCCGACATCAAGCTCAGCGAAATCCGCCAGGCGCTGGAACCGCGAGGAGTCAAGACCAGCGACACGGCGATCTGGAACGCGCTCGAGCGCTTCGACATCAAACTCGGCGGCCGGCGGCGGCCGACCGGCCGCGGATAGCCGAGACCTTCGAAGAGAAAGGACGACGAGATGAAGTTCAACACGCACTCTCCTACCTCCGCTGCGCTGTATGCGACGAGTCACAATGAGGCTTGGGCGATCGACTTCGCCATGCTCGATTTCGCCGCCAAGCCGCTCGTCATGCTGGTCGTCGATGTCCGCACGCGCCGTCCGCTGAGCGCGACGGTGAGCCACATGGCCATGGAAGATATCATCATCAGGCTGGAGCGTCTGGTCCGGCGTTCGGGCCGTCCGGAACGGATTTGGATGGACTACAGCAGCGCCTACAACACCATCGAGGGCCACTTCCACCCGTCGCTACAGGCCTGGGCTCAGAAGCATCGCATTTCGCTCACCCATGACCGCATGCTCCTGACGAGGCGCATCTCGGAGCGGCCGCTCCGCGACCTCAGCGCCTCCCTACGTGAGAAGAGCTTCACGACGCTGATGGAGCTTGGCCACGACATCGAACGCTGGCGCCAGTCCTACCACAGGGTCGCCCGCACCATGCCCAACGTCAACCAGTAAGAGGAGTACACGAATGATCATCATGATGTCCGAGGAGAGGGTGAAGGGTATGGCAAAGCGCCTACGCAAAGTGCTGCGCGGATGCGGTGTCGAGCTCAAGCACTTCGCGTGCCTCGAACTTGCTGTCCGCCTGTGCGGTTTCGAGGACTGGCAGAATTACCGTCGTCGGGATGTCGACGCACCGCTCAGCCTCCTCGACGACGACCTCTGGGAAGAAGAGTTCGCCGCCCGCGACGAATTTCAGATGAGTGTGCTGGAGGAAGCCGGGTTGGGGGCGGTTGCGCGTGAACTCCTCGACCGCGCGAACCCGACGGGCTCCTGGGCCAGGCAAACAAGCGGGCCAACTTTCCGAGACAACTCCGACGAGCGGGGTCATTCGCTCAGCTTCGCAGATAACCTAGCCCAGTAACTGATTGCCTGACTATCAAGACCGATAGGAGCGGTTTCCAATGGTTGACGACAACACTGCGTCAATTATCCCCCTGCGCGAAGCCCGCCGGCCCAAAACGCCGGCCGAACGACAACGCGCTTATCGGCACCGCAAGCGGCAGCAGCGTCAGACTGCGCAGGCTGCCGTCCTACCCGAAGTCATGGCGGAAGTCCTGCCCAACGACCAGCAAGTCACTTGCCCCGTGACGTCACAAGCCAACGTAACGCCCATTACTCCTCCCGCCGCGTTACCAGTTGCGACCAACGCCACTCGAGTCATTTCCACCGGCGCGCGACTAGTCACGGCGAATGTCATGCCCGTCACTCCTGCTACCGAGTTACCGGTCGCGGCTAACGTCACGCCCATCACTTCTGCCGCCGCGTTACCCGTCACGGCCAACGTAACGCGCGTCACGCCCGACATCACACAAGTCACGGAGTCACGCTGGCACGCAACGAACCGTTGCTCGACCAGCTCGTACGGCTTGACCGCGGCTGCCTTCGCTCTCGCTGGCGTTGGTCTTATCATGAATGGTTGGTTTGCTCGGTCGCTGGGTTCGACCGATCTAGCCGGATGGCTGTTTCTCGCTATTGGCGTCGCCGCTGACCTGGTAGCTCTTACCATCCCTTCAGCTGCCGCCCAGCTTTGGCGCACGCGCCGGCGGATCAGAGCTGCGGCGGCTTGGTTGGTATGCTTCATAAATCTTGTATTCGTCGCCACCGCCGGAATCGGGTTCGCTTCCCTTAACATCGCCGACGTGACGCTTGCTCGGGCGTCACGCGTCACTCCTGCAGTGACGAGAGCGCAGGACGCGTTACGCGACGCTATGACCGCACGTGACCGGGAATGTGCTGGCGGAGTCGGTCGGTACTGTCGCGAGCGCGAGCAGGCCGTAACGGACCTCCGCCGCGCGCTCGACGCAACGTTGAATTCGGTCGCACACACCGCCGATCCGCAAACCGATGCCGCCATTAGGATTGTGGCTTGGCTCAGTTGCGGAACCCTCAAGCCAACGGCCGACGATTTCGCCATGCTGCGCTTGGTGCTATTGGCACTCTTACCGCAGGTCGGCGGAATTTTGCTAATGATCGGTCGGGCGCGCTAAGGGGGGACAAACTACCTCAAGACGTGCGATGGCCCGCTACGCTCTAGCCCAAGTCGAAGCCCAAACCCGACGTGCGCACGGTGCGTGAATAGCCTAGAACGACCAGAAGTCCGGCATATCCAACTGCCTAGCCCTAAATGCCGCCCCGTCACCGATTGCGGTGGGCTCTCGACCATATCGGCGAACGGACGCACTTCCATAGACCCTAATCAGTATGGAGAGGACGAACCCGCTGGCGTTCACAAGAACCAGCGTATGCGTCTCTCTCCGGAAAAAACTAGCGCGAATAACAGCGGTTTCTCAGTGTCTTGCGAAATCGAGTCGTTCTCAAAGCGAAAAACGGGGGTATCGAGTCGCTCTTAAAGTCAAAATCGAGTCGTTTTCAAAATGCGGGATCGTGGAATATCAACGAGATAGCCGAGTCGTTCTCAAAGTGGCCCCACAGAGCCAGTCTGTGAGGGTCTGCTTTTTGCAGCCAAGCCATTCGGTACGCGTTCTGTCCTCTGAAGCGTTGCTGATTGCCCGCATGAGCCGGGCCTCGAGCCCGGTGAGACAATCGTCGTCGACGGCGGACACTTTGGCGATCTTAATTCGGGGGGATTTTCGTCAGTAGGGAAGAGGGTTGGGTCGACGTGCAAAGACTTTGCGCCCGCAATCTCGCGGCCGGTCGAGATGAACCGGACCGTAATCGCATCTCAGAGTGGGCCAGCGCATCCAGAACGATGATCGCGCGCTGGATCACGGCCTTCAGGGCGACGTGCAGTTGCTGCGTGTCATGCCGGCACCCATTGCGTATTGCCGGCTCTGTGGCACGATGAAGCGAATTTCAGCAGTCGGTTTGTGTGCAAATGATCTTTGAACCAATTCGATTGATGCCTGAGGCGCCCGGGCAAACCCCGGCGAAGAACCGCACGATCTTTTCTCTCCTGGCGGCGGTTAGATGGGTCCAGCGTTACGTTGACAGCGAAGCCAAGACAACGCCGCGGTGGACGAAGCTGATCGCTGTTCTTGATGAGGCGACTGTCGGGAAAATTGAGCCGCCCGAGGTTCGAACCGCGCTCCATGTCGCTTTGATGGCTGAAGGATGGGCGATGCCAGACGAGCTTGAGCAACCAGATATATTCACGTCTGGCCGAGCGGATTCCCCGTAGATCAGCCGATATCGCAGATCCACCGGTGGCGGCGCCACCTTCAAGTGGACGCCGTTATCTGTCATAGTGCAGGCTTTACTGCTCGGAGAACGCTCATGTTGTTCCCTGTCGGTAGTCGATGGCTCGCAGCGATTCTTGCGCTGACATTTTGCACCAGCGCGAGCGCCGGCGATGTGCTCTTCGAAAATGTTCGAATCTTTGACGGGAGAAGCGCCACTCTTTCCGCTCCGTCGAATGTGCTGATCAAGGGCAACCTCATCGAGCGTATTTCCACGGCACCGATAGCAGTCGCAGACGCTCAGCGTGTTGCAGGAAACGGGCATACGCTGATGCCTGGCCTGATCGACAATCATTGGCATGCGATGTTGATACGGGTGACGCCGGCACAGGCTTTCGGTGACGTCGGCTACAACAATCTGCTGGCCGGCAGCGAAGCGACTGACACTCTGATGCGCGGCTTCACAACCGTTCGCGATGTTGGCGGGCCGGTGTTCGGCCTCAAGCGTGCCATCGACGAGGGCATCGTCAAGGGCCCACGCATCTATCCGTCCGGAGCCATGATCACTATCACGAGCGGGCATGGGGATTTCCGGCAGCTGACTGACCTGCCACGCACGATCGGCGGCATGCTCACCCGCATGGAGCAGGTCGGTGGCGCTATAGTTGCGGACAGCCCTGACGAGGTGCGCGTGCGCGCGCGCGAACAACTCATGCAGGGCGCCTCCCAGGTCAAGTTGACGGCGGGCGGCGGCGTGTCGTCACCTTTCAGTCCGGTCGACGTGACCACTTTCACCGAGGCCGAACTACGCGCCGCCGTTGAAGCGGCCGAGAACTGGGGCACATATGTCGCCGCGCACGCCTTCACTCCGGCTGCGATCCAGAGAGCCGTTGCCGCTGGCGTGAAGTGCATCGAACACGGCATGCTGATGGATGAGGCGACCGCCAGGCTACTCGCCGAGAAGGACATCTGGTTGAGCTTGCAGCCCCTCCCCGAGGGCTTGAGGCTTGGCTTTCCGGAGGGTTCCGTCCAGCGAGCCAAGGCGGATGAGGTCTGGCCCGGCATAGCCAGGTCCTACGAGTTTGCAAGGAAGTACAAGATCAAGACGGCGTGGGGAACCGACGTGCTGTTCTCGCGCGCGCTTGCGCAGCAACAGGGGGCAATTCTGGCCTCGCTCACGCGCTGGTACACCCCCGCCGAAGCGCTGGTCATGGCGACATCTACAAACGCCGAACTGCTGGCGCTGTCCGGCAAGCGCAATCCCTATCCCGGCAGGCTCGGCGTCGTGGAACAGGGTGCGCTCGCGGACTTATTGCTTGTCGACGGCAATCCGCTGGACAACATCAACCTGATTGCCGATCCCGCGAATAACTTCAAAATCATCATGAAAGACGGCGTCATCTACAAGAACACTTTGAGCAAGTGAGCCTATGCGCGACCTCCTCTTTCTTGTCGTCATAATGATCGGCCTCGCATCGCCTCTCCATGCTGCGGACGATGTAGCGGCGGCGCAGAAGATCATCAGCTCCCAAGCCGATGCGCTGGCGCGCGACGATGCTGTGACTGCCTATGGGTTCGCGGCCCCCGGCATCCAGAGCATTTTCACCGATCCCGACAGCTTCATGGACATGGTGCGCAACGCCTATGCGCCCATCTATCGCCATCGCAGCTTCGAATTCACCGAGAACAATACGTCCGGTGGCACCATCGAGCAGAAAGTCCATATCGTCGATGCCGATGGCGTGCCGTGGGATGCGCTCTACACGCTGGAGCCGCAGCCGGATGGCAGCCTGAAGATCAGCGGCTGCATGTTGCTGAAAGTCGGCCAGGCTGTGTGACACCTCACAGCGGCATTCACATTCGCACCTCACATCATCTATAATAGGTCCTGCACGTCTCTCGTCCTACGGTTGCTTCCCGGGTGAATTTGTTGCGGTACCTGTCCCTCAGCACACTGTCTCCCATTGTCCTGGGCAGCCTGTTGGCGTGCGGGGTGTCGACCATCGCGATGACTGACACGCGTCGCCTATCCCTGATGCCCGATCCGCGCGGCGAGTTCATCCGGCTCTGCGCGCCCTTCATGGTGTCGCGCTATGCGCATCCCGAAGCGATCTGCGACTGCGTCCGCACCGCGCTGATCAGCGAGATCGGCGATCGCGATATTCTCGACGCGATCCTGTACGGGGTCACCGAGCGCGGCGTCCCCACGCTGAACGAGAACTGGCTGCCGCCGGACAAACGAAGCTTGATCCCGAGGACCATGACGGCGATTGCCGAGCCGACGCTGGACTGCATGTTCGGTAGCGGCCCGGCCAAACGCGCGCTCGAAAACGTACCGATCGATGGATTTCCGGCGATGCCGCCGGTGCAGGATCTGACGCCTTAGGCGACCGATGCGCCCGAGGAGAAAATCAACCTGCGGCGCGCCCGCAGCATCAGCGCCGTGATGATGGTGACGTTGAGCGCATTCCAGGCGAGGCCGTTCATGAACGCTGCCGCGTAGGAGCCCGTGGCGTCGAAGATGACGCCCGACATCCAGCCGCCAAGTGACATGCCTCCTACCGTGCCCAATATGACAATGCCGACACGCGTAGCCGCCTGCGATGCCGGCATCGCCTCGCGGATGATGATGGCATAGGCCGGCACCAGACCGCCCTGGAACAGACCGAACATCGCCGAGATGATGTAGAGCGAAGCCAGACTGTCGAAGAACAGATAGAACAGCAGAGCGAATCCCTGGAGCAACGAGCCGATCAGCAGTGTGCTGATGCCGCCGATGCGATCGGCAAGGAAGCCCGAACCAACCCGGCTGATGATGCCGCAGGCGAGCATCAGCGACAGCATCTCGGCGCCGCGCGTCACGCCGTAGCCGAGATCTCCGCAATAAGCGACGATATGCACCTGCGGCATCGCCATGGCGACACAGCAACCAATGCCGGCCACAAAGAGAAGCGTCGTCAGCGTGTTGTTGCTGAGCTGGAGATCGACTTTGGGCGGCGGCGCATTGACGTGACTACGTCGTGTGACCGTGCCCATCTGCGCGCGCAGAACCACAAGCATCAGGAGCATCAGGACGGTTGTGACGACCCCGACACCGATATGCGTCGAGCGCCAGCCAAAAGTCAGAATGCCCCAGCTGACAATCGGCGGCCAGAGCGTGCCGCCGATATAGCTGCCAGTTGCAGCGACAGTCACCGCGATGCCGCGCCGGCGCTCGAACCAGTGCGACGCCTCCGCCATCAGCGGTCCGAAGGTTGCCGACGACCCTGCCCCGATCACCACGTGAATAAGATTGAACTGCCAGAGCGCCGTGGACCGCGACGCGAGAAGATAACCGGCGCCCATCAGCACCGTCGCAAGCGCAATCGTGGCCACGATGCCGAACCGGTCCGTGAGCCTGCCGGCGACCACGCCGCCGAGGCCGAAGCCGACCATGGTCAGGGTAAAGGCCAGCGACGCCGCGCCGCGGCTGGCGGCGAAATCGGCCTGCACGGCCGGGAGCGCCACCACCACCGACCACATGCCCACTGACCCCAGTGAGCCGATGATCAAGGCAAGCGACAGCCGGATCCAGGCCTGACGGGAGTCAGGCAGGAACGGCGTCGAATCTGAAGTGGGGGTCGCGATGGTCACGGCGGCAACATCCTCGGCGTGTGCCCACGGGTCAAGCGATATGCCGAAGGATTAGGCATGCAGAAACAGTGCAACAGACCGTTTCGGCCAAAACTGGCTCCGGGCTTGTGGCAAAGCCGCGCAGTAACGCCTCGTTAACCCTTTGCTAACCATACACACGGCAAAAATTGCCGAGTGGAGTCGCGTCTCGTCAGCTGACCGGGGGAATGCCCGTGGATGCCAGTGCGGTGCCTCACTTGCGGATCGGCGGCCCTTCGGCCGCCGCGCAGACGTTCGGCAGTCGCGAGCGACATTCGCGCGGGGAAGCGACATCGATGACGGATTTGATCGCGGGTCAGGGTCTGGGCGCACCCAAGAGCGGCGGTTTCGACTTCGCCAGCATCAAGACGAACGTCTTGCGCGGCGATATCGGCCTCGCATTCGGCGTTCTGATCATCCTTGTCGTGCTGATCATGCCGCTGCCAGCCATCGTGATGGATCTGTTCCTCGCGATCTCCATCACCATGTCGGTGCTGATCCTGATGACGGCGCTGTTCACCCAGACGCCGCTGGAATTCTCGTCGTTCCCGACCGTGTTGCTGATCTCGACCATGTTGCGGCTGTCGCTGAACCTGGCCTCGACCCGCCTGATCCTGTCGCATGGCCACGAAGGTACCGCCGCGGCCGGCCACGTCATCGAGGCGTTCGGCAATTTCGTGATGGGTGGCAACTTCGTCATCGGCATCGTCGTGTTCGCGATCCTGGTGATCGTGAACTTCATCGTCATCACCAAGGGTTCGGGCCGTATCGCCGAAGTCGCGGCACGCTTCCAGCTGGACTCGATGCCCGGCAAGCAGATGGCGATCGACGCCGATCTGTCGGCTGGCCTGATCGACGAGGCCACCGCCAAGGCGCGCCGCAAGGACCTTGAAGACGAAAGCGGCTTCTTCGGCGCCATGGACGGTGCTTCCAAGTTCGTCCGCGGCGATGCCATTGCCGGCCTGCTCATTACCGCCATCAACGTTATCGGCGGGATCATCATCGGCGTCGCGCAGCAGGGCCTGTCGTTCTCGGAAGCCGGCCGCACTTATACGCTGCTGACCGTCGGCGACGGCCTGGTCACCCAGGTTCCGGCGCTGATTGTCTCGACCGCCGCAGGCCTGCTCGTCTCGAAAGCGGGCATTACCGGCGCCGCCGACAAGACGCTGATCAAGCAATTCTCCGGCTATCCGCAGGCGCTGGGCATGTCGGCCGGCGTCATGCTGACACTGGCGCTGCTGCCGGGCATTCCGATGCTGCCGTTCCTCGCACTCGGCGGCGGCGCAGCCTATCTCGCCGTCACCGCCAACAAGCGCAACAAGGTTGCGCGTGCCGAAGTCGCGCATCAGGCTGCAGCGCCCGCCGCCGCCGCAGCAGCACAAGCTGCCGCCGCGGACGAGCCGATCTCCGCATCGCTGAAGATCGACGATCTCAAGATCGAGCTGGGCTACGCGCTGCTGCCACTGGTCAATGGCCCGGACGGCACCGATCGCCTGACCGAGCAGATCAAGGCGCTGCGCAAGTCGCTCGCTGTCGAAATGGGTTTCGTGATGCCGTCGGTCAGAATCCTGGACAACGTGCAGCTCGAAGCCAACACCTACATCATCAAGATCAAGGAAGTGGACGCCGGCACCGGCCGCATCTGGCCGAACCAGTTCATGGTAATGGATCCCGGTGGTAATCAGGTCAACGTCCCGGGCATTCACACCACCGAGCCGACCTTCGGCCTGCCCGCGACCTGGGTCGATGCCGGCCTGAAGGAAGAAGCCTCGCTCAAGGGCTACACCGTGGTCGACGCCGCCACGGTCTTATCGACGCATCTGACAGAGCTGCTGAAGGGCAATATGTCGGACCTCTTGTCCTACGGCGAAGTGCAGAAGCTGCTGAAGGACCTGCCGAAAGAACAAGGCGAACTGGTCAAGGATATCGTCCCGTCGCTCATCACCGTGTCGGGCATCCAGCGCGTGCTGCAATTGCTGCTCACCGAACGTATTTCGGTGCGCGATCTCTCGACCATCCTCGAAGGCATTGCCGACGCCCTCGCCTTCTCGCGCAACCCATCGACCATCGTCGAGCATGTACGTGCGCGCCTCGCGCGACAGATCTGCGCGCAGAACACGTCCTACAACGGCTACCTGCCGCTCATCGCACTGTCGGCGCAGTGGGAGCAGGCCTTCGCGGAATCGATCATCGGCACCGGCGAAGAACGCAGCCTCGCGATGCAGCCATCGAAGCTGTCGGAGTTCATGACCACCGTGCGCGATCGTTTCGAACAGGCCGCGCGCGAAGGCGAAGCGCCGGTGCTGGTCACCTCGGCCTCGATCCGGCCGTTCGTGCGCTCGCTGGTGGAACGGTTCCGCGCACAAACCACCGTGCTGTCCCAGGCGGAAATCCACCCCCGTGCGCGCCTGAAGACCGTCGGAAGCGTCTGATTGGCGGCAAGAGGCTAGCAACCTTGCCCGAAACCGATGTAAATTCGTCACAGACAAGAGATTTGCCAGAATGTCGCATCCCGAGGCCATTTCGGGGCGACGGCACGAATCACTCTCAACGCTCTGATAATAAATAATAATTTATGAATTTCAGGGCCAAGCCGGGTGCTTCAATCGCGCCGGATCACGTCTTATCACTGCCTTGTGATCGACTATTTGGAACGGAACGACCCAACACCACGTTTCCTATGCGTGATGAGTTGAACCTGCCGACGCGGACACGACACAAACGGTCGTAGGCAGAGTAAGACGGCAGGGAGCGTTTCCAATGAACCACTCGATTTACAGCGCGGATCGCATGACCCACCTGAAGGTGGTGATCGTTGCTCTGGTCGCCGGTATCTTCGTGGCAGGCTTCGGACTCTCGGCCCGCATGAATGCTGACGAAGGCTACAGCCAGACCGCCAGCGCTCGTGTGATCAAAGCAGGCCAGCCGGTTGCTGTCACCACTTCGAACGCCAGCATGGTCCGCTAAGGAATTCAGGAATTCGCGTGGCGATGTCCCCCAAGGTCGTCAGGTGAATACATAGAAGCTCCACTTCCCCCCGAGTGGACTTCTGAATGGAAAACGCCCGCTCCCCACGGGCGTTTTTCTTTTGTGGGGTGCTTTCTTGCTTCTCCCTCCCTCAAAGCAGCGCAGCTGCGCAGTGGGAGGGATACTCTGCGCGCCAGTGCGCCATCACAGATTCAAATTTCAAACAGCCACGCTCTCGCAGTCTCGCGGCGCTTGCGCGTCCGAGGTGTGAGCAGTCCC
Source organism: Tardiphaga sp. P4_G1 (assembly GCF_056401215.1). NCBI lineage: Bacteria > Pseudomonadati > Pseudomonadota > Alphaproteobacteria > Hyphomicrobiales > Nitrobacteraceae > Tardiphaga > Tardiphaga sp. P4_G1. Next base: position 200,255 of record NZ_JBFUJU010000006.1, read on the forward strand.
CCTCAAACGATGAGGGGTGGCAACGCGCCGTGAGGCGCAAAGGGTGGTTTTTTATCGCGGTCCGCTCCACCGGAACGCCGGCAAGCTGCAACCGCGCAACGCCTCACGGCGCGCCACCGCGGCGATTTCTGTCCCCGGGACCGTTCTTCCGGGCAAAGGCGCAGAGCTCCGCACTCCGCTGATCCCGACGGTTTCCCGCCGTTCACCAATGCCACGTCCAGCCAGCATGAGTGGCAGACCCCCGTAGTGGGGCCGGACGGTGACCCAAGGCCTCCCGAGTGCGCGGGGTACGTCACCCCACGCCCGCAGGCGCCGCATCCCAGTCCCACTTCAAGACGCCTCTAGAAGCGACCCTCGCGAACGGGATGAGCGGAGGATAATCCTGTTGGGGATATTGTCAAGAACAATAGGAAAAAATGTTTAAAGCCTTCCTCTTCCCATTGTCATTCCGGGGCGCGGCCGGCACTTTGCCGGACGCGAACCCGGAATGACAGTGGGAGCAACACACATCGAGATTCCGCGGAGTGACTGAGGTTCGCATTACAGCGGCTTTGCCGCTTTCATGCACCCCGGAATGACGAACATAGGACCAATGCCGGATGACAAGGGAGCCAAACGATCACCGTGCCGGCGGCACCGTTTCGATCAGCTTGCCGGTGAACACGATCGGGCCGGTGGCTGCACCGGTCGGCGAACCGCCTTCCGGCTCGACGGTCACGGCATAGGTGGCCTGATTGACGACATCGGGATCATAGGCAGCGAGTGCAGCGCGCGATGTGAAGTCGTTGCTGCCGATCACGCCGAGCGAACGCGGACGCTGCAGCTTGTCGGACACAATCCAGAGCTCGTAGCTTTTACCGGCCTGCGGCTCGGCGCCAACCTTGCGCACTGTAAAGTTTTTGGTCGCCGCATCGACAGTGAGGATGAATGCGGGTGACGCGGCGTCGGTCTGCAGCAAGGCGACGTATTGCGACTGAGCTGCTGCGGGCGGCGCGACCGGCGCTGGCGCCTGCACCACCTGTTGCGCGGCCTTCGGGCGTAAACCTGCCGGCAGCAATTCGGGGCGATAGGCCTGCACGGCAATCAGCGCAACAAGCATGGCGGCAATCGCGGTCATGCCGGTGGCGACACCGCGCCAGCGTTTTGCCTGGACCGAGAAATCAATCACGTTCGAACGATCGAGCGTCGAACGATCGATCGCAGGCTGCTCAGCGACGACCGCCGCTGCGGCGACCGGCTGCGGCGCTTCCGGATGCACGATCGTTTCTTGCGTACCGGCCAGACCGATCGCAACGCGGATTTTCTCCCAGACTTCGGGACGCGGCTCGACAAGGCCGACCATCTGATTCAAAACGCCGAGCTTGCGCTCCCACGCCTCGACCACAGCGGCAAAATCCTTGTCGACAGACATCATGGTCTCGACCTGCACGCGCTCTTCGGCACTGAGCGTGCCAAGCGCATATTCCGCGGCAAGCGCGATATGGTCTTCGCTATAGGCCATCATGTCAGTCCCAGACACTCCCGGATGTCCATCATACTGCGGCGCAGCCACGTCTTCACTGTATTGACCGGCGCTTCGAACTTCGTCGCGAGTTGTTCGCGGCTCCAACCATTGTAGTAAGCAAGCAGCACCAGTTTCTGCCGGTCCGGCTCAAGCCGGCCCACGCACTCCAACAAGCGCTTCAATTCTTCGGTCATTTCCTGTCGCGCGAGCGGGTCAGGTGTATCGGCTGCCACTTCCATTGCAGCCGGCTCTTCCTCGATAGACGTTTCGCTTCTCTTGCGAACGACATCGATAGCCCGGTTACGAGCGATCGACGCCATCCACGTGATCGGCGAGGCAACACCGGGATTGAATTGCCCGGCGCTGTTCCAGATCTTGACATAGGCCTCCTGGATGACTTCCTCGGCGAGATCCTGTCTGCGCAAGATACGGATCACGACGCCAAAGAGTTTCGCGCGCGTCGCTGCATAGAGTCGCTCGAAGGCGGCTTCATCCCCTTTGGCAACTGCGGCAAGAAGCCAGACCAGTTCAGCCGGCGTCAGCATTACGTCTCCCCAACCTCAATATACCTTTCGCCTTACGGAGGTGCCGCCCGGCGGTATCACCTGTCGTAACATAGATTATAGCAAGCGGGCCATGTCGCTGTTTATGCTGTGGATAGACCATAAACAGCAAACCCGGACCTCGCGGCCCGGGCTTGATGACTTCAATCTTTGAGGCTCGTTGGCTCGCCGCTTCTGCGGATCAGGCCACTGCGCCGATGCGGGCACGCATCAGGCCAATGCTGTCGAGGTCGGCCTGTTCGCGTGCGTTCTCTTCGTCGCGTGCACGGGCCTGGTCGCGCTCGTCGAGCAGTTCGACCTTCTTGAGTTCTTCAAAAGCTTCACTCAGCAATGCCTTCGCGTCTTCGAGCTGCACGCGCAGCTCATCGGCCGAACGTGTCAGGTTCTCGCGACGTTGAATCGCAGCCTTCGCGTAGGTGGGATAGGCAAAGTGAGTGGGATCCTGAATACCGGCGCGATCCTGTTCGGTCTGGATCTCGCGCTCGAGATCGACCGACATGCGCTGGAAATCCGCGATCATGCCTTCGATCTGATTGACCCGGCGGCGCTTCTCATCGACCTGGAACTTCTTCAGGCGGATCAGGGTGTCACGTGACTTCATCGACTCATACTCCCCAGAAGTCCCAGTCTCAACGCGGGACACAACCGGACAACCGCAAGGGGCTGACCGGCCGAAATTCTTCTCTGAGGGTCATGATGGCCTGACAAAGTTAGCGTTCCGTTTCCAAACCACCAACGATTTGTTGCAGTTGCTGATAGCCTTGGGCCAGTCCGCAGACTTCGTCCTTCCGTTGCCGCAGGAATGCCTCAAGCGGCTCATGGAGCCGGATCGCCTCGTCCACTTCCGGACTGGAACCGGCGCGATAGGCGCCCAGCCTGATCAGTTCCTCCATATCCGAATAGGTCGCCATGATCTGCCGGGCTCGCGTGATCGTCGGCAAATAGGCTGGATCGCAGGACCGCGGCATGGTTCGCGACACCGACTTCAGGATATTGATAGCAGGATAGCGACCGCGCTCGGCGATACCGCGTTGCATCACGATATGGCCATCGAGAATGCCGCGCACGGCGTCCGCAACGGGTTCGTTGTGATCGTCGCCGTCGACCAGCACCGTGAAGATACCGGTGATCGAGCCTTCATCGGTGCCCGGCCCTGCCCGCTCCAGCAGTTTCGGCAGTTCGGTGAACACCGTCGGCGTATAGCCTTTAGCGGTCGGCGGCTCGCCGACGGACAGACCGATCTCACGCTGCGCCATGGCGAAACGCGTGACCGAGTCCATCATGCACATGACGTCCTTGCCCTCATCGCGGAAGAACTCCGAGATCGACAGCGTCAGATAGGCCGCTTGGCGCCGCATCAGTGCAGGCTCGTCCGAAGTCGCCACGACTACGACGGCGCGTGCGAGACCTTCTTCGCCCAAGTCCTCCTGCAAGAACTCCTGCACTTCACGGCCACGTTCGCCGATCAGGCCGATGACCGACACGTCGGCATCGACATTGCGCGCCAGCATGGACAGCAGCACCGACTTGCCGACGCCGGAGCCCGCAAAGATGCCCATGCGTTGGCCGCGGCAGCAGGTCAGGAAGGTATTGAGCGAGCGCACCCCGAGATCGAGCGGCGCGCCGACGCGTTTGCGAGAATGCGCCGGCGGCGGAGACGCGCGATATGGCATCGGTGCCGGCCCCTGCAGCAACGGCCCCTTGCCGTCGATCGGCTCGCCCATCGCATTCACGACGCGGCCGAGCCAGGCGATAGAGGGCCGCACCTGGCTGGCGGCATTGGCGATCACCGCCCGGCAGCCGCGACGTACGCCTTCCAGTCCGGCAAAGGGCATCACCACGGCGTTGTCGCCACTGAAACCAATCACCTCGGCAGGGATGGAACGGCTGGTGCCGGTCTCGATGGTAATGCGGGCACCGACCGACATCGCGTGGATCGGCCCGGCCACCTCAACCATTAACCCGCGAACACCGACCACCCGGCCGTAAATATTGACGCCATCGAGGTCAGTAATCTGTTCCGCAAGGGCTTTCATTGCAAAACCCTTAAGTTTCGCTTCATTGCCGGCTCGGCCTTAACCCCGTGTTTACCCGCATCGTTAATCATTACGTCACTGTCTTGGATGACTGAGAGCATTCGCGCCATCAGAATGAAGGGGCGAGTCGATGGAGTCGGTTAGGTCCGGCTCTTAATGTGGAGCTTGAGCGGGTACGGGTACAAAAAGAGTCTTTGCTGCAACATCTTATGGCGATTCGACAAAAATTGCACGATTAGAGCTTGCGCTGAAGAATCAGGTTTTGTTAACCATATCCAGTCAGGATCCGAATCAGTTGTTCGTAGGCGTTTTTTGGTGCCGCAAGTATGGCGGCCGACCTGACGCCCGGAGCGGCGACTAAAGGGGACTGGCATGCGCGTTTTGCTAATTGAAGATGATAGCGCCGTTGCGCAGTCGATTGAGCTGATGCTCAAATCCGAGAGTTTCAACGTCTATACGACGGATCTCGGAGAAGAGGGCGTCGATCTCGGCAAGCTCTACGACTACGATATTATCCTGCTCGATCTCAATCTGCCGGACATGTCCGGTTACGATGTGCTCAAGCAGCTGCGGGTGTCCAAGATCAAGACCCCGATCCTCATTCTCTCGGGCCTCGCCGGCATCGAGGACAAGGTCAAGGGTCTCGGCGTCGGCGCCGACGACTACATGACCAAGCCCTTCCACAAGGACGAGCTGGTTGCCCGCATTCATGCGATCGTGCGCCGCTCCAAGGGCCACGCCCAGTCGGTCATCCAGACCGGCGACCTGGTGGTCAATCTCGATACCAAGACGGTGGAAGTCGGCGGTCAGCGCGTCCATCTGACGGGCAAGGAATACCAGATGCTGGAGCTGCTCTCGCTCCGCAAGGGCACCACCCTCACCAAGGAAATGTTCCTCAACCACCTCTATGGCGGTATGGACGAGCCCGAACTGAAGATCATCGACGTTTTCATCTGCAAGCTGCGCAAGAAGCTGGCGAATGCTTCCGAAGGCCGCAACTTCATCGAAACCGTCTGGGGCCGTGGCTATGTGCTCCGCGAGCCGCATGAAGAAGAGATCCGCATCCCGGCTTGAGTTTCAAGCCAGCTTAAGCGTCACTCCCCGAAAGTTCTCACGAAACCCCGCCGAAAGGCGGGGTTTTTGTTTGCGTGGATGAACCCACCCTTTGCTTACAGCGACGAATGCCATAGGCGAATACCAAGCGATCATGTTTGGCGCACATTTCGGGGGCGGAATGGTTCTGCAATCTCTGGTCGGGCTGCCGGCCTTTCTGGTCTATTTCTGCACCGGCATTGTCGCCGTGATGCTGTATCTCTTCGTCTATCTGCGCGTAACCGCACATGACGAGTTCGCACTGATCCGCAAGGATTGCGCGCCAGCTGCGATCGCGCTCGGGCTCAGCCTGCTCGGCTTCGTGCTGCCGGTGGCTAGCGCGATCGTCCACTCCGCCAATGTCATCGACTGCCTGATCTGGGCGATCATCGCGCTGATCGTGCAGATCGCCGTCTATTTCATTCTCCGCATTCCGGTGCCGCAATTGTCGGATCGCATAGCCAATGGCGAGATGGCCCCGGCCCTCTGGCTCGGCCTCGCCTCCCTTGCCGCCGGCGTGCTCAACGCGGCCTCCATGGTGTATTCGCCATGACAAGCGAGCCCGCGAAGAACTTCGGCAAGCGCCAACCCGTACAGCCGATGCATGAGGAAGCCCCGTCGCGCAAACGCTCCAACCACGTGGCGCTCTTGCTCATGGGCACCATGGCCCTGGGCGGCGGCGCCTATGCGCTGATGCCGAGCGAACATTGCGACCCGAACCGCGCGGCCATCGCCGGCCAGCAGCAGGAGTGTCAGCAGCGCAGTTCGTCGTCATCCTCCGGCGGCCATGGCTATTCAGGGGGCAGCAGCAGTTCCTCCGGACGCAGCAACTTCGCCAGCACCGGATCGTCATCCAGCGGCGGATATGACAGCTCGTCATCCAGCAGCAGCCACGTCACCCATGGTGGCTTCGGCTCCTTCGCCTCGCATTTCTCCGGCGGCGGCTAGTTTTTCATGCAACGCATCGCATGTTCCGAGCGTGACGATTGGCAGGCCACAGCGGCCGCGACGGGCTTCGTATTTCATACCGAGGCCGGCGACCGCTATTGGGACGAGCGCGCCTACTACGCCTTCACGCTGGATGAGATCGAGCGTCAGATCGAAGCCCCGACCGCCGAACTCAACGCGATGTGCCGCGAGCTGGTGAGCCGTGCGGTCAAGGATGAGCGCTATCTGCGGCTGCTGAAGATTCCGCAGGCCTACTGGACCTTCATCGCCGCAAGCTGGCAACGGAGCGATCCCAGCCTCTACGGCCGCTTCGATTTCCAGTTCGACGGCAAGGGTCCGGCAAAGCTGCTCGAATACAATGCGGACACGCCAACCTCATTGTTCGAGGCCGCGGTGTTTCAATGGACCTGGCTCGAACAGGCGATCGAGCGCCAGATCATCCCGAAGCGGGCCGATCAATACAACTCGCTGCATGAGCGGCTCATCGAGGCCTGGCGCAAGATCGGCGCCGACAAAGCCATTCATCTCGCAGCCGCCATGGACAATGCCGAGGACCGCGGCACAGTACAGTATCTCGCCGATGTCGCGCAGCAAGGCGGGCTCACACCCGCGCTGATCGACATCAAGGACATCGGTTATGCCGACAGCGGGCACTTCGTCGATCTCGAGGACCAGCCGATCGACCTGATGTTCAAGCTTTATCCGTGGGAGTGGATGTTCCGCGAGGCGTTCGGCGGCCGTCTGAAAGGCGCATCGACGCGCTGGATCGAGCCACCGTGGAAAGCCATTCTGTCCAACAAGGGCATCCTGCCGCTGCTATGGGCAATGTTTCCGAACCACCCGAACCTGCTGCCGGCCTATTTCGACGATGATGCTGCAGCCGCTGAGCTTGGCACATCCTATGTGCGCAAGCCGCTCTATTCGCGCGAAGGCGCCAATGTCACGCTGGTGAGCGACGGCAGCGCCATCGATGCGCAGCCCGGTCCCTATGGCGAAGAAGGCTTCATCCGGCAGATGCTGATGCCGCTGCCGAACTTTGCGGATCAGTATCCGGCGCTGGGCAGCTGGCTGGTCGATGAGGTGCCATGCGGGCTCTCGATCCGCGAGGATGAGAATCCGATCACCGGCAACATGTCACGCTTTATTCCGCACGCGATCCTGTGACGGCGCTCAGCGCGCCGGCGAAGCAGCGGCCTTGATACCCACAGGTGTCATGCTCGGCACGATCGACGGTGCAGCACGCAAAACGTTCGGGCGGTACAGACCACGCTTGTCGGCATGCGGCTTGAACGCGTCGGTCAGACCGACAACGGTCTCTGCGGCGCCCAGTGCCAGGAAGCCATCGGGCTCCGTGCACTTGGCAAGGCGGCCAAAGATCTGCGTCTTCATGTCCTGATCGAAATAGATCAGCACGTTGCGGCAGAAGATGATGTCGAACTTGCCCATGCTGGAGAAGTCCTGCAGCAGATTGAGCGGCTTGTACTGGATCATCGACCGGATCTCCGGATTGATCTGCCACATCTCGCCGGTCTGCTTGAAGTATTTGACCAGCAGCTGGATCGGCAATCCGCGCTGGACTTCGAACTGGGTGTAGATGCCCGACTTCGACTTCTCGAGCACCTGCTGCGAGATGTCGGTCCCGATGATCTCGATCCGCCATCCGGCGAGCTGGGCGCTCATTTCCTTGATGGTCATCGCGATCGAATACGGCTCCTGACCGGTGGACGCAGCCGCACACCAGATCCGCAGGCTCTTGCGGGCGGCACGGGCCTGGATCATCTCCGGCAGCACGACGTCGCGCAGATGGTCGAATGGAAGCTTGTCGCGGAAGAAGAAGGTCTCGTTGGTGGTCATCGCCTCGACCACGTCGGACGCAACCGTGGACGAGCCGTTCTTGATCTTCTGGACCAGCTCTTCAATGCCCGACAGGTTGGCCTTGCGCGCGAGCGGCATCAGCCGGCTTTCGACCAGATACTGCTTGTCAGCAGACAGATCGAGACCCGAGCGCTCCTTCAGGAACTTGCGCAGGAAATCATAGTCTGCCGGTGTCATGACCGATCTCCCGAAAAAAGACGAACCACTTTCGAACCGATTTGATTGAGCGGCAGGATAGCCGAGCAGATGCCCGCATTGGCGGCAGCGCCGGGCATACCCCACACCACGCTCGATGCTTCGTCCTGCGCGATGACATTGCCGCCAGCCGCGACGATATCCTTGCCGCCGCGCATGCCGTCCGAACCCATGCCTGTCAACACGACGGCGAGAATGGCGCCGTGCCAGACGTCGATGGCAGACGTGAACAGCGGATCGACAGCAGGCTTGCAGAAGTTCACCGGCGGACCGTCATCGAGCGCGATGGCGATGTTGGCACCCTGCTTGACGGCGCGCATATGCTTGCCGCCTGGCGCAAGGTAGATCTGACCGGCCTTGACGATTTCGCCATCGACACCTTCGCGAGCCGGACGCTTGCTGGCGCGCGCAAGATGTTCGGCAAGAATGGTCGTAAAGGTCGGCGGCATATGCTGCGTGATCAGAACGGGCACCTTGTCGATCACGGCGCCGATTTCGGCAACCAGCGTCATCAGGGCCTGCGGACCACCAGTGGACGAACCGATCAGCAGCGCGCGTGGCATCGTGGCGCTGAAAGGACGCTTCACGAGCTGCGCCTGCGCGGCGACTGATGTCACGGACTTGAAAGACGGTGCAGCCTCACGTGCCGCGGGAGCTGGCACGATCGACGGCGTCGTCGCCGACTTCAGGCGGCGAACCTTCGCGCCAAGATGACGGATCTTCTGCAACAGGTCGTGCTTGAAGATGTCGGCTGCGGAAATCTCCCGGGTGCTCTCCGGTTTCGGAATGTAGTCGGCGGCGCCGAGCGACATCGCCTTGAAGCTGATCTCCGCGTTGCGGCGGGTCAGCGTCGACGCCATGATGATAATGAGATTCCGCTTCTTCGCCAGCAGCTGCGGCAGCGCCGAAATGCCATCGAGCTCCGGCATTTCAATATCGAGAATCGCAACGTCGGGATTGATGCGCTCGATCTGGTTGACGGCATCGAGACCAGTGCGAAGCGACGCCGCGACGGCCATGTCAGGCTCGGCCTCGATCCAGCGCGAGATCAGGCCGCGAATGACGACGGAGTCGTCCACCACCATGACTCGCAGTGGCTCATACCGCGAATCGACAACAGGAGGACTTATCACATCAACACTCATGAACTCACCGGACGCAACACAACGCGACAAATGCACTGACAAAACAAATGCACAAACAAAAAGGCGGGCGCCGGAAGTGGAATACGCAATTCCGGCGTAGAACTTAGATCAGGCCGACTTCCTGAAACTTCGCCGACACGATTTCCTTGTCGAACGGTTTCATGATGTATTCGTTCGCGCCGGCATGCAGCGCGCGCGCGATGTGGGCCACATCGTTTTCGGTCGTGCAGAACACGACCTTTGGAACGTCACCGCCAGGCATGCGGCGCAGGTTACGGAGGAACTCGTAGCCATCCATCACCGGCATGTTCCAATCAAGCAGAACAGCGTCCGGCAGGTTCTGCTTGCAGATTTCGAGCGCTTTCTCGCCGTCTTCAGCTTCGGTAATCTCGAAATCGAGACCTTCGAGAATCCGACGGGCGACCTTACGGATGACACTGGAGTCATCGACAACCAGACATGTCTTCATGTGAGCCTCATTTTCACCGCGGACAAAATTGTCCAAGTGCTGGTCTTAGGCGGCCAGCTTGTCAGGCGAGATTTCAAGGATGCGATCAACGTCGAGTACGACCATCAGTTGCCCATCGAGACGATGGACGCCATCGGCCATCTTGGCCATGCGCGGATCCAGATTGACCGGATTCACCTCACGGCTCTCATCGGCGAGCTTCAGGACTTCACCGATCGAATCGATCAGCAAGCCGTAGGATTCACCGCGGAGATCGACGCCCACAGCCATCGGCGGCTTGCCGTCATCGTTCTTCGGCAGGCCAAGGCGCGAACGCATGTCGATCGCGGTCACAATTCGACCGCGCAGATTGAGCACGCCGGCGACGTCGCTGGAGGACAGCGGCACGCGGGTCAGACGCTCGGGCATGAACACGTCCTGCACGCGCGAGATCGGCATGCCGAACAGCTGTCCACCGATCATGGTGGTCACGTATTCGGTGATCGCGCCGTCAGCGCTCGGAGCCTTGGTGGTGGTGGTGGTCGTAGTGGTGGCGGTCATTGCGATTTCCCTCACGCAGCCTGGCGAACTTCAGTGGTCTGTTCTTTGAGCGCCGCAATCAGGCCGGGGCGATCGAACTTGGCGACGTAATCATGGAAACCTGCGAGGCGACCGCGCTCGATGGCAGCCGGCGAGATCATCGCCGAGAGAGCAATGATCGGCGTGTGGCTGAGTTTCTGATCCGCACGGATGGTCTCGGCGAATTCGAAGCCGTTCATATCCGGCATTTCGATGTCGGTGAGGATTACGTCGACCTCCTGACCCGAGCGCAGGAATGACAAACCTTCCTGGGCGTTGGTGGCGACGCGTACCTTGTAGCCGGCAGCCTTGAGCACGGGGGAGAGCATGTTGCGGAAGAACGCGGAGTCGTCGACCAGCAGCACCGATTGGGCGGTTGCCGAGACACGCATCTCCTTACGCGAGAACCAATCGGCGAAAGCCATCGGCAGGAAGTGACCGACGTCGATCACTTCGGTCGCGAGACCCTTGATGACAGCGGAGCCGAGGATTCCCTCGCGACCGCTGGCCACTTCGATATGCAGGCGCTCTTCGACGATATCGACGATTTCGTCGACGACGAGACCCATCGAGCGACCGTCGTCTGCGAAAACGAGGATTGGCTGGGTACCCGACGTACGGACGGTCACGCCTTCCATCTGCACCAGCGGCATCAGTTGATCGCGGTACTGGACCATGTAGCGGCCGTTCGACAGCTCGACCTTGTCAACGCCCACTTCTTCGAGGCGCGTGACGAGACCGAGCGGCACCGCCTTTGGCTGTGCGGAGCCGGCGCGGAACACCAGCAGCGACGTCAGCTGTTCCGCATTCATCGCGCGCATTGCGGCGTTCTCGTCGGCGATCTCGTGAGCGTTGGATGCCAGAGCACCAAGCTCCTGCGCGATGCCGTTCGGATCGACAATCATGATCACCGCGCCATCGCCCAGGATGGTGTTGCCGGAGAACATGCCGATGTGACGGAGCTTGGTGGACATCGGCTTGACGACGATTTCTTCGGTGTGGAAGACGCCATCGACGACGATGCCGAAGGTCTGGTTGCCCACCTGGGTCACGACGATGAAGCCGTTCTCCGGATCGGCCGATGAGCCGTCATCGATCTGCAGCAGCTTCTTCAGATGCATCAGCGGCAGCAGCTTGTTGCGCAGACGGAGCACCGGGGTGTCCTTGATGCGCTCGATGCGATGTTCGGAATTGGCGCGTGCACGCACCAGTTCGACGACCGCCAGCTGCGGGATCGCAAAGCGATCACCACCAGCTTCGACGATCAGCGCCGACACGATGGCCAGCGTGAGCGGGATCTTGATGGTGACGCTGGAGCCTTCGCCGGCGACCGACTTGATGTCGATGGTGCCGCCGATCTGATCGATATTGGTGCGCACCACGTCCATGCCGACGCCGCGGCCGGAGACGCTGGTGACGGCAGCCGCAGTGGAGAAGCCCGGTGCGAAGATGAACTTGTGGATCTGGGCTTCCGACATCTTCTCGATATCGGCTTCGGTGGCCAGACCGTTCGAGATCGCCTTCGCCTTGATCCGCTCGGTGTTGAGGCCGCGGCCGTTGTCGGCGATGCAGATCAGGATGTGGCCGCCCTCGTGATAGGCGGACAGACGGATGGTGCCCTGCTCCGGCTTGCCTTCGGCAGCGCGCTCAGCCGGCGTTTCGAGGCCGTGATCCGCCGAGTTGCGCACCATGTGGGTGAGCGGATCCTTGATAAGGTCGAGCACCTGGCGATCGAGTTCGGTATCGGCGCCGTGCATCTCGAGTTCGATCTGCTTGCCTAGTTCGCCGGCCAGATCGCGCACGATACGCGGCAACTTCTGCCAGGCATTGCCGATCGGCTGCATGCGGGTCTTCATGACGCCGTCCTGCAGTTCGGCCGTCACGGTGGACAGGCGCTGCAGCGGCACCTTGAATTCGGTGTCTTCATGACGACGGCTGATTTCCAGCAGCTGGTTGCGGGTCAGCACCAGCTCCGAGACCATGGTCATCAGATGTTCGAGCGTGTCGACGTTCACGCGGATTGACTGGTTCGCGACCTTGTCAGCTTCTGGCTGGTCGACCTCGACTGCGGTCTTCTTGGCGGCAGGCTTCGGAGCAGCAGCCTTCGGCGCGGCGGGCTTTTCAGCAACCGGAGCCGGCGGCGCGACAGGCGCAGGCGCAGCAGCTGCTACGGGCGGTGCCACTTCGATGGCGGTTTCCTGGAAGGCCCGCTCAAGCTCTTCGAGCGAGACTTCGCCGGGACGCAGCTCACGCTCCAGGGTCGGAACGACCAACGGGGCCGACTCGGCCACGACAGGCGCTTCCGGTGCGATCGGAGGAGCAGATTCCGTCATCGATTCCATGCCTTTTTCGACCATGTGATGCAGTTCGCCAATCAGATCTTCGTCGACGCCTTCCGGCTCCACTTCCGTGGCTTCGAGCTGACTGAGAATTTCCTTGATGCGATCGATCGTGGTCAGGATGAGCGTAACCGCCTCTCCGGTAACCGGCATTCCATCGCGGAATTTGCCCATCAATGTCTCGGCGGCGTGGGCCAGGGCTTCGAGACGGGGCAGTCCGAGAAATCCGCACGTGCCTTTGATGGTGTGAACCAGGCGAAAAATATTATCGAGAATTTTCGCGTTATTCGGGTCCTGTTCGAAGCGGACCAGCTGATTGTCAACCGTATCCAGGCTCTCGTTGGTTTCCGTCAAAAACTCGCGGAGAAGATCATCCATGAAAATAGGCCTTCACACTCCAGGCTCGCGACTTTCGCTACGCCTTTCGAAGTCTGGCTACTTTCCCCGCAAAGCGTTTAATATTAGTTGAGCATTCCCAAAAACAATGAATGCGACATTTAGCTATATGCTCGCACACGTACGAGCCCGCCAAACGGCGGACTCGTAAAGAGTTCATTAAGAGTTGAATGAGTTTGCGATCAGATCGCGGTGACGACGATGGCGTCGCCTTCGGGCACCAAGGTCACCTTGAGGCCGCAAGCCTGCGCCAGCAGCCGCGTGTAGTAAGGCTGCACGGCATGGGCATCGATGCTGCCAACTTGTTCCGAGGCCAGCATATCGACGATGGCCTGCGGCAGGCGCGCGTTGAGGCCTGCGGCCGTGATCTTGAAACCCTGCGGCTCACCTTCGCCGATGCCATCGATCTTGAGCACGCCGCCGCGCGGAATCGTCTGCTGCGCGATTACCAGCATGTTGAGCAGCAGCTTGACCTTGTTCTTCGGCAGCAGAAGCCGCGGCAGATTCCATTCGATCTTGGTCTTGGCGTCTTCAAGATGACCGCGCGACATGGTCTGCGCGTCGCCGAGATCGATCTGCGCGCCCGCCGAGCCGGCGGCTCCGAAGGCGAGCCGGCAGAACTGCAAGCGGGCCGATGCGGTCTTGGCGCTCTTCCGGATCAGATCGAGCGCGAATTCCTTGTCTTCCGGCTTGGGATTGTCATCGAGCACTTCCAACCCGTTGACGATGGCGCCCACGGGGCTGATCAGGTCGTGGCAGACCCGCGAGCAGAGCAATGCCGCGAGTTCAAGGGCATCGGGGGCCGGACCTGGCGTGGGAGTGTCGGACATGAAATGCGCTCCTGGGGCCACACAGAATGAACGGCGAATCAAGCATTTGCTTTACGGTTAGATACACCGCAGATGGTGGCGCGACCACAACAAGGCTGGCACAGTCCACCGGTGCAACAGGCGCGTGTAGAAATGAACGGGGATGACATGCAGGGGATGAAGGCTAGTCGATGACGGATGATTCGCGACCTCGCATGGATGCCGCGCGGGCTGCCGTCCTGATGGAGCCGCTGACCGAGCTCGCCGCGCAGGCCGGCGCCGCCATCCTCAAGGTCAACCGCACTGTCATGACCGTGGATGGCAAGGCCGACGGCTCGCCCGTGACCGAAGCCGATCTCGCGGCCGACCATGTCATCGGCGAAGGACTGGCCCGGCTGTTTCCGGGAATCCCGTCGCTGTCCGAAGAGCGCCTGCACCTGGCGACACCGCCTTATGCCGGCACCCTGTTCCTGATCGACCCGCTCGACGGCACCAAGGAATTCGTCGCCGGCCGCCAGGAGTTCACTGTCAACATCGCCCTGATCGTCGATGGCGCACCATTGCTCGGCATCGTCGGCGCCCCCGCCCTCGGGCTGATCTGGCGCGGGCTGGTCGGGCGCGGCGCAGAACGTGTCGAACTCGCACCAGACCTGTCCATCCGCAAGGTCACATCGATCCGGACCCGCGCAGCGCCCGCTGCGGGCGCAGCGTGGACCGCTGCGGTCAGCCGTTCCCATGGCGACCAGCGAACCGAGGCTTTCATCGCCAGCCGCCCCGGCGCTGTCAGACAGGAGTTCGGCTCGGCGCTGAAATTCTGCCGCGTGGCCGAGGGCCAGGCCGACATCTATCCGCGGCTGGCGCCAACCTGCGAATGGGATGTGGCTGCGGGCCATGCCGTGGTGGTGGCTGCAGGCGGCAAGGTGACCGACACCTTTGGCAAGGCGGTTCGCTTCGGCGGCAACCGGGAAGACTTCATCGTGCCGGAATTCATCGCCTGGGGTGACCCCACCGCGAGCGCGCGCGGCTGAACCCGCATTATTTCGCCAGGATATCCTGCACGCCCGGCCAGCGCTTGCGCGCGCCGGGCAGATATTTGGCCGGTGCCGCAGCAAAGGCATCGCGGGTTTCCTCCCGGCCGAACAGGTAAAGGCGTTCGCCCGTAATGAGCCACAAACGCGGATTGCCGGCGAAGGCGACCCCGCGGGCGACATCGACGGGATCATAGCCACCGAATTGCGGACCGTAGATGTCCGGATGAGCGGCGAAAGAGGCGCGGTTGCCCTCATTGCGGAAGCGCCAGACGGTGCCCTCTTCCGACATTTCGAAGTCCGGCTGACCCAGCGTCGGGCGGCCTTCGGTGAAATAGGCCACCGGATCGAAACCGCTGATTGCGAGACCCGTATATCGGTCAGTGACCACGCGCTCGCTGGTCGCAGCCTGCGCGCCCGTCGGGACCAGAGCGGCCGCCAGCAGCAGAATCAAGGCAATTCCACGGCTCCAGCCTGACAATTCCCGCCGTTGTGCCGTCATAGTTGATACCGATAGTATAGGGAGTCGGGGACAATGACTGCAGAGTTAAACCGTGCTTCTCAGCATCCGGTTAAAGCCGCGGTCGCAAATTTGAAATACCAGGGGTTCTTTTCATGACCTTCGCATCACGCCTGGCAGCGGTCGCGCTAGCCACGTTCACGCTCGCCTTCTCGCCGGCTTCTGCGCAGCAACCACCGCGCGGCCAGGCCGCACCGGACACCTATCGGTCCGAAGAACTCATGACGGCCGGACACCGGTTTTTCGGCAATGTCTCGCGCGGCCTCGCTTCGGTGATCGAAAAGGCCGTCAGCCAGTGGGGCCTGCCGAACGGCTATATTCTCGGTGAGGAAGGCAGCGGCGCGATTGTGGCAGGCCTGCGTTACGGCGAAGGGACGCTCTATACGAAGAATGCCGGCGATCTGCGCGTCTACTGGCAGGGCCCTTCGGTCGGCTTCGACTGGGGCGGCGACGGCGCCCGCACCATGACGCTGGTCTATAACCTGCCCGCCACCCAGGCGATCTATCAGCGCTTCGCCGGTATCGACGGTTCCGCCTACATCATCGGCGGCTTCGGCATGACGGCACTGACGGCCAACAACGTCGTGCTGGTGCCGATCCGTTCGGGTCTCGGCCTGCGGCTCGGCGCCAATATCGGCTATCTCAAATATACCCCCAGCGCGACCTGGAACCCGTTCTAACCTCTTCGATCGGAAAGGCGTGCGATCAAGCGCTTCTGAACGGCTGAATAAAGGTTAACGAGGCGTTACGCTGTCTTTGCCGGCGGTGCCATGGCATGCTAACCGCTGCATTTTGAGAGCGTGGGAGCATTCGTCATGGTTGAACCGATCATGTATCTGGCGATCGGTTTTCTGATCTCGATGCTCTGCGGCCTGATGATCATGCCGCTGGTGCATAACCGCGCCGTCCGCCTCACCACCCGCCGGCTCGAAGCCGCGACGCCGCTGTCGATGGCGGAAATCCAGGCCGACAAGGACCAGCTGCGCGCGGAATTCGCGATGGCGGCACGCCGGCTGGAAATGAGCGTCGACCAGCTCAAGAACAAGACCACCAGCCAGCTCGCCGAACTCGGCAAGAAGTCCGACGCCATCAACCGCATGAAGCTTGAACTCGGCGAAAAGAACGCCACGATCTTCGCGCTGGAAGCCCGTGAAGCCGCCGTGAAGGAAAAGCTCGGCCTCACCGAGGCCGACTTCACCAGCAAGACGGAAGCGTTGCGCGCCGCCGAAAAGGCCCTGAGCGACAAGCAGAGCGAACTCGCCAAGCTGAACCACGACCTCTCGGATCGCTCCATGGTGGCCGACACCCGCCAGGTCGAGCTCATCGCCGTGCGTGCGCAGGTCGAGGAATTGAAGGGCCGTGTCGGCGATGCCGAAAAGGAATTCGCCAATACGCAGCACCGGCTGGAGCTGCAGCGCGGCGAGTCCGACACCGCAACGCGTGAACTCACTGAGGCGCGCGCGCGCGTCGAGAATCTCAGCCAGCGCGTGACTGATCTCGATCAGCAGCTCACTATTCAGGTCCGCGAAGCCGAACAGCTCGGCGCCCGCGTCACCGATCTCGAGAGCCAACTCTCGACCCAGACCAAGATCCTCGCCGAGCGCGATTTCGAGAACAGCCAGTTGCGCCAAGCTAATGAAGCCGCCGAACAGATCGCGCGCGACCTGCGCGTCGAGCTCGCCGCCATGAACGGCGCCAAGGGATCGCCCGTCATCGAGAAGCTGCGCGCCGAGAAGGCCGCGGTGGAGACCGAGCTCGCCGCCGCCCGCGAGGAGCGCGCCAAGCTGCAGCGCGACCTCAACGGCGTCCATCAGCAGGCCGAGAGCGCATGGGCCACCGAGCGGATGGAAAACGCGCTGCTGCGCGAGCGCATCAACGACATCGCCGCCGAAGTGGCCAAAATGGCGATGACACTGGAAGGGCCGAATTCGCCCATCGAGGCAATTCTGGCCGCTGAACCGGCCCCAACAGCTCAGCCGCGCCCCGCCAATGACGCAGGTTTCGCCCCCAACAGCACCCTCGCCGACCGGATCCGGGCGCTGCAGTCCCACGCCTCCCGCGCCCCGCAGCCGGGCTAAATCGCGGGCCTAGAACCCGGATTGGCCGTCCGGCCGGACGGGGAGACTTATTGTGCTGACTTGCGGCAGGGTTTGCTTGACACCCCCGCCCCCTATTCCCTAAATCGCGCCATTGACGTCAGTCCCCGCCGGGCCATTACCGCCCGGCCTTTTGGTCTGTACGGCATCCCGGGCGCATAGCTCAGCGGGAGAGCGTTCCCTTCACACGGGAGAGGTCCAAGGTTCGATCCCTTGTGCGCCCACCATTATTCCAGCATATTCAAGTACTTAGCGGCCTTATTCCCTCGAAGTGTGCCCCGGAAAAGCTGGGGCACAGCAGGGGCACACTCGTTTCGGCGCTTGATCATCGTCATGGATTGGCCGGCGCAGCTCTCTAGCCGCCAAGTTAGACTTTCGTGAAATCGGGCTTTCGCTTCTCTGCAAAGGCAGAGAAGACCTCGCGAGCTTCCGCGCTCTGAAGCCGCTCTTTGAAAAGAGCGCTCTCTTCAGCGATCCTTTCAACCATTTCCTGCTGCTCTCGCATCAAAAGCTTTGTATGGCGAAGTGCGCCCGTCGGACGCTGCGTCAAAGTCAGGGCGGCGGTGGCCGCCCTCGCACGAACGTCGCCGATAGGGACAACGGCATTGGCAAGTCCGCATTGAAGTGCGGTTGCTGCATCCATCGGCTCTCCCAACGCGAACATGGCATACGCCCTCACGTGCCCGATCCGCGAAGGGAGTAACCAACTCGAGGCGGCTTCGGGCACAAGCGCCAGATTGACGAAAGGCGTGATCAGGCGCGCATTCTCCGCCAAGTAGACCAGATCGCAATGCAGGAGCATCGTGGTTCCGACACCAACGGCGTTTCCCTGGACGGCCGCGACGAGCGGCTTGGTCGCCTTTGCTAAATTGCCGATAAAGCGAAACGCGGGACTGTCAGTGGTTTCGTTTGCCGTGGACTGGGCGGCAAAGTCCGCCAAGTCGTTGCCGGAGGTGAAGCTGTCGCCGTCGCCCTGAAACAGAACGACCTTGACGGCGGGATCCCTTTCGGATCGTTCGAGGCCTTCCGACATCGCGTCGTACATCGCGCCAGTCAGCGCGTTCTTCTTTTCGGGACGCGAGATCGTGAGCGTCATCACGCCATCGACGACATCCGTCTTCAAATGATCCGTCATGCCATCGTCCTCAGCTTGCGGCGCGCAGGGGTTCGCGGGCAGAGGCGTCGAGAAAACCGGTCAAGCGCTGGCGGATGATGCTTTCGGCGTCCGCCATGATGCGATCGATCAGTTCCTTGACGGTCGGGATGTCGTTGATGAGGCCCGCAACCATGCCGCAGCTCCAGGCGCCGGCGTCCATGTCACCGTCGACCATGACTTTCGGATACACGCCCGCCACTTCATTGATGATGTCGCCGATGACCAATGAGTCACCCTTAGCTCGTTCGGTTGCGAGCAGCCGCTCGACTCCGGCGTTATTGAGAACGCGCTCGGTATTCCTGAGCGAGCGCATCACCAGACGGGTGTCGAGTTCTGACGCCTTCACAATCGCATCCTTGACGTTCTGATGAACGGGCGCCTCTTTGGTCGCCACGAACCGGGTGCCCATGTTCATGCCCGCAGCGCCCATCGCGAGCACCGCAACCAGACTACGCGCGTCGGCCATCCCTCCCGATGCAACGAACGGGATCTTCAGCTCTTCGGCAGCGCGCGGCAGCAGAATCATGTTTGGCATGTCGTCTTCGCCGGGATGGCCGCCGCATTCGAAGCCGTCGACGCTGACGGCATCGCAACCGATCTTCTCCGCCTTCAACGAATGGCGAACGGAAGTGCACTTGTGGATGACCTTGATCCCCGCCTCTTTCAGGGCTGGCATATATTGCTCAGGGCTTCGACCTGCGGTCTCCACCGCCTTGATGCCGCCTTCCTTAATGGCGGCGATGTATTCTGGATAGGGCGGCGCGTCGAACGTCGGAAGAAATGTCAGGTTCACGCCGAACGGTTTGTCGGTCATGTCGTGACAGCGCGCGATTTCCTTCGCGAGGTTCTCGGGCGTTCTCTGCGTCAATCCGGTGATGATGCCCAGGCCACCGGCATTCGAGACGGCCGCGGCGAGTTCGGCAAAGCCTACATAGTGCATGCCGCCCTGAATGATGGGATGTTCGATCCCGAACAGGTCTGTGATCGCGGTTCTCATGATCGTCTCCGAATCTCGCTGTTTAGGTTTCTTATTATCAGTGAACGATTTCGAGCAAACCCGCTGCGCCCATCCCGCCACCGACGCACATCGTGACCACCGCGTACTTCGCCTTGCGACGACGCCCCTCGATCAATGCATGCCCCGTCAGTCGCGCGCCGGTCATGCCATAGGGGTGACCGACCGCGATGGAGCCGCCGTTGACGTTGAGCTTCTCGGGATCAATGCCGAGCTTGTCGCGGCAGTAGATGACCTGGACCGCGAATGCCTCGTTCAATTCCCAAAGGTCGATGTCGTCGATCGTGAGACCATGACGTTTGAGGAGACGCGGAACGGCGAAGATCGGCCCTATGCCCATCTCGTCGGGCTCGCAACCCGCCGAGACGAATCCACGGAAGATTCCGAGCGGCTTTAGGCCCTTTTTGGCGGCGAGCTTGTCGCTCATGACCACGGTGGCGCTGGCACCGTCCGATAGCTGGCTCGCGTTGCCGCCGGTGATCGTGTAACCGGGGCCCTTCGCGGGCTTGACCTTGGCCAACCCCTCGGCGGTGGTGTCGGGACGCGGGCCCTCGTCCGCCAAGAGCGTGATCTCGTTGTAGGAGATGGCGCCGGTCTCCTTGTTAGTCACGGCCATCGTCGTCTTGATCGGCGCCAGTTCGTCATTGAAGCGGCCGGCCTGCTGCGCGGCCGCGGTGCGGCGCTGACTTTCGAGACTGTATTCGTCCTGCGCGTCCCGAGAGATGTCGTAGCGTTTTGCGACGTTTTCGGCCGTATCCAGCATGGCGATGTAAGCGTCGCCTTTGATCGCCAGAAGCTCCGGATCGACCGCGTGCCACTGGTTCATGTGCTCGTTCTGGACCAAGCTGATGGATTCACCGCCTCCGCCGACCGCGACCTCCACGCCATCGAAGATCACCGACCGAGCGGCAAGCGCGATCGCCTGAAGCCCCGACGCGCACTGTCTGTCGATGGTGGTGCCGGCGACCGTGACGGGAAGACCGGCGCGAAGCAGAGCCTTACGCGCGATGTTCGACCCCGTCGTACCCTGCTGCATGGCGCATCCCATCACGACGTCCTCGACTTCTCCGCCAACGATGTTCGCACGTGCGAGCGCAGCCGAAATGGCGTGTCCCATCATGGTCGCACCTTCGGTATTGTTGAGCGCGCCCTTATAGGCCTTTCCGATCGGGGTGCGGGCGGTCGATACGATTACGGCTTCGGTCATTTATTATTTCCTTGGCTGGATGGGACGGGCGTGACCGCGCGTCATGCGGCGCGGGCGAATCGCATCAGATGGAAAGCGGGGTCGCCGAACTGGATGTCGATGGCGCCGATACGCTTGAAATAGTGACCGACCTTGAGCTCGTCGCTCATGCCCATGCCACCGTGCAGTTGGATCGCCTGTTCGCCGATGAAGCGCGCAGCATATCCGACCTTTGTCTTCGCGCCGGAGGCTAGCTTCGTGACATGGGCGTCGTTGGACGCCAGCGTCAGGGTTAGATGCTGCATCAACGAGACGGCTTCCTGCAGCGCGATAAACATGTCGACCATTCTGTGCTGCAGCACCTGAAACGATCCGAGGGTCACGCCGAATTGCTTGCGGGTCTTGCTGTAGTCTAGCGTCGCCGCATTCAGCTCGGTCATTGCGCCTATAGCCTCGGCACACAGTCCGCCGATGCCGCGGTCGCGACAGCTCTCGAGCGCGACGACTCCCTGGCCTTCGCGTCCGAGCAGGTTGACCGCCGGGATGCGAACATCCTTCAGCGTGACCTCGGCGGCGCGCCTGCCGTCGACCGTCCGGTAGCTTTGCATGTGTAGACCGGCCGCCCGGCTGTCGACGATGAACAGGGACACGCCGTCACGATCGCCATCTCGGCCGGACGTTCTCGCGGAGACGATCAGCCGGTCGGCCCACGGAGCACCGATCACGGCGGCTTTCGTTCCCGACAGGACGTAGTCATCACCACTTCGGTCCGCAGACACCGATACCTTGTTGAGGTTGTACCGAGATCCCGGTTCGGCCCAGGCCAACGCCCACGTCGCCTCGCCCGCTGCGATCTCGGCGAGCAATTCCCCGCGTTGGTCGTCGGTCCCCAATGCCTCGATTAGCCCTCCCGCCAGCACGACCGTCTCGAAATATGGCTCGACGACGAGGCTGCGGCCGAACTCCTGCATGACGATCATGGTCGTCAGCGGGCCGTTCCCGAGGCCGCCATATTCCTCCGCGAACGGTGCCGCCAGAAGACCGAGGTCGGCGAACTTTGCCCACACTGCGCGACTCCAACCATCTTCGCCCGCGACGATCTTCGCTCGGTCATCGAAGCCGTATTCATCCTTCAGGAACCGTTGCACGCTGTTGCGGAGCAATTCCTGGTCTTCGGTCAGTTCGATGTCCATGGACGCCTCTCCTGGTGCGGGTCAAAGACCGAGCACGGCTTTCGCGATGATGTTGCGTTGAATCTCGTTGGATCCGCCGTAGATGCTGAGCTTGCGCGAGTTGAGGTATTTTTCCGCCGACGTATGCCCATAGTCAGGCCCGGGCATGAAACGGTTCCCGCTGACGGGATGCTCTCGAAGAGCAACGCCGTAATTGCCCATCGCGCGGTGCGTGAGGTCGGTAATGCGCTGGAAGATCTCGGTGCCTCTGATCTTGAAGAGCGATGCGGCCGGGCCGGGATCGATACCGCGCGACATCTGCGCGACAACCCTCAATTCCGTCGCTTCGAGGGCCAGCACATCCAATTCGACACGGGCGATCTCACGGATGAACTCCGCGAAACTCGGATCGTCCTCGGGAATTTCCGCCCTGACGATGTCCTTGAGCCGCCGCAGGTACCGCGTCGAACGACCGATACCCGCCATGCTGGTGCGTTCGTTGCCGAGGAGGAATTTTGCGTAGGTCCAGCCCTTGTTCTCCTCGCCGATCAGATTCTCGATCGGCACCCGCACGTCCTCAAGGAAGACATCGTTGACCTCATGTGAGCCGTCGATCGTGATGATCGGCCGAACCGTCACACCCGGCGTTTTCATGTCGATCAGCAGGAACGAGATTCCTGCCTGGGGCTTCCCGGACGGATCGGTGCGGACGAGGCAGAAGATCCAGTCCGCGTGCTGCGCGAGAGTGGTCCATGTCTTGTGCCCGTTGACGACATAATGATCGCCATCACGAACCGCCTTGGTCCTGACCGAGGCTAGATCCGACCCCGAACCCGGCTCCGAGTAGCCTTGGCACCACCAGTCCTCGCCCGACAATATGCGTGGCAGGAACCTCGCCTTCTGCGCCTCCTTCCCGAACGTGTAGATGACCGGGCCGACCATCGTCACGCTGAAGGCGAGCGGAGGAAGCGTCCCCGCACGCGAGGTCTCCTGGTCCCAGATGAAGCGCTGGGTGAGAGACCAACCGGGTCCGCCATACTCCTTCGGCCAGAGCGGCGCGATCCAACCCTTCTTATGTAGGATCTTGTGCCAGAGAAGCGATTGCTCCTTGGTCAGGTCGGTCTCCGGGTTGGCGACGCGCATTTCCTTGGGGTAATGCTCCGCGATAAAGGAGCGAACCTCATCGCGGAAGGCTGCATCTTCGGCAGAGAGATTCAGCTCCATGGCAAGCTACCACTTCTCGCCAAATGGCCGGATCTCGTGCTCGAACGTCCATGCGTCACGCGGCTGCTGGTAAAGTGCCCAGTAAGCCTCGGCGACAGCAGCCGGCCGCATCAAACGGTTCGGATCGAGGTTTTCCATCGCCTTCGGCCCTTCGCGGCTGGTGATCAGCTGCCGCACCCATTCCGTATCCACGCTCGAGTCGATGATCAGGTGCGCGACGTGAATGTTCTTTGGGCCGAGCTCCCTGGCCATCGATTGCGCAACGGCTCGGAGACCGAACTTGGCGCTGGCAAAAGCGGCGAAACCGTTGCCGCCCCGCAGGCTTGCCGTCGCGCCCGTGAAGAAGATGTTGCCCTTTCCGCGCGCCAGCATCGCCCGCGCCGCCTCGCGGCCGGCCAGGAAGCCGGAGTAACACGCCATCTCCCAGACCTTGCGGAACACACGTTCGGTCGTCTCCACGATCGGAAAGTTGACGTTAGCACCGATGTTGAAAACACAGATCTCCAACGGCGCATGGGCGTCGGCGTCGGCGATGAATTTCACCATCTCCTCTTCCTTGCGCGCATCGAGAGCACGCCCAAATACGGTGCCCCCCGCGGCCTCGATCTCCTTGATCAGCGGCTCGAGCTTCTCGCCCTGGCGGCGCCCCACGAAGACCGTGAAACCTTCCGCAGCGAATTTCTTGGCGATCTCGCCGCCGATGAAGTCACCTGCGCCAACGACGGCTACTGTTGCATTGCGTTTTTTCAACTGAGTTCTCCCGGATGCGAGTACGCGGCGGCGAACGCCACCGCAATCTGCTTAGCTGCGCAGCGATTCCGCCAGCTTGTGCTTCAGAATCTTGCCCGTGGATGTGGCCGGCAGCGCCGGCAGCACGATGATCTCCGACGGGCGCTTGTAGGATGTGAGCTGAGGGCTGACATGCGCCATCAGATCGGAGGCCGTTGTCTCGGTCCCCTGAAGAAGCTGCACAAAGGCGACGACCTCTTCGTTACCGTCCACCGGGCGCCCCACGACCGCACACTGCACGACCGAGGCATGCGTACTCAACACCGCTTCGATCTCGGCGGGGTAGACGTTGAAGCCCGAGCGGATGATCATTTCCTTGGTGCGGCCGACAATGAAGAGACAATCCCCCTCGAAGCGGGCCAGATCGCCGGTGTTGAACCAGCCATCCGGATCGATCGCCTTCGCGGTCAGATCCGGCGCCCGATAATAGCCGCGCATCACATTCCGCCCGCGGACATGGAGCTCGCCGACCTCGCCGGCAGTCTTGTGCGATCCGTCGAGACCCACAATCCTGGCCTCGACACCAGGCAGCAGCGGGCCAACCGCCTGATCGTCGCGCGGCGCATCAATGCGCACGCCGGATAATCCGGGTGAGCACTCGGTGATGCCATAGCCGTTCAACAGTGAGAGCCCGAGTTCGCGCTCGACGCGCGACTTCAGGTCCAGGTCGAGCGGCGCACCTGCGACCGCAATAAGACGCAACGAGCCTCGATCGAGCTTGCTCAAACCGGTAACCGATTTGTATTCCAGCAATCGCTGATAGGTCGCCGGCACGCCATTCAGGATCGTGATGCCTTCGTCCGAGATCGCCTTTGCCAGTGCGGCCGGATCATACTTGCTTGCCAACCGGACGGGCGCACCCGTCATCAAGGTCATCACCAGCAACGAAATGCCGACGATGTGCGAGATCGGGAGAACGATGTACTGCTTGTCGTCTGGCGTCATGCGACGGATGTCGGCCGTGGTCTTGGCGCTGAACAGCAGATTCTCGTGCGTCAGCATCACGCCTTTGGGCGTGCCGGTCGTACCCGACGTATAAATGAGAACGGCCACCTGATCTTTCGGGCTGTCCTCCACTCGCTCGGGTGACGTGCCCTCGTTGAGAGCGGTAACGGCCACCTCCGATAGCGGGCCGATCCGATGCGTTTGGGCTTCATACCGCGCGGCATGGCTCGCAGCTTCCTTGGACACGCCGACCGTCAGAAGCACACGGCGTGCGCCGCTGTGATCCCTGATCTGATCCAGCTCACGAGCGGACAGCCGTGGATTGACGACGATCGCCCAGACATTGAGGCGACTTGCCGCGAGCAGCAGACCTGCGAGCGGAATGCTGTTTTCGCTGACGATCATCAGGCGGTCGCCGGGCCTGATGCCGAGCTTGGTGAGGTCAAAGGCAATATCCGCGACGGCCTTATGCAACTGACCATAGGTCATGCTGTCCCCGTCGTCGATCAACGCTATCCGATCGGGTGTTTCGACAGCATGGCAATCAATGACCTGGTCGATGCGGCGCGGCAACGCGGAAAGTATGCGCGCTGCCTCATCGGTTTCCACCGTCTTCAACATCTTCGTCCTCCCGGGAAAAGAGCCGCTTGGTCGCAGCTTCTGGATTGTATGGTCAGGTAACCTAGGCCGTCCTCGTTTTCAGGAAAGAAGCCTGCTCAACGATCGCCTCTTCCACATCCCTGAGACTGTCCTTGCCGAAGAATATCTCGTTGCCGACGAAGAACGTCGGCGACCCGAACGACCCGCGAGCAACCGCGTCATTCGTGTCCTTGATGAGTTTCTGCTTGACGTCGTCCTGCTGCGCCCGCGCGATCAACCTGTCGATGTCGATGCCGGAGGACTTGAAGGCCGCGGCGAAGACTTCGGGGTCGTCCATCTTCTTCGGCTCTTCCCACATATGGTGGTAGGCCGCCCTAAAATACGGATCGAACACACCTTCGAACTTAGCCGCGACAGCGCCGCGCATGAGCATAAGCGTGTTGACCGGGAAGAACGGATTGCTGTTGAACTTGGTGATACCGTGGCGCCGGATGAAGCGCTCGGACTCCAGCCTCTGATATTCAGGCTTGTTCTTGATGCCGCGCAACGACTCCGCAGGCGACATATTACCGGTAGCTTTGTAAATCCCGCCCAGCAGGACCGGAATATATTGAAATTTGACCTTGGTGCGTTGCTCGATACCCGGGAGTGCGGCTTCGGCGAGATAGGCGTTCGGGCTGCCGAAATCGAAATGGAATTCCGGCTGTGATCGATCGGTCAACGGCGCCTCCCCTTTTATCTTGATGGGCACGATCAAATGTCCGCCCCGACCGAACGCTAGAGTTCTATTTTAGAACTGTCAACGGCGAAACCTGCTTTGAAACCGGAACGACGACAACGGTATTGTTTTGAGGTCCATGCCAAAATAGAATGCGCGGAATGGGAATGCCGGAGACGTGGGATGAAATGGGATTCGCTTGAGGAAGAGCCGTGTTCGCTGGCCCGCACCGTCTCGGTGATTGGCGACCGCTGGACGCTTATGATTTTGCGTGAATGCTTCCTGCGCAAGCGTCGCTTCGACGCCTTCCAGACATCGCTGGGAATTACACGGCACCTGCTCGCCGACCGCCTCAAGAAGCTGGTTCGATTCGGTGTGCTCCGGCGCATTCCCTATATGGATGCACCCAAGCGATACGAGTATATTTTGACCCAGAAGGGACTGGACCTTTACCCGATCATCATGTCGGTCGTTCATTGGGGTAACATCCACATGGTCGACTCGCGGGGGCGACCGATGCTTCACGAGCACAAGTCATGCGGCAAGCACTTC
Organism: Tardiphaga sp. P4_G1; assembly: GCF_056401215.1. Classification (NCBI taxonomy): domain Bacteria; kingdom Pseudomonadati; phylum Pseudomonadota; class Alphaproteobacteria; order Hyphomicrobiales; family Nitrobacteraceae; genus Tardiphaga; species Tardiphaga sp. P4_G1. The sequence continues at coordinate 227,185 of NZ_JBFUJU010000006.1, forward strand.
GATCCGCTCATGATCTGCTCGGAATGCGGCGAGCCGGTGCTTGCGAAGGAAGTCCACGTCCATCCGGGGCCTGGCGCTCGCGAAACGGCAATGCCGAGGACGCAGATTGCCAAGACACAGGTTAAGGTGCAGGCGCCGAAAGCCACCGCTTCCAGGGCAAAACGCGCCTGAGGCCAAGTCCGGACGAAGAACAAGCCGGACTTGGCGACGACTGCGTTACTCCGAGCTCGCGTCCAGAAGACCGCCGAACTGGTCCCAGGAATTCCCGTTCCAGCGCTGCAGCTGAAGCTGGGTATAGGCCATGCTATTCTGCGGTCCGGTATTGATAGTAATTCCCGGCATCAACGTCGGCAGGGACAGGCCCCGAATATTGCGTGCCTGCTTCACGATATTCTCGCGGGAATAATCGCCAGCGCATTGTTTCAGAACCTGCTCCAGGATCTGGCCCTGCTCCGTGCCATACACATAGTTCGCATCGCCAATGTCGGCACCGGGCAGATATTTCGCGAAGTGGGCTTTGTACCACTGGACCCCGGGATCATCCGCCCATTTGCTGTCGCTCGGATCCTTTGCGATGGTCGCCGCGACGATACCGATCGCCTTGTCGGGTCCTGCAGGCACGATTGTCGACGAGACCGAGCTTGAGACGTAGTTGATCAGGAACAGCGGCTTCCAGCCTATTTCGGACGCTTTCTTGATCGCCTGCGCGGCGAATTTCGGCGTGCCGGCAACCAGGAACGCTGCCGCGCCCGAGGCTTTCAGATTCACCACATGGGAGTCGATGGTGGGCTCACTCAGTTCATATGCGGATGCCACGACCTTCTTGTCGAAAGCGTCCTTGAAATACGCCTTAAACGCCGCGAGGAAGTCCTTGCCGAGATCGTCGTTCTGATACAATAGCGCGATCTTCGCATCCGGCAGCACCTTCGAGATATATTTGGCGTAGATCTTTCCCTCGGTGTCGTAGCTGGGCAGGCCCGTCGTCGTCATCGGGAATTCTTTGAAGTTCGTGAACTTGTTGACGCCGCTCACCACGAACAGGTGCGGGACCTTCTTCGCGTTGACGTATTTGATCGTCGCTCCAATTCCAGGCGTGCCCTGCGGGCCGAACAGGAACGCAACTTCGTCGCTCTCAACCAGCTTGCGCGTTTGTTCGACCGTTTTCGGCGGGCTATAGGCGTCGTCATAGGTAACGAGATTGATCTTCTTGCCGCCGATGCCGCCGCGATCGTTGATCGAGTTGACATAGGCAATGAGCCCCTTGCCGGTATTGCTCAAGGGCGACGCAGGTCCGCTGAACGGAAAGGTCGCACCGATTTTGATTTCGGTATCCGTGACGCCGACTGTCTCGGCTCGCGCCTGCAGTCCGAACAGCGTCGCTGCCATTGCAACGCCAACAAACATTCTTCTCATCATTGTCCGCTCCCTCCAGTGCCGCAAGCTTGACTGCCTGCCATTTAAAATTCTCGAATGAAGAGCTCTCGCCAACGTCGCCGAGCGAAACAGCCCTGCACATGACCCATCGGTGACAGCGACATGCGCCCGGATCGGCCATCCCCGGGGTGCCGTAGCTCGTCAGGGCAGAGGCCGGCCAAGCCCGGCGCTGCTGCGTCGTTCAAACCCGGCAGCCCTCGAAATGAGTTTGGCTATCGATCGATGGGCCGATGACGCGCGATCCCACCGCACCGATCACCGTGCCACGTGGCGCCGCGCGCGGCATGCACCGCCATTGGGATCGCAAACCATCAACGCTGTCGTGATCCGGCGCATCATATCCTCCCCTGGCTCGCCGCAATGATCACGGCGGCGTGCAATCATTCGATCGCAATTATTAGTCCATAATCTTGGTGATCAAGGTCAGTTCTTTTAAAGAACTTGTCAATCGCCAAATTGTCGCCGCGCAAGTGGAAGCTGACGCGACGCCGCCCGTCGATGAGACGGGGCTGGATCGGACGCTAGGTTTTCCGATCTGCGATTGCCTGCTTTGCAAGGTCGACCCAGATCGGCGCTTCCCGCTCATAGAGTTCGCGTGTCGCCTGCATCGACATCGGTCCTTCATCGATCCCGAAGGTCGCGAACATGGTCCTGACCTTTTCGGTCTGCGCCGCCTGCATGATGAGATCCGACAGGCGTTCGGCAATGGCCGTTGGCGTACCGGTGGGCACCGCACAGCATTGATAGGTCAGCAGTCCGAAGAGCGGCGAATCCGCCCCCTGCTCGGCAAACGTCCTGACTTCCGGGAAGGTCGTGAGCCGCTTCCGTGGCACGGCGACGACTGCACCCGCCCCGCTCTGTAGGACGGGCTGCGCGCCAACGATCGTACCGATACCGCCGTCGACCGTCTGTGCCAGCATGTCGGTGAACATCGGCGCCTCGCCGCGATAGTGGATCGGCTCGATGTTCAGGCCATATTGCTTGTTGAGCGCGAGGATCGTGAGGTGCGGAGGTGAGCCGACCCCGAACGTTCCGAGCGTCATGCGCCCCGTCGCGCGCGCATGGCGAACGACGCCGTCGAGGTCGGTGATGCCCAGCTGCTTGCGCGTGATGAGCGGCAGTCCACCCGTCGGCATCGCCGAAACCAGCTGAAAATCCTTATCCGTGTCGTAGGCAAGATCCTTTACCAGCACGCGGTTCACGGTCATCGCGCCAGACGTATTGAACAGGATGGTATAGCCGTCCGGCGCTGCCCGCTTGACCTCGGCCCCGGCAATCGAACCGAGCGCGCCGGTCTTGTTCTCGACGATCACCGGCACGCCGGTCTGGCTTCCGATGAACTCGGCATACATCCGCGCATAGACGTCGGTCTGTCCGCCCGGGGCGAAGCCGACGACGATCCTGATCGGTCGCTGCGGCCAGGTGTCCGCCGCCGATCGTGCGATCGACGGGAATGCAACGGTGGACGCCGTTGCGGCCAAGAAAGACCGGCGCGTTATTTTCATTCTTCATCCTCCCTCTGATAGGCGTCGTCATTTTTCCGTCCGCGTCATTGAGGCCTGTTCGGCTGCGGATCGTCGTCTTGAGGCCGGGCGCAATTTCGCTTACGCGCGGCCAGCGTCGCCGGTGTTACGCTGCAACGCCGCCCGGTCTTGTCGGAGCGATCAGCCCGGCTTGTTGGCCGCCGAGGCATCCCGATAGGCGGGGCGATTCAGCACACGGTCGAGATAAGGCGTCGCGCTGTCGCAGATCGCCACCTGATAATCGATGGCCCAGGTCAGACACGTGGTCAGCAGGATGTCTGCGGTGGTGAACTGTTCGCCCAGGAGATATTCCCGCCCGTCGGACAGCGCGGCATCGACGTGCTTCAACTGCTTCCGGAAATACTCCGCAGCCTGGGCGACAACGCCCGGTGCATCACCATAGATGTGAGACAGTCCCTTGATCTGCCCATGCCGCCTCATAACGTACAGGCTCGTGGAATCCAGTTCGGTGACGATGAAGAAACACCATTCGAGCCACTTCGCGTAAGTCTCGGAGTCTTTCGGAATGAGGGAGGCGGCCTGGTCGGGATAGGTCTTGGCTAGATAGGCGATGATCGCAGCGCTCTCGCCGATGACGAGCGTGTGGTCCTGCAACAGCGGCACCTTTTGCCGGGGATTGAGGGCCGTATATTCGGGCGTTTCGGTCTCCCCCGTCCGCGGCAGGATCGGCTTTCGGGTATAGGGGAGCTTCAATTCATGAAGCGCCCAGTGAGGTCGGATGGTCCGGCTGGTGCCAACGCCCCACAACACGAGTTCCGGGTTCATCACCATTTCTCCGCAGCCGGCCGAAGATCGAGTTCATGCGTCCATCCGTCTCGCTTCTGCGCATGGGCGAACCAATAGGCTTCCGCAATCGACGCCGTCGTGGTGAGGCTGTCGGGCTGGCGGGCTGCAGGATCCAGGCCCCGGCTCCTCATCCGTTCATGGATCGCCTCGCTGTCGACGCCGGCATCGATCAGCAGGTGCACGACGTGGATGTTCTTCGGTCCGAGCTCTCGCGCCATGGCCTGCGCGACGGCCCGCAGACCGAATTTCGCTGCCGAGAAAGCGGCAAAGCCGCTGCCGCCGCGCATGCTGGCCGTCGCGCCGGTGAACAGCATCGTGCCGGCGCCGCGCGGCACCATATGCTTCGCTGCCTCACGTCCCACCAAGAAGCCGGCATAGCAGGCTAGTTCCCAGGCCTTGAAGAACAGCTTCCCGGTCGTTTCGAGCAGTGGCTTCTGCACATTGGATCCGGCATTGAACAGACACACCGCGATGGCGCCCATCTCATCTTCGACCGTCTGGAACAGCCGCTGCACTTCTTCCTCGTTGCGCGCGTCGATCGATCTGGCGTGGACGTCGTGGCCCTGTGCGCGCAGCTCCTCGACCAGGCCCGCAGACTTTTCAGCATCGCGCCGCGCGATACAGATCGCGTATCCCCCCTGTGCGAATCGCCGCGCGACGGCCGCGCCAATTGCATCCCCCGCTCCCACCAGGAGCGCCACCTGCTTCTTGTCAGTCATGTCAACGTCCCTCGCCTTCAATTCGGACGACCTTCGACAGGGTCATTTCCGTGATTGCCGCATCGTCGAATCCAAGATCACGCAGGATCTCCCGACTATGCTCGCCAATGCGTGGTGCCGGCCCGCCTATGGCCGCCGGGCGCTCTTCGAACCGGGCCGCAGGTTTCGGCTGACGGACGCGGCCGACGGACGGCTGCTCGAACTCTTCGATGATGCCGCGCGCCACCACCTGCTCGTTGGCGACGATCTCGCTACGGCGCAGCACCGGTGCACATGGCACGTCCGCGGTGTCCAGCCTGGTAAGCCATTCGGCCGTGGTCCGGGTGGCGATGTATTCCTGCATCTTGTTGATGCGCGCGGTGGCATTGACCGAGCGCCCCGCAGGCGTCGCGAACCTCTCGTCCTTGACGAGCTCGGGGTCGTCGGTGGCGCCGCAGAAGCCCTGCCACTCGGAATCCGAGATCGTGCCCGCGGTGATATAGCCGTCCACAGTCTTGAAGATCAGATCGGGGCGATCATTAGGATCCGGCGACGAGGCCTCCGCGCCGACGACGGTGTGTTGCATCATGCCTTCAGGCCACAGGAACGACAGCATGGCGTCCAGCATCGCGACCCGAATGTGATCGCCGCGTCCAGTCTTCTCGCGCGCATAGAGCGCCGAGGACACGGCCTGTGCCGTCAGCACTGCCGTCGTCTTGTCCGCGACGATGGTCCGTATCATCTGAGGTCGGTTGGTGCCGGCCTGCGACTGGATGTCGGCGAAACCCGATAGCCCCTGGACGATCGGATCGTAGACGCGTTTCTTGGCGTACGGCCCGGTTTCACCGACCCCGCTGATCGAAACGTAGATGAGGCGCGGATATTGCGCCCGGAGTTCGTCGGCTCCCAACCCGAGACGCTCCATCGTACCCGGGCGAAAGTTCTGCACGAGGACATCGGACTGAGCGATGAGCTTCTTGACAATCCGCGCACCGGCTTCGCTTTTGATATCGAGCGAGATCGAGCGCTTGCCTCGGTTCGACGAGATGAACAGCGCCGAGAACTGCCCGGCCTTGTCGATGGCTGCCCGGCTGCGGCGCGTGATGTCACCGCCCAGCGGCTCGATCTTGATGACCTCAGCGCCTTGGTCCGCCAAGAACATGGTTGCAAATGGACCCGACACGACGCTGGTCAGATCAAGTACGCGAACTCCCAAAAGAGGCCCTGGCATGCGTTCCATTCCCACTGCATTCGGCGCACGACGCACCGTTGAGTGGATCTGTTAGAAGAACGCGGGCGACCAGGCTTGCCAGATAGTGCCGGATCTACGTGAAAGCGACATTGCTTTCCGACTTTGCTAATGCCGCACCGCGGCGCGAAAGCCCGACGGACAAAGACCAGTGTGCTGTTTGAATTTCGTCGTGAAATGTTGCGAATGGCTGAAGCCAACTGCAAGGCCAATTTCCGTCAGCGAACACTTCTCACTAGTAATAAGGTATTTGGCGCGCTCAATGCGCCGACCGATGACATACTGATGCGGGGTATCACCGGTACTTTCGGAAAATGCCCTAATGAAATGTCGAGTGCTCAATCCGACCAGCGAAGCCATCTCCATCAATCCGATCGACCGACCGAGGTTTTCCTCGACGAACTCGGAGATCCTTTTAAGATTGCACTGGGTGAGACCGCCTCGGTTGCCAAGCGGCGTCTTGGTGCCGCTCATCCGCTTTAGAACAGCGAGTGTCTGGATTGCCCAGCCCTCTGCCATCATCGCATAGACATCGTCGTCATGATGCGGCTCGCTGCACAGTTCTTCCAGTCCGAAGGCGATTGCGGGGTTATCGAACCCCAGTCTCGGCGCTGCCGCAAAGCTTGGAAGTCGTTCCGATATGAACGTCTGGTCGAAGAACACGACTGTATAATCCGACTTTGCCGATGTGACGGTGAATTCGCCATCGATCTCCAAGCCAGCCGGATAGACGGCCAAGTTGCCGGCAAGTTGCTGGTCGAACGACTGACCATCCATCTTGCCGCGCAGCTTCCGCGCACCCCTCCTATAGAAGAAGAGCGCTAGTTCTGGCTGCTTGAAATGCCATTGAACCTGCTTCGACACGTCCCTGCGGAAGCTTTCAATCCGGATTACGGGCGTGCGGACGACGGTGTTAGACAGCACGCGACCGCCGACGATCCTGATGAATTCTCCATTCTCGGATACATTGCTCATGCGACTGTCTCCCCTGCGCGTCGATGCACAACTCGCTCGGCAACCGCAACGCCTGGATGGCTCGAGATGAGGATGCTGTTTCCACGCGACCGGGCACAACATCGCTCCGTCGGAAGTCCATCGGACTTCGCGGACAGACCGCGCATCTATTTCCTCCCGACGGTCATTCAGCCGTCTTTGACAATCGGCTCAAGCGGAGACGATCCTGCCTTGCAGCCTCTTGCCCGAAGATTATAGTTCTATTTTAGAACTGTCAATTTTCGAACAGTGCACGACGGGGGGACTCTTCATGACGATCTTGACGCCAGTTTCGGTCGAAACGGGAACGGACGAATTGCTTTGTCATATCGACCGTCGGGTCGCCGTGATCACGCTCAATCGCCCGGCGGCCCGCAATGCGCTGTCGGACAAACTCACACCCGCCCTGCGCCGGATGATCGCATACTGCTCGACCGACAATGGCATACGCGCGGTGCTGATCACCGGCGCCGGCGAGGCTTTCTGCGCGGGTGGCGATGTGAAAGGCATGGGCGACCGCAGCAGCACAGACGAACTAACCTTTGGTCAGAAAGTAACGCGCCTGATCGAACGTCAACGCACTTTGACCGGCGCGCTGTTCGAGATGCGGAAGCCGACGGTCGCGGCCCTTCCCGGTGCGGCTGCAGGCGCAGGCCTCTCGCTCGCATTGGCCTGCGATATCCGCATCGCAGCGGAGCAAGCATTCGTCAGTACGGCCTATGCCAGAATCGGGCTGAGCGGCGACTACGGCATCGCCTGGCTACTCACGCGAGCGGTGGGAGCCGCCCGCGCAAGAGAACTGATGTTGTTGTCCGACAGAGTCGATGCACAACGCTGCGAAACTATGGGATTATTCAATCGGATCGTGGCCGCCGACAGGCTTGCCGAAGAGGCGTTCATGATCGCGTTGAGATTGGCGAATGGACCCGCTGAGGCCTACGGTGCCATGAAAGACAACCTGGACGAGGTGCAACACCTCGGCTTCGCCGCATCTTTAGACAAGGAGGCCGAGCGGCTGGTCCGCTCCGCGCAGACCGAGGAGCATCGCGAAGCCGTCAGAGCGTTCGTCGAGAAGCGTCCAGCGGTGTTTCGGTGAGCGCAGATGGCAGACAATACGCGTTGCCTGAGATGCCGTTTCCAGATGTCTTTAGATCGACACTGCAAGTACGACGACGGGGTCGAGGTGAGAGTCTACCTATGCAAGATCTGCACGTATATTCACGTCGAGACCGTAAAACTCGACGACGCTCATAACTGGCACGGCGTGCACTACGTCATTTGACGCCGACCACTTTTCGTTCACCTGTTCACCGCTCTTCCACATCTAACTGTACACCACCGCGAGTTCGACACTGATACCGAGGATCTGCGACGATGTAGACCTACACCAGAGCCGCGACCGACGTCGCGAGCAATGAAGTATGGGTCCAGCTTACAATCGCCAAGAATTAATCGCACGGCAGGCTATCGCTAGTTGAAACCAACGTGTTGATGCTGTGCGGCCATCCGAGCGGCAACGATGCTACGAGGGAGATTTCGTGGGTCAACGATGTCCGCTTTGCGCCATGAACTGCCCTCGCTCGGTTTTCAAGGATCTTGGCACCCTGGCGGGAGTCACTGCGGTATCTCAGCGATGGCATAACAATGCGCAGGTCAGACATGTTAAATCCCGACCTGATGCGACAGGTCGGGAGCCGTTTTCAAGGCTGCGCCATTCATCCCGTTTGCCGCGGTCGCATTTGTCGCGTGCGGACATAGACGTGGACACCGGCCGCAAATAGCGCGAGCGCAGCACCGAACATGCTCACGGCAATCCAGCCTCCCTCGTTCCAGGCGATCGTCGCACCGGCCGATCCCAGCGATCCGCCGAGAAACATGCCAGTCATGAAAATCGTGTTGATTCTTCCGCGCGCCTGAGGATGAAGCCCGAAGACCACGTGCTGATTGGAGATCAATGCACTCGTCACGCCGAAATCGAGAACGACGACGCCGACGATCAGCCCAAACAGGCTGCTCCAGAAGCCGAAGATGAACCACGAGGCGACCGTGATCGCGATTCCGACACCGGCGACCACGTGCGGACCGCGACGATCTGCAAGCCGACCGGCCATCGGGGCCGCAAAGACGCCGACGGCACCGACAATCCCGAAGAGACCCGCGACATCCGCGCCGAGCGCGAGATGTGGCTCGCGCAGGTGCAGGGCGAGGATGGTCCAGAAGACCGTGAACGACGCGAACAGAGCGGCTTGCACAATGGTCGCCGAACGAAGCGTTGGCTCGGAACTCCACAGCTTGACCATGGACTTCATGGCGTCGCCATACGGCATCGCCACGTAGGGATTGTTACGAGGAAGAGCGGTCGCCATCGTAGTTCCGGCAACGATGGCCAGAGGAGCCCCCAACCAGAACATGTCGCGCCATCCTGCATGGCTTGCGACGAAGCCTGCCAATGTGCGGCTGAACAACAACCCGCACAACAATCCTGACATGATCGTGCCGACGGTCTGGCCGCGCCGCTCAGGCGACGCCAGAGAGGCCGCAAACGGAATTATCTGCTGCGCGACGGTCGACGTCATTCCGACCACCAGGGACGCCGCGACCAGGGCCCAGGCGGTCGGCGCCAGGGCGGCGAGTGCGAGCGCAACGGCCAGCAAGCCAAATTGCACGATGATGAGTCGTCGCCGATCCATCATGTCGCCCAGCGGCACGAGGAGAAACAGCCCGGCGGCATAGCCGATCTGGGTGGCCGTCGGGATTAGCTCCGCAGCGCTCTGGCCGGGGAATGCGGCCTGAATCACCCCGAGCATCGGCTGATTGTAGTAGATGTTGGCCACCGCGATGCCGGTCGCGGTGGCCATGACGAAGGCCAGAGGGCGCCCGAACGGTCGAGCGACGGTCTCGACGGAGGGCGTTGCAAGTTCGGACATCGGAAACCCTTTTGAATGCGTTGCTGAGCCACAACTAGCGTTGCATCGATTTCCGCGGTAGTGTCCCCAATCGATAAGCCGTCATATCGGATTAAGATACAATGGACACCGACGCCGTCGCCGTACTGGTCGATGCAGCCTTGGCGGGAAGTCTTGCGGGGGCCGCTCGCCGACTGCAAATCTCTCCCATGGTGGCGACACGCCGGCTGGCCGCTCTCGAAAAGGATCTCGGCGTCCGGCTGTTTCACCGGACGACGCGTTCGATGTCGCTAACACCGGAGGGCGAAGCGTTCCTGCCCTACGCGCAGGCGCTCGTCGAAGGCGAACTCGCTGCACGCGCCAATCTTCGGGCCGCCAGGGAAGGCGTCTCCGGAACGCTGCGGGTAAACACCTCGACGGCCTTCGGACGAAAGCTCATCGCCCCCATCGTTCCGCGCTTGCTAAAGACCCACCCTTCACTTCGGATCGATCTGGAGCTGACCGACGACGTCGTGGACATCACGGGGACAGGAATGGACCTGGCGATCCGATTTACGGAGCCCAGAGAGAATAGCCTGGTGGCCCGCCCAATCGGAATCAGCCCCCGCGTGTTTGTGGCGGCGCCCAGCTACATCGAAGCATTCGGACGGCCTCGCACCGCCGCGGATTTGAAGCACCACGCATGCCTGTCGCTGTCCGCGATGAACCGCTGGCCGCTCCGGATCGATGGCCGCGAGCGGCAGGTGGCCCTCAACGTGCGCCTGACCGCCACCGCCGACGCCCTGCACGATGCCTGTGTGCACGGCGCAGGGATCACGCTTCTTTCTCATTGGAACGTCCGCGAGAACTTGCGGGACGGCACGCTCGTTCGCCTCGAACTCGACGACGCCAGCGCGGGCGATCACACCATCTGGGTCGTCTACCCGAGCGCAAAACTCGTGCTGCCGAAGGTCCGCATGTTCATCGCAGAACTCGAAAGTATACTTGGGGTGGAATACGCGGGACGGCGGTAGAGATCCGCAGAGTGCTACATCCGCATGCAACCCTTATCCGCCAGTATGGTCTGCATAACTGCACATTTGATCCAATGATGAGCTTAGCTCACGCAGAATCTTTTACGCGTGTGTCCGCTTTGCGCCAAAAGCAGACAAGCGTTACTTGCGCCAACGAACGCACGCGCCGGAGGGTGTCATCAAAGAGTTCGACGCTTGACTGCCGTGCCGTTTTTTGTTCACTCCAACAACATGATGAATCAACCCGCGCACGCCGGTGCGTGACTGTCGACGCATCGCGTCCATAGCTTCAAATTTGCGGATCGCAGCTCAGCTTATGTTCTGGATATCCGCCACTATATCGGATGATAAGATCGCCGCGACACGAAACACGAGTGCGTCAGCGCCACACGCACCGCAGAGCTGTATGCCGATCGGCATCCCGTCATCTGCTGGATCGCCGGGGATAGAGATGGCCGGAAGGCCCAGGGCATTGGCGAACGCCGTGAAAACGGCATGCCCGCGAGGTCCCACCGGTCGCCCGTCAATCATAGCAGGATGCGACAAGCCGATCGGCCAGGGCTGTGCAGCTGCCGTCGGCAACAACAGAACATCAAAGCGCGCGAACAATGCGATGAATTCATGCTCCACATCGGCGACCGTCTGAAGCAGGTTCAAGTAATCCCGCGCCGTATGCAGACGACCGCGCTCCGACATCGCGGCGACACCGGCACCGACGTCGCCATCCCGATCAGGATACCGATCTAGTAGCCAAGCGACGCCGGTTTCGCTGAGCGTCGGCCAGATCGCGCCGATTGGTTCAGCCAGAACGAAATGGTCAAGTCGCTCCACGTGATGACCTTGTTCGGCAAAAGCTTTAGCAGCCGCTGCGACACTACGGGCGATAGTCGGATCGACCGGCGCATCGGAGAATGTCGGGATGTAAGCAATGCGCAACGGTCTCGAAGTGGCTTCCGGAGCGATCGACTCAGTACCCGCGATGATATCAAGCATGATCTTTACATCGCGGAGGCTCCGGCCGATCGGTCCGGCAACTTCGAAATCGTGCAGGATCGCAGGCAACCCATGCGCGCGTGGCACCAACCCGCGTGACGGCTTGAAGCCGACGAGCCCGGTGTGACCTGCAGGACGCCGGATCGAACCGCCGCCATCGGTGCACAGAGCCAGCGGCCCAATACCCGCAGCGACAGCTCCAACTGCACCACCACTCGAACCACCTGGTGTCAGGTCGGGATTCCACGGATTGCGCGTCGCGCCGAACAGCGCGTTGTCAGTGATCCCCTGCACGGTGAATTCCGGCACGTTTGTTTTCCCGAGAATAATTGCGCCGGCGTCGCGCAGTCTTGCGACAGGTGTTTCGTCGCGCGTCGGGACGTGATCGGCAAAGAGCCGGCTGCCCCAGGTCGTCCGTAGCCCGGCGACATGGATGTTGTCCTTGATGGTAATCGGAACACCATCGAGGGCACTTTTGGATGCACCGGCGCGCCACCGCGCCGTGCTTTGTGCCGCCGCGATCCTGGCACCGTCGCGATCCAGCGTCACGACGGCGTTGATGCGCGGATTGACCTCGTCGTGGCGGGCGAGGATAGACTCCACTGCGTCACTCGGTGTTGCGATCCGCGCCGCAAAAGCCTGATTCAGCTGAGCTGCGGTCAGTGTCCAGAGCGGAGCGGTGCTGCTCATATCCGGACGATCGCCGCGATCGGCGCTTCGCCCGGTGCGCATTGATGCTCTGTTCCGCCCGACACGAAGATTGCGGTATCAGATGTCACTGATGCGATGACAGCGCCCAAGGCGGCGCGCGCGTGCCGCTCATAGTTGATGTCGGCATCCGACAGCATGGTGTTGCGATGGCCCCTGATCTTGCCCGTCGGGCTGGCCTCTGCTTTCGCGAAGATCGCCGCAATCCGGGATGTCTCATCCTCCGTCGGCTCTGCCGACAGCGACAGCCCCGCACTGGCCAGCGCGCGGCGAACGCCGCTGGCGTCGATCGCGTCTTTCAGGATTGCATGGCCCATGCGGCACGGGCTGGTTGCCTGACTTGAATTGCCAAACAGCAGAATCTCGCAGCTGATGAGCTCGCCGCCTGCCGATGTGGAAGCAACTGCCGAATAAACATCGAGATCGCCAGCGATCCGTGTTGTGTCGAACGTCTCCTGCGTGATCTCGCCGAGACCCAGGGCTACCCCCAGCGCCATCGCACCGCGCGCAAATGCCTTCGAGCCGTTCGGATCGCGCGTCGCGGTGGCGACGCCGCGCCGGTCCGCATCCGCGATGCCGGCCGGAGTCAAAAGCGGCCCCTTCACCTGGACGTAGTGCACATCATCAAGGTTGTTAATGCCGGCCTCCACCAAAGCCTCCCGAACGGCATCGGCGACAGCAGATGCATGCCGCTTGGTCCCGATCTCCTCCGGCGCGATCGTACCTGTCATGGTGATGCCGATCGCCAACCGCTTGGTGCCGTCCGGCGTGCCCTGTGCCGGCGTTCTTGTCAGGATGGTCGCGTGAGGCGACAGCACGCCCTCGGTGCCACCGGACCAAACGAATGCGATGCGCTTGCCTACGTCCTCAGGCGAAATAGCAAGGTTCTTGGCGAGCAGCAATTGATAGGACAGCGTGGCGAAACCGCGGGTAAAATCATTGGCGCCGCCATTGCCTTCTGTTTTTCCGATCAATGCGACGATCGTCGCAGGATCGATCGTGCCGGCATCGATCAGCGCAGCTAGCCCCGAAACGTCACTCGGGGAAGCCATATCGACCTTGTGAACGTTGATATGCATAGGAACTCCATCGGATCAGCGTGTGTATTAATGTCGGATGAAGGGAACACCGATCGCCGCCGGTAGGCGGGCGGATCGACTCACGCCAGCGAGCAATGCGAGCGCGAGGCAATAAGGCATCATCTGCATCACGTAGGAACTGACCGGCAAGCCCCAGCTTTGGGCGCGCAGTTCCAGCGCGGACACGAAGCCGAAGATCAGACATCCAGCGATGGCACCGACCGGTGTCCAGCGGCCGACCATGATGGCAGCAAGCGCTATGAAACCGCGACCGTTCGTCATGCCGTCCGTGAAGCTGCCGACCTCCTGAAGAGCAAGCACGGCCCCGCCCAGCCCTGCCAAAGCGCCCCCCGCGACGATAGCGATCATGCGGATGCGGATCGGATCATAACCGGCCGCGAATGCGGCTTCCGGATTTTCACCAACCGCCCGCAATGTCAGCCCTGCCCGCGTCTTGGTCAGAAACAGTGTCAACGGAACAACGAGTAGGAACGCCAGATAGACAATCGCAGACTGTCGAAACAGGACAGGTCCCATGACTGGAATCTCCGAGAGCCAGGGCAACGGCCATGTGCCCGGGGGCGTCAGTCGGATTACGGGAGCACGTCCGCCGAACAGTCCGCGCAGCAAGAAACTGGACAAGCCCAGAACCAGCACGTTTACAGCGAGGCCTGTCACCATCTGGTCGGCGCGGCAGCGCGCCGTTGCGAAAGCGAGCAGGCTTCCCGTCGCTGCACCGCCCAGTGCGGCAAGGGCAAAACCGAGGGCGACGTTGCCGAACACAAATGCCGAGATCGCGCCTGTGAATGCTCCGGCAAGCATCATGCCCTCGATGCCGACGGCGAATGTGCCGGCCTTTTCGCTCAACAACCCGCCCAGAGCGGCAAACAATAGCGGTGTCGAAATCCGGATGGTGGCAGCGGCGAGATCCGCAATCATCATGAGATCCATGGTCACACCTTGCTTCGCTCGCCGCGCAATCCGAGCGCGCACAGCACGAACACCATCGTCAGTCCCTGAATGACGAAGACAAGCGATGACGGCACGCCGACCTCACGCTGCATGGCGAGCGCACCCGCTTCCAGAAATCCAATGAACAATCCGGCGGGCAGAACGGCCAGGGGATTGAGCGAGGCCAGCAATGCTACGCCCACGGCGTTGAAACCGAGTCCTGCCGAGAATCCCTCGATCAATCGATAATGCACACCGAGCACTTCGACACCGCCGGCCAATCCCGCCAAGCCGCCGGCGGTCAGCATCACGCGCATGGTCTGCCGGATACTGGAAATACCGACATAACGTGCGGCATCCCGGCTGGCTCCCATGATCCGCAGGCGAAAACCAAATGTCGTGCGCCAGAACAGGATATGACAAGCAACGGTCGCGATCACTGCCAAAACGATGCCGATATGCAGATCAGTACCGGCCACCAGCTTCGGCAACCAGATGGCCCGCGGCAGCAACGGTGACTGCGGAAATCCGGCTCCCGGTTCGCCCAGTTTCCCATGCAACATTTCGCTGACAAGAAGGACGCCGACGAAATTCAGCAACAGCGTGCATAGAACCTCATGAACGCCGCGCTTGAGGCTGACGAAGGCGGCAAGCCCAGACCACGCAGCGCCGCATACAACACCCGCAAGCAGCGCAAGCGGCATCAGCAATAGGCCGGGCAACGCCAGGCCGCTCAGCGCGACCGCCGTAGCGCCGATACCGCCGACCGCGATCTGCCCTTCGGCGCCGATATTGATGACATTGGCGCGAAAGCACAGTGCAACGCCAAGACCGGCGAGAATATACGGCGTACTCTTGTTGAAGCCGAATGCGATGCGGTCGATCGAGCCGAATGCTCCCTTTAATAGCGCGGCATAGGCAAGCAGCGGATTTTTGCCGGAGATCAGGATCAGCACCGCAGTTACGAGCAGCGCCAGCGCCACCGCCAGGGTCGCGCGTGTCGCCGTACCTGCCAGCAAACGCCGCAGTACGCTGGCAGCTTTCATGAACGTGACCTTCCGCGGTGGAGGCTCATTGTTCACCGTGTCGATATTAGAGAGGATGGTCATGCCGCGGCGCCATGGATCAAGCTGTCGTCCCCTGCCATCATCAGTCCGATCTGCGTCAGGTCTACAGTGTCGCGGTCGATCGGGATTGACAGCCGCCCCCCCTGCATCACCGCGATGCGGTCGCCGAGCGTCATCACTTCTTCCAGAGACGATGAGATATAGATGATTGCGCCGCCAGCGGCCCGCAGCGCCAAGATCTGCTCGATAACGAAATGTGTGGCGCCGGGATCCAGCCCCCAGACCGGCTGGTGCGCGATCATGACTGCAGGATGTCGGCCGATCTCCCGCGCCAGCACGATCTTCTGCTGATTGCCGCCCGACAACGTCCGCGCGGCGATGTCAGGGCCCGAGGCCTTGATCGCGAAACGCTGTGACATCTCCCGGGCGCGTTCCGCAAAGTAGCTACGTGCCAGGTATCCACCCCGGGACAGCGGCGGCTTGTCGAAATCGCGCAACGCCAGATTGTCGGAGACGCTCATTCCGGTGACCAGCGACATCGTGGCTCGATCGACGGGAATATAGGCCATCCCCAATTCTGTCCGCTCGCCGACGCTTGCCAGCGTGATATCGTGACCGTCGAGGTCGATACCGCCTGCCGTCGGAAGCCGCAGGCCCGCCAGACATTCAGCCAGTTCAGTCTGTCCGTTGCCGTCGATCCCTGCGATCGCGAGAATTTCTCCGGCACGCAACGAGAATGAAATCGGAGCCAGACGTTCCACTCCACGCTCGGTTAGCGCCATCTGTCCGACATGCAAAACGTTGCGGCCCGCGGCGGTAGCTTCGCGCGCGATGGGTGGCGGCATGTCCCGACCCACCATCATCCGTGCCAGACCGGCGCGTGTTGCACCTTCCACCCGGCATGTTCCAGCAACTGCACCATCGCGCAGCACTACGACTTCACTGCAGATCGCGATCACTTCGTCGAGCTTGTGCGAGATGAAGACGATGGCCCGACCCTGGTCACGCAACCGAGCCATGATGCCCAATAGTCCTTCGACTTCCGGCGGGCTGAGGTTGGACGTCGGCTCATCCAGGATCAGCAGATCCGCGCCGCGCAGAATCGCCTTGACGATCTCGACGCGTTGCCGCCGGCCGTGCGGCAGGTCGCCGATCATCGCGTCGGGGTCGATGTCGAGCCCGTAAGTCGCACTCTCCTGCCTGATACGGCTGGCCGTCTCGCGCGGCGACAGCCATGGACTCGAGTCAGGAGCACCGAGCATGACGTTTTCAGTCACGCTCATCGCTTCCACCAGCGTGAAGTGCTGATGGATCATGCCGAGGCCAGCAGCCATCGCCTGCGCGGGGCCATGCCCAGAGAGCGGCTTGTCCTTGAAGCGGATCGTCCCGGCATCTGCGCTGACGACACCGAACAGCAGCTTCATCAATGTACTTTTGCCGGAGCCGTTCTCGCCGAGTAGCCCAACGATCTGGCCCGCCGCGACATCGAGATCAATGCCGCGGTTGGCCTGCACAGTGCCATAGGCTTTCTTGATGCCGCGCATCTCAAGCATGGGCATCAATCCATAGCCAAGGGTCAGATTCCTCCGTGCGCGTCTTCGCGGTTGACAGCGATCTTGAGCGACCCGTCCTTGAACTTTCCTTTCAACGCGTCCAGTTCGTTAGCCACGCTCGCAGGCACGGCGGGATTCAACGGCTGTGTCGCATTGTAGGCAAGCTCGGCACCAGTGCTGCCGGGCGTGTTCAGGCCGTAGAGCACGTATTTTCCACCGACTCCGCCGGACTTAGCCTGCTCCTGCGCCGTCTGCGAATACATGTCGGACCATTTTTCGACGATGTTGGTCAGCACGGCATCTGGTGCGATCTCGCTGTGACCGAACGAACGTCCGTTGGCGTAAACTCCCTTTTCCTTGGCGGCCTGAATGATGCCGGTCTGGCCCGCATTCAACTTTCCGCTGATGAAGTCGGCTCCGCCTGCGATCAGCGACAATGCAGCCTCTTTGGCTTCGGCCGCGTCTTCCATGCTTTTGATGTAGATGACCTTAACCTCGATGTCGGGGCGCACGCTCTTGGCACCCTTGCGGAAACCGCCGACTTGCGCGACCACGTTCGGCAACCCTTCGAGGCTGTTCACCGAACCGATCTTGCCGGTCTTGCTCATGCGCGCGGCCAGCACGCCCATCATGAAGCCGAACTGCGTGTTGTCGTAGTCTATTGAGGTCACGTTAGTCCCGGCGCCGGCTGAGCCCGAACCGACAATGAACAGCGTCTTCGGGAAATCGGGACCGATACGCTCCATCGCCGATAGGAACCGGCCGGTGTGACCGACCACAACCTTGTAATCCTTGCGCGCATAATCGCGCAGCGCCTCGACCATGTCGGCGACCTGCACGTTTTCGGTATAGGCTACGTCCCAGCCGACAGCCTTGAGCTTCTCGGCACCCTGGTAGCCCTGCGCGTTCCAGCTCTGGTCGTTGATGCTGCCAGGCAGCAGGAAAGCAGCCTTTTCGGCCGCACCAGCCGGTCCGGCAAAGATGGCGGCACACAATCCAAACAGGCCAACAAACGCAGTGCGCGAACGGCTTGTCGGCGAATCCTTGGTCAGAACACTCATGGCAGCTCCTTGCACAGGCGGTACATGACCTCACCAAGCAAGACTGGCACCACAACTGGCCCGCGCGATCGTCAATGCAATCCTATTCCACGTGGTGAGATGGCCGACCGAAGATCGCCAGCCTTCTCCAAGGCCTCGGCCCGCTACGGGCCTAGCGTACCGCCGGCCGACCGCTCCAGGCCGTCGTGATATCTCCAGCCAGGGAGGCGATCATGCTTCCCAGTTGAGCAACTTGCTGAAGTTTGAGGCGTTCGATAGGGGCCGCCATCGACAGCGCCGCAACGGGCCGGCGATACTCATCGGAAATCGCCGCAGCCAGGCATCGTAGCCCTAACGTGTTTTCCTGGTTGTCGACGGCATAACCGTCGCGCCGGATCGACTCGAATTCCTGCCGCAGAGCATTCTGCGAGAGCAGCGTATGCGGCGTGAGCGGGACGAGCGTATTCTGCTCCAGGCACGACTGAACCTCGCGCTCGGGCATCATGGAGAGCAGCGCCTTGCCGATACTGGATCCATGAGCCGGGATCCTAACGCGCGCCTCTGGAACGTAGCTACGGCGCGTTCGCGGCTCGACTCGATAGAGAAAGGTCACGTGACCGTCTTCCAGCAATCCGAGATTGATGGTCTCGCCGCACAGGACCGACGCCTGCTGCATGAAAGGCTGCGCTAGTGCGACAATATCGCGTGACGCGGCGTAGTTGGCGCCTACATTGAGCGCCGAACGCCCAATCATCCAACGGCCCGTTCGCCGTTCAAAACGAACGAAACCACGTTCCTGTAACGTTGTCAGAAGACGATGCCCCGTCGAGGGCGATAGCGATAGCTGCCGAGCGACGTCAGCAAGCGTGGCACCATCATGGCTGCCCGCAACCGCTTGCAGGATCGCCAGTGCACGATCGACCGAGCGAACGCCTGATGTCTGTCCAGTTTCGGGGTCTTGCGCCACGGGTCTCTCCGGTTGATGTCCGGCGTTTACGCGCCGACGCTACCATACCAGAAGTCAAGCCTGCACGATAAGTCCTCAGGTATCCAATGCGGCCAGGTCGCGCGTCTGCCAGCTCTGCAGGCCTTCGAGATAGAGCGCACTGTCCTGCTTGAAGAAATAGCTCTCCACACAGCCGGCCAGCCGGGCCATCCCGAAGCGAATACCGGACAGGCCGATCGTCTGCGTGCCCATCGACAACTGCGCGCCACGTGAGAAATTGAACACTTGGTCATGCCAGCTCCGCATACCGCCCGGCTTCGGGCAGAACGTGAAATCCGGGTTCAGCCAGGGCGCGAGTTCGAGGCCATTGCCAGGCAGGTCTGCTGGCGGCGTGTACATATCGCGCCACAGCGCTATATCGTCGAGTTGATCTTTCAGCGCCGGGACGGCGGACAGATCAAGACGGTAGCCTGTGCCGAGGATCAGGAAATCCGCCTCGTAGGTGCCGCTGGTCGCCGCAACCGTTAGACGATTGCCCTCGTGAGCAATGCTGGTCCAGCTTTCACCGGGATGAATGGCAAGGTTGTCCATCGACTGCGCCCGCTTCAGCGTGGCGATTGGCGGTCCGCTCTTGATCGTGCCGAACGTCTTGGCGAACCGCCATTTCGCCGCCGGCGGCAATTCGACATAATGTGCCAGATAGCCGTTGAATTCACCCCAGGTACCCGGATTGACCGACACCAGCTCTTTCACGCGATGGAACACGTGCACGTCGGCGCCGGCCTCCGCGGCCATGATGGCATTGTCGTATGCAGAGGCGCCGCCGCCGAGCGCCAGAACTTTCTTCCCTTTCAGAGCGGCAAAGTCGATGTCGTCCTGGGTATGCGCATAGAGCGCGCGCGGAATGTCGTCGCCGATCAAACTGGGCAGATTGCGAATTCCATTTCCCTCGATACCCGTGGCCAGCACCAGCGCGCGGGTGAACAAAGTATAGCTCCCCGCCGGTCCCGTAACCTGCGCGGCGATAAGTCCAGACCCGTCGCGGCTGAAACCTTCGAAGCGCGTCTCGTTGCGTACCGGAAGTTCAGCGACCTCACGAAACCACGAAAGATACGCATGCCACGCAGCGGTCGGCACCTTATAGAGCGCCTGCCAGCTGCCGTAGCCGTGCTGCACTTCATACCAGGCCCGAAATGACAGCGAGGGAATGCCGGCCTCAAGACCACCATTGTCCTTGTGGGTTCGCAGCGTCGGCATGCGGGCATATGTACCCCACGGGCCTTCCCTGCCCTTCTGCTCGGCCTCGACGATGAGGATGTTATCGATGTGCGAGCGCTTGAGCACATGAGCAACGCCAAAACCAGCCTGCCCGCCGCCGACCACCAGCACGTCCAGTGCCTGCGTGCCATCCGGGCTGGTGCGCGGCAGACACCAATGCTTGGATGGATAGCGGGCAATATTCATTTCGCGGCGCGCATGGGCGGCCAGCTCACTTATCGTCTTTGGCAGTTGCACCTTGCCGTCCGCAAAGGCGCTTTCGTCGGCATACGGCACCTCGGGCATCCAGCCAGCTACGTCGACGGCCTCCGAATGCTGCGGCGACGTAAACCTATCGTCTTTCACATATTTATTCATAGAAACTCCAAGGCGCCGCGGTCGCGAGATTGACGCATTATCGACCAGCCCAATGGACGAACCGGCGTTCTGTTATGAAGAAAAATAGATTCAGCGTATAACCCAGCAGCCCGGAACAGAAAATCGCCGCATACATCCCCGGCATATTGAACAGCTGCTGCTCCTCGAAGATCCGCAAACCAAGTCCATCGATCGCACCGAGCAGCATCTCCGACGTGATCATCAGCACGAGCGCGAGGGTCGCTCCCATGCGCAGGCCGATGAAAGTTTGCGGCAACGATTCAAGCAGCACTACCAGCATCCGCTGCAACGGCGGCGCACCCATGATCTTCGCAGCAAGCACGCGTGTCTTGCGCGCGTTCATGACGCCATAAGCAACATTAAAAATGATCGCGAGCGATGCGCCGAAAGCGGAGATATAGACTTTTGTGATCTCACCGACGCCGAACAACAGGAGAAACAGCGGAAAGACGGCCGATGCCGGCGTCGAACGAAAAAAATCGATAATGAACTCGACGGAGCGGTAGACGTTTTCCGACGCCCCAAGAATGACGCCGACCGGAACGCCTATCACCGTCGCCAGCGCAATGCCCATACAAGCGCGCTCGACCGTCTTGCCGAAATCGAAGGCCAGCCGGCCCTGTTCGAACAGTCCGGTGTAAACAGCCGAGAACGTCTTGCCCGGCGACGGAAGCAGCACAGGGTCGACGATCTTGAGCGCGACGATGGCCTGCCATATGCCAATGAGGATCACGACTCCAATAAACGGACGCAGCCGATCAAGGGTCTTGCTCTTCATTTTCTGACCTGCTGCTGGAAGATTTCGAGGCAATGCCCCTTAACGCGGTTGAACTCTGGATCCGCCAGTGTCAGCGCATTGCGCGGGCGCGGCACATCCACTATCGGAAAATCGACGACCTTGGCCGGCGCGCGAGACAGCAGCAGGATGCGGTCGGCGAGATAGACGGCCTCGTCGAGATCATGGGAAACGATAATCGTCGTCGTTCCGGTTTCCTGGAACATGCGCTGCATCTGGTCGCGCATGAACAAAGTCATCTCATAGTCGAGGGCGGAGAATGGCTCGTCGAGAAAGAGAATCTCTGGATCGACCACGAGCGCGCGCAAAATCGAGACAAGCTGTTGCTGTCCGCCGGACATCTGATACGGGTACTGTTTCAGATTGATGCGAACATCGAATTTCTTCACTAGCGCATCGACGCGTCTGTTGCGCTCCGCCTTCGGTACTTTCATGAAGCGCAGGGGATAGGCGATGTTGTCCCACGCGCTGATCCACGGGAACAGGGCGTCACGGTAGTTCTGGAAGACATAGCCGAACCGGATCTCATCGATGGTCTGGCCGTCGAACAGAATCTGTCCTTCGTCCACCGGGATCAGGCCGGCAATCATGTTCATCAATGTTGATTTTCCGCAACCGTTTGGGCCGAAGATCGAAACGAACTGCCCGCGCGGCAGATCGAGATCGAACTTCTCATAGATCGTGCGGTCATCGAAACGCTTGGTAAGCCCCCGCACGGTCACGTGCGGGCGCCGGAACTTTGACGGGCGGGTATCGACCGGCGCATCGGGATTGCCCGCGACGGACATCGGTTTCAAAATGGAAGTGCGAGCGTCCGCGCTCATCAGAACTTCACGATGTAACGCCGGACATCGACGGCGCCGGGGATCACACCGATTTTTACCGAGAAATCGATATACTTCTGGAAATTCTCGATATCCGCCTGACTGACATCCGAAATTTTCGAGAACAACACCAACGGCACGTCGTTGACGATCTCGGGTGCAGTCGGCGTGTATTTCAGAAGAGTCTGGCGCGCCTCGGTCGGCTTCTGCTTGATGAAATCGAGCGCCTCGTCCCACGCAGCGACATAGCGCTTTGCGACCTCCGGCCGATCCGCCAGGAACTTCTGCGATAGTGCACCGCCCGCCATATAGGCCTTGGCCTTGCGGTTACCGAGCACGATATCGGCAACGACGCCCGCCTCGACCGTGTAGGCGACATCCTTGGCCCTCATCATGGTGGCATTGGGCTCGAGGGTGAAGGCGCCATCATACTGGCCGGAGGTCAGCACGTTGATGTGCTGGGAGGTGTCGAGCTGATCGAGCTTGTAGTCGCCCTCTTTCAGACCTGCCGCCTGCAGAGCCGCCTTGGCGATTGTCACATTGCCGATGCCCGGCGCCGCGACCAGCTTCTTGCCCTTGAAATCCGCAAGCGACTTGATGTCCACACCCTTGCGGGCAACGAACTGCTCCATGCGGTAGTCGTCGCTTTGTGCGTTCAACGAAATATAGGTGATCGATCCCGGCTTGACGAAGTTGCCTGCCATGCCCTCAACCGCCAGCATGACTGCAGCGGCGTCGATCTGGTTCGCAATCAGCGAGCTTTGCAGATTCGAATTGAGCGGAATCTTAGCGCCTTCGATGTCGATGCCGTGTTTGGCGAAAATACCGGTCTCGACGCCGACGAAATATGGAAGCGCCGTGGTGCCAGTTCCATATCCAACGATGACCTTGTCCGCCGCGAAGGAGGGCGCTGCAAAGCCGGTCGCCGCAAGCAGAGTGGCCAGAAGTATGATTCTTCTCATGTCCGTTCCTTAGTTGTCCCAAGTTCCGACAATCGAATTGATATTGCCACGCAGGTGGAATTCGACCTTCTCGGCGGCGATCTGCCCGGCGAAAACGCGAGGGCGCAAAATAGTCAGGCCGGTGGATTCGCTCATGCGCGCAGAGGTTGTCGACAACCCGTTGGTGAACGTGGCCATGGCAGCTCCTTGCAAAGGCGGTAATCACCACAAAGCAAGACTGACACCACAATCGGATCGCCCTGTATTCACGACGATCTTATTCCACCTGATGAGATGGCTGACCAAAGATCGCGAGTTCTTGCCGGCCGCGTGCTCCCCCAGGAACCCAATCAGCGACCGGCTGGCCTACCGAGACCGTTGTGATATCCCGGCCCAGACGGCGACCATGCTATCCAATTGAGCGACTTGCCGAAGTTTAAGGCGCTCCGTTTCCGCGCGATGGCGCCTCCATCCAGCTTGGCGCCCAATGCGCCGACCGGCAGAGCAAGACCGCATAGCCAGCCTTCCTCGGCACACAATGATTGTGCGATCAATACAATGGCTGAACACATCGCCCCTCGCCAAGGAAGTCCGCTGATGAACGCACGTATTGCCTATATCCCCATCACCAAGCGTCCAGACCTGCGCTGGCCCGGCGGCAAACGGATGGCGTGCTGGATCGTCCCGAATGTCGAGCACTACCAATATCTAGGGGACGTCGGCCAAAAAGTTGATCCGTATCCGCGCCTGCCACATCCCGACATGATGGTCTACACGGACGTCGACTACGGCAACCGGATCGGCTTCTGGCGCATGCTGGACGTGTTCGATCGCTACCAACTGCCGATCACCTGCTCGCTAAATCTTGCTGTGTACGAGATGTTTCCTGAAATCCGCGAGGCCGGCGAGGCCCGCGGATGGGAAGTCATGAGCCATGGCATCTACAACAGCCGTCACCACTGGGGCCTAAGCCGCGACGATGAGAGAGCGGTGATCCAGAACTCGATCGACCGGCACAAGGCCCTGACCAGACGCGACATGCGCGGCTTCTTCGCGCCTTTTGCCGCATCGACCGAACATACCGAGGACCTCTGCGCGGAACTCGGCCTGAGCTACTACGTCGACTACGGCTTCGACGATCAGCCGACGCCACTGCGTGTTCCGAACGGGAAACTGCTCGCCATCCCTTATTCGTTTGATGTCAATGACGGCATGAACTTCCGCGGCAATGTGGAGGCAAAGGCCTTCGCCCGGAATACGATCGCTTATTTCGACCAGCTCTACAGCGACAGCGCCCATGGCGGCGGGCGGGTCGCCTGCATTCCGATCCATCCATTTTTCCTCGGACAGCCGCACCGCGCCAAATATCTCGACGAGATTCTGGCCCATGTTAGCCCGCATGACGATGTTTGGTTCGCAACGGGGAGCCAGATTGCAGACTGGTATTACGAACATCACCATCCGCTGATCGAACCGCTGTTGCGCGAGGCCGGGTTCTTCGAGGAGAGCCGTCAATGATTCCCTGCAAACCGAACGTCCTGGACCAAGACATTTACCCACACTCGCCGCTGCCGGGGCGCAAGCCATGGAAGCCGCATGGCGCGGCTCGCATTGCCTTCGTCATTTATTTGTACTTCGAGCAATTCGAGGCGATGCCGCCGCAAGAGGCGATCTTCGACCGGCGCTATATTCAGGGCTTTGCACGGCATGCTCCGCATTTGCGCGCCAACGCAGCCTTCGAGTATGGCAACAGGGTCGGGATCTTCCGGGTCCTTGATCTTCTTGACCGGCACGGCCTGCGCGCGAGCGTGGCGGCCAACAACGCGGCGGTCACTGCCTATCCTTATCTGGTCGATCAATTCCTACAGCGCGGCTTCGAATTCCTGGCACACGGCGACTATGCGTCGCGGATGATCACGTCCGCAATGCCATTGGCGCAACAGCGGCAGATCGTGGCGCGATCACAGGACACACTTGAGAGAGCGACAGGGCAGCGGCCTAAAGGCTGGCTATCGCAAGACTACGGGCAATCCCGCGAACTTCCGTCGATTCTGGCAGAGACGGGCTTTGATTATCTTTGCGACTATGGAAATGACGAACAACCCTACGCGACCACGACAACGCCTCCGCTTATCTCCGTTCCTAACCAGTCGGAATGGAACGACGTGGAGATGCTCGTCCATCGCAAGGTGACCAGTGAAGACTATGCGCTTGCGGTGATGGATGCGTTCGACGGCCTTTATGCTGAAGGCGCCGCATCGACCAAGTTCTTCGGTCTCCACATCCATCCGTGGATATCAGCCCAGCCGGCGCGGTTTCGCCATCTAAGTGAGATTGTTGAGCATATCGCCAGCCACACTGAAATTTGGCACGCGACCACGGGAGAAATCGTCTCCAGAGTCAAGTGAGATTAGACTACTCCAATGTGGGGACGATCATTCTGTTACAAGCGCAATCAACCTGCTGTTCAGAATGCCATTTTTGCATCCCTATAAGGTGCTTTCGCGGATTGGGCGTAGTTCGTCACCGCCCCTATCCGGAGGTTCGGAATCCAGTGTTGAGCAACGTCCGCTTTGCGCCAAAAGCGGTCTGTCACGGGACTAAAATCCGAGCGCAAGGCCGTCCTTCCGATGGTCCGATGCGCCAAGCAGGACGCCGCGGTCGCGGTCGATCTGGATCGCCTGACAACCTCCAATTCCGGCATCCGCCCACCTGATGCGATGCCCGCGTGCGGAAAGCTCGTTTTTCATCGCCTCCGGAATTGTGGTTTCCAGCTCCAGCATGCCGTCGAAAGCAAATGAGCGCGGCGCTTCCGCCGCTGCCTGGATATCCATTCCATGATCGAGCATATTGCAGAGGAAGTTTGCGTGACCACAGGCCTGATAATGGCCGCCCATCACGCCGAACGGCATCACCGCACGGCCGCTCTTCATCAACATCCCCGGGATGATTGTATGCATCGGACGCTTGCGCGGTCCCAGCGAATTCGGGTGGCCAGGCGTGGCGCGAAAACTCCAGCCGCGATTGTGTAGCAGCACACCCGACTTCCGCGCATAAATTCCGCTGCCGAACGGATAGAATAGCGAGTTGATCAGCGATACCGCGTTGAGGTCGCGGTCCACGACCGTGACATAAACCGTGTCGCGATGCTCAATGTCGTCCCAGCTTTCCACCGTGGAAGCTTTCGCCATGTCGATTTTTGCGCGGATGGCGGCGATGTAATCATCGGACAGAAAGTGCGATGCATCGACCGCATCCGTTACCGGATCGCAGAAATATGCATCGCGGGCACGATACGCCGCCTTGGTTGCCTCGGCCAGCAGATAAATGCGATCTGCCTCGGACAGATCACCCATGCTGTAGCCGGCCAAGGTGCGCAGGATCATCAGCGCGGCAAGACCCTGCCCGTTCGGCGGACACTCCATCACGTCGTGATCACGGTACGACGCCGAGATCGGCGTGACATATTCGCTGCGCTGGGCGGCAAAATCTCCGGCTTCATGCACACCGCCGAGCGAACGCAACGTCGCGACGATGTCGTCGGCAACCTCGCCCTCGTAGAAGCCGGCACGGCCTTCGCGCGCTATGCGCCGGAATGTGGTTGCCAGCGCAGGTTGGGCCCGCTTGTCGCCGACTGTCGGCGCCTCACCGTGCGGCAGAAACTGTGCTGCGGTGTCCGGAAGGCTCTCGACCCGGCTACGGAACGCTGCCCAGTCGGCGGCAACACGCGGCGTAATGCGAAAACCGTTCTCGGCTGCGTCAATGGCCGCCGCAAAAACCTCGGAAAGCGGCCTGCTGCCGTAGTCGGCGCTCAGCCTGCACCAGGCGTCGATCGAGCCGGGGACGGTCACCGCCTCGGGTGAGGTTGGCGGAATATCGCGGCCGCCCGCGTCAGCATATCGGCTGGCATCGGTCTTGGCCGGTGTGCGGCCAGAGCCATTGAGCGCAACGGGAGCGCCACCCTTCGGCGAATACAGTGCGAAGCAGTCGCCGCCAATTCCGGTCATCTGCGGCTCGACAACGCCTTGAACCGCAACGGCCGCCAGCGCCGCGTCAATGGCATTGCCGCCGGCCTTCAGCATTTCGACCGCCGCAAGCGTCGCCTGCGGATGCGAGGTTGCTGCCATGCCGCGTTCGGCGACGGCTACGGAACGGGCGACAGCCATGAAGTCACGCATGATGTTTCCTCATCAATAGATGGCTCGGATCAGCGAACCAACGTGGCGCGATCGATGGCCGAGCAGATCGGCCCAAGCGGATGGCTCACGATGCCTGAGATGCCGACCGTCAACAGGCCCAACGTAACCGCGAACGCCAAGCCGGCGGCGATTGTGATCTGCCTGGCCGCGGCATGACCTGTTGTAATATGACTGCGATGCACCGTGCAGTGACCGCGACCGAGATGATTTCGGCGGAGCATCGACAAGCCGGGAAGCGCTGCAAGCAGCGCCAGCAAACAGCAGATCATCGCCCCGGCCTCTCGATCATGACGATCAGGATTTGCCGCAGCATGACGAAGCCGTCGCAGCACCTGCAGTGTCCGCACTCAGCACGCTGCGTCCGTTGCGCTCCGGAGCAATGTCATTGGCCGGATTTGCAGCAAAGAAACCGTTCGGCTTCAGCATGAAGCCCGCATATTCCACTGGCATCACGGGAAAGTCCTCGGGCTTGCAGACATGGGTGTGGCCAAACGAGTGCCACAGCACGATGTCAGTGTTCTCGATATTACGGTTCTGCTCGATGTAATGCGGCAGGCCGTCCCCGCCAGCATGCACGTTCGGATAGTCGCCGCTGGCATATTTCTCCGCGGGATCGTAGGGCGTGACCCAGACATGCTTGGTGGCGAAGCCGCCGCGCTTGCGTACGAAGCTGCCTTCTTGCGCCAGCATCACCGGGCTCGGCGTTACGATCAGCTTGTAGCCGACGGGATTGCCGACGCTGTTCTTGCTGTTCGGATTGGTGACCTTCCAGTAACGCCCGCTTTGCCCGTCGGCGATGGCCGCTGCATCGCGTTCGCGCGACAGCGTCTTGCTCTTGAGATCGAAAGCATTGCCATAAGGGTTGTCCGTGCCCCATGGGCGCTGCGCGAATTCATGTTCAGTGACGGTGTTGCCGCCGCCATCGAGATCCATATGTATGCGCACATTGAAAAAATGCTGATGCGTGGGGCCGCCGAGATTGTCATCGACCATGCCGCCCCACGCATATTTCTCGCCGGGCATCACCGCCGCAGTCTGGATGATACCGGTGAGCTTGGCCTCAAGCTGAATGGTGCCGTCCTGGTAGAGATACCAGTAAAAGCCGTAGTCATAATTTCCGACGGTGGCGAAGAAGCTGATCACTAGGCGCCGCGAGCGACGCACCTCGAACAACCCGTTGCGGAATTCGTAGTGCTTCCAGAGGATGCCGTAATCCTCTTCGTGCATGCAGACCGCATTCTTCATCTCAAATGGCTGGCCCTGCTCGTCGGCCGCCGGGATATTGAAATAGTGGATGTTGCCGAGGCAGTCGCAGCCAAGCTCCAGCGCATTGGCGAGCATGCCGAGGCCATATTCGCCGGCATCGAAGGCCGACTTCCAATAGTGATTGGCGGTCGGGTCGGCGTAAGGCACCACCATTTCGGTGACGCTCGCGCGATGGATGATAGAACGCTTGCGATCTCCGTCCTGATAAGACAGCTGATGCAGCACCAATCCTTCGCGCGGCGTGAAGCCGACGCGAAAGCTCCACTTCTGCCAGTCTACCTTCCAGCCGTCGACCTTGAAGCTCGGCCCTTCCGGCTGCTCAATGTTCAAAGGCTTGATGTCGGTACGCGGATTAGTGTTTTCATGAGCGCCGTAGTTGCGCTTTTTCTTCGGGATCGGAATGACCTTGTCGTCATCCAGCAGATCGACCACCTTCTGATGGACGAGATCGACGACAGCGACGACACCTTCCACTGGATGTGCATAGGCGTTATCCTTGAGATCGTCGCGGAAGAATGTCACCGCGCGCAGGATGCGGCGCCCCCGTTCGAAGTCCCTATCGAAGAACCCCGACGAAAACGGATCGACCTGCGCCATTTCCATGTCCTTGTCAGACATTCCGCGGCGGCGCATGGCAGTGCGCCAGCCCTCATCTGCCTTGACGATTTGCTCGCACAGCATGAATTCGGCGATCATCACCGGCGGCTGGCCATAGGGCGCATCGGCATTGGGCAGCAGCTTGGTGTCAACGATGCGAGCCGCCGTCAAATCGACAATGAACTCCGTCGCAGCGCCAGTCTCGGATTCCAGCGCCACCACAAAAGCCAGTCGCGGCAACGGCGCACCTGTCGCATGACTGCGTAACTCGGCCTTGCTTGGCTCTTCCAGCCGTACGATCGGGAAGCGGCACCGCGGCGTGACCTTACCATTCGCCTTGACGAGATCGCAGGCGGCGCCGATCTCCTCCAGCGTCAACGGATCGAGCGGATGGATGGCGGCGACCACGGCATCGTTCTGGATTTTCTGCATCACCGTCATGACGACACTCCTGAAGGCGCATCGCGCCGGTAGGTTGGAAGATTATTGAAGACGCTCGCGGCCGGGCGCAGCAGCGAACAGCGCGCGGGTATAGGTATGTTGCGGATTGGCAAAGATCTCCGCGGTCGGACCGCTCTCGACGATCTCGCCGGATTTCATCACCATGATGCGATCGCAAAGTTCGCCGGCAACGCGCAGGTCATGGGTGATGAACAGCATCGCCAGGCCAAGCCGGCTGCGCAGGTCAGCAAACAGCTTCAACACCTGCGCCTGAACGGTGACGTCGAGCGCCGACACCGCTTCGTCGGCGATCAGTATCTGCGGCTCCGAGGCCAGGGCACGCGCAATGCAAATGCGCTGGCGCTGGCCGCCGGAGAATTCGTGTGGGAAGCGATGCATCACCTGCGGATCCATCCCGACCAGTTCGAGCAGCGCCGACACCTTTTCGCGTGCGACCTGCGGAGAGGCACCGAAATTCACCACGCCCTCGATCATCGACTGTCCGACCGACAGGCGTGGATTGAGCGAGCGATAAGGGTCTTGGAAGACGACTTGAATGTAGCGTCGGTGTGGCCTTAGCGTCTCATTGGAGACAGCGGCGATATCCGTGCCGAGCAGATTGATCTCGCCGGATGTCGGCTTCATCAGCCGTGCTACGCAGCGCGCCAGCGTCGATTTGCCGGAACCGGACTCGCCGACTACCCCGAGAATCTCGCCGCGGCCGAGCGTGAAGGCGGCATCGCGGACCGCATGGGTGACACGACCACGCCCGAATAAGCCACGATGACCATAGGTCATCTTCAGACCCTTCACCGCGAGCACATCGGGCGCCAGCTCGCGCGCGGACGTCGGGATAGTGATGCCCTTCGGCACGGAGTCGATCAGCAAGCGCGTATAGGCCTGGGCGGGATGCCCGAGCACCGCGTCGGCGCCGCCACTCTCGACCACCGCGCCCTTTTGCATCACCACCACCTGATCGGCGATGTCGGCAACCACGCCAAAATCATGCGTGATGAAGAGCACACCGATATTCTTGCGCTTCACCAGATCCTTGATGAGCATAAGGATCTGCTTCTGTGTGGTCACGTCGAGTGCCGTGGTGGGCTCGTCCGCGATCAGCAGCACCGGCTCCAGCAGCATCGCCATGGCGATCATCACACGCTGGCGCTGGCCGCCTGACAGCTGGTGCGGATAGGCATGCATCATCTGCGGTGCATTGGGCAGCAGCATGTCTTCCAGCGCCGCCAGCACGCGTCTATTGACCTCGGCTTTGCTCGGCCGAACGTCCGAGTGCCATTCGATGAGCTCGGCGAGCTGCTCGCGGACGGTCATTACCGGATTGAGCGCCGTCATCGGCTCCTGGAAGATCATGCCGATGCGGCTGCCGCGCAGCGCGCGCATGCGCTCTGTTGATGCGCCAAGCAATTCCTCGCCTAGCAGCTTAATCGAGCCTCCCACCGGTCTCAGCCCGTCAGGCAACAGCCCCATGACGCTGAAGGCCGTGACCGATTTGCCGGAGCCGGACTCGCCAACGACGCAGACAATGCCGCCCGATGGCACCGTGATATCGATATCTTTGACGATACGACGACCATCGGCCTCGCCGCTCAGGCCGACTTTCAAGCCGCGGATGTCGAGCAATTCTTCGCTCATTTCGGGCCTCCCACCGATCGGGCCAGCCGCGGATCGAGCATGTCACGCAAACCGTCGCCGAGCCGGTTGATGCCAAGCACCGTCAGCGCGATGCAGATGCCGGGAAACAACATCAGTCCCGGCCGCACCTGAAAATAAAGCCGCGCATCGGACATCATGTTGCCCCAGCTTGGAATCTCGTCGGGCATGCCGATGCCGAGGAACGACAGCGACGCCTCGATCAGGATTGCGGATGAGGCGATATAAGTCGCCTGCACGATCAGCGGCGCCATGATGTTCGGGACGATATGCCGAGCCATCAGCACCGGCAGCCGCGTGCCCATGCTGACTGCCGCCTCGACATAGGCCTCCTCGCGCACCGTGAGCACCACACTGCGCACCATGCGGGCAACGCGCGGGATTTCGGGGATCGCGATGGCAATGCAGATGGTGGTGATGGACGGTCCGAGACCGCCGATCAGCGCGATCGCCAGCAGGATGGCCGGAATCGCCATCATCCCGTCCATCATGCGCATCAGCACATTGTCGATCCAGCGCACCATGCCGGCGATCAGGCCAAGCAAGCTACCCAATGCGACGGCGATGAAGGCCACCGAGCCGCCGACGACCAGCGAGACGCGGCTGCCATAGACCAGCCGGCTCCAGATATCGCGACCGAGATTATCGGTACCGAGCCAATTGACCGCACTGGGCGGACGCAACCGCAAGCGCGGCTTGATGGCCGCTGGATCCACCGTCCATAGCCAGCTGGCAAAGATCGAGATCAACGCCAACAGCACGAGGATGCAGAGGCCGAACAGCACTGTCCTGTTGCGCAGCAGTCGGCCGGCGAAAGCGCGAATATTGATCGATGAGGTGGGTGCAGAGACCGTGATCGCGCTCATTGCTGGCTGATCCTTGGGTCGAAGAAGGAATAGCTGAGATCGACCAGCAGATTGATCGCCACATAGGCGCTGCCGAATACGACGATCACGCCCTGGATCACCGGATAGTCACGCGCCAGCACCGAATCCACGACGAGACGTCCGAGGCCCGGCAGATTGAACACGCTTTCGGTCACCACGACGCCACCGATCAGCAACGCGATGCCGATGCCGACGATGGAGACGATCGGCACCGCCGCATTGCGCAGCGCATGCTTGAACACCACGATCCGCTCCGGCAAGCCCTTGGCCCGCGCGGTACGGACAAAATCCTCCGACAGAACTTCGAGCATGCTCGTGCGCGCCACGCGCGCGATCAGCGCGATATAGACGAGGCTCAGCGTCAGCGTCGGCAATGTAAGGTGCCAGAGAAACAGACCGAGCCCATCACTCAGCGGCACATAACCCTGCACCGGAAACAGCCCGAACTGCATCGAGAGAAGATAGATCCAGAAATAACCGATGGCGAAGGTCGGTACCGCAAAGCCCGTCACCGAGGTCCACATGGCGAAGCGATCGAGCCAGCCGCCGCGCCGCCATGCGGCGAGCACGCCGATTGGCACACCGACCACCACCGAGAACACGATCGTGGTGATCGACACGGCCACCGTCGGGCCAACGCGTTGGGCGATCAGCGCCGTGACAGGCTGGCCGGACACGATCGAGGTGCCGAGATCGCCATGCAACATGCGCCATAGCCAGTTCAGGAACTGCATCGCCAGCGGCTGATCAAGTCCGAGACGCGCTCGGATGGCAGCGATGGCCGCGGGATCGGCATTATCGCCGGCGAGCTGCGCCACCGGATCGCCCGAGGCGAAGCGCAGCAGCATGAATGCGATCAACGCCACCACCCCCAGGACGGGAATGACGGAGACCGATCGCTTCAGGAGGACGCCGGCGACTGCCATGCTCAGGCCGTCTTCTCGACGTTCCAGAACAGCGGCGCCGGTGCGGTGACGATGTTCTTGAGCGCCTTGCTGTGCGACACCGGCTGCTTGAACTGGCCACCGGGAATATGGGTCATCACATCATAAGCCCGCTTCTGGATCGCTTCGGCTACCGTCTTCTGGGCAGCGGCATCTGTCTCCAGCGCGAACTTGTTGCGCAGGCTTTCGATCTCCGTATCCTCCGGCCAGCCAAAGAAGCCGCCGGTCTTGCCGCGGGTGTCGAGCACTGTGCTGGCCAGTGGATTCATCAACTCGGTGGTCGTGGTGACCCAGTGGGTCATCGACCAGCCGCCATTCGCTGTCGAATCCTGCTTGACGCGGCGCGCCAGCAGCGAGCCCCAATCCATCGTCTGCACCTCGACATTCATGCCGATGGCACGCAGTTTTTGTGCAGTGACCGTGCTGGAGCCAGACAGCAGCGGCGAGTCGGTGCCCTGCAGCATCACCGCCTTCTCGCCCTTGTAGCCGCCCTTCTTGAGCAGATCCTTGGCGCGAGCGATATCAGGCTTGGTGTTCCAGCCGACTTCGCTGGCCAGCGGCGTGGTGACGCCGAACATCGCTGCGGAGGCCTGATAGTAGTCGGGATTGCCTACCTGTGCGTCGAGCCAGTCGGCCTGGTCGCTCGCATACATGACGGCCTGGCGGATTTCCTGCTTGTTGAACGGCTCGCTGAGCCAGTTCATGCGCACCACCGACATGAAGCCGAGCGGATTGTAATCGGCCACGGTGACGTCCTTGGCCGCGATCAGCGACGGCAGCATGTCGTGCGGCGCGGCTTCGAGGAAGTCGATCTCCTTGTTGATCAGCGCATTCGCCGCGGTCTGGAAGTCCGGCATGCTGATCCACTCGTAACGGTCGATCTTCACAATCTTGCCGCCGGCGAGGCCGTCCGACGGCTCGTCGCGCGAGACATAGTCCGCATTACGCTCATAGACCGCGCGGCTGCCCGGACGGAATTCGGAGGTAACGAAGCGGAATGGGCCGGAGCCGACAAATTCGGTGACCGGCTGTTCCGGCGGCTGCGCGGCAAGGCGCGCCGGCATGATGAAAGGCATGATGCTCGACGGCTTGGCGAGCGTCTGTAGCACCTGGCCATAGGGCGATTTCAACACAAGCTGGAACGTGCGCTCGTCCACTGGCTTGAGTTCGGCGACGAAGGTCATCATTCGCGCGCCCATGGTGTCGCGCTTGGCCCAACGTTGCAGCGAGGGGATGACGTCGGCGGACGTCACCGGCGCGCCATCGTGGAATTTCAGCCCGGAGCGCAGCTTGAATGTATAGGTCAGCTTGTCGGCCGACACCTCATAGGTATCGACCATCTGCGGACGGATCTGGAATTTGGAGTCGGTGGAGAACAGCGTGTCATAGATGTTCAGGCCGTGATTGCGCCCGGTCCAGGCCGTGTTGATGACCGGATCGGTGGCACGCAAAGGCGCATGCATCACTGCACGGATAACCTTGCCAGACTGCGCACGCGCGATGCGCGGCATCATCCCGGCAGCAAGCCCTGCGGCACCTGCCTTGAGCAACGAGCGTCGGCTGAAATCATTGAACATGACGATCTCCGGGGCAATGGGAATTGAAATCGAAAGGACGATGTCGGACAACTACGCGGTCAGATGCGCACCGATGGCTCGGAAGGCAGCAAGCCAGCGATGATCGATCGCGATATCCATCGGACTGGGCTGGGCGGCGACCTTCACGATCACGGCGTCAGTCGATGGATCGACATGGATCCACTGACCGTGAATACCCACCGCCGCGAGATCGTTGCGCGCGGGATCAATCGTGTACCAGCAGGCACGGTAGCGGCCGTCTGGAAACACGAATGCCAGATCGCCGTCTTTCCAGGCCTGCTTGTCGCCGTTGGCATGGATGTCGTCGATCCACGCCCCCGGCACCACCTGCGTGCCATTGGCGATACCCCGCTGACGGATCATTTCACCGAACCGTGCGAGATCGCGCAACGTGGCGCAGATGCCCCCGGCCGAGCGTGACGCGCCATGGGTGTCGAGGGTGATATAGGCATCGTCCGCAGCCCCCATCGGCGCCCAGATATAGTCCGAGAGAATCTGCGCATAGGGCTTGCCGCAGGCCTTTTCATAGACCCAGCCGAGTACGTCCGTATTGGTCGAGACGTAATGAAAGACCTTGCCATGCGACCCGCCATTCGGCCGCAGCGTGGCGAGGAAGCTGCGCTGGTCGCCTTGCGCCGTTCCGTCCGGCAGCACGTCCCAGCCATTGCATAGCCGATACTTGACCACGTCGCCTTCGGGATCGTCGTAGTCCTCGTCGAACTTGATCGCCACGGTCATATCGAGCAGGTCGCGGACCGTGCAGCCGCCATAGACCGATGACGCGACTTCCGGGACATAATGCGTGACCGGCTTGTCGGGATCGAGCAGGCTGCGCTCGACCAGCACGCCGCCGAGCGTGCCACAGATCGACTTGCTCACCGAGCAGACCAGATGCGGCGTGTGCGGGGTCATGCCCTCGCCGTACCACTCGGTTACGATCTCGCCGCGATGCAGCACGACGAGGCCATCGGCATAGGTCTGGGCCAACGTCTCTGCGAGCGTTGTTGAGACGCCCTCGCCATAGGTGAATGCAAGGGCGCCGAGATCTCGAAATGCCGTCTTGAGCGGCCTTGGCGCCGCACCGCGCCGTATATCGGCGGTCGGCAACACCTGGCGGACATTGCGAAAACTCCACTGGCTGTAGGGATATTTGCGCCAGTTGAACCGGGTCACGAGCGCCTCAGCGGCGGGCGGAGCACCTTTCATGACATCGCTTGGCTTCATCGCATCCTCGCAGAACATGTCCGTCGCCCGGCATCAGCATTGATCCGGACGAGCGATCATCGGCGAGCATGCGAATTGACCGTTATCAAAAATCAGCAATTCTTGAGCGCCCCGCGGCTCACAGCGAGATGGCACGTCGCTTGCAAAACGGTCTTTCGAAAGATCAATCTATGTCTGGCACCGCCTGAATGGCTGTCCGGAGGGCCTGCATGTCGCTAAACGCCTCGGATCATTGGCTGTTTGCTGCGTCGAGCAACGATGTCGATGCACATTGCGCCAATCTCGGGCGCTGGCGGCTTGACTATGATCAGATCAGCGCCGGCGCGTTTCGCGGCAGTTTTGTCGAGGTGCGGCTGCCAGGTATCCAGGTCTTCCGCGAAACCACCAGCCAGCGTGTTCGCCAGTATGGACACCTCGGGGTCGATAGTTTCGGCATTGCCCTGCCCTGGCGCGCTGGCGACATCAACTTCAATGGCGCCTGCATGTCGTCCGGCAATGTGATCGCGTGCTTTGATGCCGAAGTCGATATGTGCACCCCGCCCGAATTCGAACTGCGCGGGGTTGTGATGAATGCTCAGCTGCTTGAGGACACGCTGCAGGATATGCAGATCGAGCTGCCTGAGGGCATCTGGCACCAGCTGCGGGAATTGCGCACCGATCCCGTCGCTGCGCAACGTCTTCGCCAATTGCTGGAATACGTCCAGGAGATCACCGACGACAATCCGGCAATCCTCGACAATCCCGCAGCACGGCAGCAGCTCGAGGATAACCTGCTGACCGAGGTGATCGATCTATTACCGAACCTCGAGCCATGCGATGACCTCCGTAGTGGCGGCACCCGCAAGCGTCTCGTTGATCGGGCCTGCTCCCTCATGCTGTCCACGCCCGAACAGCCGATGACCATCCTCGACATCTGCAAGGGCGTCGGCGCCAGCCGTCGCAAGCTGAACTACTGTTTCCAGGACGTACTCGGCAGCAACCCCATCCACTATCTACGCGCCGTCCGCCTCAATCGCGTGCGCCGCGAGCTCAAGCACTGTGTAGACGAGCGGATCGGCGTCTATGATATCGCGGTGAAGTGGGGCTTCTGGCACTTCAGCCAGTTCTCGCAGGACTACAAGCGACACTTCACCGAACTTCCGTCCGAAACTCTGCGGCGCGCGCGTGCGGATGCAAATCTGGAACTAACTCGTAACAACTAGACCGATGTCCGCTTTGCGCCGAAAGCTGCCATTTGGCTATTCTGGAACGACTATGTCCTGGGTTCACGCACGCGAAACGCAACAGACTGCCTATCCAAGACGGCGACGCCAACGTTCGATCGATTCGACTGTAGTCCCGCAACGATGCAATCTCATCGTCGTATGCGTCGCCCTGGTCCGGGCATTCCCAATAAAAGGTTCTAGCAAGTCCTGTAGCTAGCCCTCGCATGAAGAGCAGCTTTTGTCTTCCCTGATCCATTTTCATTATTGCCTGCAATTCGAAATGAATTCCCTGTTCGATGGCACAGGGAATTCGACGATTTTCCCCCTTTAATCCGCTGAATGGATGGGTCGAAAATGAACACCGGTGTCGAAAATCGCAAATTCCCTGTAAAATACCCTGTTTGTAGGGAATTGACACGGAGACAGGTGCGAACGGCACTCCCGCCCCAGCCAAGCAGTCCGGCCAAACGGCCGATAGCCCCCAATTTGTCGAGAAAGGCCCGTATTGGGCGGCTTTTCAGGCGAGCGGGAAAGTCTCCGGGTGGCAAAATCGGCCCCATAACCCGCCCAATTCCCAAAAATCTCCGGCTAACACCGCAGAAACTCCCGTTTTCGGGAGACTGCGCGCGGAGACTTGGTTCGATCTTCGCTGGATGGCCGGCCCAGAGTGGGCTTCTCGCCAGTCTTCAAACGCAATGGGCCGATTTTGGGGTTTTCCGCCGCGCACTGCGCGGCGGATGAGCGCAACAGGTTTCTTGGGCGTAGCTACTCCATCCGAAAGTGGCGTTCATTTGCTCTACTATTTCCGGCAGGAGAACAATCTCCAGAAAGGCATTTCTGAAGGCGCAGATCGCGGAATTTCTAGAGGGGCAAGGCTGACGACTGCCTCTGTCCGCTTTGCGCCGTGTTGAAAAACTCCGCCTTTGAGGCTTGCCACCGACTACCTCACAGCCCGCTCCAAACGCGACAGCATGTAGTCGACCTCCTCGCGCGCCTTCACCGAGAGAACCGAGCCGGGCTTGCGCTGGGCATCCGATGCCAGGAACCCACGCTTCATCATCACATATTTCCGCACGGCGAGGCCAACGCCCTGCTGCTGTTCGTATCGCAAGAGCGGCAAGTGCGCATCGAACAGATCATGCGCCTCGTCGCGCTTGCCGGCCTTCTGCAGCTTGACCAGCTCGACCAACATGTCCGGAAAGGCGTAGCCAGTCATTGCGCCGTCTGCACCACGCTCCATTTCGAAGTCGAGGAACAGTCCGCCATTACCGGTCAGAATCGAGATCGGTCGCAACGACCCTTCGGCCTGGAACGCACGCAGCGTCGATATCTTTTCAAGACCGGGCCAGTCTTCATGCTTGAGCATAATGCAGGAAGGATTCTCCTGCACGATCTGACGGATGACTTTCGGCGTCATCTGTACCGACAGTGTCAAAGGATAGTCCTGGATCACGAACGGAATGTCGGATCCGATCGCTTCGATCGCCTGACGGTAATAGCCGGTGATTTGATCGTCGGTACGCAGGCTCGGCACAGGAGCAATCATCACACCCGCCGCGCCATTCTCCATCACGGTTCGCGACAGCGCGCGCATCGCTGCGAAACCGGACGCCGAAACGCCGACGATCACCGGCAGTTTTCCGAAGCCCTTCACGAAATGCTTAGCAATCGCGATCGATTCCTCGGGCTCGAGCTTCGGCGCCTCGCCCATGATGCCAAGCACCGTGACGCCGGTTGAGCCAACCTTGAGGTATCCGTCGATCAATGTGCCGAGCGAGGCCTCATCAAGACGACCATCGGGATGAAACGGGGTGGGGGCGATTGGGAAGACGCCAGAGGCGGTTGCGTCGAGAGCCATGATTTGATCCTTCAGATGCTAGTAATGAGACCACCATCGACGCGGATGACCGAGCCGTTGACGTAAGATGCGCGGGTGCTGGCGAGAAAGGCGACCACATCAGCATATTCTTGTGGCTCACCATAACGGCCGGCAGGAATACTGGCGGTGCTCTCCGCAGACACGTCCTCGACGGAGCGACTTTCACGCTTTGCCTTCTGCTCGTCCAGGAAACGGATGCGACTGGTGGCAACCCGGCCTGGAAGCACGATATTGGCTGTGATGCCGTCACGCCCAGCTTCGCGGGCCAGCGTCTTCGACCAGCCCACGAGCGACAATCGCAGTGCATTCGAAATGCCGAGATTGGGAATCGGCGACACCACGCCAGACGATGTCGATGTCACGATACGTCCCCATTTGCGGGCGCGCATGCCGGGTAATACGCGATCGGTCAGCGTGATGACCGACAGCACCATCTGCTCGAAGCTCCTGCTCCACAGTTCCGGGTCCTGCCCGGCAGCAGGCGTCGGCGGCGGCCCACCGGTATTGTTGACAAGGATGTCGATGGGGCCGAACGCTGCCTCGATGGCACTGACGCGCGCATCCATCGCGGCACGATCAGCCAGATCGAAAGCGGCGGCCATCGCGTCGCCTCCACCCTGCTTGATCTCCGCGACGACACGATCGAGCGCGGCCGCGTCGATGTCGGCAAGCGCGACACGCACGCCTTCACTCGCCAGCGTCTTCGCGATAGCGCTTCCAAGGCCGCCGCCGGCGCCAAGCACCAGCGCGACCTTGCCCTGAAGTCCGAGATCCATGTCCTGTCCTTTGTCGAGATGCGGAATCGATATGCGTGTTGGCCTGTCAGTCCGGCCCTAGATTTGGGCCGGGCACGGCCACGCGTTGCAGGTAATCGGCCTTGCTGGAGTGCATGTGCTCGACGCAGAGCTGCGACAGCGCCCAATTGTCGTTGCCACGCAGCAGTGAAATCATCATATCGTGCTGCTGGATCGACACCTGCAGCCCGTTGTGATCGGCAAGGTTCTTGGCACGCATGGGCAGTGTCAGGCCCATGTAATCCTGCAGCGATCGCACCAGATACGGGTTTCCGCACGCCGCAAACAGAGCGATGTGGAACGCGTCATTGGTGTCGTGAATGCCGCGCAAATCGCCGCGCTCGGCATACCGCACATATTCTGCTTGAATGGCTTCGAGCTCCATGATCAGCGACGCCTTGGCTGGCAACGGGATCATCAGTGCGGCCTGGCGCGTGAGCATCTCGCGCACTTCATAGATCTGCTTCACCTCGGCCGTCGAATAGGAACGCACCGTCGCGCCCACATTCTTCTCCCTCTGGACGATGCCGGTATGCTCGAGATGCACCAGCGCCTGGCGCACGAAGTGCCGCGAGGCGCCATAGCGTTCCATCAGGTTGTCTTCGATCAGCCGCGCGCCGGGCGGTAATCGGCCAAAGATGATATCCTCTTCGACACGTCGGATGATCTCGGCCTGTTCATCGGCGCGTGACGCAATTTTGGTGACGGTCATCTGGCATTGCCTCGAGATGCTTCGCGCCCTGACAACCGGTAGCAATCCTCGACAAGGCGCAGGGTTTGCAGATTGTCCGCGGGAGAGGTCTCGAAAGGCGCGCTGCTTTGCAGCGCATCGATGAAATGCGCGATGGTCGCATCGTAGGAACCCTGATAGGTCGCAGCTAGATCGTAGGCGCGGATCTCGCTTTGCGCGCCCGTCAGCTTCAGCTGCGTACCTTCGAGCCGAATTGAGCCAATCGTGCCAAGGATTTCGAGTTGATCGGCCTGCGATATCGGCGCGCCATGAGCTGCAAAGCTCGCGAACAACGACACACCGGCGCCGCCGCGGGATCGCATCTGGATCACGGCACCGTCTTCACCCGCAATATCCGGACATGTTTGGGTCAGCGCCGCCGCGATCACATCCAGCGGGCCTAGCAGCATGCGCAAAGTATCGAGATGGTGAATTAGCACTTCAGCCACCAGCATGCGGGACTCGCCGCGCATGAACGGCTGGCGCTCGATCGCAGGATATTGGCCGTTTGCATCGGGAATCGTGCCCGATGTCAGCAGCGTCAGACGGGCAGCTGTCACCGCCCCGATACGACCGTCCCTGATCCAGGATGCGGCATCGCGATAGTATGCACGAAAGCGCCAGTTCTCATGCACCATCAACCGGATGCGACCCTCGACATCACGCGCCAACGCCTCGGCTTCTGCGAGTGTCGGGGCGAGCGGCTTCTGGCAAAGCACCGGCAGACCACGATCGGCGACGAGGCGTACCAAAGGCGCATGGAAGGCACGCGGCGCAGCAATATCGACCGCATCGAGTTCACATGCCGCCAGCATGTCTTCCGCGCGCGAAAAGCATTGCCCGATACCGAACTGCCGGGCGCGCGCAGCAGCATTCTCCGACGAGGGATCGGCGATCGCGACGACCGCGGCACGCCCCGCGAGCTTCTGCCATGCCAGCAGATGATATTGCGTGACCCACCCCGCACCAATCAATCCGATCCGCAACGGCTTGCTCATTGCCCGATATCCCGACGCTTCTCGCCGATGACGGCCCGGCCCGTCGTTGCGTCAAACACGAAGACCGCATTGACCGGGAAATACAGATCGACGGTCTCGTCGATGGCGACAGGCACATGACGCGGCAATCGCGCCGTCCACTCCACGTCGGGTTCGATTTCGACCAACAGCAAGGTTTCCGCGCCCAACGGCTCCACCGCGATCGTACGCCCCCGCACATGGCCCGCAGGCTCGCTGCCCAACGCCGCCTTGTTGATATGCAAATCCTCGGCGCGCACGCCGATTGTCACTTTTTGGTCTACCAGCTTTCCCAATAACTGAGGCGACCAGCGCGTCAGCGCCGTCTCAAGGCTCTGGCTTCGTGCCACAGAGCTTTCATTGGCCGAAGCGACAACCGCCGTCGCCAGATTCATCGGTGGCGATCCCAAGAATCGGGCGACGAACGTGTCCGCCGGCTCCCAATAGACGTCGAGCGGCGCGCCGATCTGAGCAACGCGACCGGCATTCATGACGCAGATCCGCGTTCCCATGGTCATGGCCTCGACCTGGTCGTGGGTCACATAGATCATCGTCGATCCCAGCCGCTTGTGCTGCTTGATGATCTCGCTGCGGGTGTTGACGCGTAACGCAGCGTCGAGGTTGGACAGCGGTTCGTCGAATAGGAACACCATCGGCTCGCGCACCATGGCGCGCCCGAGTGCGACACGCTGGCGCTGGCCGCCGGACAGCGCGCTGGGCTTGCGCGTCAGCAGCGGCGTCAGACCAAGAATATTCGCCGCATCCTGCACCCGGCGTTCGATCTCGGCAGCGGCGAAATTGCGCCGGCGCAGGCCGAAGGCGAGATTGTCCGCAACGCTCATATGCGGATAGAGCGCATAGGACTGAAACACCATCGCGATGTCGCGATCCTTGGCCGGCACCTGATTGACTACGCGATCGCCAATCGAGAGCTTGCCGGAGCTGATCTCTTCCAGGCCCGCGATCATGCGCAGTGTCGTCGACTTGCCGCAGCCTGAGGGCCCGAGCAGAACCATGAATTCGCCGTCGCCGATATGAAGATCGACCTTG
Organism: Tardiphaga sp. P4_G1; assembly: GCF_056401215.1. Taxonomy (NCBI): domain Bacteria; kingdom Pseudomonadati; phylum Pseudomonadota; class Alphaproteobacteria; order Hyphomicrobiales; family Nitrobacteraceae; genus Tardiphaga; species Tardiphaga sp. P4_G1. The sequence continues at coordinate 269,863 of NZ_JBFUJU010000006.1, forward strand.
TCAACGACTACCGGACCTGTCGGCCCATATTGTTTGGAGAGTTTGTCGAGGGTGACAACGGCCATGGCTGCCTCTTATTTGATTGCGCCGGCAGTCATGCCGCGAATGAGTTTCTCTGAGAAGAAAACGTAGACGATGATCACCGGAATGACGGAGATCATGACGCCGGTGGCGATCATGCCGATGTCCTGGAAATGATCGCCCATGAAGGCGCGAATGCCGACCGGCAGCGTGCGCTTATCAGGATCGGTGATCAGCACGACGGCAAACAGAAACTCGTTCCAGAGCTGGATAAAGTTCAGGATCAGCGTAGTGGCAATCGCCGGCATGCCGATGGGCAGCACGATGCGCCGGAAAATTTCGAGATCGCCGTAGCCATCGATCTTGGCGGCGTCGAACAGATCCTGCGGAATGCGCGCAAAGAACCCTTCCAGAAGATAGATTGTCAGCGGCAGCTGCAGCGACACATAGACCAGCGTCAGCCCGAGCAGGCTGTTGTAAAGATTGTAGTCGACCAGGATCTGATACAGCGAGACCAACGTAATCTGCGGCGGGAAAATGATCGACGAGAACAGGATGCCGTAGACCAGCCGATTGCCGCGGAAACGATAGCGCGCCAACGCATGCGCTGCTGCGGCGCCAAGCAGCGTCACGACGGCGACGGCGCCCACCACGACAATCGTGGAATTCCAGAAATAGGTCGCAAAATCGGAATCGACCCAGGCGATCCGGAACTGCTCCCAGTGGAACACTTTGGGCCACGCATAGTGGTCGGCGCTGATCTCGGCGGTGGTGCGCACCGACATCGTGGCGAGCCACAGGAACGGTCCCAGCGTGTAGATAGTGTAGAGGCCCAGCACGAGAGCAAGCGCTCCGCGGCTGAAGAAACGCGGCAAAGGTGCGCGTTCCGCAAGCATGGCAGCCACGATCAGTACTCCAGACGTTCGCGGGTCGCCAGAAGGCGATTGAGGATGATGACAGCGGCGCAGACCACCACGAACCACACCGACGCGATGGCGGAAGGATATCCGAGATCAAAGGTGTTCCAGTTGAAAGCACGCTTGTAGACGTAGGTAGATACGGTTTCGGTCGCCCATAGCGGGCCGCCCTGGGTCATGATCCAGACCAGATCGAAGATCTTCATCTTGCCGATGAAGGCAAGAATATAAAGGTTCAGCAAGGTCGGCCGCAGCATCGGCACAATGACGTAGCGCAGCTTGGCGCCCCAGCCGCAATTGTCGAGTTCGGAGGCTTCTAGTACCTCGCGCGGCAACGAATGAATCGCCGCGAGACAGACCACCATGTTGAAGCCTGCCCATTTCCAGGCATGGGTCACGATGAGTGCGCCGAGCGCTAAATTTGGATCACCGAGCCAGGACGACGCCAGTGCCCCAAGCCCGACGGCGCGCAGCATGGCGTTGAGGATTCCCCAGTCGTAGTTGAATATCCACATCCAGAGGATCGCGACGACGACGTAGGATAGAAGGACCGGAGTGAACCACGCGACCCGCAGGAAGCGCGCGGCAGGAACGCCCGCATATAGCGCCAGTGCGAGCAGCAGGCCTGTCACAACATCGAGCACGGGCGCGATGAACGACCAGATGAATGTGTTCCGCACCGACACCCAGAACGTCTCGTCGGACATCAGCGCGCGATAGTTATCCAGGCCGACGAAGGTCGCATCGAGACCTTCAATGGTGAAGAAGCTGTCATAGAAGGTTCGAAACGCCGGATAGGCGGTCAGTCCGATATACACCGCCAAAGCCGGCGCCAGAAAGACGGCCAGCACCCACCAGCTCGCCCGGCGCGGATCGGCCAGCGAGGGGGCTGCGTGCTGAGCCCCCTCCTCGGCAGCGGATGGAATGCTGATCGATGTCATTGTTAGTACTCAGCTCTTGAAGCAGGCGCTGTCCATCTTCTCCGCGGCTTCCTGAACGCTCAGAAGGCCAGCCGGAAAAGCGTTGTTCATGACCTGGGTGTAGGTCTCCGCACACTTGGCGCGGTAATACAGCAGAGGCGTGCCGAAGAAGTATTTGACGTTCTTGTTGCGTGCGTTGAGCTCCGCAAAGTAGTCCTTGCGCGGGCTGTTGATCTTGGCCGGGTCGGATTTCAGACCGGTCTGCAGCGAGACCTGCTCCATCCACTTGGTGCCATTCTCGACGGTGGCCATGGATTTCATCAGCGCACCGGCGCAATCCTTGTTCTTGCTCTTTGAATACATCACGAAGCTGCCGGCGACGGCGAGCGTCTTGCAGTCCTGACAAGCGCCCTTGTCCATTGCCGGGAATTGCATGATGCCGAGCGGGAAATTGGCCGGCATGCCACCACCTTCCGGTGGCGCAAAGGCGCGACCCGTGAACCAGCTCGGATCCGGGAAGGTCAGCGCGCCCGGCGTGTTGTAGAAATAGAAGTGGGACTCACCGAGCTTCAGCGTGGAAAAACTCTTCGGATAGGCACCGGCATCGACCAGCCCCTTCATCCAGGTCATGACTTCAACGACGCGCGGATCCTTGAACGACAGCCCACCATTGAGCAGCTTGCCATAGTCCTCGATACCGAGCTTACGCAGCAGCGACTCGAACAGAAGCAAGCCACCCGGGAACGGACGATCGCCGACGCCCTGCGACACCGGGGTGATGCCGGCGGCAACGCCCTTCTTCACCAGATCGGTGAACTGCTCCTGCGTTAGCTGGAACGACGCCGGTACATCCACGCCGACCTTCTTGACCGCGTCCTTATTGTAGTAGAGCTCGACCGTATAGGCCTCGACCGGCAGGCCGTAGACTTTGCCCTTCGATGTCCAGGCTGGTTTCGACCAGTCCTCGTATTGCGCCAGATCGACATAGCTATCCAGCGGTTCGAGGAAGCCTCCGGCGAGAAATTCCGGCTGATCCGGCTCCATGTAGAAGATGTCGGGCGCCTGCCCGGTCCGCACCGCTGATTTGGCCTGGGTGTAGAGATCCGCTTTCGGGATGAAGCTGAGCTTGACCGAACACTGCTTGTTCGCAGCCTCAAAGTCCTTCACCCGCGTCGTCACCCAATCCTTCTTGGCGGGCTCGTCGGGCCAGTTGCTCCACATCGTGATCTGCGTGGCCTGCGCAAAAGCGGGAGCAGCGCTCGCGATGGTGGCCGCCGCGACAACCGCAGCCAGTCCAATTCTCCGTGCCGTCATGGTGATCTCCTCCGGATGTCTGTTTTTTATTGGGCCGGACCCTGGAACAGGTCCAGGTATATTGTCAATAATAAATATCCAATTCCGAGGTATTAGCGATTATATCCGCTGTATCGAATAGGATTATTGACAATTCCAACGACGCCGGCGATGTAACGAAGAAAATCGGCTTTGGTGGCCGCAGGGGAAACGACATGTCCAAAGGGCTTCGCAAAGGGCTGACAAACTATGGCGACGCGGGATTTGCGCTATTTCTGCGCAAGGCGTTCATCAAGGCGATGGGCTATTCCGACGATGCGCTGGAGCGCCCGATCGTTGGAATCACCAACACCTACAGCGACTACAATCCGTGCCACGGTAACGTCCCTGCCATCATCGAGGCTGTGAAGCGCGGCGTGATGCTGGCCGGCGCGATGCCCATGGTGTTCCCGACCATCTCGATCCACGAAAGTTTTGCGCACCCCACCTCGATGTTCCTGCGCAACCTGATGGCCATGGACACCGAGGAGATGATCCGCGCGCAGCCGATGGACGCCATCGTGGTCATCGGCGGCTGTGACAAGACGCTGCCGGCCCAGATCATGGCCGCGGCATCCGTCAATCTGCCGACGGTGGTGATCCCTGTCGGCCCCATGGTCGTCGGTCATCACAAGGGTGAGGTGCTCGGCGCCTGTACCGATTGTCGCCGCCTCTGGAGCGCGCACCGCGCCGGCGAGATCGACGCCGAGGAAATCGAGATAGTCAACGAACGCCTCGCGCCATCCGTCGGGACCTGCATGGTGATGGGTACCGCCAGCACGATGGCCTGCGTCACGGAAGTACTGGGCCTGTCGCTGCCGATGAGCGCGACCATCCCTGCCCCGCACGCCGAACGTTTCCGTCTCGCCGAAGCAAGCGGCAAGCGCGCCGCCAAAATGGCGGTAAGCGGCGGACCACGTCCCTCGGAATTGCTGACACCTGCAGCTTTCCGTAATGCCACCGTTGTCATGCAAGCGATCGGCGGCTCCACCAACGGCATCATTCATCTCACCGCGATCGCCAACCGAACGCCCTATGGTTACGATCTCGACATGCTCGACGAGATCGGTCGCATTGCGCCTGTGCTGATCGATCTGAAACCCTCGGGCGCTCACTACATGGAACATTTCCATCACGCTGGTGGCATGCCCAGGTTGCTTGCAGAACTTGGTGACCTTATTGATGGCAGCGCGCCGACCATCGCAGACAAGACGCTGGGCGAGATTGCGGCCGAAGCTGAGATCGTCCCCGGTCAGGACGTCATCCGGCCGCGCAGCAATCCGATCAAGGCCGAAGGCTCCATGGCCGTGCTGTACGGCAACCTCGCACCAGGCGGCGCGATCATCAAGCGCTCGGCCGCGACGCCCCGGCTGCTGCAGCACACCGGCCGCGCCGTGGTGTTTACTTCTGTCGAGGACATGGCACTACGGATCGACGATCCCGATCTCGACGTAACGGCCGACGACGTTCTGGTATTGCTGAACACCGGCCCCAAAGGCGCTCCCGGCATGCCGGAAGCGGGCTATCTACCGATCCCCAAAAAGCTCGGCCGACAAGGCGTGAAGGACATGGTGCGCATTTCAGATGCCCGCATGAGTGGCACTGCATTCGGCACAATCGTGCTGCATATCACGCCCGAATCCGCGGTGGGCGGCCCGCTCGGACTGGTCCGCAACGGTGATCAGATCAGGCTTGACGTCGATGGGCGGTCCATCAACCTCCTGGTCGATGAATCCGAACTCGACGGGCGCCGCGCAGCACAGTCAAAGGTTCATGCAGTCCTGCCTGAACGTGGCTACGCTCGCCTGTTTCAGCAGACAGTAACGCAAGCCGATAAGGGCTGCGACTTCGATTTCATGATCGCGAAAAAGACGTAAGACTTTACCTCGCGATCACGCATCGCCTGCAATCCGCCTTTACAAACGGATACTATCAAAGATTGCGTTGGCCCACTCCCGTGAGCTCTGAGAATGTCCGCTCATCTTGAGAAGAATGACTTCAACCGTCCGTTCATAATGCGCCGTAAGCAAGCTATCCATCCCAGGCTCGTATCAATGTCCGCTTTGCGCCATAAGCGGTCAAAAGCGATCTACAAAGGGAACTGTCGACGCGTCGATACTTTCCCCTACACCCGCATCCAGAACGAAGAATTGCGTCCACGGTTTCATGAGAGACTAGCTGCCAAACTCAACCGAGATGGCTCACGAATTTTGTACTCAAGTAAGCATTAAGCCCCTCAATACCTCCCTCGTGCCCGTAACCTGACTCTTTTACGCCACCAAATGGCGTTTCCGGAAGCGCGATACCAAAATGATTGATAGATACCATTCCGTGGTCGAGTCCATCGGACACCTTGGTTGCAGTCTTCGCATCCTTGGTAAAGGCATAGCTCGCAAGACCGAACGGCAGACTATTGGCGCGCTCCAGCACTTCATCGGCATCCTTGAAACGTAGCATCACCGCGATCGGGCCAAATGGCTCCTCGTGCATAATTCGCGCATGAGCGGGGACATTCGTCAGTACAGTCGGCTCGAAGAAGTTGCCCGCATTGCCAATGCGCTTGCCACCCGTTTCGACTTTAGCACCCTTCTCCTGGGCATCGAGCAGAGTGGTTTCCATCGCATTGACCCGCCGCGGATTAGCAAGCGGTCCCATTTTGCTGTTGGGATCAAACCCGTCTCCGACTGCGATACCGCGCGCAAGGTCCGTGAATTTGGCAACAAACTTGTCGTAGGACCTCTCCTGAACAAAGAACCGCGTTGGCGAAACACAGACCTGGCCCGCGTTGCGATATTTCATGCCGGCCAGAAGTGTAGCAATGCCATCGGTCTCGACATCGTCAAAAACTAGCACGGGCGCGTGGCCGCCAAGCTCCATGGTCGAGCGCTTCATATGCTGTCCGGCAAGCGAGGCCAGATGCTTGCCGACCGGGACAGATCCCGTGAACGATATCTTGCGGATCGCCGGTGAGCTGATGAGATATTCCGAGATCACGGCCGGAACGCCGTAAACCAGATTGATCACACCGGCGGGCACACCGGCCTCTTCGAAGCATTTTACGAACTCGATTGGCGAACCCGGCGTTTCCTCGGGGCATTTGATGATGATCGAGCAACCGGCGGCAAGCGCACCGGAGATTTTCCGAGCAGCCTGTAACACCGGAAAATTCCAGGGCGAGAAGCCCGCCACCGGACCGACAGGCTCCATCAGCACCATGTTGCGGACGCCGTCGGCGCGCGCCGGAATGATGCGGCCATAGGCGCGGCGACCTTCCTCGGCGAACCATTCGATGACGTCGGCCGAGCCCATGACTTCGAGCTTCGCCTCGGCCAGGAGCTTGCCTTGCTCAAAGGTGAGAATGGTGGCGATCTGCTCGACCCGCGCGCGCACCAGATCGGCAGCCTTGCGCAGGATCTTGCTGCGCTCGAAGGCGGAGACGCGTCGCCAGGTATTGAAGCCGGATTGAGCAGCCGCGATCGCCTTGTCGAGATCGGCCTTTGACGCATGCCCGAGTTTGCCGATGGGCGTATTCGTGGATGGATTCATCACGTCCTGGTAATCGCCCGAAGTTGGCTGGACCCATGCGCCATTGATATAGTGCGGGAGCGTATCGAGATATTGTCGCTGCATGGATTGAATCCTGTTCCAGATTTCGGTTTGTCGTGAATTGAGTTGCGAGTCTATTCAGGGGGCCAGCACACCAAGATATTGGCGGACATCGGGCTGGCTGGTGAGGTCATCAAAATGAGCATAGTTAGTGACCGCTCCGCCGCTGACGAACAGGAAACGCTCGCAGATCTCCTTGAGGATCGTCAGCTGAAACGTCGCCGTCGGATGCAGGCAGATGAAAACGAGCCGCTTCTCAGTGCGCAGCTTGCGGAAAAAATCCAGCATGAATCCGATATAGCCATCCTGGGTATTGAACTGCGGTTCATCGAACAGATGAACGAGCGGATAGGCGCTTGCAGCCTGCTCCATCGTGAAGGACGGTCTCGTCTTTCTGAACTGACGGACTTGATAGGATTGATGGTAATGAATGGCCAGACGATCACGCTGAAGATAGCGAACCCTCTGCATGTCCTGACCGGCAACCATCACGCGCCCTTCCGACGGCACGTTCGATCCCGCGATCATCTCGAATAGCGTCGTCTTGCCGGCGCCGTTTGGCCCCATGACGCCCACGATCTCGGGCTGCATGAAAGCACGATCCACGTGCAGTTGAAATGCGGGCTCCCGGTCGAGCAAGCCGCGGCGATAGATCTTGATCACGCCTTCCAGCGCAAGTAGCGGCGTATCGCTCATGACAGCCCTCCTAGAAGCTTGCGCTTGAGGCTGAGATCTGCAGTCAGTGCCGCCGCGTCCCCCGCCCAGGCAACATGCCCCTGCGAAAGCACAACAACCCGATCGGCAACGCTCAATGCGACATCGGCATTCTGTTCGACCACGATACTGGCAATGCCCGCCTGCCTGAGGCGCCGGATGACAGCCATCACGTCATCGACGATTTTCGGTGCAAGGCCCTGGCTTGGCTCGTCGAACAGCACGAGGCCGGGTGAACCGAGCAACGCGCGGGCAATGGCCACCATCTGCATCTCGCCGCCGGACAAAGTCTCGGCCTCGCGCGTCATCAGATATTTGAGCGGTGTGAAAATCTCGGTGACTTCTCCGAGAGACCATCCTCGAAAGTTCGTGCGCTTTTCGCCTAACGACAGATTTTTCGCGACGGTGAGTGTCGGACAGAGGCGACGGTCGTCCGGCACCCAGCCAATTCCGGCGCATGCTATATGATGCGTCGCGCTTGCTGCGATCGACTTTCCCTGAAAACGGATGTCACCCCGGCGCGCGCGCGTGAGACCGAGGATGGAGCGGAGCACCGTGGTTTTGCCAGCGCCGTTAGCGCCGAGCAGGGCAAGCACCTCGCCTGCGCGTACGGACAACGAGACCGAAAACAGCGCCTGCGTCTCGCCGTAGAAAGAATCGATACTGGATACATCGAGCATCAGTTGAGCCGCCCCAGGTTGGAAGCCTCGACCCATGGGTTCGTCTTGAGTGCGGCCGGCGCGCCGCGCGCGATCACCTGCCCCCAATGAATGACGGATATCTCATCGGCCAGCGAGAAGAGGAATTCCATGTCATGTTCGATGACAACGATGGTCAGGTCGCCTTTGAGCTGAAGGATGAGATCGGTAAGTCGCGCGCGCCCGTCGCTACCCAGACCCGCAGTCGGTTCATCGAGAAAAAGCAGCTTTGGACGACAGGCCAGCGCGACGCCGATTTCGAGCGCGCGGCGTGCGCCATAGGAGAGCGACTTGGCTTCATCGTTGGCGCGTCCTGCAAGACCCACCTTTTCGAGAATGCTGTGAGCTTCGTCGACCAGCGCGGTATCGGCATATGCCTGAGCAATCATGTCATGCCCACGCCGGCGCGTGCCCGGAAGCGCAATGGCTATGTTCTCGAATACCGTGAACTCGTCGAACAGGTTCATCAGCTGGAACGACCGTGCGATGCCGAGGCGTGCGATATCCTGGGGACTTTTCCCGGTGATATCGTCTCCCTGCCACAATACCTGCCCGCGATTGGGCTTGTAGCGGCCAGTCAGCACATTGAAACAGGTCGTCTTGCCGGCGCCGTTCGGCCCCATGATGCCGGACAATTGGCCGGCTTCAAATGCAAGCGAGACGCTCTCGAGCACGACGCGATCGCCGAATCGCAGATGCAGGTCTTTGGCTTCAAACAGGGGCATGGCTCACCTCGCCTGCGATTGCGGAGCGGCGGCAGGGCGCGGAACGATTTTGTCTCGTCCGTTCATGACGCCGGCAAACATGCCGGCGATCCCCTCCGGCTTGAAAAGCACCAAGACAACAAACGACAGGCCGAACCATAGCATCCATCCGGTGGTGAATGATCCGATGACGTCGCGTGCAAGGAAGAAGGCCACGGCACCAATGACGGGGCCCCAGAACGAGACAAGCCCGCCACCCACCAATGTCATCATGACGACGTAGCCGGAATAGTGCAGACTCATCACGTCCGGGAAGGCGGACGTCTGTGCCATCGCGAACAATCCGCCCGCGAGTCCCGATAAGGTCGTGGATACAACCAGGACCGCCGCCTTGTAGCGCCAGACGTCGTAGCCGACGAAACGAGCACGTGTTTCGTTCTGCTTTATGGCCTTCACCACCCGCCCAAAGGGGGAATGCACGAGCCGCCACAGCAGGAACGAGACAACAGCAAAGACTGCCAGCACGAAGTAGTACAGCGCGATGTTGCTGCCAAGGTTGAACGTGGTGATGCCAAGCGAGGCGGGTAGCCTCTCAATCTTGAGCAAGCCATCTTCGCCGCCGGTTATCCGGTGCGCCTTGATCGCGATGAACCAGAAGATCTGCCCGAAAGCGATGGTCATCAATGCGTAATAGATGCCTCGCCTGTGCGAGATGAAGAGCGCCACAAAAGCGCCCGCTATTGCGGCCGCAAATGCAGCAACCGCAAGACAGACCCACAGGTTCGACGCGATGTTTGATTGCGCCAGACCGAATGCGTAGGCACCGATCCCGAAAAATGCGCCATGCCCGAACGACGGCAATCCCGCATGGCCCAGAACCAGATTGTAGGCCAGCGCATAGAGCGCAAAGATCAGGATCTCGACCCCGAGATATTGATAGAGGCCGACCCGCTCGATCCAGAAGGGAACGGTTGCAAACAGGATCCATGTAACGAGCATCGCAGGCGTGAAGCTGGGAACCGTACGGGCTGCTGCCATATCAAGCCTCCAACACGCTTTTCTTGCCGAACAGGCCCCGTGCGCGGAACGTCACGACGACAATTAACAACAGATACATGGACAGCATCGACCATTCGGAGGCATAGGCACCGGACAGCCCGACCACCATGCCGACCAGGAGCCCGCCCAACGCCGCCCCCCAGAAGCTCCCGACACCACCGAGCACGATGATGAGAAATGCCGGGACAACGGCATCGACTCCCATATGCGGCCGGATTCCCCAAAGCGGCGCCATGATCACACCGGCGAACGCCGCGAGCATCGTGCCAAGGACGAACACCCAAACCCGCAATCGCGTCAGATCGATGCCGAGCGCCTGGACGATTTCGCTGTCATGGGCGCCTGCCTTGACCATCGCACCGAAACGCGTGCGTTCGACGATGAACCAGACGGCTCCCATGGCCACGATCGCCATGCCGGCAGCCCAGAAGCGATAGGTCGACCAGATCAGATCGAGCATGATAAAGCCGCCGGACATGTCACGCGGTACCGGCATCATGTAGTCGCGCGTGCCCCAAACCACGCGGATCAACTCCTCCAGCACCATGGCAACACCAAAGGTGAGCAGAAGCCCATACAGCGGATCGCGCCCATAGGTGCGGCGCATCAATCGTTCAAGCACAAGGCCAAAGGGCGCAACCAGGATCGGGGCTACGACAACTGCTGTGGCAAACCGCAAGCCAAGCGGCACCCCCGCCCACGCGATCAGGACATCCGGCGGCAACGGCAGTTTCGCCCCACAAATAGCGTAGGCAAAGTACGCCCCGAGAGCGAACAACGAGCCATGGGCAAGGTTGATCTGCTCCATCAATCCGAGGATCAGCATAAAGCCAAGTGCAATCAGGGAGAAAAGCAAGCCGAGCGCTATACCGTTCAGCAAATGCGGAAGGAGATTGAGCAGCGACATAAGCGTTCATCTATTCCAATGAGCGAGCATGAGCGCCCGGAGAACGTTCCGGGCGCTCATGCGTAAGCTTTATGTGTCGAAGACTGGAACGTCGGCGAGCGCCTTCATCTTGCATTTCTCCAGTGAGGCTTCGTCCACCGCCGTTTCGGGCTTGGTCCAGCTGATGACCTCATACAGATCCGTCTTGTCGGCGGGTTTTGCGTTGCGGCGGGCAAGATAGATCGTCTGCTGCACTTGATGCGTCACAGGATCGATATACGCATCGAAATGCTGCATGCGGTCGGCAGCGAGCATCTTGTGCCCTTCCAACTGCTTGATCACAGCATGATTGCTGGTCGTACCGGCGCGCTCGATGGCGCGCAGCAATTCGCGTGTCGCGATGTAGCCGTTGTAGGAGACATTCCCCGGCACCGGAATGGGCGACTGCGGATAGGTTGTTTGCCACCGCTTGACGAAGTCAGCAACGCCGGGTAGCGGCAAAAGATGATACCAGTTGGTGCCAAAGACGCCGAACAGCGTATCCTCCGCACCCCAGATATCGGGCCAATCCTGCTGATTGTTAATCCAGGCTGTTTTCTCTTCCAGCTTCAACGCACTGATCTGCTGACGTAGCGCCTTCATATCATCGCCGCCAACGGCCATGGCGACCACATCAGGCTTGGCCTGCTGCACCTTGAGGAGATAGGAGGTGAAATCGCGGGTATTCTGCGGGATCAGCAGATTATCGATGATCTGTCCGCCGGCTTTCTCGACCTCGGCTTTGGTCGCGGCCGATGTCGTGTGCCCCCACACATAGTCGTTGGTCAGCAACAGCCACTTCTTGCCTATCTTCTGAACCGCGTTCTGGACGGCGGCCTTGGAAAAATTGGTGCCGTTCCCATCCCAGACAAATTTGATGCGCGAGCAGTTCTCACCTGCCTCACTCGGTGCCGACGAGTTGGTGTTGAAATAGACGGTGCCGTATTTATTCGCGACTTGCGTGATGGCATTGGCGACGCCCGAATGCACGGCGCCGATCAGAAAGCCGCACTGCTCCTGCGTAATGAAACGCTCCGCGATGCGTGTACCTGTCGCCGCATTGGTTTCGGTGTCGGCCGTCGTCCATTCAATCTTGCGACCGAGCACGCCGCCTTTTGCGTTGAATTCATCAATTGCGAGGCGAATGCCACGCATATCGTCCTGCCCGCTATTGCCGTATTGGCCGCTGGCATCACAGGTGAGCCCCAACTTGATTGGCTTCTTTTCTCCCTGCGCCAGAACACGTGTGTGTTGCCATGGACCGAAAAATGTCGCTGTGGCAGACAGCAAGCCGCCCTTCACGAGGGCACGCCGGGACAGCCCGGACGTATCGCTACGTCGCTTCATTGTTTCCTCCTGGAATCGGCGGCTCTTTTATTGATGTCCGCGCATTGTATGGATTTAGAATAAACATTCCACGAAGTATGTAAAGTAGAATATACAAGTCAGAGAAATCGATGACCGCAAATACGAGCCAACCGCATGCCCACTAAAGCCAGAGCCCCCCAGCACGGCACTTATGAAAACCTCCGTCATGAGATCGCACGCCAACATCCGGATTTTTCAGATCGCCTCCGGGTGATCGCTGAGTTTGCACTTGAGCATCCCACCGAGATGGCGCTCGGGACCGTCGCGGAAGTCGCACAGCGTGCGAAGGTTCAGCCGTCCGCCATTGTGAGATTTGCGCGTGCACTGGGCTATGGCGGCTTCACGGAATTGCAACAGGTGTTCCGTTCAAGGCTCGTCGCCAGCGTGCCACCGAGCTACAAGGAGCGCATCACCGGGCTGCGACGCGACGGCCGCTTTCAGGATGCGAACAATCCTCAGGCGGTTCTGACCCGCTTCGCGTCAGAAGGCATGGTCTCGCTCGAAAGCCTGCAGGACCGCGTAAGGCAGGCAGATCTTGCGCGCGCGATCGAACTGCTTGGCGCCGCAGAGACGATCTACGTCCTGGGCCTTGGCGGCTCTTTCCCGGTCGCAGCTCATCTGACCTATGTTTTGCGCAAACTCGGGCGCCGCGTTGTTATCCTTGATGGACTTGGCAGCGCGCTTGGCGACCAGGCCGCTTCGGCGACGCCCGCCGATGCGCTCGTTGCCATCAGCTTCAGGGTCTACAATCCCGACACAGCGCGACTGTTTCCGGAACTCGTAGCCCGCCGCCTGCCCGTCATCTCGATCACGGACAGCTTGCTCAGCCCCATTGTCGAGGGTGCCAGCGTCGTCTTCGAAATTCCGGATATGCCGGAAGCCGCACTTCGTACGATGGTCGCCCCCATGTGTCTCGCCCAGACACTGGCCGTCGGTCTCACGCTTACACTCGACTGAAGATAACTCTCATTTAACTGACAGGATGAAGTCATGTCCGCTCGTATGCTGGAAGGCCAGGTCGCACTTATCACAGGTGCAGGTCGCGGGCTTGGCCGCGCCTTTGCCGAACGGCTCGCAGCCCTCGGTTGCCATATCGCTATTCACGGCATGCGCGAGCACGGCCCTGCCGAATTTGGTGGTACCGAAACGCTTACGGATGTCGCTCGATCGATAGCCGACAAACACAGCGTCCGCACTTTCAAGGTTCTCGGCGATCTTACGATATCGGAAGACATCGAGCGGGTCGTTCAAGTCACCGAGACCAATCTCGGCCCCATCGACATCCTCGTGCATAATGCCGGCGGTGACATCGCGGCTGCAGGCGGAAAGCCAAACCCAAATGATGTCGTAAATATCAAGGCCGAAGATGTGCGGGCCGTCATCGACCGTAATCTTCTTAGCACAATCTTCGTCTGCCAGCAGGTGGCGCGAGGCATGATGGACCGACGCCGGGGGCGTATTATCAACATCGGCTCAGTTGCAGCATTCAAAGGACGCACAAATGCATCGATCTACGCAACGGCGAAAGCCGGCGCGATGCATTTTACCCGGTGTCTCGCCGACCAGATGCGAATCTATGATGTCACCGTCAACACGATCGCCCCAGGCGACACACGCACGGAGCGGTTTATGGCAACACGTACCGTCGATCCGGCGCGCCTGATCCAGGAAGGGTCGCTCGACCGGATTGCCACCATAGACGAGGTTGCGCGCGTCATTGAGTTATTTGCCGGACCTATGGGAGCGTTCGTATCGGGGCAGGTCATTCGCGTCGACGGCGGCGGCCAGCTCTGGCCGGCATGAGCCTCAAACTCTCAGCTAGGTGACCATCGGGAATGCAGGAACCGCAATCAGTTCGGTATTAGTTGCAAGCCGCTGCGCAACTTCGCCACGAAACCTGCGGCACCTTTTTCACAGGAGTCCGCTTTGCGCCAGGAGCGGACATAGACCTTGCAAGCGAATAAGTGACATCCCTTTGTCTCGCAAGCCGACGGATCGGCGGATGTGACCGCACCTATTGCGGCGAACAATGCGTGCCGCCCTATCTTCTCGGTGACACGCCAGGCCCAGCGTTATCGTGGGTGGCGCAGCGCGCAGATCCGCCGCGTCCTGCAGGCGATCAGCGCCCGCAGCAGTCAATGGAAGTGGGTGGCCCCGTTGATATCGAAAATCGCACCGGAGGCGTAACCACTGCCAGCGCCGCATAAGAACACCGCGGTGGCGGCGATCTCTTCCGGCTTGGCCATGCGCTTCAACGGATAGAGCGATGTGTCATAGCCTTTGCCCTCGGTCATCGCGGTCTCTACCGGCCCCGGCGCAATGCCGTTCACGAGGACGTTGCGCGGTGCGGCCCTACTCGCCAGCCAGCGCACGAAGGAATGGATGCCGCCTTTGGCAAAGGCATAATGCGGCCCGGTGCGCAGACCGCCCATCCACCCGGCCACCGATCCGCACAGCACGATGCGGCCTTCGCCGGCCTCCATCATGCCGGGCAGGAAGGCGCGGGTCAGATTGATCGGCCCCTTCACATTGGCGCGAATGACGCGATCAAGCGACTCTTCCCAGTCCTCGGCCATCCAGTCGTCATGCGGTGCGATCGCCGCCGTATCGATCAGTCCATAGACCGGTCCAGTCTGCCTCGCGAGCGCCGTCACGTCGGGCCGCGAGCCGGTGTCGAGGCCGTAAATTTCAGAGCGGTCCGCAACCTCGGCACCGACGCGTTCGCGGATACGATCCTTGCCTGCGATATCGACCAGCACAAGCGTCGCGCCTTGCTGTGCGCATAGCTTCGCCGTAGCGCTGCCGATGCCGCCGGCCGCGCCCGCGATCACAATGCGCTGTCCGGTGAGATCGAATGGGGATTTTTCAGAAGACGTCATGACGATAATTCCCGCTTGTGTTACCACACCTCTGTAAACCCACGCAGAGTACGGTGTTCAATTCGGTTGACGTGACGACGGTCAGCGCGCCGGCGGCACGCCGCCATACGTCGTCAGATGCGAACTCGCGAGCCACCCAGCATCAATCGGAAGATTGATCCCGGTAACCGCCGACGCGTCGTCGGACAGCAGAAACGCGACGCCGCGTCCGATTTCTTCCGGATCGACCATGCGTCCCAGCGCGGAGCCTTCGATCAGCAGTTTCGGATCTCGCGTCCCACGTTCGATGTTGGCGAGCACCGGTGGGGTTCCCACATAGCCCGGCGACACCGCATTGACCCGCACACCCGAACGGCCCCAATCGGCCGCGAGGCACGCCGCCATATGAACCGCCGCAGCCTTCGAGGGCGCATAGGCGTGTAACGGCGCTGTGCGCGATGCCGTGACCGAGCCGGTGATCACGATGCCGCCGCGTCCGCGCTTGGTCATGCGCTTGCCGGCCGCAAGGCAGGACACGTAAACGCCGCGCAAATTGGCGGCGATTACCCTGTCGAATTCGGCGAGCGGCAGGTTCTCTGCACGGCCGCCGGACTGGATCACGCCGGCATTGGCGAACAGCGCCTCGATCGGCCCCAGCCGCGCCTCGATATCCGCGAAAGCCGTTTCGGTCGCGTGTTCATCAGTCACGTCGAACGGCACGGAGTCCGCGCCGATCTTCGCTGCAGATTCCTGATTGGCCTTCGCATTGATATCCGAAATGACGACGCGCCATCCGCGCTCGATCAAGATACCGGCTGTGGCTAGGCCGATTCCGCTTGCTCCGCCCGTCACCACGGCGATGCGGCCGCGCCCCTCGTCTCGTTTCATCCTGCACTCCCGTTGTCCGTTTCTTGTTGCACGCAGCAAAGCTGCGCGTTTGACGATGGCGACGGCGCTAGACCGCAAGATAGCGTTGCTTGATGTCCTCGTTGTGCCTGAGTTCATCTATGGTCGCGCGATACACGATCTGTCCCTTGTCGATCACCGTGGCATGGGTCGCGATACCCAGGCAGAAATGCATGTTCTGTTCGGCCAGCAGAATGGTGACGCCCATGCCGCGCAGCGTCTTGATAAGTTCGCCGATGGCCTGGACGATGATCGGCGCGAGGCCCTCACTGGGCTCGTCGAGCAACAACACATCGGGATTGCCCATCAGCGTGCGGGCGATGGTCAGCATCTGCTGCTCGCCACCCGACAGCCGGCCGGCCAGGCGGTCCTTCATCGAGGCGAGGATCGGAAACACCTCATAGATGCGCTCGCGATTCCAGTGATGGTCGCCGCGCGGCCCCTTCTTGGCGGCGACGATGAGATTGTCATCGACCGTATGGTCGGGGAACACCTGCCGGTTCTCCGGAACATAGCCGATCCCCGCGCGCGCGATCCTGTAGGACGGTCGACCGGCCAGCCCTTGACCTGCAAGAGCAACCTTGCCGCGGCGTGGCGGCGCGAGGCCGGCGATCATCTTGAACGTCGTCGACTTGCCGGCGCCGTTACGGCCGAGCAGCGCCATGGTTTGCCCCTGCTCGACCGCGAGATCGACGCCGAACAGGATCTGGCTGGCACCGTAATAGACGTCTGCCGCTTCGACATGGAGGAACGGGTCGGTCATCATGCCTCTCCCACTGCTGCGGAGAGATGGTGATCGGCACCGAGATAGGCGTCGATGACATCCTGATTGCGCCGGATCTCGTTGGCCGTGCCCTGCGCGAGCACGGCGCCGTATTTCAGCACATGGATTTTCTGGGCGATCTTGAAGACGATATCCATGTCATGCTCGATGAACAGCACCGTCATCTTCTTGACCTGCCACAGATGCTGCACCTTGCCGATCATGCGCCAGCGCTCGTCCGGCCCCATGCCCGCGGTCGGCTCGTCGAGCAGCAGCACCTTTGGCTCCATGGCGAGCGCAAGGCCGATATCGAGCAGCTTCTGGTCGCCATGGGAGAGATTGCGCGAGAGCGTCCCCGCCTTGTCCGCGAGCCCGAGCAGTTCGATGATCTCTTCCGTCCGCGCCTTGGCTTCCGCGACAGGAAACCGCCGCAGAAAGGTCCATGACTTGCGCAAATGAGAGATCACCGTCGCCATGATCGCCTCGGTGACGGTCAGGCTGGGGAAGATCTCGGCGACCTGGAACGCCCGCGTCATGCCGAGCCGCCCGACCTCGAGGCTCGATTTACCAACGATATCCTGACCGTCGAAAATGACCTTCCCCGAATTCGGCCGGAACGCGCCCGAGATCAGGTTGAAGAAGGTGGTCTTGCCTGCGCCATTCGGTCCGATGATCGCCGTGAGCGAGCCGTCGGGAAAATCGATCGAGACATTGCGCGTGGCGTGAACACCGCCGAAGCGTTTGTCGAGGTTCTGCACCGAGAGCATCAGGCAATCCTCTCCTTGGCGAAGGCGGCATCCTTGGCGGAAGCGTCCTGGGCAGGAGCCACCCTGGCCTCTTTGCGTCGCTGCAGAAATTCGACGATGTAATCGGCGATACCCTGCCGCAGACCGAGCACGATGGCCAGAATGACGATGCCCAGCACCAGGCCGTGATATTCTGTGTAGATGGATACGAAATGCTCGAGCAGGCGCAGCAGGATGGCGCCGATGATCGGCCCGACGAACAGTTGCGAGCCGCCGAGCATGATCATGAAGATGGCCTCGCCCGAGGTCGTCCAGAAGCCGAATTCCGGATAGGCGCCGGAGACGAACAGCGACAGCAGGATGCCGGCAACGCTGGCCATCGCACCGGCCAGGATGAACACGCCGAGCTTCATGCGAACGATATCGACGCCGAGGTAATTGGCCCGGTTCGGATTGTCGCGGATCAAGCGCAGCGTGTAGCCGAACGGCGACTGCCAGACCTGACGCATGATCAGGATACAGACGACGAAGACGCAAGCCGAGAAGATATAAAGCGACACACCGCTGCTGAGATCGATGCCGAAGAACGGGGGCCGCGGAATGCCGCCGCGCAAGCCCTGATCCCCGCCGGTCAAGCTGACCCATGTCAGGATGATCGAGTGGATGAACATCTGGAAGGCCAGCGTGATGAAGGAGAAATAGATTTCCTTGAGCCGCACGCAGATCGCACCGATCACCAGCGCAAGCACCGCAGTGCCGAGCACCGTGACGAGAATTGCAACGGGGATCGACACGCGGCCGGACTGCATCAGCAGACCGAACATATAGGCGCCGGACACGAAGAAGGCCGCATGCCCGAACGAGACCAGCCCCGTGAGCCCCACGAGGAGATTCAGCGACATCGCCAGCAGGCCATAGGCCATCACATAGATGAGGAAGTCGCGCAGCGATGGCTTGGTGAAGATGAACGGTACGACAATCAAAACGATCAGCACGGCAGCCGCAAAGAACAGATCGCGCAGGAACCCCGCTTTCATCATCGCGCGATCTCCCGGCCGAGCAAACCGCTGGGCTTGACGATCAGAACGACGGCCATCATGCCGAACATGATCCCGTCAACGAAGAGCGGGAAGCCGATCGCTCCGAAGGCCCGCGTGAAGCCGATGAGCAACGCTGCGATCAGCGCGCCGACAATCGATCCCATCCCGCCGATCACGGTGACGATGAAGCTTTCGATCAGGATCGATAGACCCATACCCGGCGTCAATGTGCGTGTCGGCGCCGCGAGGGAGCCGGCGATACCCGCCAACATGCTGCCGACGCCAAACACGGCCGCGTAGAGCAGCGTCGTGTTGATCCCGAGTGCGCCGACCATCTGCGGATTGATGGCGAGGGCGCGGATGATCTTGCCGATCCGGGTCTTCTCGATTGCGAGCCAGAGCATCGCGCCGATCGACAGGCTCGCGACGATCATGAAGACGTAATAGGCCGGAACGAAGCCGCCGGCGAATTCAAGCGGCGGAAGCGCGAACACGTCGGGCATGCCCATCATCTTGTATTCCGGGCCGGCAATGATCTTCACCAGATCGTCGAAGATCAGGATGATGGCGTAGCAAACCAGCAACTGCATCAGGATGTCCTTGCCATACACCTTGCTGATGATGAACCGCTCAAAGATGACCCCGATCAGGCCTGCCCCGAGCGCGCCGGCCAGGAATGCCAGTAAAAAGCTCGATGTCGCCTGATAGGTGAAGAAGGCGATATAGGCGCCAGCCATATAGAACGCGCCATGGGCGAAATTGATGACGCCGAGCACGCCGAAGATCAGCGACAGGCCGGACGCCACCATGAACAGCAGCATGCCGATGATGAGCGCCGTCGATATCTGCGTCACGGCGCAGGCTGACGATGACAGGCAGGAGGCAAGGGCTTCGAGGTTCACAGCGCAGTCCTTTGATGGTCTGACCTTCGATGGTCTGAACGAGCCTGTTCCGGCCGACGCGAACGGCAGGCCGGATGTGCGACGGAGCGGCCGAGCCCGTCGCCATGCGACGGGCCACGTCATCTAGCGACGATGCCCGCAGACAGCTCAGGCGTAACCCTTTTCCTTCTTCCACTCCTTCTCGAGCTCGACGATCTTCGACCATTCCGTATCGACGTAATCGACCACCCAGGGTGACTTGCTGACCGTCTTGCCCCATGCGACGGGGTAATTGATGATCGTATGATCGCTGTCACGCATGGTGATGCCGGCACCGCCAAACGGCTTCTTCACCGTCATGCCGGAGATTTCCTTCGCCAGCGCAGAACTGTCGGTATTGCCGTTCGTGCGACGCAGCGCCTCGATAATGAATTGCGACGCCGCGTAGTTCTGCCACGCCCAGTTGGTCGGCTCGTGCGGCGCCACCTTGACATAGGCATCGCAGAAGGCGGTGTTCTCGGGTGAACTCGGAAATCCGTTGTTATACCGATAGGCCGTGTTGAGTCCCTGCGGCAGGTTCTTGATGGCCGTCAGGATCGGCGGATCGCCAAGACCACCGGAGAAATAGGCGGTGTTCTGGAACAGGCGATACAGGTTCGACTGCTCGATAAACGCGACGAGATCGCCGCCCCACAGCGCCGAATAGACCGCCTGCGGCTTCACCTGCATCAGCTTGGTGATGCTCTCGGTGTAATCGGGCGCAAACAGTTTCGGCCAGAGCTGATCGACCACTTCGATCGACGGCTCGAACACCTTGGCGTATTGCAGAAATTCCGCGGTGTTGTCGCGGCCATAGGCGTAATCGGGCGAACAGGTCGCCCACTTCTTGAGCCCCTTCTCCTTGGCAATCTTCGCTGCGTAGCTACCACCTGCGACGGCATCATGGATGCCCTGTCGGGCGCATCTGAACACATTCTTGCTGAACTGCTTGGGGTCTGCCGTCAGCGACGAGGTTTCGCTGCAGGTATGGAGGCAAAGGATGCCGAGATCGCGCACGACCTCATGCACCGCGAAGCTGCCTGACGACGCCTCGCCATCGACGATGATATCGCAACCGTCATTATTGATGAGATCGCGCGTGACCTTGGCGGCTTCGTCGGGACGCCCCTTGGAGTCGCGGTCGACCACTTCGAATTTGCGGCCATTGATGCCGCCGGCTTCGTTTATCTGATTGAAAGCGAGCTGGACTGCAAACCGACTGGACGTGCCGAGGATTGCAACGCGTCCCGACAGGATCGTCGGCAGGCCGATCTTGATGACTTTCGCCTGTGCACCGGCGATATGCGGCGCGCCGAATGCGGCAAGGCCTGCCATGGCGCCAGCGCCCTTGAGGACGCGTCGGCGTGAAATGCCCTTGGTCGTCTTGGTCATTGAACCCTCCCTGATTTTGATGTCCGGCTTTGCCGGTACAGATTTTATTATTTCCAGATCAGCGTCGTCTTGGTGGCTTACTCTCCTCACTCGGTCCTTTGGTCGATCAGCGCAATACGAAGATCGTGCAGCAGGAACGGCGCGCTGTCCAACGGACTTTCCGAATGCCTCGCGTAAATTCGCCGCAGCGAGGTCGGGGACCAATGCTGCGGCGCCGACTCCTCTTGCCCGCGGCTTTCGCTCCGTCGGCCGCGGCATGGGCAGTTAGCTCAGCGCGAAGCCGCGATAACCGCTTTGCGCAACGTCGTCACAGATCGAGGTGTAGCGCGCCAATCCACCGGCGTAGGGCATGAAGACACGCGGCTTGCCCGGTACATTGGCGCCAAGATACCAGGACGAACTTGCCATGGGCAGCAGCGTCGCATCCGCGGCTTCGTTGACATGCGCGACCCACTTTTCGGTCGAGTCGGTATTGGCCTCGATCCGCTTTTGGCCGTTCGCGCGCATGTCGCGGATGCAATTGGTGATCCAGTCTACATGCTGCTCGATGGCAATCGGCATATTGCACAACACCGACGGGCTGCCAGGACCGGTGATGGTGAACAGATTCGGGAATTTCGGCGACTGCAGGCCAAGGTAAGTGCGCGGGCCGGCCGCCCAGGCATCCTTCAGCTTGATACCCTGGCTGCCGCTGATGTTTAGATTGACGAGTGGTCCCGTCAGTGCGTCGAAGCCTGTCGCGAACACGATGATGTCGAGCGCGTAGTCCTGCTTCGTCGTGCGGATGCCGTTCGCCGTCACCTCGACGATCGGTTCTGCCTTGAGATCCACCAGCAGCACATTGTCCCGATTGAACGTTTCGAAATAGCCGCTGTCGATCGGCGGACGCTTGGTCGCGAATCCATGATCGCGTGGCGTCAACATCTCTGCGACCACCGGATTCCTGACGACGGTCTTAATCTTGTCGCGGAGGAAGTCTGAGGCCGTGAGGTTTGCCTCGACGTTCTGCAGGACATCGGAAAACGATGCACGGAAGCGCAATCCGCCGCGCTCCCACGCCTTTTCATAGATCTCCTCCCGCTCCGCATCGGACACCGACAGCGCGGAACGCGTCGAGATCGTGAACGGATGTCCGTTGGTACCGGCGCGTGCCAGCCGCCAGATCTCGTCGTAATTGTCCCTTGTATGCTTGATGTCGTCCGCCGTCACCGGGCCGTTACGCGCCGGAATGCTGTAATTTGCCGTACGCTGGAAAACCGTGAGATGTTTTGCCTGCTCGGCAATAACAGGTGCGGTCTGAATCCCGGTCGATCCGGTTCCGATCTGGCCCACACGCTTGCCGCTGAAATCGACGCCCTCATGCGGCCACAGGCCGGTATGGTACCATTGGCCCTTGAAGCTATCGAGGCCCTTGATATCAGGCACATTGGCTGTCGAGAGACACCCCACTGCCGTAATCAGGAATGGCGCGGAGAAGAACTGTCCGTTCTTCGTCTGCACCGTCCAGAGATTGGCATCGTCATCGAACGCGGCCGAGGTGACCTCGGTGTTCAGCCGGATATCGCGCTTGAGATCGAGCTTGTCGGCGACGAAATTCAGGTATTTCCGGATTTCAGGATGTTCGGGATAGCGCTCGCTCCAGCTCCACTCCTGCTCGATCTCCTTGTTAAAGGAGTAGCAATAGTAATAGCTCTCGGAATCGCAGCGCGCGCCCGGATAGCGGTTCCAGAACCAGGTCCCGCCGATGCCATCGCCCTTTTCAAGCACAACGACGTCGAGGCCGAGTTCGTCCCGTAATTTGTGCAACTGGTAGAGGCCTGAAAATCCGGCGCCGATAATGATCGCGTCACAGGCATGGCTCGATTGTTCGTTCACTGCAAAAGCAGTGCTCTCCTTGCTCGCCAACGGTCGTCTCCCCGTTCGTTTATGAGCGGCTTCGCATGGCCGCGCTATTGCCTCGAAGGCTAGAGATTTGCCGGATGGCTTTCCATACTCTATCGTTCAAACCTGATGTGAATTTCCGTCACAAGAGAAAAACGTGAACCGCTACACAGAGATGCAGGTTTTCGTCAGGGCCGCGGAAGACGGCAGCTTCTCTGCAGCGGCCCGGAACCTTGCCATCACGCCGTCCGCAGTCAGCAAGCTGATTGCGCGGATGGAAGAACGGTTGGGCGCGCTGTTATTCCGCCGTGCGCACCGCAACATCGTCATGACTCCGGAGGGAGAGGTCTTCTATCGGGCGGCGCTTGCAGCCATCGAAGCCGTCGAGGCCGCTGACGCGACGATCTTCAGCGGCAAGCTCGGTCGCGAAACCCTGCGCATTCGCTCGATGCCGATCTTCGGACAGGTCATCCTCGCCAAGAAGCTCCCGGAGTTCTGCCGGCAGCATCCCGACCTTCAGGTTGAACTTCAGCTGCGGATCGATCCCGGGCCGCTACTTGACGAGGGAACCGACGTTGCGATTCATGTTGGGCACCTCAATGACTCCTCGCTCGTGGCCACGCGATTTACGAGCACGCGATGGATCATTTGTGCGTCGCCGAGCTATCTGGCCGAGTACGGCACGCCGTCACATCCCAACGAGTTAGCGGACCACGCCTGTCTCAATTTTCATTCGTCCATTGCCGCCAGCACATGGACCGTTCGCGGTGCCGATGGCTTGTCCACACCGCTCGCCGTCAAGAGCCGTGTACGCTCGAACCAGGCTTCGATCCTTATCGAGTTCGCGCGCGCTGGCCTCGGCATCGTGCGATTGGTCGAAGTCCAAATCGCCGACGATCTCGCCCAAGGCCGCTTGGTCGAGCTCTTTCCGGAACATCAGTGCCCAGAGGAACATCCCATCTATGCGGTGTATCAGAGCCGCCGACTGGTAAGTAACCGTGTCAGGGTCTTCTTAGACTTCCTCAAGACGAAACTACCCGATCCGCCGCCTTGGCGGTATTGGCGGGACCAATAGACGTCCGCTTTGCGCCAGAAGCGGCCGCCAAGTGTATGTAATTCTCCGATTGACGAGATATAAGCGGGCCATGAGTTCTTTCGGTGTCTGTCCCCCGTTACGAATGCCTCCGGAAGACGGAACCGCTATTTTGGTCAGATCGTCTCGGCGTGGCAGCCGCTATCTGTGCAACGTTACTACAAAAAGACTCTTTAAAAACAGGTGCCGCCAAACCGCTCGCGGCCCTTGATCTGGGCGGCAGCCTGCGCATCGTTCGGCAAGGGCGGCGTGATCGTCAGCCAGAAGCGGACGAACAGGGTCAGCGTTTCCGCGGTAACCCCAAGATCGCGTTCGAGACGTTGGACTTGGCTCGACAGCCGGTCGAGACGGCGCGCGAACGCCGCCTCGCGCCGATCCTCCCCATCCGGAGACAGAAACGAGGTGACCGCCGCTTCCACGATCGCCGATCGGGAAAGCTTCTTGCGGTCGGCAAGATCGGCGATCTGCTTCAGAAGGTCCGGCGGGAAATACACATTCATCCGGTCCCGCATGGTCTCACAACTCCATACTGTCATTCGGGTCGAGCGAGACCTGGCGAGCGATGCCACGCATCTGCTGGTGCAGGATGCGAGCCTGACGGGCTGCATCGTCCGACTCGTCGTCGAGCGCAGCGGCGAACTCTTCCGCAGGCCTCGGATCAGTCGCCTCCTTGGCAATGGCGACATGGTCGGGAAGCTCGGGTTCGCGACGCAAGCCGCTATTGGCGGCATCCTGTTCCGCCTTCTGAATCTCACCAAGCAACACGGCGTCCGGTGCCTGCGGCGTTAGAGCTGACCACCCATCCGTCCGTGACGACCGGCCAGACTTCGCCGGATCGGGCGGCGTCAGCACCCGTTCGGTGAAACGGTGATCCTCGTAATAGCGAGCTTTCTTCGCCCGGATCGGGGGCGTGCCGGCAACCATGACGATCTCGTCAGTGGGCGGGAGCTGCATCACCTCGCCCGGCGTGAGCAGCGGCCTTGCCGTCTCCTGCCGCGAGACCATGAGGTGACCAAGCCACGGATTCAGCCTGTGACCAGCATAGTTCTTCATGGCGCGCATCTCGGTTGCTGTCCTCAGCGCATCGGAGACACGCTTCGCCGTGCGCTCGTCGTTGGTGGCAAAGCTGACGCGGACATGGCAGTTGTCGAGGATCGCGTTGTTGGGCCCGTAGGCTTTCTCGATCTGGTTCAGCGACTGCGCGATCAGGAAGCTTTTGATGTCGTAACCTGCCATGAAGGCCAGCGCGGATTCTAAGAAGTCGAGCCGGCCGAGCGCGAGCCGGGTGCCGAGATCGACTTCCATTTGCCGGGCGAGATCGCGCGTGAAAGCTTTGAGATCGGTCATCCAGCGGCGTCCTCGGGCGAGACGATGAAACGGAAATGATGCCGGTCGTCCTTGCAGCGATCTGCAAAGGCCGCGTCGTCAGTGCGGTCATGACCGGCATCGAACATCACCGCCTTCTCGCTGTTACGGGTGACGCCGTCGCGCTTCAGATAGGACAGATGAGCGGTCAGCGGCGCGGAACGAAACGAACGGCCCTGATGGCGGACGACGCGCGCCTTCACCACCACGCGCCGCGCCGGGCTAAACAGGCGGTTGCGGCCAAAACTGATCCGGCCGCGCCCGAAGGTCGAGCGCCCGTAGCTTGAGGAGCGCTTCCCCGCAGCCGCAAGACTGGAGGTGGGACCGGACTTCTTCGCCGCGCGCAGCACCTGGTTGATGAAGCTCTTGGGCTTTGCCGCTCGCGTGCCGCGGATGCGGCCAGGCCGGATGCGTAAATCGCTGTCGCCTACGCTCACAGCAATCGCTCCACGGGCAAGGAATGGGGAGCAGTGCCGAAAACACTTTTGAATTCATTAGCGAAAGCATCAGGCGCGGCACGCGCCCCGACCGACCGGCACGGCCGAACCCAAGCCATTCCAATGGCTTGCGGTTCGGCCGGCGAGCCACTTTTATCTCGCCGTCCCGCTGTCGTGCCTCCCCACTGCTCTCGCCTTCCCAGCCATTCTATCCCGGAGCACGCCATGGCACGCCAGACTGCACATCCTGTCATTGCAGGTCTCCCGCGCTGGATCGAGCAACAAACAAGCTGCGCGCTTGCGGCACGAGCGCAGAGATATTGCGCGTCGGATCGCTCGGCGGAACGCGGTCCGATCGCCGTTCAGCCGACACACGATCGACAGCGGTTGCGCGTTCGGATTGCCCGATGAACAGTGGCGCCTCGGTCCATGACTTCGCGTGAACGACTGCGACGGAGAGCGGACTGGCGAGTTCGGCGCCACCGAACAGGGGAGCAAGCGTTGCCGCATAAGCGCGGGTCTCGGCCGGCAATGGACGGCCCGCGAGATACTGTTCGTAGCGGCCTGGTCCCGCATTATACGCCGCAAGGAAACCGGGCGAGCCATAGCGGTCGTGTAGTTCGTGGAGATACGCTGCGCCTGCCAGAATGTTGTCGCGCGGATCGTATGGATTGTCGCCAATGCGATGACGTATGCGCAGGTCTGCCCAGGTCTCGGGCATAATCTGCATCAACCCCATCGCGCCTTTTGGCGATCTTGCCCGCGCGTCACCGGCACTTTCGACGGTCATCACGGCGCGTATCCAATGCACCGGTACGGCGTAGCGGCGTGAGGCCTCTTCGATCAGGTTCGCAAACGAGCCGACAGACCGTGCGCTCGCCGAATGCTTGGCTGATGCGCTGCCAGTTTGTGCGGCATTCAGCGGCACAATCGCAAACGACAACGCCATCACGGCGGTACAAGCTACCGTCCCCAAACGGCTTGCGGCCGCCCTGGACCGCCGCTGCGCGCGCCGGCGTTGCGAATTCTGGTCGGGACGGAGGAATGGTGCAGCGTTTGGTCGAACAGAGGAATGGCAGATCGAGCAAGGAAGATACGCACGCTCACTTCTCCCCAGTCCACACCGGGAGTGCACGGCCGATGACGGCAGATGCCGCGATCGGCCCGAAATACCGACCGTCCAGCGAGTCCTTGGACTGCCGGTTCATGAGAAAGAGTTCGTCCTCGCCGACAACACGACAGCCGTGCCAGACCGGCAGCGGTCGGCCGTGGCTGTCTCGCTCGCGCACCTCACCCATGTCGATCTTATCGATCGAGATAGTGTGCCCGCTTCTGCAAACCGTTTGCCCCGGGAGTGCCAGCACGCGCTTCAGCATGGGAATGCCGACCGGCAGATAGCCGTTCAGGTCAAGAAAGGTCGCCAGCGGCTCAGGCGGCTTGATGGCGACGAGTTCGGTGACAAACAGTCTGTCTGCAGGCTGCAAGCGATAGAGGCCAAGCGGCACACTTTCGGAAGCATTCCACACATAGAGGGGAACCGGCTCCGCGACGACCGGGGCAACGAGAACGGTGATCCCAACAAACATGACTGCGAGCACCGAGAACCGGCCATTCATGGTGCGATCCTCTGCCGGTGAAGCCAGGCCTGGTGACGCGATTTAGTGTAGGTCCGTGGAGCTTCGTTGACGGACAAGCGGTTATGGACGTGATGCCAATAATCAGGTGCAGCGTTCGCGGGATCGATGCTGAGCGCTTCGATCGCATCGATCAGTTGCAGCACCCGCTCGACCTTGGGCCAGCCCGACAGCCGCAACAGAATCTCGCCGCCGGGTTTCACATAGGGCACCGTGGTGCAACGCTGACCGGCCGCGACTGCCCGCAAGATGTCGATCCGCGAGATGACCGTGCCAAAGTCATTTGAGGTCCAGCGGACGAACGCGAAGATGCTGCCGGGTGTGAACGACACAACGCGCCGACGGCGATCTAGGATCGGCTCCGAACAGTGCCCCCACAGATGCCAGGTCCATCAGACAATTAGGATGCCGATCGCCCCCTACGATTCACAGTTGCTCGTCAACTTCGCGGCAAAAGGGGGCGATTCGTCCTATTTGTACGCCACAACTACACAGCAGCCATACCAGCGCTTTATATTTCTTTCTTGCTGGAGAAGCCTACGATCTTATTGTCTGAGACCGATGGTGGTTCGGGGCGGAGGCATGGGCGGCAAGAACGAAAAGACTCGGATCGAGGCATTTGCGTCGCCAGGTAGGGGGAAAATGCCGCGTGCCACGAAGCGCCCTCGCAAGAAACGTGGCATGCCGCCGCCAGCGACGTTCGATATCGATACGCTGCCGGGCAGCTCGAATTTGACGGCATTGGAAGCGGCCGCGGTCATCCGGCGCACGCCCGGAGCGCTGGAGCAGTGGCGGCGCGATCGGAACCATCCCCTGAAATGGCGCCATGTCGATGGTCGCCCGCTCTATCGGGTCGATGCGGTGCGCGACTATCTAGCCAGATGCGATAAAGCCACTAAGACGCCTCCGCCGCATAATGCTCGCGAAGACGACCGAGCAGCTCAGCCTTGATGGGGTCAAGTGGATTCGTCCGTTGCAGGCGCACGACCCCTCCGACCCGTTGCGCACCGACCAACTGCGCGATGTAGTCATGAGCAGCTTCGAACGCCATCTTGCGGATGATCCACTGTTCGTCGTGATTGTAGACCTGATCGATTCCGCGCGGCTTTTGCCCGACACATAACCGCTGGATTTCGTTGTCGTAGCCGCACCGTGACATAACGGTGCGCAAGCTGCGCCTCAAATCGTGCATGGTGAACCTGGCGACACCCGCTTCCTTAACCAAACGGTTCACCATCTTGGTGAAGCCCGACAACTGGCCGCCGGTCTTTGGTGACGGGAAGACGTAGTCGGACGTTGCGCGCTGGAAATGCTTCGCAGCTGTGAGCACCTCGTCAACGAGATGAGTGCGCGGCACGTCGTGATGCAGGCCCATCTTGGTCCACGCCGCATCGAAGGTGATGCGGTCATCCATGATGTGCTTTCGCCACTCAATGATGGTTGGCTCGCTGCGGCGCGGACCGCCGAGCAGGCACATGCGTGCTAATTGTCCAAAAGCCCCGAGCTTGCCGGATGCGTGCCAGACCTTGATGATCTCCTCATCCATCAGCGCGCGGCCCTTCGTTCGGCGCCCGACCCTCTGCGCACGGGTCTCTTTCGGCGCGCGATAGCCGGCAAGCACGTTGTGCTCGACGTAACCTTCGCCGACACACCACTCGAGGAATGTGTGGGTGTGCTTGCGCAAGTCCCTGGCTGCACCGCGCTTACCGGTCTTGGCGGTCTTGTCCACTGCCGCCATGATTTGCCGGCGCGTCAATTCGCCGATGGCGAGATCGAAATGATCCTTGAGACCGCGCCGCAGCGCCGACATCGCAGGCCTCCAGTTCACGACTTGGCGTCCGGTCAGGGATGTCTGATAAGGGCCGTCTTCACTGATCAAGGCCACCAGCGTAGTGCGCTGCATCTCGGCCAGTTGCCGGCGCTTGGCTTCTCGTTTGGCGTCGTTCGGATCGACCCCTGTGACCACCTCACTAGCGGCGATGGTGGCGGCCTTCCGAGCCGCCCGCTCATTGAACCTTGGCCAGGCCCCGAGGGTCTTGCGCTGAGTGCCTCTCACTCCCGGCTTGGTGAACAGGTAAACCCAGGTCCGGCCGCCCGTCGCGCGCATGCGCAGCGCCAGACCGGGCAGCTTGTCGTCGTGGAGGTAATGCTGCGCCTTGCCCGGTGGCATTGTCGTGTCGCGGATGACCGTGTCGGTCAGTGTCAAATAGTTGATCGGCTCTCCCACGGTCCCTGCCCTTCCGTCTTGTGCCCACGCGGGAATGATCGGACCGGCAAGAACCGGGTCTCAGACCTTCCCTCGACTGTGTGCCCCAAGGGAAAATTCGCGGGGGGCACAACAGGGGCACACAAGATGTGCTATGGCCCACCATGGTCAACTATGGTCACACACTACAAAAACACCATAATTAACAGGCCATTATGCAAATTTACTATGGTTAGGGCTGGTTGGCTAGGGTCTACAGATTGTGGTTCACACGGGAGAGGTCCAAGGTTCGATCCCTTGTGCGCCCACCATGTCTTCGTCGAATTCAATGACTTAACGGTCCAATTCCCTTGCGGGGTGCCCCAGAAGAGCGGGGGCACAGTGCGGCACATCGGTACGACACGGTCGCCAAAAATGACTCGGCCACCGCGCCCACCCAACTGCCGCTTTCGGGCTCAGGCAAGTCGGTGTTGTGGTCAGACTGCATTCCGACATGAATTAGCGAATGGTCAGCGTGAAGGGCGCCCGCTCTTGCCGTGCGCGTCGCGTTGCAGCCTCATGTTAAAATATCAGCGTGGATTCGCGATGCAGCCTTTCACCCTGTCCCTATGAACACTTAAGCAGACCAGCTCATGGACCCGCTCGACAGCCCCAATTCCAGGCCAGCGCATTCATCACCGCAAGGAATTGCGGCTGATCTTGTTGCGGTGCTCGTAGCCGTTACCTCGGGTGAGCCTCGTGTCCTAACGATCCAGGATCAGCGCGCCCTGCCCTCCGGGCCTTTCGAACTCGCCCATCGTTCGCTGCAATCGGGGCTGCGTGCCTGGGTCGAACGGCAGACACGGCTGCCGCTCGGTTATGTCGAACAGCTCTACACCTTTGCCGATCGCGATCGCGCTGGCACCACTGCGCAGCATGTCATCTCGATCAGCTATCTTGGCCTGACACGAGAACAACCGGCATTCGGCGCACACGAGGCCAGATGGCGCGGCTGGTATGATTACTTCCCCTGGGAGGATCATCGCGACGGCCCATCGCCGCTGATGGAAAAAGCTCTGCAGCCAGGGCTCAAAGCCTGGGCTTCTGCAGCATCCGACCGGGCGGCGCAGCGCGCTCGTCGGCAACGCGCCGCAATGCTGTTCGGTTTCGAGGAGCACGGCTGGAACGAGGAACTGGTTCTGCAGCGGTACGAACTACTATATGAGGCGAAACTGATCCCCGAGGCGACGCGCGGAAACACCTCGACATCCACGTCCACCCGTGCGGCTTCGCCGAACACGCCGGGTCATCCCATGATCCTGGACCATCGCCGGATCTTGGCCACCGGAATTGCAAGACTGAGGGCCAAGATCAAATACCATCCTGTCGTATTTGAATTGATGCCGGACACATTCACGCTGCTGCAATTGCAACGCTGTGTTGAGGCGCTGGCCGGACGGCAAGTGCACAAGCCGAATTTCCGCCGCCTGATCGAGCAGCAGGAACTTGTTGAGGAAACTGGCGAAACCAGCCAGGACACCGGCGGACGTCCGGCAAAACTCTTCCGCTTTCGCCGCGCCGTCCTTGCGGAACGCGCCATCGCCGGAACCAAACTTCCCGTCTCGGGGGCTTGACAATACTTATACTCGATTACAGTATAACATATGCTCAACGAGAGTATATGACATGCTGTCGATACCCGAACTGCGTCCTTCGGAACAACTCTATGCGAAAGTGCGCCACGCGATCCCCGCGATCGAATGGTCGATGCTGTCAGAAGATATCGACGCGATCATCGCGTTGAAGAAAAGCCGCAACGCGGTCATCCTTGCCCACAACTATCAGACACCGGACATCTTCCACGCCGTCGCGGACATTGTCGGCGACAGCCTTGCACTGGCGCGCGAAGCGATGCATGTGGAGGCCGACGTCATCGTTCTCGCCGGTGTTCACTTCATGGCCGAGACGGCCAAATTACTCAATCCGTCGAAGACCGTGCTGATTCCCGATCGCGGCGCCGGCTGCTCGCTTGCCGACTCCATCACGCCCGAGGACGTGAGGCTGCTGCGGCAGAATTATCCCGGCGTCCCGATCGTGACTTATGTGAACACCTCGGCAGCGGTGAAAGCCGAGTCGGATATCTGCTGCACCTCGGGCAATGCCAAGGCGGTGATCGAGTCGCTTGGCGTTGAACGCGTGATCATGCTGCCGGACGAATATCTGGCCAGGAACATCGCTGCCGAGACCAAGGTTAAGGTGATTACCTGGACCGGGCATTGCGAGGTACATGAGCGATTTAGCGCCGAAGAGGTGCGTCAATTGCGCGAGAACCACCCCGGTGTCGTCGTACTGGCGCACCCGGAATGCCCGCCGGACGTGCTGGCGGAGGCCGATTTTGCCGGCTCGACGGCCGCCATGTCGTCCTACGTCGCAAGCAAACGACCACCGCGGGTCGTGCTTCTGACGGAATGCTCGATGAGCGACAATGTCGCCATCCAATACCCGGACCTCGAATTCATTCGTCCGTGCAATCTTTGTCCGCACATGAAGACGATCACGCTCGGCAACATCCGTCACGCGTTGGAGACGATGCAGCATCAGGTCACGATCGACGACAGTGTCGCAGCGCGCGCACGCCTCGCGGTCGAACGAATGCTGGCCGTCACATGACAGCGTTGCACGATACGAACGGCGCTCCCGTTATCATCGGCGGCGGCATCGCCGGCCTCATGACCGCCCTGGCGCTGGCGCCGCAACCGGTGCTGCTCCTGACCGGCGCGCCACTGGGCTCGGAATCGTCGAGCGCACTCGCGCAAGGCGGTATCGCTGCCAGTATCGGGGCGGATGATAGTGCTTCGCTGCATCTGGCGGACACACTCGCCGCCGGTGATGGCTTGTGCGACGAAACCATCGCGGCCTCAATCCTCGCCGCAGCGCCCGCCGCGATCGAACAGTTGGCGCGGCTCGGCGTCATTTTCGATCGGGATGCCTGCGGCAAGATCATCCTCGGCCTCGAGGCCGCGCATTCGCGCCGCCGGATCGTCCATGCCGGGGGTGATGCAACAGGCCGGGACGTTATTCGAGCCCTGGTCCGCAAGGTCCGCGAGACGCCTGCGATCACGGTGATCGAGGGAGCCACGGCACAGGGCCTGGTCGTCGAAGACAATGCAGTGGTGGGTCTTCTCGGCCATACCGGTCGAGGACCCGTGCTCTTTGCGACCGATCGTGTCGTCATCGCGACCGGTGGCATCGGAGGTCTGTTTCTGCATGGGACAAATCCGGCTGGATCCTTTGGCCAGGGCCTCGCGCTCGCAGCACGCGCCGGCGCCGTCATGGCCGATCTTGAATTTATCCAATTCCATCCGACGGCGCTCGACAGCAAGTCCTCTCCACTGAAGCTCATCAGTGAGGCCGTACGCGGAGAAGGCGCGATCCTGGTCGATGGGAACGGCGATCGCTTCATGGCGGGTGTCCCCGGCGCCGAGCTTGCATCCCGCGATATCGTTGCACGTGCCGTCTGGCGGCACATCGCGGCGGGGCATCGGGTTTTTCTCGACGCAAGGGGCGTGAAGGGCCTCGACTTTGAGCGGCGTTTCCCGGCTATCACGGCACTTTGTCGCGACGCAGGAATCAATCCGGTTACGCAGCCGATCCCTGTCCGTCCCGCTGCGCACTACCACATGGGCGGCATACTGGTTGACCGGACCGGGCGGAGCTCCGTCGACGGTCTGTGGGCCTGCGGCGAAGCTGCCTGCACTGGCCTGCATGGCGCAAACCGGCTCGCCAGTAATTCACTCCTCGAGGCGGCCGTGTGTGGCGGCTGGGTTGCCGAGAATATTGCCGCAACGACCTCCACCCGGCGGCGGCAGCCAATGTTGCCCGGTGGAGTAACAGACAGCGACCCAAGTTTGGCGCGCCCTATTCTGTCGCGTGCCGCAGGCGTATTACGCGATGGCGAAGGCCTGCGTGCCGCCGCTCGCGCGCTCTATCCCTTCGCGATCTCGCAGCAAGCTGCAAGCGACCCCGCAATTGTCGGCCTGATGATCGTGATCGCTGCCTTGCGCCGCCAAGAAAGCCGCGGCGCGCATGCACGCACCGACTTCCCGACGCACACGAGTCTGGCACAGCGTTCGACGCTGCGCCTTGATGACGCGCTTCAAGCCGCGCGAGACGACATCCCGGAACT
Organism: Tardiphaga sp. P4_G1; assembly: GCF_056401215.1. Classification (NCBI taxonomy): domain Bacteria; kingdom Pseudomonadati; phylum Pseudomonadota; class Alphaproteobacteria; order Hyphomicrobiales; family Nitrobacteraceae; genus Tardiphaga; species Tardiphaga sp. P4_G1. The sequence goes on from NZ_JBFUJU010000006.1 coordinate 303,533, forward strand.
CGTCGCCTAACCCAAAGGATCGCCATGACGCCCTCACCGCTCCCCCATGTCATGATCGAGCCATTGGTTCGCATGGCGTTGCTTGAAGATCTCGGACGAGCCGGCGATCTCACGACCGATGCGATCGTGCCAGCCGGCCGACGCGCCACGACACTTCTTGTTGCGCGCCAGCCCGGCGTGGTGGCCGGGCTCGACCTGGCTCGACTGGCCTTTCAACTGATCGATCCCGCGATCGAGATGCATATCGAGCGCAACGACGGCGCAGTCCTGGCGCCCGGCGACGTGATCGCCACGATCACCGGCCCCGCGCGAGGTATTTTGACCGCTGAACGGGTTGCTTTGAATTTCCTGTGCCGCCTGAGCGGAATCGCGACGGCGACTGCCTCTGTGGTTGCAGCGGTCCGAGACTACCAGACGAAAATTGTCTGCACGCGCAAGACAACGCCAGGGCTGCGCGCCATCGAAAAATATGCGATCCGCGTTGGCGGTGGCAGCAATCATCGGTTCGGCCTCGACGATGCTGTGCTCATCAAGGACAATCACGTCGCCATCGCCGGCAGCGTAACCGAGGCGCTGAAGCGGGCAAGAAATGGTGTCGGCCATCTGGTCAAGATCGAACTCGAAGTCGACACGCTCGATCAGCTGCGCGAGGCGCTCGATCACGGTATAGACGCCGTGCTTCTCGACAATATGGATGCAGCGACGCTCACGGAAGCCGTTGCGATGGTCGCAGGTCGGGCAGTCACCGAAGCTTCTGGCCGCATCACACCCACGACGGCGCCACACATCGCTGCCACCGGCGTCGATCTGATCTCGATCGGCTGGCTCACCCATAGCGTCGGCGTTCTCGACATCGGGCTCGATTTCAAACGGGACGATTTGAAGATGTGAGTCAGGTTATTGATGTTGTTGCGGTCGAACTCAATATCAACAGAAAGCCTCAGCAATTATCCCGATTGCAACTTTTACCACTAGCTTCGTCGATCCCGCGCCGCGTGGCCTTCGTCCTCTAGCCAGAGTCTCTCGGGAGACCAAAAGCATCAGATCTTTTCACTGTTCCGCGGTAAAATGCACGTCCGATCGGTAAAGGCATCGTCACGTTCTAACTTCGCGTGGCAATGTTTCTCAACGCCTGAGCATTGAGAAGGACAAGTGTACGATTCTTGACCAGAACCCAGCCGCGATCGGCCCAGGTGGATATGATTTTATTTGCGCGCTCCCGCGAAATGCCCACCATCTCGCTGACGCTCTGTTGCGTCATATTCACCACAAGGGATCCATCCCTTTGCACATTCGGCTCCGCAAATTTTATGACGATATGGGCAAGACGAGCCTCCAGGCCGTGAAGAATTACCTCTTCCAGATGCTCGCTTGTCCATCTCAGGCGGGCGCATAACAAGTCAATGAACTTTGCAGCCAAAGCCGGCTCGGTTCTAACCAGGGGGATCAGATCGCGCCGCGCAATTCCCCAGATCTCACAATCGCTATTCGCTATTGCATCGGTTGTTCGGTCGAGGCCATCCAAAACAGCAATCTCACCAAATGTTTGACCGGCACTGATCAGATTTAACACCGCGCTCTTACCGTCAGGAGAGGATGCACACATCCTCACCGAGCCTTCCACAACTCCGAACAGGCACGTCCCAGGGTCTCCGCGTCGAAAAATGTAGTCTCCCCGTTCGAAGGTCTGGAAAGACGCGCGATGAAACAGCTGGGCAACCGTCTCGGGCGCGAGGTCGCTGAAGATCGCGTTCATGCGCATTGCTGCCTGACGGCTCGCTGAGCTCGCTGCCTTCGCTTTCGACACCGCGATGTTCCCTGTGCTCCGCACCGGTCCAAAATTAAGGTCTGTTTGGACGTCCGCACCGATCGAGCCGGCCAGCCCCAATCCGTACAGCCAATGGTGAGCCGGGACCTGGCGCCTTTGTGTCTCCTGTTTTCGCGATGCGCTGTACGTCCGGACGATCGCAAGCAAGCTGCGCGATCATCAATTCCGAGATCAATCGCGTCACCTGCGGAGCTGCGACACTTGTCCCATTCATCGTCACAACGGATCCGCTACGCGTACCGGCGGCAAGTAGATTCCTGTGCACTGGCGACTCGTCTCCAACTGCCGACACATCGGGGCTTCGGATGGGGGACGTGCCATCTGATGTCGCGCGCCCTCCGGCCCCCGAATACTCGCTGACGGCCTTGTCGCTGCGAAGATATGCACCCACGACGATTGCGTGCGTCCCTGTCGCCAATGCGTTGATTGTACTTTCCCTCCGGACCGGGCTGGAGCCCTTGTCATCTTGCTCCAGGCGCCCGGCAAGATCGAAGCGCACGTAATTCTCGTCTTCAAGCCGAGATTGCCGCCCTGACAACGGATAGCCAAATGGCGTGTCGCCGCGCTGAACCCAGACATCGACTGTCGTGGCTGCTCCCTTGTTTTTGAGTTCGATCAACCACGTCCCGCACGGCGCAGTCAGCGAGGGCATTGCGAGATCAGCCGTGGGCGCCATAGCAAGGAATATCTGCGATCGCTCCCCGACTGCAGTATAGTATTTCCCGAAAAACCGGAGCTGGCCTGATATGCGCCACTGCCAGTTCTGGTTAGCCCCAATCCAAGGACTGCGCTGGTTGGTCGGGGTGGTAATCCTTATGGCGATTTCGGGTTGGGACTTCTCTGTTGCCTGTTTGGGCAGCCAGAGCTCCATAAAGCTGTTGGCCTTATCGTCGGGCTGCACGCGCCACCGCAAGCGCTTGGGCGACTGGCCAGGGACTGATGCCTGAGACAGTTCGACCAAGGCATGACATCGCGCCAGATAGTGATTTCCGGCTGGCAGAACGACCCTGAGCGGTGCGGTGCGTGACGCTATCAACTGATCGATCGCAGCTTCCAGCTGTGACGTACCATCGTGCGGGCCGGCAATGGTCCCATAACTCAAATTGATGACCACAGGGATTGGCCCCGTCCCTTCGGCGGCCGAAATCTGATCCGCACGACTGAGTACATAAGAGATGGCGGCGTAGACATTCGGAGTCAGGAATGCGCCCGACGTCTCCTCTGTCACCCACTTCGGCAATTGAACTCCGATAATATAGGGAAGGCTGAGATCTTCAGGAACCGCATGCTTCGGATGGCGCCCGCAGGCGATATCCATGACATGCGTTCCGTGCTTGGCGCGGCGAGCAACCAGCTTCTGGCCGGCCAACCGATAGAACTCATCCTCATCCAGCAGTCCAGTATGCGTGCAGGACGTCAGCAGCCGATTGATCTCGTTCTCCTGCAGCTCGCGCCCCCAGCCGAAGCCCGTCGGCATGCCTGTATTTGTGTGATCATCCTGGTTCCAGAAGTACTTCACCCGTGATCGGCCATTCCGAAAGCGGAATCTCTCATGCGCGAATGCCAATCCGTCATCGATGATCGCAACAATTGCCCGCCGCGACGGCCTTGTGGCAAGCAACGGCTGCTCGATCGGGTCCGTCTTCTCGAACAGATGTGTCGTCGGCGTTCCAAGCTCGATTCGATTGATCGAGGGCAGCAGGGGCGCAAACCGTTTGGCCTCTCCGCGCGATACGTTGCCGCCAACAATTGCGGAAAGAGCCTCACGTCTCGCAATTGCCATACAGCACGTTAGATCGGCACCTCTCAGCGAGGGTGGTGCCCCCTGATAGACCGCCGGAATTCGAATGAACTGATCCAGCCCTGAGCGCACGACGGAACGGGCAAAGGCTTCCGCGGGTTCATCAAGCTCCAACAAGACCCAGAACCACTCACCCGGGAGATAACCGAACTCCGTCAGCACTGCCCATTCGAGATAAGGTGAAACCCGCTTCCGTTGTTCTGCCATAACGCACACCTCGCGAATGCGATCGCCTTACCGCCATTTCCCAGCAGCTACTTCACCTCTGCAAGCGCCGCGTCCCACAGCCACTTCATAATCGGTGATACAGCTGGCGGCGTGGAGGCGAGAAAATCGACATAGGGCGGATCAATCACGGGGCTCAGCTTTTCCTGTCCATTTGCTGGATTATAGAAATCATGGAAATTGAAGTCCTGAGTAGCTCCGTATCGTCCGCCGTCAAAACGCCAGGCGTTGAACCTCGGCCCACCTTTCGCCCGCAGAATGAAATAGCGGGCAAGTGACAGTCCAAGCACCTGACCGGCCGCAGTGTCGACCGGGAAATGGACACCTGCCACTGTGCGGTTGACCGCGATCCGCGCCGCCTGTCGCATCAACTGCTCGCCAAGTTTAGGCTCGCGCCCGTACAGCTCCCACAGGATGCGCGCAATCATGTGATTTTCGGTGGAATGACCGCTCGGAAATGTCCCGTGGCCCGGCGTCAGAATGATCGGTTGAACCTGAGACGACAGTTCATATGGTCGCCAGCACGCCAGAGCATGCTTGATGCGCATTTCCACCGCGGTTGCAAACCGAAGAGCAGCATCAAGCAGCTCGATCGTCTTCTTGGTACGATCCGGATGGAGGTTCACGACCGAACTCCAGAACGCATATTGAGGGCCGAGCTGGGTCACGATTTCCGAAACACGATCCTCGCGAAGATCGGAATATTGATCCAGAAAATCCAGCTGGCCTTTGAAAGTCTCGGCCGGCGGGCGGATCAAAGTCGCAATCCGGCTCGATTTCGCTTTGGGAGACGGATCTGTCGCTGTGGTTTGAACGTGGAACTGCCAGACCGTGACCGACTTCTCGCTCGGTGTCCGGGAGACGTTCTTGCCCTGATGCTTGTAGCTGAATCTCTCTGAGTGGCTCGTAAAATGGAGGTGCGACAGCAGTTCGAAGTCTATGACGGCCGCCCGCACCCACGGCTCCCAAAGCGCCAGGTTCTTCTTGTCGTCCAGCCCACGTGGCGACCGATTGACGGTCTGACCGAGCCAGCTTCCGACGATACCGTCGCGGTGCTTGACGAGTGCATCGGCAACCAGCGGCGACCCGTAACTGCCGTAGGGCCCAGCTCCAGCACCGCCCGCGCCTCCGGCACCTCCCGCTCCCCCAGCACCACCGGCGCCGCCTGCGCCCCCCGCACCTCCTGCGCCGCCTTCAGGACCTATCGTGCACATGTTTTTGCTCCCGTTCTGCTAATTCGGTACACCAGCTCCCTGCAATGCGCTCGACCAGATGCGGCCGGTTTCATATCCCCCACTGGGGTGACGCTCGCGATATTTCGCGACCGTCAGGCCCGGCTCGAGTTTCATCAGTTCGGTCACCGTCCTGCGCGCCTCTTGCTGAAGGCCGAGCTGCCATTGCGCGATCGCCAGCGCGCGAAACGTGGATGTATGCGTGCGATTGGCGCGCAACGAACGGTTCGCAAGGTCGATGGCGCGCTTGTATTGCCCGGCGGAGAGAGCAGCCGTTGCGGCCAGAGAATCGTAGAAGTATCTGTGAGGATCCAGCGGCGACAGTTTCAGCGCATGCTCGGTGTGTTCGACTGCCGACTTTCCTGCATCCTTGAAGGCGAGAAGCGTTCCCTTTAGCAGCCACGCCATCGCATCGTTGGGATTGACGCGCAGCGCGAGGTCATACTGCTCCTGCGCGACGTCAAATTGTTTCAGCAGATTGGTATGAGCAAAGCCCATAACCACCAGCGCGAGAGAACAGCGCGGATCGGCACTCAGCGCTCGCCGCCCGCAATCGAGCGCCAGTTGCGTATCCGCACTCCAGTCATCGGTCCATCCCTGCTGGACCCGCAATATGTGCCACTTGGCCATCCATGCCCAGGGTACGGCCTGGCGGGGCATACGCTCCGTCAGGACCAGGAGCATCTGGCGCGATCTGTCAAAATCCTGCACCGAAAGGCGATGCATGAGCGCGATCGCCCCCATCAACAGCGTGTAGCTCTCGACGGTCGGGAGTGATTGCGACTGTGCACGTTCAAGCTCGCGCGCCATGATCGCCAAGCTGACCGCCGTCACAATACCCGCGACGGCACCATCCTTTCCGCTGATCAAAGCTGTCGCGCTACAAACGAACGAGTCAGACCAAACGATTGTCAGATTCGACGAAGATGCCAGTTCGAGGTTCACCCGTAGCTTACTTCCGGCCTTGCGGTAAGAGCCCGACAGAACGTAGTTCGCCGTCAAATAGCTGCTGATCTCCTCGACCGAACTATCCCGCCCGCGAAAGACAGACGTCGACAGGCGCGAGATGACGTTCAGCTCCGATGAACGCGAAAGCGCGGATATGATTTCGTCAGCGAGCACTTCGCCAATGACCCGATGTTCCGGACCATCATCCAGCCCGGTAAAAGGCACGACCGCGACAGTGGCGCGCAACTTCGGCATTGATACAGCACCTGGCTCGATCACGGGTCGCGGCCCTGGTGGGCCGACACGATACGCTCGAACGGGTTCATGCACATGTTTAAGGTAACAAGCTCCCAAATCCTCGACGTCGGCATCCAATACAGGCACGAGTTGGTCGCGAACATCGGCCGATACAACAATTTCCCCCGGCCCCGCTAAACCTGTAAGCCGGGCTGCAAGGTTAACGTCAGCCCCGTAAACATCGTGCTCGTCAGCAAGAAGATGACCGACGTGAGCTCCTTCACGGACGAGGATATACTGATCTTGCGGAACGCCTTCATTGATAACCGCACACGCATTCTGGACTGCAAAGGCAGCTCTCACCGCAAGGGGAGATTGAGGGAATTCCATCAGGAGCCCATCCCCAAGGCTCTTTACAAGCCGCCCCTCGAACCGCGGCAGGACATCTTCATCTATCGTTTTAACGAGTTTACGCCATCGCTGTACGGTGCTGGCCTCGTTCTCTTCCATCAGTCGCACGGACTCGACCACGTCCACGAAGAGCAGTGTGCGCACCACCCATTCCGGATTCTCGAATGCGAGTGAAGCGCTTGATCTAGCCATCAGCCACGCTGGTCACTGTTCTGATCCGCACTCTTGTGCACTAATGCGCACAAACTCGGTATCGCGGACGGATCACACTCAATTTTGCCCGCCAAGAACTTGTTAGCTAGACTTGAACAACGGCGATTTCAGGACGCCGCTCCTGACGACTAGATTGCAACCACGTCGCCACGCGACTCGACTTTGATACGCCAGCCGTTGTCTTCAATACCTGCCGCCGGACCGAATGGTGCTATCCCGATCATAGACCAGGAGTTCTTCAGCCGGCAACTACGACCTACGCGTAGCGATCGCGCCTCCGCCCCTGGGGATGGATGCATATCGTTAAAGCCTGAAACGATTTGCTTCACGATGGCGGGGACTGCGGCGGTCTGCCCAACCATGATCGCACAGATGAGGACGACGCAAATCACTCCGGCCCTGATCATCAAGCGGTGGTATAATCGACGATAGGATTGCTCCAGTTCATCTTCCGATGCACTCATGATCGCCTCCAGATAAGGCACATAGCCTTACTGCTTCCCGCTGGAGGTGGATGTGACGAGCGTCACATCTCGAGATAATTTTGTCTGATTGCCGATGCTCTTGTCCCGGCCTCGCCGCCCCTTGAACCCAAAGATGGCGTATCAGGCTACGCGTGGCTTCGAGGAAGCGCAGCGTACTCTTGGTCGTAGCTGGCGTAGGATTCCTTGAGCGTCGCCAGATTGAGCAGCATCGTCGCGACCAGCGCGTTCGAGCTATCGAAGACTTCAGTGCGCACCCACAGACTCTCGGTGCGTTTGCTGCCGGACATCGCGACGACCTTGCGGTCTATGCGGTAGTCTTCTCCAACGAACAGCGGACCGCAGAGCAACCGGATTTCCTGATCAGCGAACAGGCCAACTGCCGGCCCCTTGACCGGCAGACGATCCTTCTTGCTGCCGTGCTGAAATAACACGCTGAGCATTTCCATCGGAATGATCGCGCGTCCCCATGGCGAGTTGCCTGCGCTCTCGGGCACGTAATATGGCGACGGCTCGGTGATGACCTTGAGCTTTTGTTCAAGCGAGAATGGATAGAGCTCGCCCATGTTCTGATCGAAATCCATCCGAACCGTCTGCGATGCGGTGGTCATGCCGAGCTTGATGTCGCGCAGGATTACGGCATCACTCAGCGGCTTCAGTTCGGTCAGCCGTATGTCGAGGGCAGAGGCTGGCACATCGCGGCCAATTGAGGCACTGCCGCGCAACACTTCGGTGCCATCACGCTTCACCATCCTGATCGTGCAATAATGCCCGTCATCGATCGGCTTTTCGACAATGGCCTGTACCTCCTCGCCGTCAAAGGCGGCAGCACGATAATGCGCCGAGATACAGCCCGTCTCAAACCAGCCCTAGCCCCACAGTCGTTCGCAGAGCGGTGCAAACTGGCTGAAATGGGTCGGGCCCTCGATGGTCCCGCCCTTGAAGCCGAGCTTCTGCGCGGTGGCATCGTCATGGATGGATGCGTGAGAGTCGTAAGTCTGCGCATGGAGCATCTGTCGGGGCTGTCGCCACGGACCGATCAGTGCATTTCCGGCGTCCTCAATCACCGTATCGAATGCTTTTGATATCATTGGAAACTCCTCCGGGAATGTGGGCCGTCGGTTCGTTATGGCTACCAGGTATCGACACAGGGGCGCTTGCGACCCTCGCGTTGCGGTGGCTTCGGCACCGAACGCAGGCCGGCCATCACCCAGCGGCGCGTCTCGGCGGGGTCGATGACATTGTCGATCTCGAACACCGACGCGATCGAGGTCGCCTTGCCGTTGGCATAGAGCTCAGCGACCTTATTCTTGTAATAGGTCTCGCGCTCCAACGGATCGGCGATCGCCTCCATTTCCTTGCGGAAGCCGAGCCGCACGTAGCCTTCCAGCCCCATACCGCCGAATTCTCCGGTTGGCCACGCCGCCGTGAAGAACGAGGCGTGGAAACCGCCGCCGATCATCGACTGCGCGCCGAGTCCATAGCCCTTGCGCAGCACGATGCCGAACAACGGCACCGTGATGCTCGCGCCAGTGACGAACATACGCGCGACATGGCGCACGATCGCAGTCTTCTCCGCTTCCGGCCCGACCATGAAGCCCGGCGTGTCGCAGAGCGACACGATCGGAATGTCGAATGCATCGCAGAGCTGCAGAAAGCGCGCCGCCTTGTCTCCGGCCGCGGCGTCGATGGCACCGCCGAGATGTTTGGGATTGTTGGCAATCAGGCCGAATGGCTTGCCCTCGATACGAATGAACGCGGTGATCATGCCGACGCCAAAATCGCGCCGGATTTCGAGCACGGATTCCTCATCAGCGATCAGATCGATCACCGCGCGGATGTCATAGACGCGCAACCGGTTCTCCGGGATCGCACGTCGCAGCAGCCGCTGGTCAGGCGCACGCCATTCGGTGACGGCGCCTTGGAAGTAGGACAGATATTTCTGCGCGGCCCGTGTCGCTTCCTCTTCGTCCTCGACGAGAATATCGACGACGCCGTTCGGTGACTGGAAAGAGACGGGTCCGACTTCGGCCGGATGATAAACGCCGAGACCCCCGCCTTCGATCATCGCAGGACCCCCCATGCCGATCGAGGCGTTCTTCGTGGCGATGATAACGTCACAACAACCGAGCATCGCAGCATTGCCCGCGAAGCAATAGCCAGACACCACGCCGACCACCGGGACGAGACCCGAAAGTTTCGCGAATTGCACGAAAGACGGCCCGTCGAGACCCGTCATGCCGAGCCGATCGGTATCGCCGGGACGACCACCGCCGCCTTCGGCATAGAACACCAGCGGCATTTTCCACTGCTCGACCAGCGACAGCATGCGGTCGATCTTCTTGTGGTTCATATGGCCCTGGGTGCCGGCCAGCACGGTATAGTCATAGGAGATCACCATACAGCGTGCTTCGTGCTCGCCGAATTTGGTGGCATTGACCGTGGCCGTACCGGCGACCAGACCATCGGCCGGCGTGTTCTTGATGAGATCATCGACCGCGCGGCGGCGCCGCTGGCCGGCAATGGCGAGGCTGCCGTATTCCATGAACGAGCCGTCATCGACCAGTTGCGCAATATTCTCGCGCGCGGTGCGCTGATTGGTCTTGCGCCGGCGCTCGACCGAAGAGGGCCGGTTTTCATCGAGCGTGATCCCCTGGCGAGCGATCAGTTCGGCAAGGTCGGGACGAATGTGGTCGAGATCGATATCGGCTTCTTCCGTGGCGAGGTCGCCGGCCACGTCCTGAGGTTCGATATACAGAATGGGCTCGCCCTGCATCAACGTGACGCCATCGGATGCCGCGATCCGGGTGACGCGACCGCCCTGCTCCGCAGTCACCAGATGCTCCATCTTCATGGATTCGATGATGGCGAGTTGCTGGCCGGGCCTGACAACATCGCCTTCGGCCACCGGAATGGACACGACCGTGCCCTGCAGCGGCGCCGCGACCGGGATCGATCCTTCCGGCGCGGGCTGTACGACGCCGGCGGAGGTCCGTGCATCACCGGTTGATCCGCTGACGGCGAATAGCGGCTTGCCCGCTGTCAGTGTGGCAGCGACCAGATCGGCGACGTTGCGATCGATGAAGCTGGTGTTGATCCGATTGGCCTGGAAATCGGCGTTGGCCAGGATCGCCCGCATCAACGGGATATTGGTGGCGACGCCCTCGATGCGGAATTCGCGCAGGGCTCGCGTGCCCTTGGCTATGGCGTCGGACCATTTCGACGACGGCGTGTGGACGATCACCTTGGCCAGCAACGAGTCGAAGGCAGCACTGGTCTTGTAACCGGCATAACCGAACGTATCGACACGCACGCCCGGGCCTGACGGTGGCTCGAAAATCGCGAGCGTGCCGCCGGTCGGTTTTGTGGCGCCGGTGGCATCCATGGTCTCCATATTGATGCGGAGCTGCATGGCGAAACCGCGCGGGCTCGGCACCGAGGCCTGATCGAGGCCGAGCGACGCCAGCGTGGCGCCGCCGGCAACGGCGAGCTGCGACCGCACCAGATCGACCGACAGCACTTCCTCGGTCACGGTGTGCTCGACTTGCAGCCGCGGATTGGCCTCGATAAAGGCGAAGGCGCCATCGCCCTCGCCAACCTCGCCATCGACCAGGAATTCGAACGTACCGAGGCTGTCATACTTCGCCTCCGCCGCAAGATTTTTGGCGGCTTCAACGATGCGGCTGCGCAATTTGTGTGACAGCGACGGACTTGGCGCTACTTCGACCAGCTTCTGATTGCGGCGCTGGATCGTGCATTCACGCTCCCAGAGCTGGCTGATATCGCCGTGACGATCGCCGATGATCTGCACTTCGATATGACGGGCATTGCGAATGAGCCGCTCGACATAGACGCCGTCGCTGCCGAAGGCCGCCTTGGCCTCAGACTGACAACGCGCATAGGCGTCGTCGAGATCTGCGGCGCGTTCGACCACGCGCATGCCGCGGCCGCCGCCGCCAGCCATGGCCTTGATCATCACGGCGGCATTGCTCCCCAGCGATGTGAAAAACGCTTTCACCTCATCAAGCGTCGAGGGGCCCGTGGTGCCCGCGATGATCGGCACACCACAGCGCTTGGCGAGTTGCTTGGCCGCAACCTTGTCGCCAAACAGCTGCAATGCCGCGGGTGACGGGCCGACAAAGGTGATGCCCTCTTCGGCGCAGCGGCGGGCCAGATCGGCGTTCTCGCTGAGAAAGCCGTAGCCCGGATGCAGCGCATCACAGCCGGTGGCTTTCGCTGCACCAATCACACCTTCGATGTCGAGATAAGCACGCGCACCACGGCCGGGGATTTCCGTGGACTCGTCGGTGATCCGTACATGCAGCGACAGCGCGTCATCGGCTGGATATATGGCAACGGTGGCAAGGCCGGCGTCCGCCGCGGCGCGCGCGATACGAATGGCGATCTCGCCGCGATTGGCAATCAGCAACTTGCGAAAGGGCATCAAAACTCTCCGTGAACAACAGACGCGATCCGGGGTGGCATCATCCACACCTAGGGCCATGTAACGTTTCGATTTACTGCGGCGCGTTGGCGTCGAGTTCCTGCTTCTTCACCTTGCCGGTGGCAGTCATCGGCAGCGCGTCGATGATGCGGATCTCAGGCACCTTGTAGACGGCCATCCGTTCGGCACACCACGCCTGCAGTTCCGCTGGCGTGATGGTGCCTCTCTCTTCCGGCTTGAGCTGGATGAATGCGACCGGCACTTGCCCCTTGCTGGCATCTTCACGGCCGACCACGCCCGATCCGAGAACCTTCGGATGCTGCCCGAGCAGCGCCTCGATCTCCGGCGGGAATACACTCATGCCCTTGACCTTCAGCATCTCTTTGCGACGACCGAGAAAGTGCAGGAAGCCGTCGGTATCGATGGTGCCGATATCGCCGGTGCGCAGCCAGCCATCGATCAACGACTCCGCTGTTGCTTCCGGCTTATTCCAGTAGCTCTTCAGCAGCGATGGTGTCCGCACGCGGATCTCGCCCTCGCCGCCGAGCGGCACGAGTTCACCTGTCTCGAAATCGGTGATCTTGAACTCGGCGCCGGGCACCGGGAGCCCAACGAAGATCGGCTGCGACAGCAGATCGAAATCATCATCTTGGAAGCCAGCCGTGAGGGTGTTGGATGTATGGGTCTCCGTCATCCCCCACGAAGCTTCCGTAAGGATCGTGCCGGTGAGATCCTTCCAGCGCTTGCGATAGGCCGGGTTGAGCTTCTTCACGAAGGATACGACACGCACCTGATTAAGCGACGACAGGTCGAATTCCCCGAACCGCGGATGATCCATCAGCTCGACGGCGCCATCCACCGGCATTGCAGTGACATTGACCTTGTAGCGATCGATTGCCGACAGTGCCCCGATCGCATCCCAGCGCGCCAGCAGGACAAGCGTTGCGCCCGTAAACATCGGGAAGATCAGGCCGAAATTCTCACCGGCAATCCAGAACTCTGGAAAGAACGACAGAAAGACGCTGTTTTCATTGGCAACGACGGAGATGCCGTGATTGGCGGCGGCCGTATAGACCATATCGCGCTGTGTGTGCACGCAGCCCTTCGGCATGCCGGTGGTGCCACCGGTGTAATTCAGCGCAGCGATATCATCGAGTCCGGCGGGCGGAAGCGGCTTTGGCGCGGGCAGCGCAGCCAGCGCCGGTAGCAGATCGGTCGCACCGGAGATGGCAATGCGCGGCGCACTGATCGAGTCAGGGACGGGAATGGTCGGCTTGGCCGGAAGTACATCCGCGAAACTGGTAACGATCACTTCGCGCAGCTTGGACTCGCTCCGCACCTGGTCGACCACTGGCGCCAGCTGATCTAGCGCCACGATGACTTCGGCGTCGGTATCATTCAATTCGTAGGACAATTCGAACGCGCGCGACAGCGGGCTGACGGGGACGTGGATAGCGCCAAGCTTGAGGATGCCGAAGAATACGATATGGAATTGCGGGCAGTTCGGCAGGAACACCGCGACACGGTCGCCCTTGCGAACGCCCTTCTCCATCAGCAACGCCGCGAGACGATCACTCTGCGCGTCGAGTTCGGCATAGGTGGTGACGTGACCGTAGAAGATCACCGCAGCCTTTTCAGGATTACGTTTGGCCCACGTGCGCAAATATTCGGTCAGCGCGATTTCGCCATGCAGATATTGCGGCTTGTTTGGCGTGCCTTTCGGCCAGGCCTTAGCCCACAGCTCGTGCAGCCTGGCGAGATATTCAGTTTCTTTGGCGCTTGCGGTCATCACCGACGTCCTTGTTCTTGGTCTTGGTCAATTGCGTTTCATGGTCGGGTCGAGCGCGACGCGCAGCGATTCACCCAATGTGTTGAAGGCCAGTGCGGTAAACAGGATGGCGAGGCCGGGCGGATACATCTGCTCGGGCGCGATTTCCATGTTCTGATAGGCGCGCGCCAGCATCGAGCCCCAGCTCGGATCGGGCGGCTGAATGCCGAGGCCGAGGAAGCTGAGGCTCGCTTCCGCCAGGAGCGCTGCGGCCAGTAACAGCGTGACCTGCACGATGACGGGTTGGATGGCATTCGGCAGCACGTGACGCCACAGGATGCGTGGTGTTGATCCACCGAAACAGCGCGCGGCATCGACATAGAGTTCATTGCGCACCACCAGCGTGCGCGCACGGACGAGGCGCGCAAGCTGCGGCGAAAACACGATGCCAACCGAGATCATGCCGTTCGTGAGGCCGATGCCGAGCGCACCTGTCACGGCGATCGCGAGCACGATGGCCGGGAACGACAGGAAGCTGTCGATAACGCGGCTGATCACCGTATCGGCCCAGCCGCCAAGATAGCCGGCGAGAATGCCGACCGGCACGCCGATCAGAACGGCGATCGTCACCGCAAGGAAACTCGCATAGAGCGACGCCATACCACCATAGATCAGGCGGCTGAGCGTATCGCGACCGAGATCGTCAGCACCAAGCCAATGTTGGGTCGACATGGTTGCCAGCGCCGCGTCGAGATCCTGTGCGGCCGGCGCATATGGCGAGATCCACGGGCCGAGGACCGAAATCACGAACAGCGCGACGAGGAAAGTTAGGCTGAAAGCACCGCGTAGATCACTGAGGAACCAGCGTACAAAACCCGAGAAACGTCCCTGCCGACGTTCGGGCGCCATCACAGCATCCGTCATGACGAAATCCTCGGATCGAGGACGCTGTACAGAATGTCCGTGAGCAGATTGAGCGTGACGACGATCAGCACCATGGTGAACACCACGCCCTGCACCACCGGGAAATCGCGGTTCATCGCGCCGTTGACGATCAACCCGCCCATGCCGGGAATCGCGAACACCGCCTCGACCACGACGGTCGCCGCGAGCAGGCGGTTCGCGAGCAGGCTGACGACGGTGAGCAGGTTGACGCTGACATTCTTCAAACCATGACGCCACAGGATCGCCGATGGCGGCAAACCCTTGGCGTGCAGCGTGCGAACCTGTTGCGACGACAGTATCTCGACGAGTGACGACCGCAATTGCCGCGCCACCTCGGCAATGCCGCCGGACGCAAGCGCCACCGCCGGCAGGATGGCATGACTGAGTGACGCCCACGGATCTTTCATGAGCGATACTGCACCCGTGGCCGGCAGCCAGTTCAGCTGCAGCGAGAAGAACGCCACCAGCAGCATGCCGAGCCAGAAATTCGGCACGGCGACACCGAGTGAGGCAATCGCCATGACGAAGCCGTCGATCCACGAGCCGGGCTTGGTTGCCGCGGCAATGCCCAGGGGGATGCCGACCAACATCGCCATGAACAGCGCGAGTGCGACGATCAGCAGCGTATGCGGCAGGCAGCGCTGGATCGAGGTCAGCACCGCTTCGTTGGAAATCAGCGAGCTGGAGAGATCGCCATGCGCTGCCTTCCAGAGCCATGAGCCATATTGCAGCAGGAACGGCTGGTTCAGACCATAGAGCTCGCGGATTTCGGCGATCCGCTGCTCCGACGCATTGTCGCCAGCAAGCGTCACAGCAACATCGCCCGGCACCAGCTTGAGCAGGCCGAACACGATGAAGGTCGACAGCACCACCACCGGGATTGCCTGCAGCAGGCGACGACCGATGATGCGGAGACGTCCGGAATTCAACATGCGCAATTCACACCAGTTAGGGACGCCGCGATGATCGCGGCGCCGGTTGCTGTGTCGGACGGATTAGCCGAGCGAGATGTTTTCGAATTTCGGCTTGCCGAGCAGATTGGGCCTGAAGCCCTTCACCTTGGCGGACAGCGCATCGAGTTCGAACTGGAATGCGAGCGGTGCCGACAGGGCGTTCTCCACCGTGAATTTCTGGATCTTGGCGAACACATCGGCGCGCTTGGCGAGGTCTTCGCTGACGCGGCTCTCCTGGATCAACTTCGACAACTCCGGCTCACCGCTGCGGCCCGCATTGTAATAAGCGCCTTTGTCGAAGCTCAGCCCGTAGGTCATGCTCGGATCCGGACGCCCGGTCCATGCCGAGACAAGAAGGTCGAACTTTTTCTCGGTGGCAAAGAACTGCGCGCTGATTTCGGCGATGGTGCCGCGGGTGAATTTCAGGCGGATACCAGCCTTGCCGAGCTGATCCTGGATCACCTCGCCACGCCGCACGGAATCCTGATCCATATAGCCGCCGATGGTCAGTTCAAGACCATCCTTGTAGCCGGCCTCGGCGAGCAGCTGCTTCGCCTTTTCCGGATTGTTCGGATACATCCCCGCGACGTCCTTGTTGAACGCCCAGTGCGAGCTCGGCAGCGTCATGCGCGCCGGTTCGCCGAGTCCGTTGAGGGCCGCCTTGACGAAAGCATCGCGGTCGAGCGCGAAGTTGATCGCCTGACGGACCTTGACGTTGTCGAGCGGTGCGCGGCCGTAATTGAAGTAGACCTGAATGCAATACAACGTCGGCGAGCTGACGGTTTCCAGATTCTTGGCGCGCTCGATCACCGGCTTCAATCGCGCCGGCAGCTGGAATGCCATATCGTTCTGGCCGGCGACGACCGAACGCAAGGCGGTGGCATTTTCCGGAATGATGTTGAATTCGATGCCGTCCAGATAAGGTCGGCCCTGACGCCAGTATTGGTCATGGCGCGCCACGACGATGATCTCGTTGTCGTTCCAGCGCACGAATTTCCATGGGCCAGCGCCGACCGGCTTGCGGTCGGTCTCATTGCCGAGCGCCTTGATATTGGTCGGCGACACCATCATGCCAGCACGGTCCGACAGAATGGCCGGCAATGCCGTGTCCGGATTCTTAAGCTTCAGCGTGACCTGCAGCGGACCGGTCACCTCAACCGCTTCCACGCTGGAGAGATCGGGCTTGACGTTGGAGCGCTGATCGGTGCGGTTGCGCTCGAGGTTGAATTTGACGGCCTCGGCATCCATCGGTGTGCCATCGTGGAATTTGATGCCGGCGCTGATGTCGAGCACCATGGTCTTCGGATCGGGGAACGCCCATTTCGCCATGCCCGGCTTCGGCTTCAGCGTCTCGTAATCCCACTCCACCAGCGTGTCATACATGGTCCACAGAATGCTGTGGTCGGAGCCGGCGCCGCCGGTGGCCGGATCGAGCGATGACGGATTGGCCGGCGCGGCGACCTTCAGCACGCCGCCCTTCTTGGCCTCTTGCGCCCAGGCCGGCAGGCCGAGTGCGCCGGTCACGGCAGCGCCGCCCATCAGCGCCAGAATGTCACGACGACGCAATGTTTGCTTGCCCAGATCAATTGTCTTCATTTGAAAATCCTCCCGTTGATTATGATGCGCGTTGCGCTTTTTGATTATCTGGCGGTGGCCCGTCCACCGTGGCGAAATGGCAGGCCACGCGGTGTCCCGGCTTCACGTCGCGCCAGGCTGGCACTTCTTTGGCGCAACGCGGTTGCACCGACGGGCAGCGCGTGCGGAAGCGGCAACCTGATGGCGGCGCCACCGGGCTCGGAATTTCACCTTCGAGAATGATGCGGCGGTCGACCCGCAAATGCGACGGCAACGGCACCGGCTCGGCCGACAACAGCGCACGCGTATAGGGATGCAGTGGCCGCTCGACCACATCCTCGGCCGGACCGAGCTCCATCAGCTTGCCGAGATAGGTGACGGCGATGCGGTCGGAGATGTGCGAGACCACCGAGATGTCATGGGTGATGAACACATAAGTCAGACCGAATTCGCGCTGCAGATCGGCAAACAGATTGAGCACGTCGCCGCGGATGGAGACGTCGAGCGCCGCCACCACCTCGTCGCAAACGATGACCTTGGGCCGTAACGTCAGCACGCGCGCGATGTTAACGCGCTGCTTCTGGCCGCCGGACAGCTGATGCGGATAGCGATCGGCGGCTTCGGCGGCGAGGCCGACGCGCTCCAGCACCTCGATGCCACGACGGTGGCGCGAGGCATGATCGCCCTCGCCCATGATCTCCAGCGGCTCGACCACGCTGTCGATGATGGTCATGCGCGGATTAAGCGCGGCATTCGGATCCTGGAAGATGATCTGGTAATCGCGGCGGTGCTTACGGAATGCGCTGGTGCTGAGGGCAGCCGGATCGGTGCCGTCATGCAGGATCTGGCCATGACTCGGCGGCAGCAGCGACACCAGCGCACGGCCGAGTGTGGTCTTGCCCGAGCCGGACTCACCGATAATGCCGAAGGTCTCGCCAGCGCGAACCTCGAAATCCATGCCGTCGATCGCCTTGACGGTGTCGCGGCTATCGCGGGTCGGAAACAGGATCCGCAAGTCGCGCACTGCGAGAATGCCGCTGTCGCTATTATGGTTCTGCGCGGAAGACATCAATTCACCGCCCCCGGCAGCACAAGTTCGGGAGCACGCCAGCAGCGTGCAGTACGACCGCTTTTGATCTCGATCATCGGCTGACTCCGCTCGCAGCCCGCCACGGCATGCGTGCAACGTGATCGGAAGCGGCAGCCGGCCGGCATCGCATTGGGCGACGGTACGCGGCCGGGGATCGAGGCCAGCACACCGCGGCGCGGGCTGAGGCTAGGCAGCGAGCGCAGCAGTCCGGATGTATAGGGATGACGCGGCCGCGTCAGCACGTCGTCCACCGGCGCGTCCTCGACGACCTCACCGGCATACATGGTGATCATGCGGGTGCAGGTTTCGGCGACGACGCCAAGGTCATGGGTAATGAAGATCAATGCCGTGCCGGTGCGCTCGCTCAACGAACGCAAGAGATCGGTGATCTGCGCCTGCACCGTGACATCGAGCGCCGTGGTCGGCTCGTCGGCGACCAGCAGCTTCGGCTTGCAGATCAACGCCATCGCGATCATCACGCGCTGGCGCATACCGCCCGAGAGTTGATGCGGATATTCGTCGCAGCGGCGTTCCGGCGCGGGGATACCGACTTCACGCAACGCAGCGATGGCGCGCTCGCGCCCCTCCGCGCGACTGACCGGAAAATGGATGCGATAGGCTTCGCTGATCTGGTCGCCAACCGTGAAGACAGGATCAAGCGCGCTCATAGGCTCCTGGAAGATCATCGCAATCTCGCGCCCGCGCACGGCGCGCATGCGCCGCGGCGACAGCGTGGCCAGATTGGTTCCGTTGAACAGAATATCACCTTCGATCCGCGCCGATTGCGGCGGCAACAGCCGCAGCAGCGAGAGTCCGGTAACGGTCTTGCCGCATCCGCTCTCTCCGACCAGACCGACGCGCTCGCCCGGCGCGATGGTGAAATTTACGTTCCGGGTGATCGGCAATGCGCCACGCGCCGTCGCGAATGACAGCGAGAGATCGCGTACTTCCAGCAGCGGCTGCGGCGAAACGCCCGCGTCGGGCATTCCAGCAACGCGCGTTGCCGTGGGAGCGGAGATGTCGATCGCACCTGTCATTGCGCTTCGCCAGCCAGAACACGACCAATGACGCCGCGCCTCATCCGCTGCTGCAGGGTTTGCCGGTGCTGCACTTGCACATACGGATGAAAGCCGCAGACGCGTGTCTGTTGGGCTGTTGTCAGTCGGACATGCGCCGACGCAAACAGAGCCGCCATGTTCACCTCCCTTGCCATCCCTGTTCTGCAGATCTTGCATCGGGACGTTCCATCGCGGTCCGGCTTGAGCCGGTATGTATTGAAGCGACAGTAACCCAATGAAAGGTCATCGACTGTCAATTGTCAACAATTGACTTCTGCGGTAGACAGGACCGTATGACGCGGCAAGCGTGCATCGACAGGAGGCAGCCATGGCAGCGACACTTCGCAGGCCATTCAACGATAACCAGCACGACGTCGAACGGAGATTTGCACCGCGTACGATCCCCGACCAGGTTGCGGAGGAACTCGGTGCCGAAATCGTCTCCGGCCGTCGCAAAGCGGGCGAGCGTCTTGTCGAACTCGACCTCGCGCGCGATTTCGGCGTCAGCCGTGGCCCAATCCGTGAAGCGATACGCATTCTCGAGCGCCGGCGCTTGGTCGACATCTTTCCGCGGCGCGGCGCCTATATCAGGCCGCTGTCACTCAAATCGGTGGCTGACCTGTTTAATGTCCGCACCGCACTGTCGATGCTGGCAGTGCGCACCATGGCGACCACGCCGGTCGAAAGCTTCATCGACACATTGGCGCGCCGCTGCGACGAGTTGAGAGTCGCAGTCGAGATCGATGATCCAATGGCTTTCGCACACACAACGACGCGCGCGGTAAAGACCATTGCGCGCGGCTCGGGCAACGAACTGCTCGTCGAACTGCTCACCGACCTTGCCAACCAGACCGTATGGGAAACCATCTGGAAGACACCGCTGGACTATCAGACCCGCGACATCCGCCGGCTCAGCGCCGACCTGATGGCGTCGACATTGAAAGCGATCCGGCAACGTAAGCCGAACGCTGCTGTCACACATCTCGGTCAGCTTCTGGAAAGTGATCGCGACCGCGCCTTGTCCACCCTATCGCGCATTCGCGGAGAGACATTCGACCTGAGCGCGCTAACACATAGCGACGGGCACGATAGTATGCCGGCGGACATTGCGCCCGCTCCGCGCGGATGAATTCGACGGGGCTGTAGGCTCAGACGGTAGCGACCGCAATTCATCAACGCAAAAACGTAGGGTGCACACGGGGCGCCAGTAACGCCCCGTGTGCATGTCCGTCGCTAGACGAAGCGGAAGTCGTCAGCGGTGAGCGACGCCAGGCTGGTGTTGGCGAGCGTAACTGCATGGTTTTCATCCAGCGTCACCACGATGCTGCTGCCGACCTGGGCGCTGTGAGACATCACATCGGCATAGTCGGAGAACAGATCACTGGAGAACTGGATGAAGTCCTTGGACGCTCCGCTCGCGGCGAAGTCGGTGATCATATCCTTTCCGAACCCGGCGGCGAACACGAACACGTCGGAGCCAGAACCGCCGGTCAGGATATCGTCGCCGGTTCCACCGCCGATGATGTCGTTGCCGGAGCCGGCATTCACCTTGTCCGCACCCGCACCGGCCACGATGATGTCGTCGCCCGAGCCAGCATCGATGATGTCGTTGCCGTCGCCGCCATCGACGCTGTCATCGCCGGAGCCGGCCTTCAGCGTATCGTTGCCGATGCCGCCGGACACCACGTCGTCGCCGGAACCGCCGTCGATCGCGTCGTCACCAACGCCGCCGCTGAGCGCATCGTCACCCGCACCGCCATTGATGGTGTCGTTGCCGGCACCGCCATCGAAGGTGTCGTCACCGTTGCCGCCGGTGATTTGATCATTGCCCGTACCGAACAGGATCTCCTCGATGCCGGTGAAATGATCGGTCCCGATCCCGGCACCCGTCACCGTTCCAGCCGCGTAGTTGACCGTCAACGCTCCGGTCGCATCCGACAGGTCGAGCACATCGTAGCCCGCTCCGCCGTCGATCGTGTCGTTACCGGCACCGCCGCGCAGGATGTCGTCGCCGTCACCGCCGTTCAGAACGTCGTTGCCCGCGCCCCCGATCAACGTGTTGGCACCGCTGGTTCCGATCAGAAGATCGTCATAGCCGGTCCCGATCGCATTTTCGATATTGCTGAAATGATCGGCGCCGGCGAGATAGCCGGGGTAGTAAGCGAGCCCGGAGGCAAGATCGACCGTCACCTTGAAGGTGATCTGGCTGTAGTCGATTGTGTCGGTTCCGTCGCCGCCGTCATAGGTATCCAGCCCGCCGGTGCCGAGGAAAGTATCATTTCCGCTGCCGCCAAACACCAGATCATTGCCGGCAGAACCGGTGATCGCGTCGTCGCCGTTGGTGCCGACCACTAGCTTCCAGGTCCCATCGACAAAATTGAGCTGCTCGACATTACGCAGCGTGTCGATCCCGTCCGGCGCACCATTGCGCAGGTCGGTGACCTTGACGGAGCCATCACCGTTCAACGCGTAGCCGTGGTTATTGAACGTTCCCGTGTAGAAGACGGTATCGTTCCCTTCGCCACCATCGATGCTGTCATTGCCGCCATCACCATGAATGGTGTCAGCTCCAATGCCGCCGGCGATATCGTCATTGCCGGATCCGCCCTTGATCAGGTCATCGCCGTCATTGCCATAGAGCGTATCGTCGTCAGCCCCGCCATCGACCTGATCGTTGCCTGCACCGGCATAGATGTAGTCGTTGCCGTTTCCGCCGCTGAGGATGTCAGCACCGCCATATGCGTAGTCCATGGCCATCGTATCGCTGCCGTCGCCGCCATCGATCTCGAAGCCACCAGCCGAGGTGGAGAGAGCGACGTCATCGCCGGTTCCGAGCAGGATCTTGCCGGTCACCGTCGCACCGACATAGAGGTTCACCTGGTCGTTGCCGGCGCCCATGTCGATGGCCGATCCACCGGTCGCGATGATCGAGCCGGAGTTATTCAGGGTGTCCCTGGCCCCGCCCATCGATATGCCGCCGATGATCCGGCCGGTGCTGTTGTTGCCGACGAAATCCTCATAGTCGCCAACCAGATTGATCGCCTCATTGCCGCGCAGGTCGAAGCGGGCAGCGTCTTCCGCAGAGACGCCTTCCGGACCGTGACCATCGCCGCGGATCAGGCCATCATTCACGATCGTGGACACACCCAGCGCGTTGCTGTTGCTGGAATTATCCACCTGGATAGCACGACCGTAACCGTAGATCTCGCCAGTAGCACTGTTGACGACGGAGCCTCCTCCGATGGCGATACCCTCGGAGACGTTCGGTTCGCCATCATGGTAGCCCTCGGCGCCGAGGCCGGCGATACGGCCGTAGTTCAGGACCTGCACCAGACCATCGACGTCGATGGCATCGCCATCGGAGTCGGACAGTTCCGCCGAGCGACCTTCCATCGTGCCGTGGTTGGTGATGAAGACCTTCTCGGCTTCCGAACCGCCATTGTCGATGTTCACCGCCGAGCCGTTGCGGCCGATCATCGTGCCTGAATTGACAACGGTCACAGCATTGTCACCGGTCACGGCATGGCGCGAACCTTCCATCCAGCCGCCGGCATAGTTGTTGACCTTGCCGCCGGTATCGCTCTGGAAGTCGATCAGGTCACCTCCGCCAACGAAGCCAGGATCGGTAGTGATGGTACCCCAGTTATTAACAATCCCGTCATTGCCGGGGCGGATCACGTCGGTGTCGCTCCCGTACTGGCGGATAATGCCGCCGGCGAGATTGTTGATCACCGCCGAAGCGCCGGCTCCATCGAAGCTGCGGAAGTCGATGACGCGACCGCCCGCTTCCATCACGCCAGCATTGTTGATCGTGATGGTCGCATCAGCGTGTCCCGCCTGTTGTGGGCTCAGCGCACCGCGAAGAATGCCGCCTGCTTCGTTGTTGAAGGTCAACGAGCCCGTCACACCGCTCGTGGTGTTGAGCACGCGGCTCGATCCTTCGATCAGGCCGGCATTGTCAACCACGGCGGCTCCGCCGCCCGACCAGAGGATGGCGGTGCCGGCGATCAGCTTGCCGCCAGCATGGACCGAAAGCAGATCGCCGTTGTTGACAGCCACGTTGCTGATGAGTGTGGCGTCGCCCTCGACTGTAACCGTGGAGTAGTCGCTGCCGGTGACCGACCAGGTACCTTCACTGACCACGAGATTTTCGACGTTGATAACGATGTTGCTGGTGTCGATGACGCCGGTAGCGGAACCCACCAGTTTCAGGATGTCATTGCCGTCACCGCCATCGATCAACGCCGGCGCGTAATCGTCGGTCGAGACCACGATAATGTCGTCACCATCGCCGCCGGATGCGCTATCGCCGGCTCCGGCAATCAGCCGGTCGTTGCCAGCACCGCCGTCGAGGGTGTCGTAGCCTTCGCCGCCATCGAGCTCATCGTCACCGGCGCCGCCGGAGAGCGTGTCGTCACCTTCGCCGCCGGCCAGGACGTCGTTGCCGGCATCGCCGCTGAGAGCGTCGTCACCTTCGCCA
The DNA here is from genome assembly GCF_056401215.1 of Tardiphaga sp. P4_G1. NCBI lineage: Bacteria > Pseudomonadati > Pseudomonadota > Alphaproteobacteria > Hyphomicrobiales > Nitrobacteraceae > Tardiphaga > Tardiphaga sp. P4_G1. Next base: position 327,223 of record NZ_JBFUJU010000006.1, read on the forward strand.
CCGGTGAGATTGTCGTTTCCGGCACCGCCGAGCAACGTATCATCGCCGTCGCCGCCGTCGAGTTCGTCATTGCCGCCAAGACCCGTCAGCGTGTCATCGCCCTCGCCGCCGGAGATCGTATCGTTGCCGAGTGCGCCAGTGAGGATGTTGTCATCATCGTCGCCGACCAGCACGATCGGCTGCACGGAGAGCACCGTATCCGACCGATAGTCGAGGTTCTGGATTCGAGTGTCATGCGCGCGGTCGGTGTCGAGGACATCGTAAGCCGTTTCGGAATAGTGCGCCGCGAGATATTCGGCGAACGCGTCCTGTTCGGTGCCTTCGGCCGCAAAGTTAGCCACCTGACCAGCATCGGGAACGAGATTCGGAGACAGGTTCACAACATTTGCAAAGGCCGGATTGGCCGCAATGAAGCTCGCGAACGGATAGCCGTCGCCGCCCGTGAGCAGGAAGCTCAGCGTCACGACCCGGATCGCCATATTGGCATCGACAACGAGCTCACCGTTCTCGACCAGGGCAAGGACGGGATTGCCGTTCTCGTCGATCAGCGCCGCCGACTGAATACGGTTGCCGGCCGGGCTATCCTTGTCGAAGGAGTAAGCGATGCCGCCGACCTGTGCGAACTGACCGGGGGTGGCGCCATTCGCAGTCGCGGCCACCGCATGCTCCAGCACCGTCAACAACTGCGTTGCCGTCACGGTGACCATGGACAAAGCATTGTTGAAGCGCAGCGAGTTGGCGATATCGAGCTGCGAGATGTCGCCTTCTTCCTTGCCGACACCGGGATTGGCCGATGGCGGCTTCTCCTGGGCGACGCCGCCCACTGCGGAGACGCTGCCGATCGAATCGCGGACACCGCCGCCATTCTTGATCGAGACCGTCACCGTTGCATCGGCCTTCTGGGCGTACCAGAGATTGGCGTCGGCCGTGAGGTCGCCCAGATTGGTCTCCTCGGTGCGGACCTCACCGCGACGGCCTTCCAGATAGACATTGGTGCTGCCGAACAGATTGCCGTCCTGAGCGTCGATCACATTACCGACCCCCTGGGCGATGTCGTTGACGAGATCCCCCTTGCTGCCTTCGGCGAACGGATTGGCATCCGCCGCATCGATATCGCCGTCACCGTCGACGTCGATGACGTCGTCATAAAGATCGGCGACCTCTTCGTCAGTGGTCGCATAAGCACCGCTGACATTAGGATCGACACTTCCCGCGATAACGTTGCCATTGGCGTCGAAATCGACCACCAGCCGGCCGACATAGGAGTATTCACCGTCAGTATTGACGATCAGCGTGGTGTTGCCGTCGGCATTATGGGTCACGATCGGGTAAGTGCCATCGGCAGTGTCGCCCGGACGCAGCGTATCCTGCGCATCGGCGAGCAGCGTGTTCGATCCGCCCGAGATGATGATGTCGACGCCGTGCAGCAACGGTGCAAGCGCCTGCTCGAACGCGATCTGCTGGAGATGGCTGACCAGGATGATCTTGTTGATACCCTGAGCGATCAGGCTGTCGATAGTTGGCTGCAGGATCGCAGCAAGTGCGGCCATGTCGTCAACATCGTCGCCGATCACCTCGACGCCACCGGTCGAGGAAATGCTTTCGACGATCTGGGTGGTAGCGCCCACCACACCGATCTTTTCACCGCCCTCCTCGATGATGGTTGCGGGTGCGATCTTCTTGCCGATGCCGGCGGCCGGCGGGAAGCCGGAATAGTTGTCAGCGTTCTGGATGAGGCTGGTGTAGAGGCCGGCAAGATTGGGATCGCCTGAGAAATCCAGATTGGCAGATAGGAAGGGGAACTGTGCGCCCGGGAAGCCGGCAGTTTGCCGAATGATTGCTGCGAGCGGATTTGTGCCCGCGTCGAATTCGTGATTTCCGATCGCCGAGGCCTGCACGCCGATGATGTTCAGCACCGAGATGTCAGCACTACCGAAGCCCGGCGTGATGTTCAGCGTGCCGCTGGCAAGACCGTAATAGGTCTCGAGCGCGGTCTCATAGACTTCCTTCAACGAGGCGTCGCTGCCGGCACTGAAGAACGGGCTGGGGATGAAGTTGTCGCCCGACGACAACGTGATCGAATTCGCCTGTGTCTCTTCGAGGTAATCGACGATGGCGGCGAAATTGCCGGCGCGATCGACCGCATCGAGACCGGCCTCGAAATCCGACGCATGCAGGATCTGCAGCCTGTAGGTCGACGGCGTCTGGTTCTGGTTCAGATCGAGGCCAACGATGACCGGATCGTGGTCGGAAACGCGGACATTCGTATCGGCATCGAAGATCGCTGGATCGCGCGAAAAGTCCGTGTTGTAGTCGAGGGCATCGGCCTCATCGGCATTGATGTGCCAGGTGGTGACGCCAGTAACCTGCGACGACAGGCTGTCATTCGCGAATGCGTAATCGAGGGTGCCGGTTTGACCATCGAAGACGTAAGAATAAGCACCGTCCTCCCGGCCATGCAGGTTTTCATAGCCTGCGTTCTCGATGATGCCCGTTGCCTGCTCCTTGGCGTAGCTGTTGAAATCGCCGAGCATCAGCACGTCGCTGTCGCCGGAACCGGTCGGGTCGCTGTTGGCCCAAGCGGTGAGCGCAGTCGCCGCGAGTTCGCGCTGGTTCTGCCAGTTACCCTGACCGTCACCCTGGTCAGCATCGAGGCCGGTGCCGGTGCCGCTCTTGGATTTGAGGTGGTTGGCGATTGCGGTGAAAGTTTCTCCGGTGGCGATTTGTTCGAACGTTACTGCCAGCGCGTTGCGGCTGGTGTTCGCGCCGTCGAAGATGTGCCCAACAGTGCTCTGGCTGAGCAGGCCGGAAAGCCCGAGTCCAGGCAGATCGGCATCGTTGAGGATCGCGACCGTTGTCCCGTCCGCGATTTTCACATCCGCGGTCTTGTAGATGAAGCCAACCGCGATGGCATCACCACCAACGAACTGCTGACCGGGATTGACCCAGGCATAGGTACCGGGACCCGCAGCGGCATTGAGCTGGCCGACCAGATATTCGATGGCATTGCCAGACGAACCCGGCAGAAAATCATTCTCCAGTTCGGTCAGTGCAAGCACGTCGGCATCCATTGCAAGAATGGTATCGACCAGCTTGCCGGTCTGGCGCGAGAGCTCGACGGAGTCGTTGGCGCCGCGCGGCTCCTGGCCGATGGCGGTGCTGGCGCCATTGTCCAGCGTCTTGAAGAAATTCAGGACGTTGAAGCTTGCGACCTGGAGCGTACCTCCGACATCGTCGGGTGCAGTAGTCCGCGGCGCGGCGCCGTCTTCAAACGTATTGGTGCCGTTCTCGACGGAGCGGACCCGCCAGGTCGCGCCCGATGCGGCATTGCCAGCCCACTGATAGTCCAGCACGCCCGTCAGCCCGGTGATCGTGTCCCCCATCCGCGGCGCCGTCGCCGTGTTGTAGGTCGGGCTGAAGCCGTCGAGATTGCTGATGGCCGCGTTCTGGGCGTTCAGGCCATCATCATAGGTGATGGTGCGCGAGCCGAGTTCGGCCAGATAGGCCTGGTAGGCTGCAGCGTCCGGCGCATTTTCCTGAGTGAACTGGGCCGGGCGATCGCCTGCCACGAGCTTGATTTCATTGAAGCGATCGAGGTTGAACTGCTCGGTAATCACGAGTGTCTCTGGCAGCGTGACCAGCATGCCCTCATAGGCTTCGAGGTTCGGCTGATAATCGCCGTCCTGGCTCAGCGTGGTGCCGGCACCCGGCAGATCGATCACGGTCGCCATCGTGTTGATATCGGCAACTGCTCCCGCTTCAACCACGGAAATGTTGGTCGCGGTGAGTTCGGTGAGACCGAAATACTCGCTGATCGAACCGGTGACACGGACACGGTCGCCGACGGCCACGTCACCGTTGCCGCCGAATACGAAGATGGCTTCAGAGGTCAGGACATTGCCGTCGGAGTCGGTCACCTCTTCCTGAACATAGAAGCCGTTCAGGTTGCGGCTGTTGTCGCCGTCCCCATTCTGGAAATCACCGACGACGATGGCTTCGACGGTGACCGTCTGGCCGACCATTCCGCTGGTGGCGCCCGTACCCTGGATGGCGCTGATCTTGGTGATCGCGACGTCATCATTGACGATGGTGCCGGTGGCTTGCGCGGTGCCGATCGTGGTCGCCACGGCGGTGGAATTGGAAGCGCTCTGAAGCGTCAGCGTGAAATTTTCATTCGGCTCGCTGGTGGTGTCACCGGCGACCATAACGGTCACCGTTGCCGAGCCCTGCCCAGCCGGGATCACGCCGCTAAAGCTGCTCGGCACGCTTCCAACAAAATCCGATGCGTCGGTCTGCGCAGAGGCAATGGTTCCGGAGAATGAGACATCGCCATCGGTGCCACCACTGCGCTCCACGGTGAATTGATAGACCGTCGAGCCGCTATTGCCCTCGTCATGCGAGACCGACACTGTGCCTGCAGAAAAGCCGACAGTCTGACCTACGACCGGGGTGCTGGCATTGCTCGTGACGCGGATATCGTCGATCCCGACCCACTCGTCATTGCCACCGGCATTGGTGGTGAGAATCCGGACCTGCAAGTCCGCGTGGCCATTGACTTCGGACGGCAGCAGTAAATTGAAAGGCGTCACTTGAGTTGCGGCATTCGCGGTGGTCACGTCGGCAGCGTAGCCACCCGGCACATTCGTCCAGGACCCGGCGGAACCGATACGGTACTGCACGGCAATTGGCTGGGACGCATCGTCTGCGCTGCCGTCGAGATCGCGCGCATTGAAGGTCAGTCGCACATTATCGCGGCCGCTCGCATCGAGATAAAGCACGAGGCTCGGTGCGTCGGCAGTACCCGAGCCGTTCAGCGCAATGGTCGGATTGGCAACAGCGAATTCCGCAACGCCGCCATTGGTAAGAGAATTCGGGGCAGTCTGATTGGCGATCACATCGACGGCGCCGAGCCCAGCGCCGGTCAATGTCCGCGGATCGGTGCCAGTTGGCGAACCAGCGTTGATGTCACCGAGATAGCCAACGATCGATGGAACGGAAGACCAATTATCATCGACGTTGATTGCGCCGGCATTGGACCAATCCTGGACGAGATCGCTAACGGCAAGGGCGTGATATGTCGTTGACATGAAATCGGCTTCCATCGTTGAGGCGTGCGTCGAACATCGCTCGCTTCGCAGAATGCGAAGACGCGCGACCGACTGCCTTTGGTTAACGAAAAGTTAATGCGCCGGATGTAGCCACGTCGATTTAACAGCCGCGTGACTGGTTTCTAACGTCGCAGTGAAGCCACGCGCCGACCGCTCTTTTTGCTCGACTATACAAAGGCGACACAGTAAATCGCGACATCGTGCCACACCCGCAAAAGTGCAAAGCGTTGCGGGTTGCTCCACCGTGGCTTGGTCGCAGTTCGCACGGAAGAACGATGAAACTGATCGAACTACACTGAATTACTTTGAGCTCCCGATCGATCGCGCGGCAAAACAGCGGCCGAGGTTCGCGCACGCAATGCGCAAGAAAGAATGTGTTTGCTGTTGCAACGTCTTGTCGCGCACATCGCTCACCATTTACATGGCCGATCGCGCGACAGAAAAATTGCACGCGCACGCAATTCACACGCTGTCACGCAGTTGACGCTGAAGCCAGATAACGAACTCGATCGGCGCGCATCGCTGTCGCTTACTGGCCCAGGTGAAATATGACCGCAGCAATTTCGACAGACAGAACAGCCGGATCGAAGCACCAAGATCTTCCGAGTGCCGCTCTCGCATCATGTCGTAGCGCGTTCCTGTCTGTCGGGTTGTTCTCCGCCGTGGTCAACATCCTGATGCTGACCGGATCCATTTACATGCTGCAGGTCTATGACCGCGTCATTCCCTCGCGCAGCATTCCTACTCTCGTATCGCTCTCGATTATCGTAATTGCGATCTACGCTGTGCAGGGTGTTTTCGACTGGTTGCGCCAGCGGATCCTGACGCGCATCGGAGCTGCACTTGATGGCGCGTTGTGGGAGCCGGTGAATTCCGCCATTCTGCGATCGCCTTTGAAGTCCAACCGCGGCAGCGGCGTTCAACTCGCGCACGATCTGGATTCAGTGCGCGGGTTCCTGTCCGGCCTCGGGCCGACAACGCTGTTCGATCTGCCGTGGATGCCGCTGTATCTCGCCGGGTGCTTCCTGCTGCATCCCTATCTTGGATGGACCCTGGTCGGTGGCGCAACCATTCTGTTCGGCATTGCTCTTGTTACGGAGATTCTGACACGGAAGCCCACGCGAGAAGCATCCCGCCATGCCGCCCTACGCAACATCCAGCTGGAGGCGGGACGCCGCAATGCCGAGGTCGTCGCCGCCCTCGGCATGGAGCGACGAGTCATCTCACGCATCGGCGCAGCCAATGCGGATCAGATCGCTGCTCAGCAGCACGGTTCCGATATTGCCGGTGCACTTGGCACGCTGTCGAAGACCCTGCGGTTCATCTTGCAATCGGCATTGCTCGGATTAGGCGCTTGGCTGGTAATCGAAGGACAGGCCAGCAGTGGTGTCATGATTGCCTCCTCGATCATGGGCAGCCGTGCGCTGGCTCCCGTCGAACTGGCGATCTCGGTTTGGCGTCCTTTCGTCGGCGCCCGCCAGGCCTGGCAGCGGTTACGCGACGCGCTGTCGTCTCAAGACGAGAGCCCTTCTGCCGTTGCGCCAGAACGTGCTCAACACATTCTCACGGTCGATCAGGTTTTCATTGTCGCGCCGGGCGGCACCAAGGCCATCGTTCAGAATGCCACGTTCCAACTCAAAGCCGGCCAGGCTGTTGGAATCATCGGACCGTCGGCGTCGGGCAAATCCACATTGGCGCGTGCGCTGGTCGGGATCTGGCCTGCAGCGCGCGGCGAGATCCGCCTCGATGGCGCAACCCTCGACCAGTGGCCCGCCGAAATTCGGGGCGGCTTGATGGGCTATTTGCCGCAAGACGTCGAACTGTTCGACGGCACGGTGGCCGAGAACATTGCCCGCTTCGATCCGGAGATGGATGGACCGACCGTCATTGCCGCCGCGAAAGCCGCGGGTGCCTATGACATGATCCTTAACCTGCCAAAGGGCTTCGAAATGCGAATCGGTGAAGCCGGCGCTGCCCTCTCGGGTGGGCAGCGGCAACGGGTAGCGCTTGCACGCGCGCTCTACAGGGACCCGTTCATGGTGGTGCTCGACGAACCGAACGCCAATCTCGACGTCGAAGGCGACGCTGCGTTGACGCAGGCAATCAAGGGCGTACGTGAGCGCGGCGGAATCGCCATCATTGTTGCACACCGCCCGGCGGCTCTCGCAGGGGTCGATCTCGTGATGACGCTCGCCAATGGCCAGGTCCAGGCATTTGGTCCGAAAGATGAAGTCCTGCGCAAGGCGCTTGCCTCGCAACATCCTGCAAACCAGGTGGCGCCACAGCCGGTGCACGAAGTCCGCATGACCGCTGAAGGCCGAAGCTGAGGAAACCCTGATGCCAAATTCTGCAACGCCCAACTCAAGCCGCCCTGATCCCTTCCGCGATATCCGGCGAACTGCGTATGCGGGACTGGCTATACTCGCCGTGGCGATCTCCACCGCTGGCGTCTGGGCGGCAACCGCGCCACTCGCGAGCGCGGTGATAGCGCCGGCACAGATCGTCGTCGATAGCAACGTGCGCAGGATTCAGCATCCGACCGGCGGGGTGGTCGCCGAAATTCTTGTCAATGACGGGGACCGCGTACGAGCAGGCGACGTTCTGGTCCGGCTTGACGAGACCATGACGCGAGCCAACCTGGCGCTGATCGAAAACCAGCTCAACCAGTTCTGGACGCGCCGAGCGCGGCTGCGCGCGGAACAGGATGGTCGCGACGCTTTCGTGATACCGGCCGAACTTGCGGACCGTATCGAGTTGCCCGCGATCGCCGACATCATCACCGGTGAAACGAGCCTGTTGCTCAGACGACGCGAAGCCGTCAGCGGCCAACAGTCGCAACTGCGCGAGCGCACGTCGCAGATCGGTGAGGAGATCCACGGCCTCGCCGCTCAAATCGAGTCAAAGCGCGAACAGATCCGACTGATCCAGCGCGAACTCGAAGGGGTTCGCCAGCTCTTCGAGAAAAATCTGATTCCCTACGCACGGCTGACCACACTCGAACGCGAAGCCGCGCGGCTGATCGGCGAGGAAGGACAATTGATCGCCGAAACGGCGCGGGCCAAAGGCCGCATCACCGAGACAGAACTACAGACGCTTCAGGTCGTGCAGGATCAGCGACGCGAGATCGCGACCGAGCTGCGCGAGGTGGAGATCAAGATGGCCGATCTCTCCGAGCGCCGGATCGCAGCAGTCGATCAACTCGCGCGCGTGATGCTGCGGGCGCCGCAGGACGGGATGGTTCACCAGAAGACGATCCATACGGTGGGCGGCGTTATTACTGCGGGCGAACAGTTGATGCTTATCGTCCCGGAGAAGGATTCTCTCGTGGTCGAGGCGCGGGTCGATCCGCAGATGATTGACCGTCTCCGACTAGGTCAATCCGCGAAGCTGCGCTTCACGGCTTTCGATTCCGCGATCACACCGGATCTCAACGGAAGGCTTACCCGCATAGCGGCCGATCTCACAAAAGACCAGCAGTCCGGCGCGTCCTATTATGTAGCGCGCATTAGCCTCATCGACGGAGAACTCGCCAAACTCGGCGGGAAGGCACTTGTGCCGGGCATGCCGGTCGAAGCCTATATTCAGAATGGCTCCCGTACCGCGTTCGCCTATCTCCGCAAGCCGATCGAGGACCAACTGGCTCGCTCGTTCCGTCACGACTGAATCGAGTCGCCCCGGCCTCAACCTCCGCATTGATGACCCCATCAATCTGCGCAAGGTTTTCCGTGACTATTCATTACCCATACCGCGGCACCCTTCCCTCAGCGTCAACCTAAGCGAATCGGCGGCGACATCATGGACAGGCATGAGGGACGCGAACTGTTGCTCGCAGATACGATAGCATTCCTGCAGCAGGCGATCGGAGAAGGACTGGTGCTCGCCGTCAAGCTGAAGGCGCCGCTTTCGCCGGAGATCGTCGCCGCGGCCAGGTATTTGCGGGGATATCACGAGGGACCGAGACCGACGCAGATCGAAGAGCTGCGCAGGGAGCTCCGTACTGTCGTCGAGGTGTTCGGCAAGATGCAGTCCGCCCTGCGTCGCAGGCAACTCGGTGACAATCAGATCGCTGTCGACTGCACAACTGACAACGACGAGTCGATAATGAGGAAGGCCGCCTGACAGCCCAATCCACTGCTCTCGCTGCTCCACTGAACCCGAGCCGCGCTATCTGCGACTAATCGGTATGCCACATGCCCTGAAACGCGCCTGGACGAGATTGATGGACTGGATCGAGAATGCCGTCCACTTCGTGGACTGGCTGACGGATGACCCATCCCCGACCAACAAATTTCTGGAAGAGCCGCCAATTAAGGAACGAGCCACACCGGACAAACGCTCGACACGCTAGCGCGCAACGTCGCACGGATTTCAGTTGACCGAGACCGATCGCCGGCCACGGGAGCCGCGCCAGCTTGCTGGCGCATAGGGCAGCGCCGTGTATGCCGATGAGCGCCTCACCGGTGCGGCGCCACGCGACACGCGGTTCTTCGGCGCAAACATCCATCCGATCAGGCCAAGCGTCGTTTTGCACGCCGTCGCGGGCGTCAACGCTGCAATCGATGTCGCCTTCAATCCAAATTGTCTGGGCATTCAAACCTCCATCCCGGAATTCCGATTACGCCAAAAGGGCGCTCCGAATCCCAGCCGAGATTGAATTTGTACACCGCGAATCTTGTGGCGCACTTGCGCTGCATCAAGTCACCAATCAGTGCAGAACGGCGTGCGCCATCTGCTCATCGAACGGCCGTGCGGCCATCTGCGCACGCAGCTCGGCCAGTTCGGTCTCGAGTTGCTGATTGACGAGAATGAGTGCTGCCACGGTACCGCGGGTGTCGCCGTGGCAGGCGGCGATGAGATCGTCGACTTCCGCGTCTAACTTGGTCATTGAAAAAATCTCCTGCCGCGCTTTCGGTTGCCTTCAATAATCGGCTGAGCGTTGCATCAATATTAAACGATACCGGAGTCGTTGGCGTCATCGCCAACGTGCATGAATACCGGTTAAGAGCGCCTTTCCGGGCTCAAAGAATCCACAAGCGACTTTCTGCAATCGGTTTAAGCGACCCGTTTCAATCACCGCGCTGCAACCGCGCGTTGATCGCAAAATCACCTGTTTCTGATTAGTCATAGTCCGCCGAACCGGCTACCGCCGTCAGGCCGATCACGATGCAAATTCAAGGACATGCCAATGATGAACGATGGTCGCCCGTTCGGGCTTTATATCAATGGCCGGTTTCAGCCAGCCTCGACCGGCCGCACCATCAGGATCGAGAACCCGAAGGACTGCAGCCATCTGGCCGATGTCGCCGAGGGGGACGAAAAGGATATCGATCTGGCCATCGACGCCGCCGAACGCGCCGGCAAAATCTGGGCGGCGACACCGGGCGCGGTACGCGGCGACATCATGCACCGGGCCGGCGAACTTCTGGCCAAAAAGCTCCCCGAACTGGTGACCATCGAGGTCGATCAGATCGGCCGCGCCCGCCGCGAAATGACCGCCCAGCTCGGCCGGCTACCGGAATGGTTTCGTTATTTCGGCGCTCTGGCGCGCACTCATGAGGACACCGTGCCGCCGTTCGGCGGCAACTTCCTGAATTATACCCGCCGTGTCCCGCTCGGCGTCGTCGGCCATGTGACGCCATGGAATCATCCGCTCCTGATCCTCACCAAGAAGATCGCGCCATCGATGGCTGCCGGCAATACGATGGTGGTGAAGCCCAGCGAACTGGCGCCGATCACACCTCTTCTGCTCGGCGACATCTTCAAGGAGGCCGGCGTGCCCGACGGCGTCTATAATGTCGTGCCCGGCTATGGTGCGACCGCCGGCAAGGCTCTGACCACCAGCAAGCGCATCAAGAAGATCGACCTCACCGGCGGCACCGAGACCGGCAAGATGGTGGCATCACTGGCGGGCGCGAACCTCACCAAGGTCGCGGCCGAACTTGGCGGCAAGGCAGCGGTCATCCTGTTCGACGATACGCCGATCGAGCGCGGCGTCGCAGCCGCGCTGTTCGCGTCCTTCATCGCAACCGGCCAGACCTGCGTGCAAGGTGCTCGGCTGTTGGTGCAACGCTCCGTGCATGACGCCGTCGTCACCGAGCTGGTGAAGCGCACCAATGCGATCCGGATCGGCGATCCGCAGGACATGGCGACGCAGATGGGCCCGCTGGTCTCGGCGAAGCAGCGCGAGCTGACCGAACGCTACGTCAAGATCGGACTCGAGGAAGGCGCGACGCTTGCCGCCGGCGGCAAACGTCCGGACGGCAAGGCCTTCGAGAGCGGCTACTATCATCAACCGACCATCTTCACCGGCGTGACCGGCAATATGCGGATCGCGCAGGAAGAGATCTTCGGGCCGGTCGTCGTCATAATCCCCTTCGACACCGAAGAGGAAGCCATCGCGCTATCCAATGGCACCGAATTCGGCCTGGCCACCTCGATCTGGACCCGCGACGTCACCCGCGCGCACCGTGTGGCACATCAGCTCGAGAGCGGCATCGTCTGGATCAACGACCACCACCGCATCGATCCCTGCTCGCCCTGGGGCGGCTTCAAGATGAGCGGCATCGGCCGCGAGAACGGCATTGTCGCCTATGAGGAATACACCCAGATCCAGAACGTGATCGTCAATCTCTCGGACGAAACCTTCGACTGGTATGCGGACGATGGTCAGGAGAAGCGGTACAGCTGAGACGAACGTCGTTTCATTAGACAGGCAAGGCGCCCCTCCACTCGGTCGTCATACGCGGGCTTGACCCGCGTATCCATCCTCGCCCAACGCTCGAACATGCGGCCTGAAGTTGGATTGCCGGGTCAAGCCCGGCAATGACGTGAGGAGGGGTGCGAGCGCATCACCATCGATTCTAGCTTTCTAAAGCCAACACTAACCAAACCCCGCCACCGCATGCGGCACATAGGGCGCTTCGAGCGAGGCGATCTCCTCACTCGTCAGCTTCAACGACAGCGCCGCCACCGCATCCGTCAGATGCGCCGGCTTCGATGCACCGATGATCGGTGACGTGATGCCTTTTTTCTGCAGCAGCCAGGCCATCGCGACCTGTGCCTGCGGAACGCCGCGCGCCTTGGCGACGGCAGCAACCTGCTCGACGATCTTGCGATCGGACTCCTCGGACTGCACATAGAGCGTCTTGCCGAATTCATCGGTATTTTGACGCGCGCTGGTCTCGTCCCAGGCCCGCGTCAGGCGCCCGCGCGCCAGCGGGCTCCACGGCATGACCGCGATCTTCTGGTCGGCGCAGAGCGGCAGCATCTCGCGCTCTTCCTCGCGGTTCAGCAGATTGACATGGTTCTGCATGCTGACAAATTCGGTCCAGCCGTTCAGCCGCGAGGTATAGAGCGCCTTGGAGAATTGCCATGCATACATGCTGGACGCGCCGATATAGCGGACCTTGCCGGCTTTCACGACGTCGTGCAGCGCTTCAAGCGTCTCCTCGATGGGCGTGTTCTTGTCGAGACGATGGATCTGATAGAGATCGATATAGTCGGTGCCGAGCCGGCGCAGGCTGTGATCGACTTCCGTCATGATCGCCTTGCGCGACAGGCCCATGCCGTTCGGGCCCTTGCGCATGCGGTTGTAAACCTTGGTCGCCAGCACAACATCGTCGCGCTTTGTAAAATCCTTCAGCGCACGGCCGACGATCTCTTCCGAGGTGCCGTCCGAATAGACATTCGCCGTGTCGAAGAAATTGATGCCGAGTTCGATCGCCTGCTTGATCAGCGACCGGCTCTTTTCCTCGTCGAGCGTCCATGCATGCGCGCCACGATCGGAGATGCCATAGGTCATGCAGCCCAGGCACAGACGCGAGACGTCCAGGCCGGTGTTTCCAAATTTCACGTAATCCACTGCGTTTCTCCCTTGTTGTTCCATTTGCGTTTCACGAATTCGGCGAAGGCATCGGCATAATCGGGATGCCAGCGCGACAGCGCCGGTCGATTTTCCACGACGTCGCCGATGGCCCACAACATGCGGCGTTCGTCGAGTGCGCGCGGCACGTCGTTGTCCGGACACAGGATATAGAAGTCGCCGGCGTCGAGCCGTTGCATCATGAAGTCCACGGTCTGCTCGGCTGTCCACGCTGCATCCGGCTTCTCGCTGCGCCCGCCAGCTGCGAGCGGCGTGAAGACAAAGCCGGGGATCAGCAGATGTGCGGAGACCTGACATCCCTCGGTGTTGCGCAGCTCGTGCGCCAGCGCTTCGGTATAGGCTTTCACGCCGGCCTTGGAGACATTGTAGGCGGGATTGCCGGGCGGCGTTGTGATGCCCTGCTTGGAGCCCGTATTGATGATCAGGCCCGGCCGCTTGCGCGCGATCATGTCCACGGCGAAGGCCTGACAACCATTGACGATGCCCCACAGATTTACGCCGAGCAGCCGCTCCCAATTCTCGCGCGGACCGAGCGCCGAGGTCGGCACCTGAATGCCGGCATTGTTCATCAGCACATCGCAGCCGCCGAAACGGGCCTGCACATCGGCCGCGAGTCTGGTCATCACGCCGACGTCACTGACATCGACAGCGGCGGTCATGACATCGTCACGCTCACCGCGCGCCACACCGGCGATCTTGCCAGCCGCCTCAGCCAAACGATCCTCGCCAAGATCCACGATGCAGATGCGCATTCCCAAGCGCGCAAACGCCGTCGCCGCGGCCAAGCCGATGCCAGACGCACCTCCAGTAACGACGGCAACAGAACCTGCGGACAGAGCGGGATGGGACATGGTGTTCTCCAGAACTGGGAGGTTTGCGCAAATGCGTATAGCATCAACGCGCGTCTTGGCATCTCACAACAGCGCTAACGCATGGACAGGCGTCCGTTCGCGCATGGCTACGACTTCTTCCCGTGAAACACCTCGTTCACGGTCTTGATCGCGCCGGTGTCCGACGCGGCATAGCCAGGCAGCTTGACCAGCACGTCATGAAACTCTGCGCTGCGCAGCAATGCGAGGATATGCTTCATCGGCTCCTGGTCGAGCAGCGTCTCGCGGCAAACGAAATAATAATCCTCGGTCAGCAACCGCACGAAATCCAGCCCGAATTGCCGCGCCGCAGCCTCGACGCCGAAGGCGACGTCGGCCATGTCGCTAGCGACATAAGCGGCGACGGCCGCGTGGGTGAACTCCACCTGCTGATAACCGTTGATCTGCTCGGGATCGATCTTGTGTTGACGAAGCAGCTGATCGAACAGCAACCCCGTGCCGGAATCCTGATCGCGGTTGACGAAGCGGATCGCGGGATTGATCAGCGCTTCCATGGAGGTGATGCGCAGCGGATTGCCCGGCTTCACCATCAGCCCCATTTCGCGGGTCGCGAAACCGACAACGCGATGGACGCGGTTGTCGACCCACTCCTTGCAGGCATTGACGCTGCGCTTGCGCAATTCGCCGCGCGGCAGATGCACGCCGGCGAGATCGCAGGTGTTATGCGCCAGCGACACCAGCGAGGTCTGGTTGCTGACATAGCGCAGATCGATACCCGTGCCCGCCGTGGTGTTCAGCATCTCGCGCAGTTTCGACACGGCAAAACCGTGACTGGCATGAACGCGGATGACCGCGGGATGATTAGGCAGCAGCTCCTTGAGTTCGGTCGCCAGTTCCTGCGCCAGATTGTCGAGCTGCGGTCCGAGCCGCGCTTCCAGCCGCTCGCCGGCCCAGACTAGCTTCTCGCCGAACGCCGTCAGCTTGGTGCCCTTGCCCTTGCTGCGCTCAACCACCGGCACGCCGAAGAAGGCCGACCAGTCATTCACCAGGCTCCACGCGTGGCGGTAGGACAGCTGGTTGCGGCTGGCCGCGAGCGTCAGCTTGCCGGTCTCGTTGATGTCCTTGAGAAAGCCGAGCATCACCGATGTCGGCTGGCGCGAACCCGGCTTGCGGAATCGCCAGATAGTTTCGATATCGATGCGCATCGTGCTTCCTATCGCCCTGCCACCTATGTTCGCGATTGCATATGTGCCGCCGCGCCGTGACTCACGTTCTCATATTTACTGTCGATGCCCCTCCTGATCCGATCGTCGAAACATCGGGAGGTATACACTATGCCAGAGATCTCACATGTCGATCTTGCCATTTCTGCATCGTCGAAACTGACGCGCAAACGGCTCCTCATCGACGGCCAGCAGGTCGAGCCGTTGTCCGGCCGATATTTCGATGTCCTCAATCCCGCGACGGGCGAGATCATCGCCGTCGTCGCCGAAGCCGACAGCGGCGATATCGACCGTGCGGTCCGCGCGGCGCGCAAGGCGCTTGAGGGTCCGTGGGGCCGCATGCGCGCGGCCGATCGCGGTCTCGTGCTGCAGCGTTTCGCACAACTGCTGGAAGATCACGCGCAGGAACTGATCGCGCTGGAAAGTCTCGATACCGGCAAGCCGCTCGCCGCCGTGCAGCGCCAGGACCTGCCTGCCGCCATCGATACGCTGCGTTACTATGCGGGCTGGGCCGACAAGATCAACGGACAGGTGATCCCGGCGCGCCATGACGCACTGACCTATACGGTGCGTGAGCCGATCGGCGTCGTCGGCGCCATCGTGCCATGGAATTTCCCGCTGATGATCGGGATGTGGAAGATCGCACCGGCGCTGGCCTGTGGCTGCACCGTCGTGCTGAAGCCGGCCGAGATCACGCCGCTTTCGGCACTGTGGATTGGCGAACTGGCACTGGACGCCGGCCTGCCGCCCGGCACGCTGAATATCGTGCCGGGATTTGGCAAGACCGCCGGCCGTGCCATGGTCGATCACCCCGACATTGACAAGATCACCTTCACGGGATCGCCGACCGTCGGCCGCGAAATCCTCGCCGGCGCTGCCGGCAATCTGAAGCGCGTCACGCTCGAACTCGGGGGCAAATCGGCCAATGTGATCTTCGACGACGCCGATCTGGATTCCGCCACCAAGGCCGCCGCTTCCGGCATCTTCTTCAATTCCGGCCAGGTCTGCTCGGCCGGTTCGCGCATTCTCGCGCATGCATCCATCTATGACGAGGTCGTGGAGCGCATGACGGCCCGTGCCAAGGCAATCCGCGTCGGCGATCCCACGCAGTCCGGCACGACGATGGGACCGATCGTCTCGGAACTGCAGATGAGGCGGGTGCTGGACTATGTCGATATCGGCACCAAGGAAGGCGCCATCGTGACGACCGGCGGCACGCGCATCGGCGACCGCGGCTATTTCGTCGCGCCTACGGTGTTCGCCAATGTCGAACACGAAATGCGTGTCTCGCAGGAGGAGATCTTCGGCCCGGTCGTCAGCATCATCAGGTTCTTCGATGAGGCCGATGCCATCAGCAAGGCCAATGGCACCAAATACAGCCTCGCCGCCGGTGTCTGGAGTTCGGATATCGGCCGCGTGCAGCGCTTCGCCAAACAGGTGAAAGCCGGCACGGTCTGGATCAACACCTATGGCTATACGGATGTTCGACTCCCCTGGGGCGGCTCGCGCGATTCCGGCTTCGGCCGCGAGCATGGCGATGCGGCGCTGGAGAACTTTACCGAGCCCAAGGCCGTCTGGATGAATCTCAACGTCTGAGGCAACCAGCGCATCCTTGCGCCACACAATTGGCTGTTGATCGTTATATTCTTATGGATATAACGATTGCCGGTCAATTGCGTGTGAGCCCTTCTTCATGAACCGTCACCGGCGTTCTGCCGTCGCCCTGCGTCATGTCGCTTTCGAGGACCTGGGCCTGCTGTCGTCGGTACTGGATCGTGAGGGATGGGACGTCTCGTTCTGCGATGCCGCCATTGATGACGTCTCCCACCGCTCCATCGAAGATGCCGACCTCCTGATCGTGCTGGGCGGCCCCATCGGCGTCTATGAGGCCGACGCCTACCCGTTCCTGACACGTGAGATCGCCCTGCTGGAACGGCGTCTCGCGCAGGGGCGCCCGACGCTCGGCATCTGCCTTGGCGCACAATTGATGGCCCGCGCACTCGGCGCCCGCGTCTATGCCGGCGATATCAAGGAGATCGGCTGGGGCCAGGTATCCCCGACCAAGCAGGGCGCGGCCTCATGCCTCGCGCCGCTCGCGGAGGATGGCGCCAGCGTTCTGCATTGGCATGGCGACACCTTCGATCTGCCGGAGGGCGCCATTCGCCTCGCCTCGAACGACGCCTATGACAACCAGGCCTTTGCCTATGGTCGCCATGCACTGGCGCTGCAGTTCCATCTCGAAGCCGATCCACGGCAGCTCGAGGAATGGTATGTCGGTCACGCGGTCGAACTGGCCGCCGCCGGCATTCCAATCGCGCAGCTGCGTTCAAACACCGCTGCCGTCGCCAACCGACTGCCAGTTCAGGCCGATCGCATTTTCACGCGCTGGATCCGCGAGATCGGTTGAACGATTCCAGACGCGAATTCACGATCATGAATTGGTCGCGAAGACCTCCCATGCAAGTCGTTTCGGGTTCCCCGCCTTTACCCGTTTCGCGAAAACGATATATTCCGCGCGCTACAACGGCACTTCAAACAAACGTCCGGGAGGATCACATTATGGGCTTGATGCAGCCAATCTCTGCCACCGCGCACCCCTACGCGAACGGCTCCTACAAGCAGATGCTGATCGACGGCAAATGGCAGGACGCCCAATCCGGCAAGAAGTTCGAAACGCATAATCCGGCCACCGGCGAACTGCTCGCCACCGTCGCCGAAGGCGATGCTGGGGATATCGACCTCGCGGTTGCCGCCGCCCGCCGTGCCTTCGAAGGTCCGTGGAGCAAGGCCAAGCCCTACGAGCGCCAGGCGCTGTTGCTGAAATTCGCCGAGCTCGTCGAGAAGCATTTCGATGAACTCGCTTTGCTCGATACGCTCGATATGGGCGCACCGGTCATGCGCACTTTCGCTGGCAAACAGCGCATCCTCGGCATGCTGCGCTTCTATGCCGGCCAGGCCACGCTGATCTATGGTGAGACCATCGAGAACTCGCTGCCAGGCGAGATCTTCTCCTACACGCTGAAGGAGCCCGTCGGCGTCGTCGGCGCGATCATTCCGTGGAACTCGCCGCTGTCAGCCAGCATCTGGAAGATCGGCCCTGCCATCGCCACCGGCTGCACCATCGTGCTGAAGCCGGCGGAAGAAGCCCCGCTGACCTCGCTACGCCTCGGTGAGCTGGCTTTGGAAGCCGGCTTCCCGGCGGGCGTCATCAACGTCGTGCCGGGCTATGGCGAAACGGCAGGCGCCGCGCTGGCCTCGCATATGGACGTCAACAAGGTCGCTTTCACCGGTTCCCACTTCACCGGCCAGTCGATCATCCGCGCCTCGGCCGGCAACCTCAAGCGCGTGTCGCTCGAGCTCGGCGGCAAGTCGCCGAACATCGTGTTCTCGGATGYCGATCTCGATGCGGCTGTTCCTGGCGCTGCCATGGCGGTGTTCGCGAATTCCGGGCAGATCTGCAGCGCCGGTACGCGTTTGTTCGTCGAAAAGAAGATCTATGACGAATTCGTCGGCCGGGTCGCCGAATTCGCTGGGAAGTTGAAGGTCGGTAATGGTGCCAACCCCGACACCCAGCTCGGGCCATTGGTCTCCAAGGAACAGCTCGACCGCGTCACCGGCTATCTCACCACCGGAAGCGGCGAAGGCGCCAAGGCGCTGTCCGGCGGTGGCCGCCTGATGGACGGCGAACTGTCGAAGGGCTTCTTCGTGCAGCCGACCGTGTTCGCCAACGTCCAGGACAACATGAAGATCGCGCAGGAAGAGATCTTCGGGCCGGTGATCTCGGCAATCTCGTTCACCGACATGGACGAACTGGTACAGCGCGCCAACAACACGACCTTCGGTCTCGGCAGCGGCGTCTGGACCAGGGATGTCAGCAAGGCGCATCGCCTCGCGAAGTCCCTGCAGGCCGGCTCGGTCTGGATCAATTGCTATCAGGCGATGGATCCTGCCGTGCCGTTTGGCGGCTACAAGATGAGTGGCTACGGACGCGAGTCCGGCGTCCACCACGTCGACGAATATCTGAACATCAAGGCGGTCTGGATCAACACCTGATCGCCGTTGTCACCGAAAAGAAAAGGCGCCGAGCAACGAGCCCGGCGCCTTTTTTTTTGCGCCGTCATCGCAAGGAGTCCTTGCGACGATCATTGGCGATTAAGCGACCGGCGCGGCACCGTATCGATCGCGCAGCTTGCGCTTGAAGATCTTGCCGGTCGACTCGCGCGGCAACGCCGTGTGGAAGTGGATTTCCTTCGGCACCTTGAAGTTGGCAAGCCGCTGCTTGAGATAGGCTTGGATCTCGGACGAGGAGAGCTGCGCATCATCTTCGAGTTCGACGCAGCCCACCAGTCGTTCGCCGAATTCGTCGTCGGGCACGCCGAACACCGCGCAGTCCCGCACGCCGTCCATGCCGATCAGCGTGTTTTCGATCTCTGCGGGATAGATGTTGACGCCGCCGGAGATGACCATGTCGCGCTTACGATCGCACATGAAGAGATAGCCGTCCTCGTCGAGATAGCCGACGTCACCGACGCTGATCAGGCCCTCACGGCTGGCTTCGGCCCGTGCGTCGGGGCGGCCCTGATAGTTGAAATCCGGCACCGAGGTTTGCCGCATGAAGATTTCACCGGGCACATTGACCGGACATTCCTTGCCGTCCACATCGAAGATCTTGACCACGCCCCCCTCGATGGTGCGACCGACAGTGCCCGGCTTCCTCAGCGCCTCCTCCGACGAATGCCAGATCGGCACCCCGGTTTCGGTGGAGCCGAGATATTCGTTGATCACCGGTCCCCACCACGCAATCATCGCCTGCTTCACATGGATCGGGCACGGCGCTGCGCCATGGATGATGAAGCGTAGCGACGACAGGTCGTAGCGCGACTTCACCTCGTCCGGCAGACGCAGCAGCCGCACGAACATAGTCGGCACCATATGCATGTTGGTGATGCGGTGCTTCTCGGTGAGCTGCAGCAGATCCTCGGGATCGAAACGCGGTTCGAGCACGATCGTGCTGCCATGACGGAATGCCATCAGCCCGTAGGAGCTTGGCGCCGAGTGATACATCGGCCCGTTCATCAGGATGATCTGATCCTCGTTCGGCTTCAGCCCATAGGCGATGCCGCCGACGCGCTCGGATGCCGCAGCCTGTTCCGGCGTCATGGCCGCGCGGGTCACGCCCTTGGGACGGCCCGTGGTGCCCGACGTGTAGAACATGGTCAGCGCGCGCTTGGGAACGTTCTCCATCGGCACCTGCTGCTCGCGCCAGATATCGAAGTCGGTACAGCCGGCACGCACTTCGGTCGCGGCCTCGGGAATACCATAGGCGACTGAGATTTCCGGCGGCGTGCGGACGACCAGAAGCGGCAACCCCTTTGGCAGGTTTTCCGCGATCTCCGGCAACAAGTCGGCGTGGCAGACCAGCAGCTTCGCGCCACTGTCAGCAAGAATATAGCTGACCTCTTCACCTTTCAGATGCCAGTTGATCGGGACCACACGCGCGCCGAGCGCACCTGCGCCGAACGCAGTCTCGAACAGCGCGAAATCGTTGCGCAGCATCATGCCGACCGGCGCATCGGCGCCTGCGCCGAGGCTCTTGAATCCGGTCGCCACCTTGGCGATGCGCTGCATGATGTCCGGATAGCTGATCGCCCGGTCGCCGCTGATAATCATTGTCCGCCCTTATATTGTTCTTGAATCGATCGAAGCCATCGCTGGCTTCGATCCTTGTTCTGTCGATGTGATGGTACAGATGCTCACTGGTCGTCGAGCAATTCGCCAAAGCCTTCCCAGTTCTTGCCGTTGAAACGGCGCAGCCGCAGTTGCTGGAACGAAAGATAGTCATCCTTGTCGGTATTGACCGTGACGCCCGACAGCAACAGCGGCAGCTTGACGTTCTTCATCGACGTCGCCTGACGCAGGATATTCTCCCGGCTGACGTCATCGCCGCACGCTTTCAGGATATGCGTGATGAGATGTGCATTCAGGAAGCCGGTCGCATAATTGGTGTTGCGCGGATCGGCTGACGGCAGGCTCTCTTTCATGAAAGCGAAATAGGCCTTCACGTCCTCGTCGTTGGCCCATGACGCGTCATTGATGTCTTTCTGATAACTCGACGTGATCAGGCCGGTGGCGTTGTCCAGACCTGCCGGCTCCAGAAAGGTGATCGACGAAGCGGACGTGGGGACGAACATCAGGTCCGGCTTCCAGCCGATTTCCGCAACGCCCTTGATCATCTGCGACGAGAATTTGCCGACCACCGCGCCAAACAGCACATTCGCGCCGGACGATTTGAGCGCCGCAAGCTGCGACGAGATCGTCGGCGCACTAGTCTCATAGGTCGCCTCGGATACGATCATACTGGCGGCCTTGTCGCCCAGCGCACGTTTAAAGCCAGCCACATAGTCTTTGCCGAGATCGTCGTTCTGCGCGAGAATGGCGATCTTGGCATCCGGCTTGGTCTTCAACACGTGCTTGGCGTAGACAACGCCTTCCGATTCATAGGCGGCCATGCCCGGCATGGTCCACGGAAAACCTTTCGGATCCGCCCATTTGGTCGCGCCTGATAGCACGAACAGCTGCGGGATTTTCTTGCTGTTCAAATAGCGATGCACCGCGTTGTTGGTCGCGGTGCCGAGCGTCCCGAACATCATCAGAACCTCATCCTGCTCCACCAGTTTGCGGGTCTGCTCCACGGTCTTCGGCGGCGAATAGGCGTCATCGAGACTGATGAACTTGATCTTGCGCCCGTTGATGCCGCCTTCGGCGTTGAGCTTGGCAAAATAGGCTTCCTGCGCGCGGCCGATCACGCCGAAGCCCGAGAGCGGACCGCTATAGGGAAGCGTCTGCCCGATCTTGATCTCTTCCTTGCTGTTGGCCGCGGCTTGCGTCGGCGCATTCACGCAGACGGCAAAAGCGAACAGCCCAAGCGTCCTCAGCATGACTGATGTCATGATTGTCTTCTCCCCGTTATATTTTTACCGGGCCGCGCTTATGCGCGTGCCCGTCTCGCAAAGTCTCCGGTCGCTTCCGCATATTCGCGCTTCAGGCGATCCACGAGTTCTGCCACCGGGGGAGCATCAACGATCTGGCCGATACCCTGGCCGCAACCCCAGATGTCCTTCCAGGCCTTGACCTTCATGTTACCGCCGGAGCCGAAGTTCATCTTGGTCTTGTCAGCCACCGGAAGATTGTCGGGATCGAGGCCGGCGGCTGCGATGGACGGGCCGAGATAGTTGCCGTGAATACCGGTGAACAGGTTGGTGTAGACCGTGTCATGCGCGGCGAATTCGGTCAGCGCCTTCTTGTAGGCCGGGTCGGCATTAGCTTCTTCGGTCGCAATGAAGCGCGTGCCCATATAAGCGAGGTCTGCGCCGAGCGCGAGCGCCGACGCAATCCCGTAACCGTCAGAGATTGCACCAGATACCAGCACAGTCCCCTTGAACCACTGCTTCACTTCGCGCACCAGCGCAAAGGGCGACAGCGTGCCGGCATGGCCACCCGCACCGGCGCAGACCAGGATCAGTCCATCGACGCCCTGCTCGGCTGCCTTGCGCGCATGCTTGACGTTGATAACGTCATGAAACACGACGCCGCCATAGGAATGCGCGGCCTCGACGATCTCCGAGGGCGGGCGCAACGAGGTGATGATGATCGGAACCTTGTGCTTCACACAGGTTTCCATGTCCTTCATCAACCGGTCGTTGGACGCGTGGCAGATCTGGTTCACCGCATAGGGCGCGACCTTCTTGCCGGGATTCTTCGCTTTGTATTCGCCGAGCTCATCCTCGATGCGCGTCAGCCACTGATCGAGCACTTCCACCGGCCGCGCATTCAGCGCTGGAAACGAACCGACGATACCGGCCTTGCATTGCGCAATGACGAGTTCAGGACCGGAGACGATGAACAGCGGGGAACCGAGCACAGGCAGCTCGAGGGTGCCATCGAGAGCTTTGGGGAGCGACATAAGCGTTTCCTTATATTTTTATAATCGAACTATAAGGGTTGACCGCCCGTGCGTGTTGTTCGAATTTGAACAATAAGCCTTCCGGATTTGATCACATGGACTGGGATCTCTGTCGCACCTTCAATGCCGTGGTCGACGCCGGAAGCTATCTCGGCGCGTCCAGGCAGTTGCGCACCAGCCACCCGACCGTGAGCCGCGAGGTCGCGGCGCTGGAGAAGCAACTTGGCACCAAGCTGTTCGTGCGCTCCGACGAAGGGCTGGTGCTGACTGCCCGCGGGCGGCGCTTTCATGAGAGCACCAAAGCGATGGCCGAGGCCGCGCTGAAAGCAGAAGCTGCCGCCGGCGCGTCGGGCCAGAGCGCACGCGGCGTGGTCAAGGTGTCGATCGGACCGACGCTGGCGAATTTCTGGCTGATGCCGCATATCGGCGCTTTCATCCGCCAGCACCCGCATGTCGAGATCCAGCTGGTGACGCATCCCTTCCCGGTCAGCGTGCGCAAGCGCGAAGCCGACATCGTGCTGCGGCTGTATCAGACCGGCGACGAAAATCTCACCGGACGGAAAATCGCCAAGCTCGGCGTTGGCTTCTACGCCTCGCGCGATTACGCAGCGCGATGCCCGCTGCCCGAACAGCGGGCCGCTTGGAAGGACCACACTGTCATCGGCTTCGCCGACAAATCGTCGAACTCCGAACTCGGACGCTGGAGCGACCACATCACCAAGGACGCCACCGTCGCCATCCGCTGCTCGTCGCAAGCGGATATGCTTGCGGCCGTCCGCGCAGGAATTGGCATCTGCGTGCTGTCATGCATCGTCGGCGACGCCCATGCGGATCTGATCCGCGTGGCACCGCAGAAGCTGGCCAGCCTCTCTGATATCTGGCTGCTGGCGCATCCGGACCTCATCGATCAGCCGTCGGTGCGCGCCGTGCTGGAATTCATCACGGCCTGCGCGCGCGACGACCGCGCGCTGTTACGCGGCCGATGATGTCGCGCCCTTGCCGGGAAGTGGCGCCGCACGGCTGACATAGCGTCCCTCGCCTTTTCCGCCGACGAGCTTGCCGTCGCGCGTCACGAATTTCCCGCGCAGCATCGTTGCCACCGGCCAGCCGGTGATATCCATGCCCTCATAGGGCGTGTAGTCCGCGCCGTGATGCAAGTTCGCCTGGGTAAGCGTTGCTTGGCGCTTCGGATCCCACAGCGCGATATCGGCATCGTAGCCGATGGCGATGGAGCCCTTGCCGGTGAGGCCATAGGTCTTCGCATGATTGGTCGATGTCAGCGCCACGAACTGGTTGAGCGTGATGCGGCCCTTGCTGACGCCTTCCGAGAACAGGATCGGAAGGCGCGTCTCGACACCGGGAATGCCATTCGGAATCCAGCGGAAGCTGGTACGCGCGTTGGGTGGCTGCTTGCCCTGCACGTCGTCATAGCGGAACGGGCAATGGTCGGAGGAGAACAGGGAGAACACACCCTGCTGCAAACCTTCCCAGCATGCCTGCTGGCTAGCGAGATCGCGCGGTGGTGGCGAACAGACATATTTCGCGCCCTCCATGCCCAGATCCTTCAGGTCTTCCTCTGTCAGCACCAGATATTGCGGGCAGGTCTCGCCATGGATCGTCAGCCCGCGCATTTGCGCACGGCGGATCTCTTCCATGGATTCACGATTGGAGACATGAACCACCACCATCGACACGTCGACCAGTTCGGCCAATGAGATCGCGCGATGCGTGGCCTCGCGCTCGACAACGATGGGACGTGACTTGGCATGAAAATAGGGACCGACATTGCCGTCACGTTCGAGCTTGTCGACCAGAAAGCGGATGGCGTCGTAATTCTCCGCATGAACCTGAACCAGTGCACCGGATTCACGCGCCACGGCCAGTACCTGCAGGATCTGCAGATCGCTCAGTGCAAGGTCTTCATAGGTCATGAAGACCTTGAGCGAGGTGTATCCATCGGCGATCAAGGCTGGCAGCTCCTGCCCGAGTACCGCTTCACTGGGATCGGCGATGATCAGGTGGAAGGAATGATCGATATGGCAATTCTGATCGGCAAGCGTGTGATAATTCTTCAACGCCTCGCGGATCGGTTGGCCCTTCGCCTGCAGACAGTAAGGCATCACGAAAGTGTTGCCGCCGAAGGCTGCGGCCCGCGTGGCGCTTTCGAAATCGTCGGCCATGACGATGCCGGGGCCGGATGGTTGCGCAATATGAACGTGGCTGTCGATACCGCCGGGCAGCACCAGCAGACCGGTTGCATCGACCGTCTCGGTCGCGTCGGTCAGCGCTTCGCCGATGGCAACGATGCGGCCGTTCCTGATGCCGACATCGGCTTTGTAGGTTTCGCTTGCGGTTGCAATGGTGCCATGACGAAAGACGGTATCGAAAGCGGTCATGAGCAAAACCTCATCAATTAAGCAACGCAGGTTGCATACAGACAAATACTAGACTTGCTGAAACAGCGATCCCCATTGGGTGACGCGTTTGGTATCGACGCCAGCCATCTTCAGGCATTTCCAGACCACCGTGGCAATGGTGTCATAGACCGGAATGCCCGTCTCCCTTTCCAGTTTCGCCGCGGATGGTGCAACTCTCAAATTGGTGCAGATGATCGTGATAGCGTCTGGCTTTTCCTTGGCCACGTCCCGCGTCATATCCTCAAGTTGCACAACGGGCACTTCGGAGAACGAGAAGTTATCCTGCAGGCCGAGGTGGCGTTCACCCTGGCACGCAAAGCCCAGCTTTTCATAATTCTCCAGAATCTTGGCCTGAACGTCGTCCAGATATGGCGTCACGTAACCCAGACGCTTCACCTTTTGATGTTCAAGAATCTCATTGAGAGCCAACATCGACGTTGTCGCAGGAATCCCGGTTGCTGCGGTGATCTGCTCACACAGGCGGACATCCGCCTCAAAGCCGAGCCAGCCAGAGGATGTTCCATTCCAGCCGATGACATCGACCTTCGCATGAGCCAGCAATTCTGCGGCCCGCAGGATTTCCGAATTGTCGAATTGGGCGAGCGCCTTGTTCGACAGCGCGATCTCCGTGACCTTGAAACGCGAGAAATGCGCCGAGACTTCGGGCAATTCGCCAAGCATAGCAGTCGTGATCGGCTCCAGCGCCGTGTTCGACGAAGGCGTCAGCATTCCGAGAAGCACACGTTTGGTCATGAATGATCCAGAGTTTCGAGGGATGGTTTCGTCCGTTCAGATCGAAGCAGATCGAGAACGTGACGTTTGATTTCGTTGAACTGCGGGCTGGTGATGTCGCGTGGCCGCGGCAGGTCCAACGGGATGATTTCGCGGATACGCCCCGGACGGGCGCTCATCACGGCAACATGCGTGCCCAGCGTCAGTGCTTCGTCGATGCCATGCGTGACGAAAACGATCGTGCCCTGGTGTTCCTGCCAGATCCGGACGAGTTCATTCTGCATATCCATCCGGGTCTGCTCATCGAGCGCGCCGAACGGCTCATCCATCAGGATGACCTGCGGATTCATCAGCAATGCACGGGCGATGCCGACACGCTGATTCATGCCGCCTGACAGTTCGGACGGATAATGATTTTCAAATCCCGTGAGCCCGACCATGTCGATATAGCGCTGTGCTGTTTCGCGGCGTACGGCCCTCTGGCCACCGCGCAGCAGCAGGTGGAAGCCGACATTCTCCCAGACCGGGAGCCACGGCATCAGGTTGGCCTGCTGAAACACCACGCCGCGCTCCGAACCGGGCGCCGTGATCAATTGACCATCGACGGTGACGGTGCCGGATGACGGCTTCTCGAAGCCTGCGATCATATTGAGAAGCGTGGACTTGCCGCATCCGCTGGGGCCGAGCAGACAGAGAAACTGGTTCTTCTCCACCTTGATATTGATGTCGTCGAGAGCCGTGACATCGGCCTTGCGTTTCGCGTCCTTGAAGATTTTGGAGACACCGGAGATTTCGATCGTCGCCATGACCTAGCTCTCCCCGCTCTGGATCGTCGTGTTGCGCTGCCAGTGCAGCACGCGCGCCATCACGAGACGGATGCCGAAGTCGCTGAGAAAACCGAGCAGACCGATGCTGGCCATCGCAGCCAGCACAAGGTCGTAGCGCAGGAAATAATAGGAATCCCACAGCACATAGCCGAGACCGCTTTTCACAGCGACCATCTCCGCCGTCACCGTCAGCATCCAGGCCGAGCCGATGCCGATCCGCAGACCGGCAAAGATGCTGGGCAGTGCGGCCGGCAGCACGATGAAGCGCAGCAGTTGGCGATTGCCGCCGCCGACCATCGCGCCGGCGCGGATCAGATTGCGATCGCAGCTCTTCACGCCGTGAATCGTATTGAGCAGGATCGGAAAAAACGCACCGAGGAACACCAGGAAAATCGCCGGCTTGTTGGCGATGCCGAACCAGATGATGGCGAGCGGAATCCACGACACCGGCGGGATCGGYCGGAGCGTCTGCAGCGTCGGCTCGATGATCACCTCGACAGTGCGGGACCATCCGATGGCGACTCCGATCGACACGGCCAGCGCCGTGGCGATGGCGAAACCCGCGAGAACGCGCGACAGGCTGGCGAGCATGTCGAACAGCCAGTTGCCGCTATAGGTCTGGGTATTGCCGTCGGTGCCGAACACCCAATCCGCCCAAGCCCAGGCCACGGTGGAAGGCGCCGGCAACAGCGCCGCAGGCAGTGCGCCGGACCGGGAAAACGCTTCCCAGCCGGCGAGGATCAGGACCGGCACGATATACCGATCCAGTCGCCTGAACATTGCGAGGGCCTGGGGCATGACCGGGCTCAGTAGCCGAGTTCGGATTTCGGCTTGCCGGTGGCAGCCTCCAGGAAGCGGTAGTCCATGTTCTTCTCAACCGCGGCGGTGACGTCGGAATTGATGTATTTCAGGTCGCGCATCATCGCGGCGATGGCGAGCGCCGATGCACGGTACATCTTCGGATCCGGATCGAGGTTTTCGACAGCGCCTGTGGCGATGGCCTTGTCGAGGCCGGTGATCTTGGAGATCACATCGATCAAAGCCCCCTTGTCCGCCGCGACGAATTCATCGACTTTCACAACCGCACGCACGGTCTCTTCGAGCTGCTTCGGCTTATCCTTGACGACATCCGACCGCGTCAGAATCAGGTTGGTGAGCTTTCCTGCAGCCTGATCGTAGGGAAGGCCGAACATCTTGGCGGCCTTGGCCTGAAGGATCTGGGTGGCGAAGGGCTCCACGGTGCAGATCAACTCGATTTCACCGCGACGCAGAGCCTGAAGGTGATCGGAGGGATTGGGAATGTTGACGAACTGCACATCCTTGTTGATGTCGATGCCCTGCTTGGCAAAGGCGCCGCGCATATGAATGTCCTGCGCGTTGCCGCGGGACGCCGCGACGCGGAATGGCTTTCCCGCTGCCTTGTAGTCGGCGATGACTTTCTTGAGCGAAGCCCAGTCATTCGGAACGATCGACAGATCATTACCGACCAACATTGCCGAACCGCCATTGACCTGCCCGGAAATAGCGACCACGTCGAAACCCTTGTCGAGCGCGATCGCATAATGAAGATAGGTCACCTGCGCGACGTCGATGTTCTTCGAGACAAGCGCAGTCAGCGCATCCGTGCCTGTGTTAAATCCAACCGCATCGATCTGAACGCCCTTGGCGTATTGCGGGGTGAGTGACATCGGTGTGCAATGCGCACATTTCGCATAGCCGAGCTTGATCACCGACTCGGACTGCGCCATCGCGGCCGGGGCAATCGATGCCAAACAAAGCGCAATCAGAATGCCGAGCAGATTTTTCTTCATCGTCGCAATCTCCGGAGTGGGTGGCGGTGAATTCACGATACGTCCACCACTCAGCAAGCCTCATGCCAATCCGGATACGATATACAATAGTAAAATTATGTAGCAATATCAATTACTATGAATTATTGTTATCTCGACTTCGATGCTGCATTTTTGGGCGAAGGATGTCGTGTGGAGGCAACCTCGCTACCCGAGAGACTGAACCATGAGTGAGATTGCCCCACGCGCAAAGCTTCGGACGCGCTTCAAGCCGACACGGCTAAAGCTCTCCTCTGATCATTCAAAACGGCCGCTGGACCGTATGTCGTTGCACGATCAACTCGTCGCGAAGGTGCGCGAAATGATTGTCGATGGCGAACTCCAGGCCGGAGCCCCTTTGCCAGAAAAGATGTTGTGCGAAACGTTCGGCGTATCGCGCACACCGTTGCGCGAAGCATTCAAGATACTGGCCTCCGAAGGGCTGATCGAACTGCGTCCTCACCGCACCCCTGTCGTCACCCCGGTCGACAGGGAAGAAATCGCAAACAGCTTTGCGATCATGGTCGCACTGGACGGCGTTGCCGGCGCCGAGGCTGCAATGCGCGCGACGGATGAAGATATTGTCCGACTCAATGCGATGCACGACCAGCTTGTTACCCTTCATCGCGGAGCATCGCGCCCGGCCTATTTCAGGCTGAACCAGGACATCCATATCGAGATTACCAGGCTCGCCAAGAATCCCGTGCTCCTCAATATCTGGACGACGTTGAACGCGAATATCTATCGGGCACGGGCCACCGCCAATTATGACGCGGCACGGTGGACGGAATCCGTAAGGGAACACGAGGCTTTCATGGCTCTGCTTCGCGCGCGCGACGCGCAAGGATTTGCAGCTTCCCTCAGCGCGCATACGCGCAAGACCGGCGATGCCGTTCTTGCGACATTGCAGATTGCGACCGACGCGAAGACCTAGCAGGCCTCTATCACGACGAATAAAGCCTGGGCCCGTATCGCTGCACACCGCATAATCGCCAAGCGCCTGCAAAACGTGCTTTGGGCATGGAGCGCGATGGTCCAAACAGGGGCGAAGGACCGCCCCGCGGTTCATAGGCTGATCGATGAAGATTCTCGTTTTTGGCGGCACCGGCTTTGTCGGATTGAATATCGCACAAGCCCTGTTGAAGCGCGGCCATGTGGTGACCCTGTTCGACCGCGCAGGCCTGCCACCGGCGGCGCAGCTTGCCTTCGCTGATCATGGCGACAGGCTTTCAGTGATCGACGGCGATGTGCTTGACCGAGCACTGATCGACGGTGTCATCGCGGCCGGCTTCGATGCCATCATTCTCGGCGCTGCGATCACGGCAAGCACAGAGCGCGATGCCGCCGATCCGGAAAGCATCCTGCAAGTCAACCTGATGGCGCAAACGCCGATTCTCGCAGTAGCGCGCCGCCATGGCGTCAAACGCGTGATCAATCTGTCGTCCGCCGGCGCCTACGGCGCCTCGGCGTTCAAATATCCCCTGCTCGATGAAGAGCTGCCCTGCGATCCCGTCTCGCTCTACGCGATCACCAAATTTGCATCGGAAAAAGTCGCCGCGCGCCTCGCCGCGCTCTGGCAGACCGATTTCATCAGCGTGCGGCTCAGCGCCGTGTTTGGACCATGGGAGCGCGCAACAGGCGTACGGGATACGCTCAGCCCGCTGATGCAGATTTTCGCGGCGCACGCGAAGCAGAGCGCCGCCATTCTGGTCCGTTCCGGCGTGCGGGACTGGATCTATGCGCCCGATGTCGCCGATGCCATGACTTTGCTGATTGAGGCGCCGAAGACGCAGCATCGCCTCTACAACATCTCAACCGCCACGCCGTGGTCAGCGCTGGAATGGGGCCAACAATTGACGGAATCCAATCCGGGCTTTGTTTGCCGCCTGGCCAGCGTCGGCGAAACCCCAACCATCGATCTGCATAGTGACAGCGACAGGGCACCGCTATCGGTCGCGCGATTGGAGCAGGAATTCGGATGGCGCGCCAAATTCGGCTGCGCCGACTCAGCCGCGGATCTGATCGACTGGTCGGCACGGCACAGCATAGGATGATGACATGAGACTTCAGGGGCGTACGGCAATCATCACCGGCGGAGGCTCTGGCATCGGCCAGGCCAGTGCCATGCTGTTCGCACAGGAAGGCGCGTTTGTCGCACTGGTCGATCGCGACGAGGCCGGCCTGAAAGAAACGCTGGCGACACTGCCCAATGCAACCAAGGCGTCGATGCATCTCGGTGATGTCGGCGACGGCGATTTCGCGCAGACCGTGGTCGGGGAGATCGTCGCCCGGCGCGGTCAGCTCGACGTGTTGATGACCTCGGCTGGCTTTTCCTGCGGCGGCACCGTGGCGACTACAGCGCCAGAAGATTGGGACGCCGTGTTTCGCACCAATGTCGGCGGCACCTGGCTGTGGGCGCGCGCGGCCATTCCGCAGATGCAGAAGCAGGGCAAGGGATCGATCATCACGCTGGCCTCGCAATTGGCCATTGCCGGCGGCAAGGGCAATAGCGCCTATATCGCAGCCAAAGGCGCGATCATCAGCCTGACACGCACCATGGCTGTGGATTTCGCCACCGACGGCATTCGCGTCAACGCGATCGCACCGGGCGCTATCGACACGCCGCTGCTGCGCCGCAGTTTCGCGCGCCATGCGGACCCCGAACCCGTGCGCGATGCCTCGCGCAATCGTCACGCCATGAAGCGTTTCGGTCTGGCCGAAGAAGTCGCGCAGACCGCGCTGCATCTGGCGAGCGATGCATCCTCGTTCACGACCGGCACGGTCATGCCGGTCGATGGCGGATGGCTCGCAGCATGAGCGACGCTCTCGCAGCGCTGGAAGCGCAGGTCCGCGACGATCTCCACAAGATTGCCCACCCGAACATGCCGTGGCTGCAGCCGAAATCCGCGCCGGACGGCACAGCCGCGCTGGACGTGCTGATCGTCGGCGCTGGACAGGGCGGCGTCACAGCGGCCTTTGGCCTGCTACGATCGCAGGTCACCAATATACTCGTTGTCGACAAAAGCGCCGAAGGCCGCGAAGGCCCCTGGCTCACCTACGCCCGCATGCCGACGCTGCGTAGCCCCAAACACTTCACCGGTCCTGATCTGGATATCCCCGCTCTCACCTATCAGTCATGGCACGAAGCCATGTTCGGGAAGGATCACTGGCAGGCGCTCGATCGCATCCCGCGCGGACACTGGGCGGACTATCTGCTGTGGTTCAGGCGCATTACCGGCGTGCCCGTACGCAATGGCTGCGAGGTCCTGGACATTGGGCCTGCCGCGAACGGCTTGCTTGCAGCAACCGTACAGAGCGCCGGCGGCATCGAAACTGTCCATGCGCGCAAGGTGCTGCTGGCGACAGGACAGGAAGGCATGGGCGACTGGATGATTCCGGAGCAACTCCAGCACCTGCCATCGTCGCTTTGCGTGAATGCATCCGCGGATATCGATTTCGATGCTCTGAGCGGCAAGACCGTCGCCGTGATCGGCGCCGGCGCATCCGCCTTCGACAATGCGGCAACCGCGCTCGAAGCCGGCGCTGAGGTGCACCTGTTGTGCCGCCGCGCGGAAATCCAGATCGTCCAGCCCTATCACTGGCTGACCTTCCGCGGGTTGCTGCGTCACTTCAGCGAACTCGACGATGCCTGGCGCTGGCGCTTCATGCGCCGGCTCATGGATTTGCGCGAAGGCTTCCCACAGCCGACCTGGGATCGCTGTGCACGGCATGCCGGCTTCCATCTGCACGAAAACGCGCCCGTTCAGTCGGCACAAAAAATAGGCAACCAAGTTGCGCTGCAGACACCACAGGGTACCTTCACCGCAGACTTCGTGATCTGCGGCACCGGCATCGACATGGATTTCTCGACTCGCCAAGAATTGCAGAGTTGCGCCGGCAATATCGCGATCTGGTCTGATCGCTACCAGCCGCCGGATACCGAGATCAGCCCACGCCTCGGTCGTTTCCCCTATCTCGCGGACGATTACGCGCTGATGGAACGCGTTCCCGGCACCACGCCGTGGATCGCCGACATCCATCTTTTCGCAATTGCGTCCACCATGAGCTTCGGCCCGTCGGGGTCATCGATCAATGCGATGACCACCGCGATCCCGAAACTGGTGCATGGCCTGACGCGCGGCTTGTTCCGCGCGGATATCGAGCGATACTGGACCGCGTTCGAGGCCTACGACGTTCCACAAGTGACCATTGCAAGGACGACGGAAGCTGCGGCAAAAAGCTAAAGGACCAAATTATCCCGACGAGGAAAGTTCTCCGCTTGGCACCTATCGACCATCGTTTGGCGCGTTCCTTGCTTCAGTGGATGCGTCGCTCGACAGCCTCGGCACTGACGAGTCCGTTCAGAGTTTCCGTCGAATTCAGAGGATAGGGTTATGGGACTGATCTATTCCAAGCAGATGCTCGGCGCCGCCGCAGCGCTGGCATTTTTCACCGCTGCCGTTCCTGCCAAGGCGCAGACCCGCGCCGAGACGCTGCGTTACGTGACCGGCGCCGCCGTCAACACGCTCGATCCCAATATTCCCGGCTCGACCCGCGAAGCCTTCGCTGTCAGCCTCTCGACCTATGATCGTCTGGTGTCGTTCGGCCGCAAGCAACTGAATGGCAAATGGGTGTTCGATCTGGACACCATCCGCGGCGAACTCGCAGAGTCCTACACGGTCAGCCCGGATGGCCTGAAGATCACCTTCAAGCTGCGCAGCAATGCGAAATTCCAGGACGGTTCGCCGGTCACGGCCGAAGACGTGAAGTGGTCGCTCGACCGCGCCGTCACCGCCAAGATCCTTGGCAAGGCGCAGCTGCTGACCGGTTCGCTCACCGATGCCAGCCAGTTCAAGGTGATCGATCCCACGACATTCGAAGTAACACTGCCGCAGCCGGACAAACTGGCGCTGCCGAACCTCGCCACGGTCTATCCGATCATCATCAATTCGAAACTCGCCAAGGCCCACGCCACCGAGGAAGATCCGTGGGCACAGGCCTGGCTCAAGGAAAACACTGCCGGATCGGGCGCCTATATCGTCGAGACCTTCAAGCCCGGCGAGCAGGTCATCCTCAAGCGCAACGACGCCTGGAATCGTGCCGCCGGCGACAAGCAGGCCTTCTTCAAGCGCCTGATCATCCAGTCGGTGCCGGAACCGGCAACGCGCGCCAACCTGGTTGAAAAAGGTGACGCCGATATCGTCATCGATCTGCAGGCCAGCGACGCGCAGGCATTAGAGGCCAAGGGCAAGCTGCAGGTGATCTCGACGCCGCAGTATAACGCCATCACCTTCATCTCGATGAACAACCAGATGGCTCCCTTCGACAAGCCGGACGTGCGTCGCGCCGTGGCCTATGCGCTGCCTTATGACGACATGTTCAAGGCGGCACTGTTCAGCCGCGGGGATTTGCTGGCCGGCGCGACCTGGGCCGATGGCAAGCCGCCGAGCGGTGCATTTCCGATCAAGCAGCCGATCAAGCTCGACCTCGAAAAGGCCAAGGCCTATCTGAAGGCCGCAGGCTATCCGGACGGTTTCTCGACCACGTTCAGCTTCAATGTGGGCCAGTCGGCAACTGCTGAGCCGATGGCTGCGCTGCTGAAGGAATCGCTCGCCAAGATCGGCATCAAGGTCGATATCCAGAAGCTGCCGGATGCGCAGATGTCGACTCAGATCACCGAGAAGAAGCTGCCCTTCTTCACCGAGGGCATCGTCGCCTGGCTGCCGTCGACCGACTACTTCTACCGCAACTTCTACACCGGCAATCAACGCTGGAACTACAGCTCTATCGACAATGCCGAGCTGACCGCGGTCGCGCAGAAGGCTCGTTTCGAGGCTGACAAGGCCAAGTACGAAGCCGACGGCAAGGTGCTGAACGCGATGAACTTCGACCTGATGCCCCAGATTCCGCTGTGGCAGCCGAGCCAGGACGCGGTGATGGCCTCGAACCTGACGGGCTACACCTATCAGTTCCATCGCCAGGTCGATTACCGCGACCTCAGCCGGAAGTGATTTTCCGAGCACCATGCGAGCGAATCCCGAAGCGCCCCTCAGTGGCGCTTCGGATCTACGCAGCTTGCGAACTTAACTTCAGCGAGCTGCCCATGACTACGAGTAACCGATCATGACGACTCTCGGCGCAACGGCCATCCGTGCAGCGCGACGCTTCGCATCCTCCTTGCCTGCGTTGTTCGGCGTGCTGATCTTCACCTTCCTGTTGATGCGCGTATTGCCGGGTGATCCCGCCGTGTTCTTTGCTTCGGGACCCAACTCCGGCAAGGAAGAGATCGAGACCATCCGCAAACAGATGGGTCTCGACAAGCCCGTGCCACAGCAACTGTTCCTTTATCTGTATGATGTCGGCCGCGGCAATCTTGGCCGTTCGCTAATGACAGGCCAGAACGTCACAAAGGACTTGCGTGAGCGCCTGCCGGCCTCCCTCGAACTCACCTTCTCGGCACTTCTGATCGCACTTGTTCTCGCAATCCCGCTGGGTGTCCTTGCAGCGCTGAAACCAGGATCGCTGGTCGATCACAGCGTGAGGCTCTTCTGCGCGCTCGGGGTCTGTGTCCCGACCTTCGTGTCGGGCCTGCTGCTGATCTATATCTTCTATTATCTGTTCGGCGTGTCGCCCGATCCGACCGGGCGCGTCGATATCTTCACGACGCTGCCGCCAGCACATACCAGCTTCCTGTTGATCGACTTTGCGCTCGCCGGCGACTTCGATGGCTGGTGGGCCGCATTCAAGCAATTGATCCTGCCGGCCTGCACCATGGCGCTGTTTGTTATCGCGCCACTGGCGCGTATCACCCGCGCCTCGATGCTGGCCTCGCTCGGCAGCGACTTCGTTCGCACCGCGCGTTCTGTCGGCCTGTCATGGTGGCGCATCATCGTCACCTATGCGTTGCGTAATGCGATCCTGCCGGTCATCACCATCGCCGGCATCGTGTTTTCGACCATGCTCGGTGCGAATGTGCTGGTGGAGAAGGTGTTCTCCTGGCCTGGCGTCGCCTCCTACGCGCTCGATGCGCTGCTGTCGTCGGACTATGCCCCGGTGCAGGGCTTCGTGCTGCTAATGGCTTCGGTCTTCGTTATCGTCAATCTCGTCGTCGATGTGCTCTATGGCATCGCCGATCCCAGGATTTCCATCGGATGAGCAGCGCAACACTTCAACACGCCGCGTTCATCCTCCGCGGCAACCCCATCACCGGCATCGCCGCCATCGGCGCATCGCTGCTAATCTTTGTCGGCATCTTCGGTCCGTGGATCGTGCCCTATGATCCCATCGTGTCAAACGTTCAGAACGCGCTGATGCCGCCGAGTGCTGCGCATTGGGCCGGCACCGATCAGCTTGGCCGCGATGTGTTCAGCCGCATCATCGTCGCCGCACAACTCGATCTAGCTATTGCAGTCTCCGCCGTTGGCATCTCCTTCGCGCTGGGCGCTGTCATCGGCGCCCTCTGCGGCTATTCAGGCGGCAAGCTCGATCGCGCCGTCGGCCGCTTTGTCGATGTGCTGATGGCGTTCCCGCTATTCGTGCTGGCCATGGCCATGGTTGCTGCCCTCGGCAATCGCGTCGAGAACATTGTCATCGCCACCGCCATCATCAACCTGCCGTTCTACATCCGCTTTGCACGTGCCGAAGTGAACGTGCGCCGCAACCTCGGCTGGGTCGAGGCCGCTCGCGCTTGCGGCGACAGTCATGTCTCTGTTGTACTGCGCTTTTTGCTGCCGAACGTGCTGCCTGCGATGGTGGTGCAGATGTCGCTCAATCTCGGCTGGGCCATCATCAATGCTGCCGGCCTCTCGTTCATCGGGCTCGGCGTCAAGCCGCCAACGCCTGAATGGGGCATTATGGTCGCTGAAGGCGCGCGTTTCATCTCCACCGGCAAATGGTGGCTGGTCGCGTTTCCCGGCCTGGCGCTGATGCTGGCTGTGCTGTGCTTCAATCTGCTTGGCGACGGGCTGCGTGATATTCTTGATCCGAGACAGCGAACGTGATGACGACACCAAAACCGCTGCTCGATATCGAGAATCTTCAGGTCACCTTCTCCACTCGTCGCGGTCCGGTCGAGGCTGTGCGCGGAATCTCGCTCTCGCTTGCCGAGGGCGAGACACTGGGCATCGTCGGCGAGAGTGGCTCCGGCAAATCTGTCACCGGTTTTGCGATGACGCGCCTACTGGACGCGTCGGGCAAGATCTCCGGCGGCCGCATCTCGTTCCGTGATCGCGACATCACCAAGATGACCAGCGCCAGCCTGCGCGAGATGCACGGCTCGGCGATGGCCATGATCTTCCAGAATCCGCGCGGCGCGCTTAATCCGATCCGCGCCATCGGCCAACAGATCGCCGATGCCATTTTGGCGCATCGCAAGATCTCCGCATCGGAGGCCCGCGCAGAATCGCTCGAACTGCTGCGGGCGGTGAAAATCCGCGATCCAGAGAAGCGGATGAACGCCTATCCGCACGAACTCTCTGGCGGCATGTGCCAGCGCGTCATGATCGCCATGGCAATCTCCAGCAATCCGGCGCTGCTGATCGCGGATGAGCCGACAACCGGCCTCGACGTCACCACGCAGAAGGTGGTGATGGATCTCCTCGCCAGCATCGCCGCGGAGCGGGGCATGGCGACGATCCTCATCACCCACGACCTCGGCCTCGCCGCCCGCTATTGCCGCCGCGTCGTGGTGATGGAACAGGGCAAACTCGTCGAGGAAGCCGACGCTCTGACGCTGTTCCGGTCGCCGCAGCATCCCTACACCAAGCGGCTCGTCGCAGCGTCGCCGACCGCGACCTCGCGCGTCGAGGATCTCGTGACCGACGACGAGAAGCTGCTGGTACCGGCCGCCCCCTTCGCTCCGCCGCCAAAGCCGGCGCATGGCACGCCGCCGCTGCTGGAAGTTCTCGATCTCGTCAAACGTTTCGACGACGGCACTGTTGGCGTCGAGAATTTCTCGATGGCGATTGCGCCTGGCGAAAGCGTTGGACTTGTCGGCGAGTCCGGCTCCGGCAAGAGCACGACCTCGCGCATGATCTGCCGCCTGCTCGATCAGAGCGAAGGCATCATCAATTTCAACGGCCAGTCGATCAGCCATATTCCGGCACGCGACTTTCACCGCGCGCCGCAGCGCCGCGACATCCAGATCGTCTTCCAGGACCCGAACGACAGCCTTAATCCGCGCTTCAACGCCTTCGACTGCATCGCGCATCCCCTGATCCGCCTGCTCGGCATGCGCAATGGAGCGGCGCTGCGCCAGCGCGTCGGCGAATGCGCTCACCGCGTCGGCCTCCCCGCCAATCTGCTGGAACGGTTTCCGCACCAGCTGTCGGGCGGCCAGAAAGCCCGCATCGGCATCGCGCGCGCGATTGCCTGCCGGCCGAAGCTTCTGGTGCTGGACGAGCCGACGGCCGCGCTCGACGTCTCCGTTCAGGCCGTGGTGTTGCAGCTCCTCGACCGGTTGCGTCGCGAAGACAATCTCGCCTTCCTGTTCGTCAGCCACGATCTCAACGTCGTGCGCATGATGTGCCAGCGGACCATCGTGCTGCGCAACGGCGCCATCGTCGAAGAAGGCGAGAGTCATCAGTTGTTCGACAGCCCGAAGACCGACTACACCCGCGAGCTCGTCGATGCAGTTCCGCATATCGAGATGATCGCCGCAGAAAAAATGGCCGCCGGCGCCTAGCCGCGGGTGGCTAGCGGCTAAACGCCTCAACGGACAGCCTTGTCCGGTTCCATTGGCGTAACCATACCGACTATAGTGTGAGTTATACCGGTGCCGGATACCTTGCATCCGCGCCTTATCTCGCAGAACATAAGACCAAGCGTCCCCAATGACGCAATAAAATCGGGAGGATTCCGTGCGGATCAAAGCCGTTCACGTTGCCTTGCTTGCCGTCATGGCGAGCTGTTCTGCGATCACGACCGGCGCGCACGCCCAGTGGCCGCAGAAACAAGTCACCTTCATCGTTCCCTTCGCAGCCGGCGGCGGCACCGACGCCTTTGCGCGGCCACTGGCGGCGCAGCTCGACACCCAACTCGGCAAGCGCGTCATCATCGAAAACCGCGCCGGTGCGGGCGGCACGGTTGGCGCTTCGGCGGCTGCCAAGGCGGCGCCTGACGGCTACACCTTCTTCATGGGTGCCGCGCATCACGCGATCGCCCCGTCGCTCTATCCCACCCTCGATTATGACATCGAGAAAGACTTCATCCCGGTGGCGCTGATCGCACGACCACCGCAGGTCATCGTGGTCAATCCAGACAAGGTCGCCGCCAAGACACTGGGTGAATTCATCGCCTATGCGAAGGCCAACCCGGACAAGCTCTCTTATGGATCGGCCGGCGCCGGCACGACGCATCACCTGGCCGGCGAGCTGTTCAAGATCCTGACCCAGACCAAGATCCAGCACGTGCCCTATCGCGGCGCCGGACCGGCAATGCAGGACCTGATCGCCGGTCACGTGCCCGTCGTGTTCGACGGTCTCGGCTCGTCCGCCGCGCCAATCCGCGCGGGGCAACTCCGCGCGCTGGCGATTGCCGCTCCGAAGCGCGTGGCAGCCTTCCCCGATCTGCCGACCGCGGCGGAAGCCGGTTTGCCGAATTATGAAGTCGCCACCTGGTACGGGCTGTTCGCCCCCAAGGGCACGCCGCCCGACGTGGTCGAGCGCATGGCGAAGGAATTGAAAGCTGCATTGCAGGTGCCGGCGATCAAGGAGGCGTGGGAGCGCAACGGCTCCGATGTTCCCGATGTCGCCGGCGCTGACTTCGGCAAGATGGTGTCGACCGAAGTCGCGCGTTGGCGCAAGGTCGTGACCGAGGCCAATGTGAAGCTGGACTGAATCGGCAGAATGACGAAGCCCGCCAGGCGTAAAGTCTGGCGGGCTTTTTTTTATGCGGAAGCGACTTCCGCCTGCCTGGCACCCGGACCGGCAAACATCGAGCGGCCGGGGATCGCATCCAGCAGCGCACGCGTATAGGCGTCGGTGGGATTCTGGAAGATCTTCTGCGTTTCGCCCTGTTCGACGATCTCGCCGCGCCGCATCACCACGATGCGGTCGGCGATTTCAGCGGCGACGCGCAGGTCATGGGTGATGAAGATCATCGCCAGGTTCATCTCCTCGCGCAGTTCGGCGAGGAGCTGCAGCACCTGCGCCTGTACCGAGACGTCGAGCGCCGAGACCGCCTCGTCCGCCACAAGCACCGAAGGCTTCAGGGCCAGCGCACGCGCGATACAGATGCGCTGCCGCTGACCGCCGGAGAATTCGTGCGGATAGCGGTTGGCCGCGCTCTCCTGTAGGCCCACGCGGGCCAGCAGGCGCTTCGCATCGGCCATGGCTTCCTTCGAGGGCGTGCCATAGGCAATCGGGCCGCCGGCAATGGCGTCGCCCACCTTCTGGCGTGGATCGAGCGCCGCGAAGGGATCCTGGAACACGATCTGGATCTTGCGGCGCATCTGACGCAGCCGCTCGCCGCGCTGTGATAACAGATCCTTACCATCGAAATGAACCGAGCCCGTGTCAGGCTCGATCAGCCGCATAATCAGCCGACCCAGCGTGGACTTGCCCGAGCCGGACTCGCCGACGATGGCCACCGTCTCGCGCGCCTTCAGACCGAGCGAGATGTTCTGCACGGCATCGGTCCGGCGCGGCGGCAGGAACATGCCCTGTTTGGTGATGAAGGTCTTGTTCAGCCCGACCGCATCGAGCAACGGCTCACCGGTGATCTTGCGATCGGCTTTGGTCAGCGAGCGCGCGCCGGGGACGGCGGCGATCAGGCTCTTGGTGTAATCGTCCTTCGGATTACGCAGGACCTCGTCGACGGTGCCCTGCTCAACGACACGGCCGTTGCGCATGACGACGACGCGATCAGCGACATCGGCAACGACGCCAAAATCGTGGGTGATCAGCAGCACGCCCATGCCGCGCTCCGACTGGAGCTTCTTCACCAGCGCGAGAATCTGCTTCTGCGTGGTGACGTCGAGCGCCGTGGTCGGCTCGTCGGCCAGCAGCAACGCCGGATTATTCGCCATCGCCATCGCGATCATGATGCGCTGACGCTGGCCGCCCGAGAGCTGAAACGGAAAGCTGCGCGCGAGCGCCACCGGATCCGGCAGGCCAACGTCCCGGATCAACTCCTGCACGCGCGCATCCACCGCCTCTTTGGGCGGCGTCGGCTTGGTGTGTGTGATGATCGATTCCGCAATCTGCTGGCCGACACGGGCCAGCGGATTGAGCGCGCTGAGTGGCTCCTGGAAAATCATCGAGATCGCGCCGCCGCGCAGCTTGCGCATTGTCGGCTCATCGGCCTTGGCGATGTCGTTACCATTGAAGCTGATGCTGCCCTGCGCAACGCCCGTTCGGTCGGGCAGCAGTCGCAGGATCGCATGCGCGGTCATCGACTTGCCGGAGCCGGACTCGCCGACGAGACAGACGATTTCGTTGCGGTTGACGGTGAGCGATACGTCCTCGATGGCAAAAGGACGATCTGCGCCCGGCGGCAGGCTGATGGAGACGTTCTCGATGGCAAGCAGTGTTTTGTCGGTCATGGATACTATCGCTTGCGTGAGATACGGGGGTTCAGCGTGTCATTGAGACCTTCACCCACGAGATTGATGGCGAGCACCGTGAGCAGGATGGCTAGACCGGGAAACACGCTCATCCACCACGCCTGCCGGATCACGGTACGAGCGGCGCCGATCATGAAGCCCCACGACATCAGATTGGGATCGCCGAGACCCATGAAGCTCAACGCGCTCTCGATCAGGATGGCGCTGGCGACCGCAAGCGATCCGGTGACGATAATCGGCGAGATCGCGTTCGGCAGGATGCGGCGCAGCACCACGGTCAGCGGACGCTGGCCCTGGCAGACCGCAGCTTGCACGAACTCACGCCCGCGCAGCCGCATGAACTCGGCGCGCGTCAGGCGTGCCAGCGGCGGCCAGCTGACGATGCCGATTGCGAAGATGATGTTGGAGATCTTCGGCCCGATGGTCGCGACCAGCAAGATGGCGAGAATGAAGCCCGGGATGGTCTGGAACAGCTCGGTGATACGCATCATCACCTCATCGACCTTGCCGCCGAAATAGCCGGCGGTTGCGCCGATGGTGACGCCGATAACCAGCGAGGTTAGCGTCGAGATGACGCCGATGATCAGCGAAATCCGCGCACCATGCGCGATGCCGGCAGCGACGTCACGGCCGAGCATATCGGAGCCAAGCCAGAGCCCTTCACTGAACGGCGGCTGGAACGGCGCGCCGACCATGTCCCAGGGATCGTCGGGGAACAGCCACGGGGCCGTCACCGCGAGGAGGACCACCGCGAGGAGGACGATCAGACCAATCATCCCGGTGGGATGGCGGAGAAACGATTTGAGCGTAGACATCATATAATCCCGTTCACGATGCCGCGCGCACGGAGACGCGCGGATCGATCACCCGGTAGATCGCATCGGTAAGAAGGTTGAGCGCGATCACGATCACCGACATCACCAGAAACACGCCCAGCAACACCGGATAGTCGCGCTGCAATAGCGCATCATAAATCAGACGTCCGAGACCCGGCCAGGCAAACACAGTCTCGATCACCACCGCGCCA
This sequence comes from Tardiphaga sp. P4_G1, assembly GCF_056401215.1. Lineage (NCBI taxonomy): Bacteria > Pseudomonadati > Pseudomonadota > Alphaproteobacteria > Hyphomicrobiales > Nitrobacteraceae > Tardiphaga > Tardiphaga sp. P4_G1. The sequence continues at coordinate 369,623 of NZ_JBFUJU010000006.1, forward strand.
CCCACCAGCGCACCCGCCTGCATGCCAGCGACGGTGACGATCGGCAGCATCGCATTGCGCAGGATATGGCGAATGATGATACGGCCCTGCTTCAGGCCTTTGGCCTTGGCGGTCTTGATGAAATCCTGATGGGTGACGTCCAGCACCGACGAGCGCATCAGGCGGGTGTAGATCGCGAGATAGACGGCCGCGAGTGACACCGCCGGCAGGATCAAATGCCAGCCGATGTCGAACATGCGCTGCAATGCGGTCATCGGCACACCGATGGTCACGTAACCAAACGCCGGCAGCCAATCGAGTTGCACCGAAAACAGCAAAACCAGCATCAGGCCAAGCCAGAACACCGGCGTTGCATAAAGCAGCAGCGACACGACGGTCAGCACCGTGTCGGACCACTTACCGGCGCGGACACCGGCCAGCGTGCCAAGAATGATGCCTGACAGAAGCGCGAGGCTGAAAGCCGTCGCCGTCAGCAACAGTGTTGCCGGCAGACGCTCGAGAATGAGCGACGCCACGGTCCGCTGCTGGCGATAGGAATAACCAAGGTCGAGCGTCACGACGCGCTTCAGATAGGTGGCGAGCTGAATCGGATAGGGCTTGTCGAGCCCGTATTCAGCGCGCAGCTGCGCCAGAAGCTTTTCGTCGGATGCGCCGCTCTGGCCGGCAATCACCTGCGCGGGATCGCCAGGTGCGGCATGAACGAGAATAAAGTTGAAGGTCGCAATGACCAAAACGACGGCTACGAATTTGACAAACCACCCCGCAAGCGCGAGGGCGATCGCGAACACGCGACCGCCTTTTGCATTGACCGATACCGCCGTCATCCGAAGCTCACGTCGCTGAACGATTCATGCACGCCGATCGCTGTTGTAGTCACGTTCTTGAGGCGCTTGTCGATGAAGGTGGGATAGGCCTGCTCGAACATCCAGACCACCGGCACATCCTCGACCAGGATCTTCTGCACCTGGCTGTAGAGTTCCTGACGCTTGGCCTCGGAGGTCGAGGTTGCAGCCTCTTCGAACAGACGGTCGACTTCCGGATTGGAATAGCCTGCCGTGTTCGAGAATAGGATGCCCTTCTTGATATTCGACGAGATGTAGGTGCGCGACACGCCGAGTGCGGGATCGCCGAACTGATAGACCAGGTTGCCCGTCATCTCGTAGTCCCAGTTGCTGAACTTCTCGGCCCAGCCACCGACATCGGTATTCTCGATCTGCACATCGATGCCGACGCGGCCGAGCGACTGGCGAATGAACTCGGCCGCGCGCTGATAGATTTCACCATAGGGCGGGGTGAGATACTTGATGGTGACGCGTTTGCCGCCGGCACTTGGCTTGAGCCCCATCTCGTCGAGCAGCGCCTTTGCCTTGTCCAGCGAGTAATCGTAACGCTTGACGTTTTTCTCGTAGAACCTGGTCGCCGACGACACCGGACCGGTCGCAACCTTGGGCAGACCGAAGTAAACGCGCTGTGCCATCGATTTCAGATCGAGCGCATAGGCAATGGCCTGACGGAAACGCTTGTCGTCCATCGGCTTGATGCGGTTGTTGAGTTCGAGCCACTGATGTGGAGCGAAATATTCGTAACCCTTCGTGGTCAGCTCGAAATTCGGCAACTTCGACAACCGCGCTACATCGAACATTTCGATGTCGTTCCACTGCGTCAGCTGAATCTTGCCCTGCTCCAGCGCAACAGCGCGTGACGCCGAGTCGGGAATAATGCGATAGATGATTTCGTCGAGATACGGCTGATCTTTGCGGTAATAGCCTTCGTGCTTGACGAGATGAACATGCGAGCCCTTCACCCATTCCTTGAGCTTGAACGGGCCTGAGCCGATCGCCTGCGCATTCGCCGGGTTCTTGCGATATTCCGTGCCGTCATAGATATGCTTGGGCACGATTGGACCGGTGGTGCAGTCGAGCGCGGTCAGGAACGGGGCAAAGGTCGACTTCAGCTTGAACACCACGGTGAGCGGATCCGGCGCATCGGCCTTTTCGATGCGCGAGTAAATCCCGCGCGCACGTGCATGGGTCTCCGGCAGCAGCTTGGTCATCGAGAAGATGACGTCGTCAGCCGTCAGCGGCTTGCCGTCATGAAAGGTAATGCCGGGGAACAGTTTGAATGTATAGGTCAGGCCGTCCGGCGACACTTCCCACGACTGTGCGAGGCCCGGCATCGGCTTGAGGTCAGGGCTATAGCGCAGCAGGCTCTCATAAATCTTGCCGCCCAGTGTCAGCGTCGGCTGCTGCTGGTTCAGTGCCGTGACGAGGATCGGAGGCTCTGGCTGAATGATCGTGTTCAGCGTGCCGCCTTTGGTTTGGCCAGCGGCACGGGTGATGCCGAGGGGGATACCCGAGAGCGCAACCGCGCTCACGCCCATCAGCTTCGCGAATTCACGTCTATTCATAGCCTCTTCCTTTAAACATTGACGCCTGACAGTGGCTGTAGCCGGACGCTTACACGTCCGGCTACAGCCAAGCCATCAAATGACTTTCAGTAACTTCGGCTTCAACCGAGCGTCACGGCTCCAAAAGTCTCGTGCACACCGATGCCGGTGGTGATGACGTTCTTCAACCGCTTGTCGATGAAGTTGGGGAAGCCTTGCTCGACCATCCATGCGATCGGGACTTCTTCTACGACAATTTTCTGCACGGCCGTGTAGAGTTCCTGACGTTTTGCGTCAGAGGTCGCCACGGCGGCTTCCTCGAATAGCCGGTCTACTTCCGGATTGGAATAGCCCGCGATATTTGAGAACAGAATACCCTTACGGATATTCGCCGTGATGTAACTGCGCGACACGCCCAGCGCCGGATCGCCGAACTGGTAGAGCAGATTACAGGTCATCTCGTAATTCCAGTTGCTGGTGCGCTCGGCCCAGCCGGCGAGATCGAGATTTTCCAGTTGCAGATCGATGCCGACACGACCGAGCGATTGCTTGAAGAATTCGGCCGAGCGCTGCCAGATTTCGCCATAGGGCGGAACCAGGAATTTGATGCTGACGCGTTTGCCGTCAGCGCCGGGCTTCAGGCCCATCTCGTCGAGCAGAGCTTTCGCCTTGTCCAGCGAGTAGTCGTACTGCTTGACATCTTTTTCGTAGAACCGGGTCTTCGACGAAACGGGTCCGGTCGCCACCTTCCCGAGATTGAAGAACACGCGTTGCAGCAGCGCTTTGCGATCGACCGCGAACATGACCGCCTGGCGGAAGCGCTTGTCGTCCATCGGCTTGACGCGAAGATTGAACTCCAGCCAGAAATGCGGCGCGAAGAACTCGTAGCCCTTGGTGGTCATTTCGACATTGGGCAGCTTCGAGAGACGCGCAACGTCGAACAGTTCGACGTCGGTCCACTGCGTCAATTGGACCTTGCCCTGTTCCAGCGCGACGGCACGCGATGCGCCGTCCGGAATCACGCGATAGATGATCTCGTCGAGATGCGGCTCGCCCTTGCGGTAATAGCCCTCGTGTTTAACGAGATGGACATGCGAGCCCTTGACCCATTCCTTGAGCTTGAACGGGCCCGAGCCGATCGCCTGCGCATTGGCAGGGTTCTTGCGGAAATCGGTGCCGTCATAGATGTGCTTCGGCACGATCGGCGCGGTGGTGCAATCGAACGAATTGAGGAACGGCGCGAACGGCGCCTTCAGCGTGAACACCACCGTGAGTGGATCGGGCGCTTCGGCCTTGTCGATGCGCAGGAAGGTGCCGCGCGCACGCGCATGGGTTTCGACGAGGACCTTGGTGACCGAGAACACCACGTCTTCCGACGTCAACGGCTTGCCGTCATGGAAGGTGATGCCTGGAAACAGCTTGAATGTATAGACGAGGCCATCGGGTGAAACGGTCCAGGACTCAGCGAGACCGGGCAGCGGCTTCAGATCGGCGCCGTAGCGGAGCAGGCTCTCATAGATCTTGCCGCCCAGCGTCAGCGTCGGCTGCTGCTGGTTGAGCGCCGTCACCAGGATCGGCGGCTCGGGCTGGATGATTGTATTGAGCGTGCCGCCCCTGGTCTGACCCACGGCGCGGGTGACGCCGAGGGGAATTCCCGAAAGCGCCGTCGCACTCAAACCCAATAGCTTCGCGAATTCACGTCTGTTCATCTTAATTCCTTTGTAGCAAAGATATTTGAAGCGCTCAACGTCATCCGAAACTCACCGCCCCGAATGTCTCGTGCACCCCGATCGCCGTCGACAACACGTTCTTCAGCCGCTTGTCGATGAAGTTCGGATAGTCCTGCTCGAACGTCCAGACCACAGGAACGTCCTCAACGAGAATTCTCTGGACCTGACTATAAAGCTCCTGCCGCTTGTCATCGGATGTCGCCACGGCTGCTTCTTCGAACAGGCGATCAACTTCCGGATTGGAATAACCGGCGGTGTTCGAGAACAGGATGCCCTTCTTGATATTCGATGTGATGTAAGTGCGCGCCACACCGAGTGCGGGATCGCCGAACTGGTAGACCAGGTTGGCGGTCATATCGTAATCCCAATCGGCGAACTTTTGCGCCCAGCCGGCGATATCGGTTGTCTGCAATTGCAGATCGATGCCGACGCGCCCGAGTGACTGGCGCAGGAACTCGGCGGCGCGCGTATTGGCCTCGCTGACTGGCGAGATCAGATAGCGCAGCGTAACGCGCTTGCCATCCGGACCCGGCTTCAGCCCCATCTCGTCGAGCAGCGCCTTCGCCTTATCGACAGAGTAGTCATAGGTCTTGACGTTCTTGTCGTAGAATCGGGTCTTCGACGAAATCGGGCCGGTCGCCAGCTTGCCGAGCCCGAAATAGATTCGCTGCAGCATCGCCTTGCGGTCGATCGCATGCATCACGGCCTGACGAAAACGCTTGTCGTCCATCGGCTTGATGCGGTTGTTGAGTTCGATCCATTGATGTGGTGCGAAGAATTCGTAGCCCTTGGTGGACACCTCGTAATTCGGCAGTTTCGACAACCGCGGCACCTCGAAGAATTCGATATCGCCCCACTGCGTCAGCTGCACCTTGCCCTGCTCGACCGCCACGGTACGCGACGCACCATCGGGGATCGCGCGGTAGATGATTTCGTCGAGATAGGGCTCGCCCGGCCGATGATAACCTTCGTGCCGGACAAAATGGATGTGCGATCCCTTGACCCACTCCTTGAGCTTGAACGGACCGCAGCCGATTGCCTGCGCATTGGCGGGATTCTTGCGATAGTCGGTCCCCTCATAGATGTGCTTCGGCAGGATCGGCGCCGTGGTGCAATCCAGTGACGTCAGGAACGGCGCGAAGGGCGACTTCAGCGTGAAGATCACCGTCAGTGGATCGGGCGCTTCCGCCTTTGCGATGCGCGCAAATGTCACGCGACCGCGCGCATGGGTTTCCATCAGCACCTTGGTCATGGTGAAGATCACGTCTTCCGACGTGAGCGGCTTGCCGTCGTGAAACGTGATGTTCGGGAACAGCTTGAACGTGTAGGTCAGCCCGTCCGGCGAAACCTCCCATGATTTGGCGAGGCCGGGAATCGGCTTGAGATCAAAATCGTAACGCAGCAGGCTCTCATAGAGTTTGCCGCCGACGGTGAGGGTCGGCTGTTGCTGATTGATCGCCGTGACCAGGATCGGCGGTTCGGGCTGGATGATCGTATTGAGCGTACCGCCTCTGGTCTGCCCCATGGCGCGGGTGATGCCGAGCGGGATGCCCGACAGCGCCGTAGCGCTCAGACCCAGCAATTTCGTAAACTCACGTCGATTCATTCAGCTCTCCCGATGGACACAGAGGGTTGAACGTCAGGGTTGCACTGACGCGCAAGGATGAGCTTGCAAAATTCAAGCCGCCGCCGTCGCCGGGCCGATCATCATCGCGATCGGGCCGGCATTGTCTGAGAGCCGAACATGTTCCGTGAATGAGCAGGCATTCAGTATCCCAGTGCCGGATCGACGCGGTTGAGTAGAATCTCTCCAGCCTTGAGACGGCGGATATTCTCGGCAATCTGGTCGGCAATGACGCGCGGTTTGGCCAATCCGGCCATGTGCGGCGTCACCAGAATACCCGGCTCCGTCCAGAGAGGATTGTCAGGCTGCAGCGGCTCCTTGTCGAACACGTCGAGAACCGCGCCGCGCAGATGGCCCGATCGCAATGAGGCAACGAGGTCTGGAACGTTCAGATGCTCGCCTCGGCTGCAGAGGATAAGTGCCGCCCCTTTCGGCAGGCGGGCAAAGCGATCAGCATTCAGGATTCCCATCGTGCTCTGCGTTAGCGGCAGCAGGCAGACGAGGATATCGGTCTGCGCCAGGAAATCGTCGAGCGCGGCGTCGCCGGCGAAGACGTCCACACCCTCGACCTGTTTTGCGGAGCGCGACCAGCCGGAGACCTTGTAGCCGACCGATTTCAGCAGAGTGGCAGCCTGGATTCCGAGGGTGCCGAGGCCGAGAATGCCGACGCGCTTGTCGGCGGCCGCGACCTGATCGTAGCGATGCCAGTGCCCATTGCGGGCATTGGTGGAGACGCGGTCGAACTCGCGATGAAAATACAGCGTGCCCCACAGCACATATTCGGCCATCGCTCTACCCAAGAGCGGATCGACGATCCGGCACAGCGGCAGGTCCGGCAGTGCCGTGTCGGACAACACATTGTCCACACCGGCGGCGATGGAATGGATCAGCCGCAAATTCGGCATGGTCGCCATCACGCCCGCGGGTGGTTTCCAGCAGACCACAACCTCCCCGTCCAGCGCGCCCTGCTCCGGCCAAGTGGTCACGACTGCGCCGGGAACCGCCCGCTTCAGGTGGTTCTCCAGAAAGCCCATGGTGTTGGACAGGGTTGTCATGAGAGTAATGCGGGTCATCGAATTCCTGCGTTTGTTTCTGCCCGAGCCTTTTCCGTTCCGATTGAATCGGAACGGGGCTCAGAATTGTTGTTTTACGCGTTTTCTTAATGCGAACCGGTACCCACTTCGCTGGAAAACGCGCTAGTGGCATGAAGCCTGCTTTGAGAATGGCAACGTCCGGAACGATGCGCTCAAAACCTCTATCCTAGGGTACGATGTCAGCGCATCATCTCCGTCTTCACAGGGTCAGGATTTGTCGCGTATGGGCCATATCTCTTCAATTTCATGCGCCACGCCGCGCCAGCGCGTCGCGCCGCCGGCCATGGTGAGTTTTTCCGGGTTCGAGGCCAGCGGCCGTCGCGCCGATGCACTCCAGGGCGCACAACGTCCGGTGGTTGCGATGGCTGCCGAATTCTCCTCGGGCGGCGTCGGCGTCCGGCACAGCCACCGCCGCGCGCAGTTCCTGCACGGCCTGACCGGCGTCATGACGGTCATCACCGAGACTGGCAGCTGGACCGTATCGCCGCAGCATGCGCTGTGGATCCCGCCCGGCGTTGTCCATCAAAGCCGCTGCTGGGGCACCGTGCAGCTGCGTACGCTGTATGTCGAACCCGAAGCAGCCAACGGCCTGCCGACGTCGTGCCAGCTGATGGAAGTGTCGTCGCTGGTACGCGCGCTGCTCAACGAGGCCGTCACCTTCCCGACCGAATACGATATGAATGGCCGCGAAGGCCAGATCATGAATTTGATGCTTGCCGAAATCGGCCGCATGCCCGCGGTGCCATTGCGTGCGCCGATGCCGCAGGATCGCCGCCTCGCGCGGATCTGCGAGGCGATCCTGCGCGAGCCCGGCAACAATCAGGATCTGGAATCCTGGTCGCAGATCGGCGGCCTCGGCCGACGGACGCTGACACGGCTGTTTCGCCGCGAGACCGGCATGAGCTTCGCCGAATGGCGCCAGCAGGTGCGATTGATGGAAGCGCTGTCGCGCCTGACCATGCGCGAGCCGGTGACCAATGTGGCGCTCGATCTTGGCTATGATAGTCCAAGTGCATTCAGCGCCATGTTCCGTCGCTCGATGGGGATTTCACCACGCGACTATCTGCGCTGGAGCGAACAGACGGAGGACTTGGCAACGTAACCGACGCGCACCAGCTTAGGACTCGACCGCTGGCCGCGCTTCCATCGAAGCACGCAATCGGCGAATACCGGCTTCGATTTCGCGGATGTCGTCGTCGAGCTGCCCGAGCAGTACGCCGAAATTGAAGTCCATTCTGTTGCGGACGGACGCCGCCAGCGTTTCGCGATGCACCTTGAGATCTTGCAACGCACTTAGCTGGTTTGTGTCGACATAGGCGGCAACCACAAGCTCAATCGCGCTTTTCACCGCAACGCTTTCTTCTCGGCTTCATCGATTTGGGCCTTCAACCGCGCTTTAGTCGCTCGAACACCGGGGAATGGTGCTCCGAGCCGGCGTGCCTGGATCTGAACGGAACTCTGCGGTCGTTTCATGATCACTGCGGCTCTGGCCAGCGATACTTTACGCGCGATAAGCCCTTTCAAAATTTCAATCTGTTCCTCGTCCCAACGATTTTTTGCCATCTGATCTTATGAGTGCGCTGAAATAACTTGTGTGTACGGTAGCTGCCCCTTTGCAACGCGATGTTCACAACTATTGTTCCCGATGCGCGCAGGTTGCAAAGCACAATCCCTGCCGGAGAAAGCACTGCGCGAAGTTGTGCCGAAAAATCGGAACGTGTTTCCATTGGTATCATTTCGTCAGTAGGGAACAGTACTGAAAAGGCTCCGGAGTGATCCGGAGCCTTTCTCTATTTGGCAGGGACCCCACTTGGTAGCGGGGTATTTGCCAGCTATGGCTCAGCCCTGCTCACATCACCACTTCGATCAGCTTCGGACCCTTCGCGGCGATCGCGTTGGCAAGCGCCTTGTTGAAGTCGTCGACGTTCGATACCGAAACGCCGGGGACGCCCATGCCCTTGGCGAGCGACACCCAGTCGAGCGTCGGACGGTCGAGGTTGAGCATATCGAGGGCGCGCTGGCCCGGCTCGCCGGCATCGACGCCGGCGAATTCACCGAGCAGGATTTGATACTTGCGGTTGGCGAACACGATGGTGGTGATGTCGAGCTCTTCGCGGGCCTGGGTCCACAGCGACTGCAGCGTGTACATCGCGCTGCCGTCACCAACCATGCAGATCACCTTGCGGTCCGGGCAGGCCACGGCGGCGCCGGTGGCGACCGGGGTCGAGAAGCCGATCGAGCCGCCCATGTTCTGCAGCCAGTCATGCGGCGCAGCCGCTGCGGTCGGCGGGAAGAATCCGCGACCGGTGGTCAACGACTCATCGACCATGATGGCGTTTTCCGGGATCGCATAGGCAATCGCCTGCGCAATCGTGGTGTGGTTCAGCGCGCCGGTCGGCTTCACCAGTTCGGCGAGCTTCTGCGGCTTCACATCCGATGGCTTGGCGCCGAGCGCGCCGGCCAGTGCTTCGAGCGCAGCGATCGAGTTCTCGCCGCCGGCGGTGATGCGATGCACTTCGCAGCCTTCCGGCTTCAGCATGCTCGGCTTGTTCGGATAGGCGAAGAAGGCCACGGGATCGTTGGCTTCCACCAGCACGATGTTCTTGAAATCCTTCAGCAGCGGAAGTGCGGCTTCGATCACATAGGGAATGCGGTCGATGGAGAACCGGCCGCGGCCGCGCGCCATGCGCGGATTATAGGTCTGGCCCATCACCTTGCAGCCGGTCTTGCCGGCGATCTGCTCGGCCAGCGCCAGGCCCTTCTCGGTCAGCCCCTGGCCGGTCATCAGCAGCAGCGTCGAGGCGCCACCGTCCTTCATGATCCTGGCGGCGGTCTCGACGGCCTGCGCCGAATAACCGGCGCTCTGCTTCTCGGCTGGCACCGGGGCCACGCCATCGGCCGCGCCCCATGCGGTGTCAGCGGGCAGGATCAGCGTCGCGATCTGGCGATCCTTGGCGGCGGCAATTGCTGCGGCGCCGTCCTTGGCCACCGACTTGGAATCCGGCGAGGTGTGCACCCACTGCGACATCGGACGGGCGAGGCCCTCGATGTCCGAGGTCAGCGGCGCGTTGTATTCGATGTGATAGACGGCATGCTGGCCGACGATGTTGACGATGCCCGAATTGGCCTTCTTGGCATTGTGCAGGTTGGCGAGGCCATTGGCGAGGCCGGGACCGAGATGCAGCAGCGTCGAGGCCGGGGTGCCCTTCATGCGGAAGTAGCCATCCGCCGCGCCGGTGACGACGCCTTCGAACAGGCCGAGCACGCAGCGCATGCCTTCGACGCGGTCGAGCGCCGCAACGAAATGCATTTCCGACGTTCCCGGATTGGCAAAGCAGACATCCACATTGCCCGCCACCAATGTCCGCACCAGGCTTTCCGCACCGTTCATCGTCTCACTCCGTTTGATTCAGGGTCGTATCTCGGTTTCTTGATCTCGGGGGCTGATGAACCATTGTTCGGAGGGCCCGTCAAAGGGTCGGAACGCAAGGCTTCGTTGTGAGGGCCGCGGGGCGGGCTGAACGCCGGTTATTATCGCTCCATCCGGGCTGTCCTCACACGGCCGTGGGTTGCGGATCGGGGCGATTTATGGCCTGTCTTGGGCCTCAATTTTTTCTGGCGAGGACCATGATGAAGCGCCTTTTTGCTCTCTTTTTTGCCGCAGCCGCGTTCACCACAATTGCGTTTCCTGCCGATGCACGCGTTCGCAACCAGCCGCCGGCGCAGGACTTCGAGGTCGACGACGGCCCGTCGCTCTCCAACTTCTTCTCCAATTTCGGCAATGGCGGCGGCAACAGCTCCGGCCCGATCCAGCGCCAGACCGTCGGCTTCCACAGCAATTACGCCCCTGGGACCATCGTCGTGAACACCGCCGAGCGCCGGCTCTATCTGGTGCAGCCGGGCGGCCAGGCGCTGCGCTATGGCATCGGCGTCGGCCGCGATGGCTTCCGCTGGGGCGGCGTCCACCGCGTCACCGCCAAGAAGGAATGGCCGAGCTGGACCCCGCCGGCCCAGATGCTCGCCCGCCGGCCCGATTTGCCCCGCCACATGCCCGGCGGCATCGACAACCCGCTCGGCGCCCGCGCCATGTATCTCGGCTCGACGCTGTACCGCATCCACGGCTCGAACGAGCCGGAGACCATCGGGCAGGCCGTGTCCTCGGGATGCTTCCGCATGACCAATGACGATGTCACCGATCTCTATAACCGCGTCTCGGTCGGCGCGACGGTCATCGTCAAGAACTGAGCTTGACCTGAGAACGAAGGCTTCCTGCGGGAAGCCTTCGAATAGTCCGCGGGGGCGGCACTGAACGCTTGCGCAAATACGCGCATTGCGAGAACTTGAGTAATAATGCCCGCCCCGACACCAGATCGATTCATCGTCCGGACGATTGCCGCGCTGCTGGCGCTAGCGTCTTTGACCGCCTTCGTGCCGCAGCCGTCTTATGCCGGTGCGAGCGAGCCGCCCGCCGTTACGGCGCGCCAGCGCACCGAGAAGAAGACCTTCACCGACAGCGAGATCATCGACGGTTTTTTCAAGACCGCCTTTGGCGCCGAATATCACCTCGCCGGCCGCGTCGACCGCATCCGCAAATATGAGCTTCCGGTGCGGGTCTTCGCCGAGGGCCGTGCCGACCGCAAGGCTCAAATCGCCAAGGTTGTGACCGACATCGCGCGCCGGGTGCAGCATCTCAACATCGCCATGGCGGACAACCGCGACGACGCCAATGTACTGGTGAAGCTGGTGCGCGACCGCGATCTCTATCGCACCATCTCGACCTTCTATGGCACCGACCGGGCCAACGAGATCCGCGACTCCCTCGACCCGCAATGCCTGTCCGGCTTCCGCAAGAACGAGGCCTTCGAGATCGAACGCTCCGACGTGATCCTTACCGTCGACAATGGCGACTTCGTCTTTCTCGATTGCGCCTATGAGGAATTGCTGCAGTCGCTGGGCCCGATCAACGATACCAGTACGGTGCCGTGGACGATGTTCAACGACAACGTCCAGATGGGCTTCTTCGACGTCTACGACCAGTACATCCTCAACATCCTCTACGATCCCCGCATCAAGGCCGGCATGACCGTGCAGGAGGTCAAGGACGTGCTGCCGCAGGTGCTCACTGACGTGCGTATCTGGGTGAGCAAGGTGAACGAGCTGCAGGATTAGCGGCGAGCGTCGTCCGCAATCGTAGGATGGGTAGAGCGTCCTCGCGAAACCATCGCTTTTCTGAGCTTGTGTGGTTGATGGGTTTCGCTCCTGCGCGATGCGCCTGCACTCCACCCATCCTGCGATCCCGCGTGATGCTCTCGGTCGTCGTGGCCCGACTACGCGAAGCGAGCTTCGCAATGATCCCAGGCTTCTGCACACGTCATGGCCGGACTTGTTCCGGCCATCCACGCCTTGCTGTGGATGTCGCCCAGGCGTGGATACCCGGCATGCGCCGGGCATGACGGCGTCTGGTTTGAGCGTGCGCGCGTCACGTTATTTCAGATTCAACTGTCAAACAGCCACTGCTCTCCAGACATGCGTCATCACCCCCATTGTTTGCGGCGCGGGGGCGCCGTCGTTCTTTGCATTCCCGCCCCTTGTGAGAGGGCGTGCGGAACGCCAGGTGCCCGTTGCACCCTTGGGCCTGATGCGATGCGGTCTTCCGCAATTTAGAGTGCATCAGGACTTTCGGAGGCGCCGAGCAAGTGCCCGGCGTTCCGCCTGCGGTGTTTTTTTCGGTTGCCTGCACATCTGCCATGGCGAACGGTCCCATCACCAAAATTAGTGTCCCAGGGCGGAGGGACAGGGTAGCCGCAAAGCACTTGGCCGAACGCGTTTTGACTTGGTCGTCCGTCACACTGTCCAGGGGTCTTTCCATCCGAAGGCCAAACGTCTCCTTGCCAGTGGCAGTGCTGGCGCAGATCCGTCCTGCCCGAAGACAGACGTCCCCCATGAACCGCGTGACGCCGCATCTCCGGCGTCCACCGCATCCCACCCCGCGAACGTGACGATCGCGATCGCCCCTCTCGGTGGGGCAGGACGGAGGGGAATATAAACCTGATAGGGATGGTGTCAACGGGATATAGGAAAAAAAGTTTCGGTGCGCCAAACTGTCATTCCGGGGCGCGAGGAGACGCCGAAGGCGGCGTATCGCGAACCCGGAATCCCGACATGTTTTGCGCTGAACACTTCGGGATTCCGGGTTCGCACTACGCGGCTGCGCCGCCTCGTGCGCCCCGGAATGACGAGCCCAGACACACGCCCCGGAATGACGAGAGAGATCCCCCTCACCCCCGCGGCTTCGGCGTGAACGGTCCCTTCGGCGCATTGCCGATCAGCGACACGACGATCAGCGCTGCCATCGCGAACCAGAAGGTGAGCCAGAAGCCGTCGATATAGGCCAGCGTATTGGCCTCGCGCTGCACGAGGCTTGCGAGCGTGCCGATGCCGCGCGCTTGTGCGAGACCCTCACCATGGCTGGCGAAGCGGCCGGTGAGCTTGGCAAGAATGCCGACGACATCGGCATCGCCGCTGGCGACATGCTGGCCGAGCAGATTCGAATGGATCTGCTCGCGCACGCGCAGCCAGGTGCCCATCAACGCGATGCCGATCTCGGCGCCGCCGAGTCGGAAGACCTGGATATAGGCCGCAAAGGCGGTGGCGCGCGACGGATCGGAATTCGACAGCGCGATGATCACGATGGGCAGCAGCGTGAAGCTCTGCCCAAGCGACTGCAACATCACCATCGGGATGAAATCGCCAAGCGCCCATTCATGGGTGAGCTGCGTGCCCAGGAGCGCGGCGGCGGCGAATGCCGCAAGGCCAATGATCAGCGTCAGCTTCACGTCGTAGTAGCGAATGAGCCAGATCGACAGCGGCACCAGCACGATCATCGGCACGACGGCATAGAGCAGAAACAACATGCCGGACTGCTCCGGCCGCAACAGCGCGATGTTGGTGAGAAAATTCGGCGCCAACGATGAATTGGACAGGCTGGTCATGGTGTAGAGAATGATCGTCAGCAGCGCGAGACCGATATTGCGCGACAGCAGCACCTCGGCATGCGCCCATGGCCGTTTGACCACCGACTCATTGATGAAGAAGCCGACGGTCAGGACCGTGCCGCCGCCAAGCAGCGCCACCACCGTACCCGAACCCAGCCAGTCCAGCCGGTTGCCCTGATCGAGCCCCGCATAGATCATGGCCATGCCGGTGCCGAGCAAGAGCATGCCGCCCCAATCGGCCTCGCACAGCACGAAGCGATTGATCGGCTCGCGCGGTGTGCCGAGCCAGACGAACAGCGCGAGCAGCGGCGCGATGATGACATCCTGCCAGAACATCCATTGCCAGCCGATGTGGCTGACATAGAAGCCGACCAGCGCGGTGCCGGAATTGAGCGAGAAGCCGACGCGAATGGAATAGATCGCAATGGCCGGTAGCCACCACTTCATCGGCAGATTGCGAAAGATGATCAGCAGCGTTGCCGGTACGAAGGTGCCAAGCAGCATGCCGTGCACGATGTTCAGCACCAGCAGCAGATTGTAGTCGCGCACCAGCGGGATCACCAGCGAGATCGCCGCATAGACCAGAGCGGGAATGCCGAGCACGCGGCGGAGCCCGAACACGGTGGCCATCCAGGCCACCGCAGGCGCGATGAAGATCTGCGACGCTGTTCCGGCGGTGGAGAGCCACGCGCCTTCGTCGAAACTCAGCCCCAGCGCCCCGCGCAGATCGGCGAGACCGATGGAGAAGATTCGCGTATCAAAATTGGCAAGGAACGCGCCGAGCAGCACTGCCCCGACCGCAAAGATCGGATGGTGCGAAACGCCCCCGGTCGAGACCGGGCCGCTTTCGATGACCTTACTTTCCGCCATTGCCGGCCGCCGGCGCGTCGGTGTTGATGCTCGCGGTCACCGACATGCCCGGCAGCAACCGGTCGAGCAGCGGCTGCCCCTTGTCGAGCGTGATGCGGACCGGCACGCGCTGCACGACCTTGGTGAAATTGCCGGTGGCGTTATCCGGCGGCAGCAAGGCGAATTGCGATCCCGACGCCGGCGAGACACGCTCGACACGGCCGCGCAGGGTCTCCGCGGAGAACGTATCGACCACGATATCGACAGGCTGGCCGGGCTTCACACGCGTGAGCTGCGTTTCCTTGAAATTGGCGATGACATAGACGTCGGGCAGCGGCACGATGCTGATCAGGCTGGAGCCGATATTCACATAATCGCCCGGCTGCACCTGACGCTCGCTGACCACGCCGTCGAAGGGCGCGACGATCTTCGTATAACCGAGGCGTAGCCTGGCAGCATCGAGCGTCGCCTTGGCGCCGAGCAGATCGGCGGCGCGCTGCTTGCGCGTGCCGGCGAGCACTTCGAGCTGATGTTTCTGGGCGGCGATCACCGCGCCACTCGCCTTTACATCGGCCTGTGCCTTGGCATAGGCGGCAGTTGCCTGTTCGAAGCGCTGCCGCGTGCCGGCTTCGGTCTGCGTCAGCGAAGCCTGACGTTCCCGCTCCTGTTGCGCCTGCACTTCCATCGCCTGCGCCGACACGCGCTGCGCCTCGGCCTGCGCGATGGTGGCGTATTGCAGCTCGACCTGGTTGGCGAGATTGTCCAGCGCCGCCTGCGCACCGGCGACGCCGGCTTCGGCTTGCGCTACCTGCGCCTCGTAATCCGCGGGATCGATCTGGATCAGCAGATCGCCGGCTTTGACGTGCTGGAAGTCGTTCACCGGCACGGCTTTCACGGCACCGGCCACGCGGCTCGACAGCCGCGTTGTCTGCGCGCGGATATAGGCATCGTTGGTGGTTTGCACCGCGCGGTTGCCCATCCAGATGTCCCAGCGGGTGGTGGCCAGAACGATGAAGACAACCGCGGCAGCAACGGCCAGCAGCGGAATCGCAAGACGACGCCACGCCTGCTGCGCGGGTGTCAGCGCAGCAGGCTGTGCTGGCGTCAACGCCGCAGGCTGTGCGGGCGGTTGCGCAGCCGGTTGTGCCGGTGTCGGCGCAACAGGTTGTGACGGCGCCGGTTGCGGCGTTGGGGATGCATCAAGCTGGGACATGTCTTCCTCGCAGCGACCTGAGTGACATTATGTCTCATGTCGTCGCACCCGATTCAATCGCCCGATATCGGCAATCCATACCGGTGCCGCAGCATTCGGGTTCGATTCGTACCAAAGACCGCAGATTTTATATCTTTTTGCGGCGTGCCGGTTTGTCGCCGCCATCAGATGGCGCCGGAGTATCCGGACCGCGCGGCTGCAGATAGCGTTGCAGCGCAATGGCGCGCTCGCTGGATTCGACGAGTCGCTCGACGCTCCCCAGCAATTGATGAAATTCGTCCGCGTTGAGACAATCGAACTGCACGTCATTGACCTGACGCTGCGTCGGATTGAGGCTCATGAGCAGCGCGTCACCGGCCTGCGTCACCATGAGACGCAGACGCCTGCGATCGGCGGGATCGACGAGCTTGTCGAGCAATCCCATCTGCTGCAGCTTGTTGGACACCGTGGTGACGAAAGCGCCGCTGAGATGCAGATGCGCTGCGAGTTCGCGCACGCTGACATCGCCTTCAGCGGCCAGATATTTGACCGAGATCAGCACAGTGTATTCGATCCCGGCCAGGCCGATCGCGGCGGCATGCCCCTCACGCACGGTCTCGTGACGCGCGAGGAACGCCAGCAATGTGTGCACGAGTTGCCGGAATGCATGATCGGAACCATCGACCAGCAGCGCCTTGCGCGACGTGGTCAGCGCCGGAGCCGGAAGTTTTGCCTTGAGCGCGGTTTTGGCTCCCGTCTTCACTGCGGGCTTGGCCGCGGCCTTTTCGGATTTACGCAGCGCCGGCGTCTTGGAGAGCGGCGCAACCTTGGAACGAGACATACCGCTTCCCAGTGAACGATCCGCCACAGGATTGGCTGGCGCCCCCTGCTTCGTCAAGCGATTCTGCATACCTTCTTAACGAAGCTATTGATCAAATGCATTTACTGGGTCAGGATCGGCGTCAAATCTGACGGGAGAACATCATGAAACTCGATATCAGGCGCCTGCTCTGCTTCACCGACCACAAGGAGGTCGAGGCCGGCCACCGGCATGACCAGCCGCTGCGCCGCGTCGCCGCCGTGGCCATCGTCGCCAATCCCTATGCCGGACGCTATGTCGAAGACCTCGCCGAGGCAATTGCCGCCAGCGTCGATGTCGGCGCCGTGCTGGCGAAGCTCGCCGTCGAGGCGATGGGATCGTACAAGGTGGAGAGCTACGGCAAAGGCGGCGTCGTTGGCCTCGGCGGCGAACTCGAACATGCCAATGCGATGCTGACCACGACTTTCGCGACGCCGCTGCGCGAGGCCGTGGGCGGCGCCGAAGCGTGGATCCCCTCTTTCACCAAGCTCGCCGCTCCCGGCTGCCTGATCGACGTTCCCCTGGCGCACAAGGACGCGCTCTATGTCCGCTCGCATTATGACGGCGTCTCGGTGACGCTGCCACCCGATGCGCCGGCGGCTGATGAAGTTGCGCTGATCGTCTGTCTCGCCAATCGTGGGCGGCTCAATGCGCGGGTCGGCGGGTTGAATGCGAGGGATATCGGCGGCAAGGACGGCTTGCGCTAGGCTGCGGCTTTGTGCGGCCTTGGACGGCCTTGAGATTGCGGAGACGGGTATGAAAACGGCCATCGTCAATATCGGCACCATCGTCACCGGTGATCTCAAGGCGCCGTTCGCCGACGGCGACGGCATCCTGATGCAGGATGGCCGCATCAGCGCGATCGGCACACTGTCATCGGACCAGGTGTCATCGGCCGATGTGGTGATCGACGCCGCCGGCACGACGGCGATTCCCGGTCTGATCGACAGCCATGTGCACATCACCTTCGGCGATTACACGCCGCGGCAGCGCGTGGTCGGCTATCTCGAAAGCTACGTGCACGGCGGCACCACGACGTCGATCACCGCGTCCGAAGTGCATGTCCCCGGACGCCCCAAGGATCCCGCCGGCGTGAAGGCACTGGCGCTGGCGGCCCGCGCCTGTTTCCTCGACTATCGCCCCGGCGGCATGCGCGTCCATGCCGGCTCGATCATCCTTGAACCGGGACTCACAGAGGCTGATCTGGAAGAACTGGTCAAAGCGGGTCTGTGGCTTGCCAAAGCCGGCTTCGGCGCATTCGAGACACCGTTCGACTACGCGCCCTTGATGCTCGCCGCACGCAAGCTCGGCATGGTCACCACCATGCATACCGGCGGCTCATCGATCCCCGGCTCATCGGGCATCTGGGCCGAACATGTACTGAAGTCCAATCCAAGCGTCTCGTTCCACGTCAATGGCGGACCGGTGGCGATGCCGGAAGCCGGCTTCGCGCGGCTCGTCAATGAGAGCGACATCGCGCTACAGCTCTGCACCGCCGGCAATCTGCGCACCGCCCTTCTGACGGCGAAGCTGCTCGACGAGGCCAAACAGCCGGAGCGCCTGCTGATCGCGACGGATACGCCGACCGGCAGCGGGATCATGCCGCTCGGCATGTTCTACACCATCAGCCATCTGGCGAGTCTCGGCGGCATGCCGCCGGAACAGGCGATCGCCGCGGCGACGGGGAACAATGCAACGGTCTACCGGCTCAACAGTGGGTTCCTGAAACCCGGCAAGGATGCCGACGTGGTGCTGATCGACGCCTGTGCCGGCGGCTCGCAGGACAATGCAATATCAGGACTTGTGAATGGCGACGTGCCGGCAGTGAGCGCGGTGATCACCGACGGCGTGCCGCGCTTTGTCGGCCGCAGCCGGAACACGCCGGCGGGGATGCGGACTGTGCGCGTGGCAGAGACGAGATTGCCGCGGGATTTTTCAGGAGCTGCGGCGCATTGACTGGGATTGCAGGGAAGCAGCGGCACGCACGGTAGGCTCCCTCTCCCCGTACTGCACGGGGAGAGGGGTGGGGTGAGGGGCAGGGCACAAGACCCGCCGCATTTGATCCCTCACAAATCGGCACGTTCTCCGAACTGCGCATACTGCGTTTGCGTTGAACACCGAGAATGGCCCCTCACCCGCCGCGAAGACGCGGCGACCTCTCCCCGTAAAGGACGGGGAGAGGTTAAGGAAGTAGCGGCGTTTTACTCCGCACCGAACTCCGGCAAATCATACTTCGCCGTCATCTTCTCGGCCATGCCCGCCGCGCGCTCCCAGTCATAGGTGCGGTAGCTATGGCCGCGGGTGACAAACTGGGCGCCGGCATAGAACATCTCATATTGCAGATGGCGCGAGGCGAATTCCGAGCCGACGGCGTCCCAGGTCAGCTTCAACAGCTTGACGCGATCCTGGCCTGACATCGCTGGCGACACTTGGGTGAGTCCGATGATCTCGGCGATTTCCGGATTGCTGAAGTCCTCCACCGAGGACGGCAACATCAGCAATGCGCCGCCGGCGAGTTCGCGGATCGTCGAGATGATCTGCGGATACATCTCCTGCGACTGCACCTGCGCCGCATAGAGCAGATGCTTGTTCGGCAGGAAATAGTCGCCGCGCATCGCGCCGCCGGCTTCCATGCCGAGCACCATGCCCTCGATCAGCGCGGCCTGCGAGGCGAGCTTGCCGAGCGTATCGACCACGGGCGGGAAATTGATGGTGCCGATGGTCCTGGCGATGCCGCGCGCGAGGCCGACCAGGAAACGTAACTTCACCGACAGGCGGATCTGCGCCTGATAGTTCTGATAGACATGGGCCGGCGTATCATGGAGCTGGGCGCGGCACATGTCGGTGTTACCAAGCAGGAACACGCGCTCCCACGGCACTTTCACGTCGTCGAAGAACACCAGTGCGTCGTTCTCGTCATAGCGATAGGCCAGCGGATTGTCGTATTCGTTCGGTGCATGGGCCTCGAAGCTCTTGCGCGACAGCATCTTGAGGCCCTTGGTCCCCATCGGCAGCGCGCAGGAGAACGCCAGATGTTCCTCGCCCGGCCGCAGCGGCTGGCCGGAGCCGACGAAGATCTCGTTGGCCATGATGGCTGACGTGGCGAACAGTTTGGCGCCGCGGATGGTGATGCCCGACGCATCCTCGTCGACAATGTGCGCGACCATGTCCTGCGCATTCTTACCCTGATCGCCGAACGCCTTGGAGCGATCGCCCTGCACGTTGTTGATCACATAGGTCAGGAACAGGTCGCTCTTGCGGGCGTAGTCGTACCAGTCGCGGAACGCCTGTGCGCGTTTCGGGTCGTAATTGTCGAACACCTCGATGCCCATCATCATGCCGGACATGGATGAGGCCACGTGATCGGGCGAGCGGCCGAGGAAGCCGCCGGACAGTTCGGCCCATTCCACCAGCGCCTTGCGGCGCTCGACCAGTTCCGCGTAGCTGGTCGGCAGTTGCCAGGCGCGATTGACGCGGCGGCCGCCGCCGATATCGAAGGTCATGCGTTCGATATTGGCGGGATCGGCCTGATAGTCATACAGCGCGCCGGCCGAGGCGACCGCATGGCGATAGGCCGGATGGGTCGAGACGTCGTCGACCTTCTTGCCGTCGAGATAGACCGCACGACCGTCGCGGACAGCGGCGACATGCTGGGCGCCGGTCTTGACGCCGGCAACTGCCGCCCCGGATCCAAATGCCTTGTTCATCACTTTTCTCCGTCACCTGCTGCCGGCCGCGCGCCGGTCATCACTATTAATAGCTATCATCCGAAGCTATTTTAAATCCGTTGTCAAGCGGACCTGTGGCATTCGCACACTTGCATCATTCGTCGTGATTGCAATTACCGCGCGAAGCCGCCAAGCTCGGGCAAGTTTTGATACATGGGATCATCACGTGGCCAAATCCGCAGCGCGCTCCACTTCGATCGGCAAATCAGTTGGCAAGGAGATCAGCAAGAAGCCTGCCACAGGCCGGCCGGCGTCCCGCGCCGCATTGACGGTCTCCCGTCCGGAGCTGCTGGTGGACGGCTCGGACGCCCAGTTCCGCCGCCTCGTCCATAGCCTGTTCGGCTTTCTGGTCCGCCACCAGACCTTGCGCGAAGGCCATGCCGCCGTCATCGGCCTCGCCGGCATCGAATACACGACCCTCATTTCGATCCGGCATCTGTCGGCGCAAGGCGACGTCCATGTGCGCGCCGTCGCCGATCACCTGCATCTGAGCGGCGCCTTCGTCACCACCGTGACCAACAAGCTCGAAACCAAAGGGCTGATCACCAAGACCTCGCACACCGGCGACCGCCGCCGCATCAGCCTCGTGGTGACGCCGCATGGTGCCGAATTGCTGGAGCGGCTCGCGCCGACTCAGGCCCAGGTGAACGACGTGCAGTTCGGTTGCCTCGGCACCCGGGAATTCCACCAGTTGCTGGACATGGTGCAGCGGCTCGTCGATTCCAGCGACCGCGCCATTGCGTTGCAGCGTTATCTGGCCGACACCAATGTGAAGCAGCTCTCGCCCGAAGCCCAATCGATCGCCGTCGCCAAGCGCGGCAAGCCGCGCAAGGGTTAACGGCCCGCGCTGCGACAAATCGGCCCTCCGGGCCACGGCGATCGTAGGATGGGTAGAGCGTCTTCGCGAAACCCATCATGCCCCTGTTTGCCGCTGATGGGTTTCGCAAGGGCTCTACCCATCCTACGGATTACTGCGACAAAACGGCGCCCGTGCGCGCAGCCCCTTCCCGCCCAAGGGCGACGCGGGAATCAGCCGCGACACGCCCGCAACACCAAACACCCGTGAAACAGGCAATTGCGCGCATTCCCGCCAGCTTCGAACTGCTGCATTTCCGGGCCGCACTGCCGCATAAATTAGCTTCTTAAGAGAACTATTTTATAAAGATACTCAGAATGACGATTGTCAAAGCCTGAAATTTATTGGACGATCCGACCAACGCTGTCATTCCGCTGTCACAGCTGGCGATGGCACATGGCGTGCATAGAAATCTTTATCTGGATTATGCTGCGGATCACTGCAGCAAAAGCATCAGCAGAAGAGGACGATCGTCGATGTCACGGATCAAATCGAATTTGCCGCGCGTATTGGGCACAGTTGCCGCCGTCACGCTTACCGCCATGGTTGGCGGTCAGGCATGGGCGCAGGAAATCGCCATCGGCGCGGTGGTGCCGAGCTCCGGTCCGTTCGCCGAGTGGGGCCGCAGCAACACCGTGACGCTGAAGATGCTGGAACAGCAGACCAACGATGCTGGCGGCATCAATGGCGCCAAGCTGAAGATCACCATCCTCGACGACGCCGCCAAGCCAGCGCAGGCCGCAAGCTCGCTGCGCAAGCTGGCCGGCGACGAAAAGGTTCTTGCCGTGGCCGGCCCGCTGACCTCAAGCGCCGCCGAAGTGACCTTCCCGGTCGCCAATGAAATGAAGGTGGTCTCCACCTCGCAGGCCTCCTCGAAGCCGGGCGTGGCGAAGCTCAACCGTCCGTGGGCTTTCCGCAACACCATCGACGAAGGCGTTCTCGCCAAGACCACCGTGCCGTTCTACAAGAAGGCCTTCAACATCAAGACCGTCGCCGTGATCTTCGACGCCAAGGACGCCACGGCGTCCACCGTCGGCAAGGTGATCATGCCGGCTGTGCTGAAGGCCAATGACATCATCGTCGCCAACGAGAACGATCTGCTGTCGTTCAACACCGGCGACCTCGACGTGTCAGCACAGGTCACCAAACTGAAAGCCCTGAATCCCGACGGCGTCGTTGTCAGCGCCGATTACAGCCAGGCCATCACCGTGCTGCGCGAGATGAAGCGCCAGGGTCTGATCAAGCCGGTCGTCGGCGCCACCCAGCTGATCTCATCAGCGATTCTCAAGGCTGCGCCGGAAATCCCGGTGATCGCGCCCGCGACCTTCTACGCCACCATGACAGGCCCGGCACCCGAGAAGTTCACGGCCACCCTGACGCCGCTGCTGCGCAAGGAATCCGGCCTGCCGAAGGACATCGAGCCCAGCATGTATGACGCCAACATCTACGAAATCGTCTCGATGTATATCGACGCGATCAAGAAGACTGGCGTCACCGGCAAGCCAGCCGATCTCGAAGCCGACCGCACCAAGATCCGCGATCATCTTGCCAAGCTCGAAGGCTTTGCCGGTCTCGGCGGCCCGATCGGCTTCAATGACGACGGCGACGCGATCAAGGCCTTCTACGTGCTGCAGGGCCAGAACGGCGCCTGGGACACCAAGGTCAAGGGCTGCAGCTCCGCGCCCGGCCACCCGGCCTGCTGATCTTCCGCACCATCCACGCCGCTGCGGCCGGGAAGTCCTCCCGGCCGCAGTCATGATGACGACCACCTGATTTAACGATTGCGATTCCCATGCTGATACAGCAACTCGTCAACGGCCTGACGCTCGGAGCGGTCTATACGCTGCTGGCGCTGTCGTTCTCGCTCGTGATGGGCATTCTCGGCATTCTCAATCTCGCGATTGCCGAACTCTTCATGATCGGCGGCTATCTCGGCTTCACGCTGATTACCGCAGGCTTCCCGCTTCCGGTCGCCGTGCTCGGCGGCATGCTCGGCGCAGCCGTGATCGCCATTGCCATCGAGAAGATCGGCTACCAGCCGCTGCGCGACGCGCCGCTGGTGACGCCGATGCTGTCGACGCTGGGTTTCTCGATCATCCTGCAGAACGTCGCCACCAACATCTGGGGCTCCGATCCTGCCCAGCTCCCCGACGAGTATTTCGGCAAGCAATATGCGCTCGGCCCGGTCAATATCGGCGAGATGCAGCTGATCGTGCTCGTCGCCACTGTCGTGCTGGTCGCACTGGTTGCCTATATCGTGCAGAAGACCCCGATGGGCCGCGCGCTGCGCGCCGTCGCCGAGAACCGCGAAGTCGCACGAATCCTGGGCGTCTCCGCTGACCGCCTCACCATGCTGGCCTTCATCCTGTCGGGCTCGCTCGCTGGCGTCGCCGGCGTGTTGATCGCGCTGCATTACGGCACCATCACGCCCTATCTCGGCGTCGAGATCGGCCTCAAGGCCATCGCCGTGATGGTGATCGGCGGCACGCGCCAGATCTGGGGCGCGCTGGTCGCGGGTCCCTTGATCGGCATCGCCGAAGTGCTGACGGTTGCTTACGGCGGCTCGCAGGTCCGCGACTTCGTCGTCTACGGCTTCATGATTTTGATTTTGTTGCTGCGTCCGCAGGGCCTGCTCGGCGGCGCGCGGTCCGATCAGGGGCAGCGCGTCTGATGTCGACCTATTATGCAAGCCTGCTCGCCGAGTCCGGCATCCTCCTGCTTGGCGCACTCAGCGTCTATATCATCCTCGCCACCGGCCAGCTCTCGCTCGGCAATGGCGCCTTCATGGGAATCGGCGCGTATCTGTCGTCATACCTCACCGTCGCGCTGAACGTACCGCTGACGCTCGCACTGGTGATCTCGGCGATCGCCGCCGGCATCATCGGCGCCATCGTTGCCTTCCCCGCGCTACGCCTGAAGGGAATCTATCTCGCGATGGCCACCGTCGGCTTCGGCGAAATGGTGCGCAGCTTCTTCCTCAATTTCGACGCCATGGGCGGCTCCGGCGGCTATCGCGGCATGCAGCACATCTCGGTCGGCTATGTCTGGCTATGGGCCGGCGGCATCCTGATCGCGGTGATGCTGCTGGAGCGCTCGCGCGTCTGGCTGGAAATGCAGGCGGTGCATGACGACGAAACGGCCGCTGGCCTGATCGGACTCAACACCACCGTGATCAAGATCGGCGCCTTCGGTGTCGGCGCCGCCGTGGCCGCGATCTCCGGCGGATTGTTCGCGCATCACAACGTCTATATCGAGCCGGCGAATTTCGGCTTCGATCGCTCGATCGAATTCGTGCTGGCCGTGATCCTCGGCGGCTCCACCGTCGGACCGGGCTCGCTGGTCGGCTCATTGCTGCTGGTGTTCCTGCCTGAATTCCTGCGCCCGATCGCCGACTGGCGCCTCGCCGCCTTCGGCACGTTGCTGATCCTGGTGCTGCTGGTGCGGCGTCAGGGCATTCTCGATCGTTCGCTGATCCGCACATTGACGTTCCGGAGGGCCGCGGCATGAGCACGCCCCTGCTTCAACTCACCGGCGTCACCAAGACATTCGGCGGCATCCATGCGCTGTCCGGCATGGTTTGCGAAGTGCCGGAAGGCAAGATCGTCGGCGTGATCGGCCCGAACGGCGCCGGCAAGACGACGCTGTTCAACACCATCACCGGCGCCTATCGCGCTGATGCCGGCGAAGTCAAACTCAAGGGCGTCGACGTCACGCAGTGGCCGTCCTATCGCATCGTGCGCGAGGGCATCGCCCGCACCTTCCAGAACATCCGCCTGTTCGGCAGCATGACGGTCTGGGAACATCTGCTGGTGGCGCAGCCGCATAGCGAGGCCTCATGGCGGCGGCTGCTGCCGATCTCCTGGGCCAATCCGGCGGCGCAGACCCGTGCGAATGAAGTGATGGAATTCTTTGGCCTCACCGCGTTCCGCGATCGTCCCGCAAAATCGCTGCCCTACGGCATCCAGCGCAAGGTGGAGATGGCGCGCGCCGTCACCGCGAAGCCGAAACTCTTGCTGCTCGACGAGCCCGTCGCCGGCATGAACCATGACGAGGCCGAGGAAATCCGCTCGCTGATGATCCGCTTGCGCGACACCGGCCTCACCATTCTCCTGATCGAACACGACATGAATTTCGTGATGCGGCTCTGCGACTATCTCTATGTGCTCGATTTCGGCGTGCTGATCGCCGAAGGCAGACCGGAAGAAGTCCGCGCCAACCCGGTCGTCCTCGACGCCTATCTCGGAAAGGACGACTGATGCTCACGATCCGTGGCCTGCAGGTCCGCTACGGCGCCATCACTGCCGTGCGCGGCGTCGATCTCGACATCAGGCAGGGCGAGATCGTCGCGCTGCTCGGCGCCAATGGCGCCGGCAAGAGCACGATCGCGCGCTCCATTGCGGGGCTTCTGCCATTCCAGGGCGATATCACCTATCAGGGCGAGAAGCTCGTGCCGAATGCGGCCGAAAAGAACCTGCGCCGCGGCATCGCGCTGGTGCCGGAAGGCCGCGGCATTCTCGCGCGCATGACGGTCCATGAAAACCTGCTGATGGGCATCTACACCCGTTCGGACAAGAGCGAAGCGATGGCCGATGTCGGCCGGATGCTCGAGCGCTTCCCGATCCTCGGCAAGCGCCGCGATGGTCTCGCTAGTCTGTTGTCCGGCGGCGAACAGCAGATGCTGGCCATCGGGCGTGCACTGCTGTCGAAGCCGAAACTGCTGCTGCTCGACGAGCCGTCGCTCGGCCTGGCCCCGCTGATGACGGCGAGCCTGTTCAGCATGATCGCGCAATTCCGCGATGAAGGCCTGACCGTGCTGCTGGTGGAGCAGAAGGCGCGGCAGACGCTGAAGATCGTCGACCGGGCGTATTTGCTGGAGACCGGACGTGTCGTGACCTCAGGTTCGGCGGAAGCGCTGATCAACGATCCGACATTGTCGGAGGCGTTTCTGGGTGGGGCGCATTAAGGCACTTGGGCCACCCTCGTCATTCCGGGGCATGGCCGGCCCTTGCCGGACACGAACCCGGAATCCCGAGATAGTTGAAACGCTGGATGCGACACACTCCGGAATTCCGGGTTTCGGCACGTCGCCTGCGGCGCCGAGCCGCCCCGGAATGACGAGTGTTTGGCAGCACGTGTGGCTACGCCCCATACCGCGCCAGCACCGGCCAGGTCTCGACGCCGTTGTTGTGTCCGACAACCTGATAGTCCGCGTGCAAATTCACCGTGGGATCGCAATGCGTCGTCAGCAGCAATACGCGGCTGCCGAGTTTCGGCGCTTCCGCGCCTGATGGCATCGTGATCATGCCATGCTCGTCGCCGCCGAAGCGATAGGTCGAACCTTCCGGCACACCTAACATCAGCGACGGCACCGGGCCGTTGAAGGCCATCGCCTTCACACCGGCGTCGACGGTGAATTCGCCGGCACGATTCACGGATGTCACGGTCGCGAGAATGAACAGGCTCGGCTTATAAGGCAGCGCACCACCTTCGTGCTCCAACTTGCCGTAGTCGGAATCCATGAAGACATAGGAGCCGACCTGCAACTCGGTAAAAGTGCCCGTTGCATCATAGGCGCAGGCTCCCGTGCCACTGCCGGTGACGATCTCCGCCTCGATGCCGGCTTCCGCCAGCACGTGCAGATGCTCGTCGAGCATGGCGCGCACGCGCGCAGCACCTGCCCTGCGCTCCTGCGAGTCGATCATGTGCTGCACATGACCCGCAAAACCCTGGATACCACAAAATGTCACGCCCGGCGTGGCTTCGATCAGTTGCGCGAGCGCGAGTGTCGATGCCGTATCGACCACGCCGGTGCGGCGCTGGCCGACATCGACATCGATCAGCACCTGTAGCGGACGGCTGCCGGCATCGAGCAATTCGTGTAGCACGTGAATCTGGTCGGCGTGATCGACGACGATGCTGATGTCGGATTGATCGGCGATAGCCGCAAGGCGCGCGAGCTTCGGCCGGTCGGCGACCGGCGTGGTCAGCAACAGCCCTGTAATGCCAGCCTGCGCAAAGGCCTCGATCTCGGCCACCGTCGCGCAGGAGATCCCCACCGCTCCGGCTTCGATCTGCAGCTGCGCGATGTGCGTCGATTTGTGGGTCTTGGCATGCGGGCGAAGCGCAACGCCATGCGCTTTGGCGAACTCGGCCATCCCCTGGATGTTGCGCTGAAGCGCAGACGCATCCAGCACCAGCGCAGGCGTCTGGATATCCGCGAAACCCGGCAGATTGGGATCGAGCATGTTTGTCATCACAGCAGCTTCGCGCCGAAGTTCTTCGCCGGGTCCATTTCGGCAGCGAGCTTGCCTGACGGCGTCGCGGCCCTGCCGCCTTCGCGCAGCATCAGGCGTCCCTCGCCCGGCTTGCTGGTGAACGTGTCGCCATCCACCAGCACACGGCCGCGCAACAACACCTTCTCGGGCCAGCCTGTGACCGTGCGGCCAGAGAACGGCGAGAAGCCGGTGAGATCGTGCATCATCTCATCTGAGAGCGTCACCTTGCGCGCCGGGTCCCAGATCGCGATGTCGGCATCGTTGCCGATGGCGATCGATCCCTTCTTCGGCAGATTGTAGATCTGCGCCGGTGCGGTCGATGTGAGCTCGACGAATTTTGACAGGCCGAGGCGCCCTTTCGACACCATCGCATCGAACAGCAGCGGCAGGCGCACTTCGAGGCCAGGCAAACCGTTGGCGACCTGCTTGAATGTCGGGTTCGGTCCTGCGCGCAGCTTGCCGGTTTCGTCATAGCGATACGGCGCGTGATCCGACGAGATCAGTTGCAGATCGCCGAGCGACAGCGCCTGCCACAGCGCTTCCTGATCGTCCGTGGTGCGCGCCGGCGGGCTGCACATCCACTTCGCGCCTTCGGCGCCGGGCTTGTCCATGTCCTCGGCGGTCAGGAACAGATATTGCGGGCAGGTCTCGGCGAAAATCTTGACGCCGCGGCCGCGCGCCTCGCGGATCACGGCGGCGCCTTCGCGCGTCGAGACGTGGAAGATCATCACCGGCTGGTCGAGCAATTCGCTGAAGGCGATCAGCCGCGTGAAGGCTTCGAATTCCGAGACGCGCGCATGGCTGACGGCGTGATATTTCGGCGCGGTGTAGCCCTTGTCGATCAGGCGCTTCACCATCCAGGCGATGACGCCGTGGTTTTCCGCGTGAACGCAGACCAGCGCCTTCGCCTCACGCGCAGCGGCGAGAATATCCAGCAGCTTCTCGTCATCGACCTTGAGCCGATCATAGGTCATGAAAATCTTGATCGAGGAATGGCCCTGCTTCACCAGCGCCGGAATATCGTCAGAAATGACCTTGTCGGTGACATCGGAGACGATGATGTGGAAGGCGTAGTCGATCATCGCGCCCTTCTTTGCGAGCGCCGTGTAGTCGGTGACGACCTCCTGCACATCCATGCCGACATGCTGGGCC
Source organism: Tardiphaga sp. P4_G1 (assembly GCF_056401215.1). Lineage (NCBI taxonomy): Bacteria > Pseudomonadati > Pseudomonadota > Alphaproteobacteria > Hyphomicrobiales > Nitrobacteraceae > Tardiphaga > Tardiphaga sp. P4_G1. Next base: position 398,363 of record NZ_JBFUJU010000006.1, read on the forward strand.
GCAAAGGAGATCACGCTGGTGGTGCCGCCAAAGGCCGCGGATCGCGTCGCACTCTCGAAAGTGTCGGCATTCATGATGCCGGCGGCGGAGAGCTGCTCGATATGGGCGTGGGCATCGACGCCGCCGGGCAGAACCAGCTTGCCTGTTGCATCGATCTCTTTACGGCCGGCTGCGAGCCCACTGCCCAATGCCACGATGGTCTCACCGGTAATACCGACATCGGCAGCAAACACATCGCTCGATGTGGCGACGGTGCCACCGCGGATCACGAGATCGTAGACGGGATCGGACAAGGGCAGAACTCCAGGAATTAGATCGGCTATGCGAACATTTTACAGGCTTTGACGGTCGGCACTTTCCGGTAATACTACTGTCCTGACAAGGAGCCGAATATGCAGCCCCGCAAGAAGATTCTGGTGGTCAATCCGAACAGCAATCCGCAGGTGACGCGCAACCTCGCGGAGGCGTTGCAACCGGTGATGTTCGAGGCCGGACCCGAGATCGAATGCGTCACGCTGGCGGAAGGGCCATTGGGCGTGCAGACGCAGGCCGATCTCGAAAGCGTCACGATACCGCTGAGCCGGCTGGTGGCCGCCGACAATTCCGCCGATGCCTTCGTCATCGCCTGCTATTCCGATCCCGGCCTGCATGTTTGCCGCGAGGCGACGCAACGTCCGGTATTCGGGATCGCCGAATCCGGCGTGCTGACCGCGCTGTCACGCGGCGACCGCTTCGGCGTCATCGCGGTGGCGCAGGGCTCGATCGGCCGGCATATGCGTTATCTGCGCCAGATGTGCCTGATGGATCGGTTCGCTGGCGAACGTCCGCTCAACATGACTGTGGCGGAAGCAGCCTCCGGCGACGACACGCTGGCGCGCATGATCAAGGTCGGCCGCCAGTTGAAGGACGAGGACGGCGCCAATGCCGTAGTGATGGGCTGCGCGGGCATGTCGCGTCATCGCAGCGCGCTCGAGGATGCGCTCGGCATTCCGGTGATCGATCCGACCCAGGCTGCGGTGAGCATGGCCATTGGCACGGTGATGTTTCAGTAGCGGATTTCACTCCGGCGGGAATGCGCTCCCTCTCCCCGCACTGCGCGGGGAGAGGGTCGGGGTGAGGGGCGAGGCACGAACTCAGCCTTAACTCTACAGCAAGTGAACTGCTCGACGATCGATACGAGAATCCGACATTAACGCGACTGCGGTGAACCGCCCCTCACCCGCCGCGAAGACGCGGCGACCTCTCCCCGCGCAAAGCGGGGAGAGGTTAGGTCAGCGCTTCTCGTCGATTTAAGAGCGTCGCCTCACTCCGGCGGCAGAACCACGCCCGTCTGGCTGGTGATCCGGCCATAATGCTCGATGCGCCGGTGGCGCTTGAAGTCGAAGATGGTGTCCTTGCCGAACTTCGTGTCGTCGAGATCGACGGTGCAGACCAGCAGCTCATCGCCTTCAGTTTTGGCTTCGGCGAGAATGACGCCGTTGGGATCGACGATCAGTGAGCCGCCGATCAGGGGATGACCGTCTTCATCGCCGGCCTTGGCGACGGCGACCACGAAGGTCGAGTTCTGATAGGCGCCGGCCTGCACCGACAGGCGGTTGTGGAACAGGCGCTGCTCCGGGCCCTCGACTGACTTCTGCGAATTCACCGACGGCGTGTTGTAGCCGAGCACGATCATCTCGACGCCCTGCAGGCCCATCACGCGATAGGATTCCGGCCAGCGGCGGTCGTTGCACACCATCATCCCGAAGATGCCGTCCAAAGCGCGGAAGACGGGGAAGCCGAGATCGCCCGGTTCGAAATAGCGCTTTTCCAGATGCTGGAACGCACGCTCGGTGTCGAATTCGACATGTCCGGGCAGATGCACCTTGCGATATTTGCCGACGATCTTGCCGGTCTTGTCGGTGAGGATCTGGGTGTTGAAGTGATGGCCGTCGGGCGTCAGTTCGGCGTATCCGATGGACAGCGCAATATTGGCCTTCGCGGCGGCATCGAACAGCGGCTGGGTCGCGGCGTTCGGCATTTCCGACTCGAACCAGGTGTCGACCTCGGTCTGGTCGGTCATGTACCAGCGCGGGAAAAATGTCGTCAGCGCCAGTTCTGGGTAGACGACGAGGTCGGCGCCCTTCCCCTTGGCTTCGTCCAGCAGCGCCAGCATGCGCTTGACCACGGCCTCGCGGCTTTCGGCTTTCTGAATTGGGCCCAGTTGGGCAGCGGCGACGGTAAGCTTACGCATAAAATTATCCGGGTTCGGGTTGCGTGCGGTTTGTACCAGAACCGAAAGCAATGATCGAGCCAACACGAGGCCCTTCCGGCCCGGCTGTGACCGGGCGGCCCAGACAGGCCTGATCCGGGCCTTCGCCCCCCGGACTCATTTGGTCCGGAACACAACACGATTGATCCGGTTGTGCTGACACCTGATGCCCTCGTCCAAACAGTGGAAAAATCATGAAACGCCGCACCCTCATTGCCGCGAGCCTGTTGCTCGTGTCCTCCGCCCTCGCCCCAGCCGTTTACGCACAGTCCGTCGGCGAAAAGACGGGCGTCAATTCCGTTCTCGGTGTCAGCCCGAGCACCCCTGATTTCGTCAAGCAGGTCGCGATCAGCGACATGTTCGAGATCCAGTCCAACACGCTGGCGGAAAGCAAGGGAAATGCCGCCGAGAAATCCTTTGCAGCCATGATGGTGAAAGATCACACCAAGACCAGCACCGAGCTGAAGGCGATGGTCAGCAGCGGCAAGGTTAAGGCCGAACTTCCGGCAGCGCTCGACAGCGCGCATCAAAGTAAGCTCGACAAGTTGAAGGAACAAAGCGGAGCTGACTTCAGCAAGAACTTCAATTCGATCCAGGTCGACGCCCACAAGGACGCGGTTGATCTGTTCGAGCGCTACGCCAAAAGCGGCGACAATACCGAATTGAAGGACTGGGCCGGAAAGACGCTGCCGGCGCTGAAGCATCACCTCGAAATGGCGCAGAACCTCGGCAAGTAGCGCCTGCCCAACGCCGAACTCCCTGAGGCCCGCGAACACAATCGCGGGCCCTTCTCCCGGTAACTTCTGCGAGACATCCCATGGCTAAATCATCGACGCCCAAGAGCGACACCACCAATGTAACGATTCACGATCAGACACTTGTTCGCGGTGAAGGCGGCGAACTCCATCAGATCGCCGGACCAGATGACGCGTTGCTGACGACGGCCCAGGGCGGCCCGGTTTTCGACGATCAAAACTCGCTCAAGGCCGGATCGCGCGGACCGACATTGCTCGAGGATTTTCACTTTCGTGAAAAGATCTTCCATTTCGATCACGAACGGATTCCCGAACGCGTGGTCCATGCACGCGGTTATGCCGCGCATGGCTTCTTCGAAAATTACGGTTCACTGGCCAAGCATACCCGCGCAGATCTGTTTCAGCGCGCAGGCGAGCGAACCCCCGCCTTCGTTCGATTCTCGACGGTCGCGGGCAGCAAGGGCTCGTTCGACCTCGCACGCGACGTGCGCGGCTTTGCCGTCAAAATCTATACCCAAGAGGGTAACTGGGACCTGGTCGGCAACAACATCCCGGTGTTCTTCATCCAGGATGCAATCAAGTTTCCCGATCTGGTCCATGCCGTGAAGGAAGAGCCCGACAGCGCCTTCCCTCAGGCGCAGTCGGCCCATGACAACTTCTGGGATTTCATTTCGCTGACGCCCGAGAGCATGCACATGGTCATGTGGCAGATGTCGGACCGAACGATTCCCCGCTCTTTCCGCTTCATGGAGGGGTTTGGCGTCCATACGTTCCGCTTCGTAAACGCCAAGGACGAATCGACCTTCGTCAAATTCCACTGGAAGCCGAAGCTCGGTCTGCAATCGGTGCTGTGGAACGAGGCCGTCAAGATCAACGGCGCCGATCCGGATTTTCATCGCCGCGACTTGTGGAGCGCTATCCAGTCCGGCGACTATCCCGAATGGGAGCTGCGGGTGCAGCTGTTCAACAACGAGTTTGCTGACAAATTCGATTTCGACGTGCTCGACCCCACCAAGATCATCCCCGAAGAACTCGTGCCCCCGATCGCTATCGGCCGTCTGGTGCTGGACCGCATGCCGGACAATTTCTTTGCTGAGACCGAGCAGGTCGCGTTCATGACGCAGAATGTTCCGCCCGGCATCGACTTCACCAATGACCCGCTGCTGCAAGGCCGCAACTTCTCCTATCTGGATACACAGCTGAAGCGGCTCGGCAGTCCGAACTTCACCCATATCCCGATCAATGCTCCGAAATGTCCGTTCGGACATTTCCAGCAGGACGGGCACATGGCCATGCGCAACCCGGTCGGTCGCGTCAACTACCAGCCAAATTCGTTCGGCGTAGGCCCGCGCGAGTCAACCGCCAAAGGCTTCAAGACATTTGCTGACATAGAGCAAGGCGCGAAGCGTCGGCTGCGCGCCGAGAGCTTTGCGGATCACTACAGCCAGGCACGGCAGTTCTTCATCAGCCAGACCAGGGGCGAGCAACACCATATTGCCGCAGCGCTGACTTTCGAATTGAGCAAAGTGAAGACACCGGTAATCCGCGAGCGCATGGTCGCGCATCTCCTGAACATCGATGAAGGACTGGCCAACAGGGTCGGCACCATGCTGGGTCTTCCGACGATGCCGAAGCCTGCTGACGCGGCGATGCCCACGCGGCAGGATCTGGCGGAGTCGCCAGCGCTCAGTATTGTCGCAAATGGCCCGCAGCGTTTCGAGGGCCGCAAGCTCGGCATCCTCGTCACCGACGGGGTCGATGCCAAGCTGCTTGCCTCCCTGCAAGGCGCGGTGACGGAGGCTGGCGCAACATACGAGATCATTGCGCCAAAGGTGAACGGGGTTGAAGCCAGCGATGGCAGCCTGGTCGCCGCCGACCAGATGATCGATGGTGGCCCGTCCGTTCTCTATGACGCAGTCGCCGTGCTCCCGGCGGAAGCCGGAATCGACGACCTCTTGCAGGAAGCAACCGCCCGCGACTTCGTCACCGACGCCTTTGCCCACTGCAAGTTTATCGGACATTCCGAGGCCGCCGAGCGGTTGTTCGCCAAGGTGGGAATCGCGGACGACCTCGATGAAGGCGTCGTTGCGCTGGGCAGCGCCGACGACGTGGCGGGCTTCATGGACAAGCTGGCCAAGCTGCGGCTCTGGAGCCGCGAACCGAGCATCAAGATGCGCTGAAGCGTGCAGTTGCCCGCCCTGTGTGCGGGCCGGCATAACTTTTGAGCAAAGCTTTCAGATCGAAGCAATGGCGCGGCATTTTATGCTGCGCCATTGCTATGTCTTGCAAGAATTCTCTGAGCCGCCGCAGCATTAGGGAATGACTTGGCCGCCGGTTATGCCCTAGGTTGCGCGGGCTATGCGCTGGTTCCATCTGCGCAGGCACGACGCAGGAGACTTCGACACCATGACCCGCCTGGAAATGACCCGCCGCACGGCGCTGCTGACCTCCGCCGCCATTGCGGCCAATGTCGCGAACCCGCTGCGCGCCTTCGCGCAGGAAACGCCCCGCAAGGGCGGCGTGTTCAATGTCCATTACGGTGCAGAACAGCGTCAGCTCAACCCCAGCATTCAGGCCTCCACCGGCGTCTACATCATCGGCGGCAAGATCCAGGAAGCGTTGGTCGATCTCGACGCCAATGGCCAGCCGGTTGGCGTGCTCGCGGAGAGCTGGGAATCCACACCGGACGGCAAGACCATCACCTTCAAGTTGCGCAAGGGCGTGACCTGGCACGACGGCAAGCCATTCACCTCGGCCGATGTCGCATTCACCGCCATGAACATGTGGAAGAAGATCCTCAATTACGGATCGACCCTGCAGCTGTTCTTGACCGCCGTGGAAACGCCGGACGCGCAGACCGCGATCTTCAAATATGAGCGCCCGATGCCGCTCGGCCTGCTGCTGCGCGCGCTGCCAGACCTCGGCTATATCTCCGCCAAGCACCTCTATGAGGGTAGCAGCGACATCCGCCAGAACCCGACCAACCTTGCCCCGGTCGGCACCGGCCCGTTCAAATTCGTCAAATACGAGCGCGGCCAATACATCATCGCCGAGCGCAACGAGAACTACTGGCGCCCCAATGCGCCCTATCTCGACCGTATCGTCTGGAAGGTCGTCACCGACCGCGCTGCCGCTGCCGCCCAGATGGAAGCCGGCGACATCCAGTACAGCCCGTTCACCGGTCTCACGATTTCCGACACGGCACGGTTGAGCAAGGACAAGCGTTTCATCGTCTCCACCAAGGGCAACGAAGGCAACGCGCGCACCAACACCATCGAGTTCAATTTCCGCCGCAAGGAGCTCGCGGATATCCGCGTTCGCCGCGCCATTGCGCATGCGATCAATGTGCCGTTCTTCATCGAGAATTTCCTCGGCGACTTCGCCAAGCTCGGCACCGGCCCGATCCCCTCGGTCTCCACCGACTTCTATCCGGGTCCGGATACGCCGCAATATCCCTATGACAAGAAGAAGGCGATCGCGCTGCTCGACGAGGCCGGCTTCAAGCCGGGCGCCGGCGGCACCCGCTTCTCGCTGCGCCTGCTGCCCGCGCCATGGGGCGAGGACATCTCGCTGTGGGCGACCTTCATCCAACAGTCGCTGGGCGAAGTCGGCATTCCCGTCGAGATCGTCCGCAACGACGGCGGCGGCTTCCTGAAGCAGGTCTATGACGATCACGCCTTCGACCTCTCTACCGGCTGGCACCAGTATCGCAACGATCCCGCCGTCTCGACCACGGTCTGGTATCGCTCCGGCCAACCGAAGGGCGCGCCCTGGACGAATCAGTGGGACTGGAAGAACGACGCCATCGACAAGGTAATCGACGACGCGGCCACCGAAATCGATCCGGTCAAGCGCAAGGCGCTCTATGCGACCTTCGTCAAGGAAGCCAACACCCAACTGCCGGTGTGGATGCCGATCGAGCAGATCTTCGTCACCGTGATCACCGCGAAGGCGCGTAACCATTCCAACACGCCGCGTTGGGGATCGTCGAGCTGGCACGATCTTTGGCTTTCCGCCTGAGCCAAACTTCGCCACAATAGCCAGATGCGCATCCTGAGCCTTGCGGGGCGGCGGCTCGCCGCCTCGATACCCACACTATTCCTGATCCTGATCGGCGTGTTCCTGCTGCTGCAATTCGCACCGGGAGACACCGTCGATGCCATGATGGCGCAGATGGGCGGCGGCGATGCCGCGACCGCGCGCGAGCTGCGCAAGTTCTATGGGCTCGACCTCTCGATCCCGATGCAACTCGGCAACTATCTGTGGCGACTGATCCGCCTCGATCTCGGTTTCTCCTCGATCTACGGCAAGCCGGTCGCCACCGTCATCCTCGAACGCCTGCCGCCGACGATCCTGCTGATGACCGCGTCGCTGTCCTTTGCGTTTTTCTTCGGCCTGCTGCTCGGCGTCATCGCCGCGCGCGGCGTCAACAAATGGCCGGATACGCTGATCTCCACCCTCGGCCTCGTCTTCTATGCGACGCCGTCGTTCTGGTTCGGCCTGATGGCCATCGTGGTGTTCTCGATCTATCTGCAGTGGCTGCCCGCTGGCGGCTTCGAGGATATCGGTGCCGCACAAGTCGGATTTGGCCGCACGATCGATATCGCGCTGCATCTGATCCTGCCGACCTTGACGCTGGGCCTGATCTTCCTCGCCATTTATCTGCGCATCATGCGCGCCTCGATGCTGGAAGTGCTCAATCTCGATTTCGTCCGCACCGCGCGCGCCAAAGGCCTCGACGAGACCCGCGTGGTGGTCAAGCATGTGCTGCGCAATGCGTTGCTGCCGATGGTGACGCTGATCGGCCTGCAGGCCGGCACCATGCTCGGCGGCTCCGTCGTGGTCGAGAGCGTGTTCTCCTTGCCCGGTCTCGGGCGCCTCGCTTATGAGTCTGTCGTGCAGCGCGATCTCAACACCCTGCTCGGCATCGTCTTCGTCTCGGCTTTGCTAGTGATATTGGTCAACTTCCTCGTCGACCTTCTCTATGCGCGGCTCGATCCGCGCATCCAGGCGGAGACGTAAGCGATGGATGCCGTGAAACGCTATTTCCGCAGCCCGGCCGCCGTTGTGGGCCTGCTGCTCCTGCTGGTGGTCATCGTGATGGCCATCACCGCGAGCTGGATCTATCCGCGCGATCCGCTGGCGCTGGCTGGCCGGCCGCTGATCTGGCCGTTCTCCAATCCGCGCTTCCTGCTGGGCACCGATAATTCCGGCCGCGATATCGCGGCGCAGATTTTCTACGGCGCGCGCATCTCGCTGCTGATCGGCGGTGTGGCGACTGTCATCGCCGTGGTCATCGGCGTGCTGATCGGCGCCTTTGCCGGCTATTATGGCGGCTGGGTCGATACGGTCTTGATGCGCATCACCGAGGCGTTCCAGACCCTGCCGAATTTCGTGCTGCTGCTGGTGCTCGTCGCCGTGTTCGGCTCGACCATCACCACCGTCACCGTCGCCGTCGGCATCGTGTCATGGCCCGCGCCTGCGCGGCTGACGCGCGCCGAATTCATGTCGCTGCGCAGCCGCGAATTCGTGCAGGCCGGGCGCACGCTGGGCATGAAAGACATCCAGCTGATCCTCGGCGAGATCCTGCCTAATGCGCTGCCGCCGGTCATCGTCTATGCCAGCGTGGTGATGGCGCTGTCGATCCTGCTGGAAAGCGCCCTCGCCTTCCTGCGTCTGTCCGATCCCAATGTCGCATCGTGGGGAAATCTCATTGGTCTCGGCCGCGACGTGCTGCGCGTGCAGTGGTATGTCTCGGCAATCCCCGGCATCGCCATTCTGCTCACCGTGCTGGCGGTGTCGCTGGTCGGCCAGGGCCTCAATGACGCGCTCAATCCGAGACTGAAAAGCCGATGAGCGCCGTGGACAATCCGATCCTCACCATCGACGGGCTCAGCGTGAAGCTGCCGAAAGGCGCCGATCGCTCACACGCGCTTGGCGGCGTCTCCATGGCGATTTCCGCCAACGAGATCGTCTGCGTGGTCGGCGAGTCCGGCTCCGGCAAGTCTGTCATGGCCAACGCCATCATGCGGCTGCTGCCCGGCGAAGTCGCCATCGATGGCGGCCGCGTGCTGTTCGAGGGCAAGGATCTCGCCAGCGCCAGCAATGCCGAGATGCGCAAGGTGCGCGGCGCCGGGATCGCGATGATCTTCCAGGAGCCGATGACGGCGCTTAATCCGCTGCGCACCATCGGCGACCAGATCGGCGAGATGTTCGAGATCCATACCGATCTCTCGAAGGCCGACATCAAGGCGCGCGTGCTGGCTTTGCTGCAAGACGTGCACATTCCCGATCCTGCCCAGGCCGCACGCGCCTATCCGCACGAACTCTCTGGCGGCCAGCGCCAGCGCGCGATGATCGCCATGGCGCTGGCGCTCGATCCGCGTCTCCTGATCGCCGACGAGCCGACCACCGCGCTTGACGTCACCACGCAGGCGCAAATCCTGAAACTGATCAAGGAATTGCAGAGCCGCAGGAATACCGCGGTGCTGTTTATCACCCACGATTTCGGCGTGGTCGCCGAGATCGCCGACCGTGTCGTGGTGATGCAGCATGGCAATGTGGTCGAACAAGGCGACGTCAAGGACGTGCTGACGAATCCGCAGCATCCCTATACGCAGCAACTGATCGCCGCGGTGCCGCCACTGACGGCGCCGCCGCCGCGCGCACTGTCCGACGACATCATCCTGACGCTCGACAACGTGTCGAAGACCTATCGCAATGGCGGCTTTCTCGGCCGCGGCGTGCGCGTGACCCATGCGGTGAAGTCCGTCTCCCTGAAACTGCCACGTGGTGCGACGCTCGGCATTGTCGGCGAGTCAGGTTCGGGCAAATCGACGCTGGCCCGCTGCATCATCAGGCTGATCGATCCCGATGGCGGCGCGATCGTGCTGGAAGGCAAGGACTGGGCGAAGCTCACGCGCGACGAGGTGCGCCGCGAGACCAAGCACATCCAGATGGTGTTTCAGGACCCGTTCGCCTCGCTGAACCCGCGCCGCAAGGCCGGCGACCTCGTGGCGCAGGGCCCGATCGTGCACGGTACGCCGCGCACCGAGGCGATAGCGGCTGCGAAAGAACTGTTCCGACTGGTCGGCCTCGATCCCTCGGCCATCGATCGCTTCCCGCACGAATTCTCCGGCGGCCAACGCCAGCGCATCGGCCTCGCACGTGCGCTCGCGCTGAAGCCCGACGTGCTGGTGGCCGACGAGGCTGTCTCGGCGCTCGACGTCTCGGTGCAGGCGCAGGTGCTGAAGATGCTGCACGAGCTGCGCGAGCGGCTCGGGCTTTCGATCGTCTTCATCACGCATGACCTGCGCGTGGCCGCGCAGATCTGCGATCTCGTGGCCGTCATGAAAGACGGCGAAGTCGTCGAGCACGGTCTGGCCGGCGAGGTGTTCGGCAATCCGCAGCATGCCTATACGCAGGCCCTGCTGGCCTCGATCCCCGGCGGCGATTTCGCGCGCAGCCGGAAGCCGGTGACGGTGTAGTTCCGCGCCGGCCTCGCGCACCCTCGCCCCGCACTTGCGGGGAGAGGGCTGGGGTGAAGGGCACTTCGATCCGCAAACGTCAGGAATGAGGTGAGCGCCGTGCGCCGCCCCTCACCCGCCGCGAAGACGCGGCGACCTCTCCCCGCGCAGAGCGGGGAGAGGTTAAGAAAGTCACGCCATCTCCTTCGCGTCCCTGCGGCGATAGACCAGCAGCATGAAGGGTGCGAGCAGACGCATGAGCCCATGCGCCGCAATCGGCACCGGCTCGGAGAATGGCAGCGCCAGTTCGCTCTCCGGCACGCCGCGCACCACCTTCGAGAATTCGTCGCCGAGCGCCACCGACAGCGCCACGCCGCGACCGTTGCAGCCGGTCCAGCCATAGGCGTTCGGCCCGAGTCTGTGCATGCGCGGCAGGAAGTCCGTGGTCATGCCGACATAGCCGTTCCAGACATAATCGAACTGGACATCGCCGATAACAGGCCACAGCCGCTTCAGACGTTCCGCGACCATAACTTTCAGCCGCTCCGTCTTGTCGCCGAGCCCAACGACATTGCCGCCGGTGACGAGGCGATTGCGCGCGTCGTAGCGCGCGAAATACAGTTCGCCATGCGTGTCGGACATCGACTGCCGGCGGGGGATGATGGTCTTGCGTGCCTCGTCCGACAACGGCTGCGTCGCCATCTGCCAGGACAGCACCGGCATGACTTCACTGGCGATGCCTGGTGAGAGCTGCTTGGAGAATTCCCCGGTATAGGCATTGGTGGCGACGACCAGGCTGCGCGCGCTGATCTCGCCGGCTTTCGTCTTCACGATCCAGCGGTCACCCTTGCGCTCGTAGCTCTCCACCGGCGAGCGCGCATAGATGCGACCACCCTGCTCCAGCACCACGCGCGCAAGGCCGCGCGCCAGCGCCAGCGGATTGATATGGCCGCCGGTCTTGTTCCAGAAGCCGCCGAACCACGCATCGGAACCGAGCAGCCCGCGCATCTGCTCGCGTGACAGCAGCTCCACCGGCGCGCCGTGCTTGGACCATTGCCGGACGCGGCGCTCGGCAATCTTGATGCGGCCCGGCGAATGCACCGGCTGGATCCAGCCATTTTGTTCGGCCTCGGCCTGGATCTGATAACGGCGCGTGAGGTCGAACAGGATTGAGGCGCTGTCGCGGATCAGCCCGACGAGGCGCTCGCCGGCCGTGCCATAGCGCTTGATGATGTCCTCGGGATCGGGCCGCGACAGCGTCGGGATGACCTGGCCGTTATTGCGCCCCGACGCACCCCAGCCCGGCTCCATCGCCTCGACCACGGCGACATCGACACCGGCTTCGCGCAGATGCAGCGCCGTCGAGAGCCCCGTGAAGCCGCCGCCGATGACGACCACATCGGCGTCAACAGCGCCCTTCAGCTCGGGCAAGTCCGGACCCGGAGGCGTGACGCCGGCCCAGAGCGACTTCGGCCAGGGCACGTTTGCGGTATCCATCGTCACGCCTTTCTGCAGCATCAATCGTGCATTGCGCCGCGCAACCGAACATAACCGTTCTCTTGCGGCACCGCTGCATTCTGCATAGTTTACGCGCCTGATCCATTGCAAGGTAATGAGCACGTGACGCTGAAAAACATCGTTGGAATCGACCACGCCGTGGTCGTCGTCAAGGACCTCGACGCTGCTGCTGCGAACTGGAAGAGCCTCGGCTTTACGGTGTCGCCGCGCGGCACCCACAGCGCCAAGATGGGGTCCGGCAATTACACCATGATGCTCGGCCCGGATTACGTCGAACTGCTCGGCGTGCTGAACGAGACCGAGCACAATGCGCCGACGCGCGCCTTCCTCGCCAAGCGCGGCGATGGCATCGAGCGCATCGCCTTCACCACCACGGATGCCACTGTCGGCGCCGAGGAAATCCGCGCGCGCGGCTATACGCCGATCGGCCCGACCGATTTCGAACGCCCGGTGACGATGCCGGACGGTAGCCTGAGCGCGGCGAAATTCGCCACCTATCAGTGGCCCTATGAGGAAGCCCCCGGCGGCCTCCGCATCTTCGCCTGCCAGCACAAGACCCGCGAGACTGTGTGGATTCCAGAGCTGCAGGTGCATGCCAATACGGCCAAGCGCCTGAAGAAGGTGTTCATCGTCACGCCGGAGCCGGAGAAGGACGCGCAGCATATGGCGAAGCTGATCGACGGATCGACGAAGACGGAAGCCGATGGCGCCGTGACTGTGCCGTCGGGCGGCGACCGCGCGGACTTTGTGTTCGTCACCAAGGACGTGCTTGCGAAACACTTCCCCGGCACGTCGCTGGCCGGCATTCCGGAGCGCGGCGGCATTTCGCTGGTGTTCGGCGTGGCGGATGTAGCGGCCGCCGAAAAGGCTGTGGGTTCAGCCGGCAGCCGCAGCGATGTCGGCGTCGTCGTGCCGCCGAGCAAGGGCAACGGTGTGTTGCTGGCGTTTGTGAAGGATTGAGAGGGCGCTGCCCCCTCCTCGTCATCCCCGGGCTTGACCCGGGGATCCATCTTTTTGAAGATGACGGGTGCGAAAGATGGATGGCCGGGTCAAGCCCGGCCATGACAGCGCAAAGCACGAGCGCCATTGCTCATCGTTACTATCGCAACGATTAGGCCCGCACCGGCGCTTCACCCAAATCCCAGAACAGCCCCGCCATGATGTTCAGCGCCTCCTCCGTCACCGGCAGGAGAATGTGCTCATCCGGCGCGTGCTGCGAGCAGCCGGGATAGGAATGCGGCACCCACACGGTGGGGAGGCCGAGAATATCCGTGAACACGTCATTCGGCAGCGAGCCGCCGAAATTCGGCAGCAGCGCCGGCGCGCTACCCGTCGTCTTGCGCACGGACTCCACGGCCCAGCCGACCCAGGGATTATCGATATCGGTGCGCGACGCCGAAAAATATTGCGACTGGCTCACCTTGATATCAGCGAAGCCGTTTTCAGCGAGATGCTTCTGAATGGCCGGCACGACATTTTCGATATCGGTGCCGACGACGAAGCGGAGCTGGAGCACCGCACTGGCCTTGCCGGGAATGGCGTTGGCCGGATTGTTGATATTGCCGGCATTGATCGCCAGCACTTCCAGCGTATTCCACGCATAGAGCCGTTCCGCCGGCGACAATCCGTCTTCGCCCCAATTCTCCGACAGAGCCGGTTCATCGGCAGACGGCGCGACGATCACATCGGCAAGGGCTGCCCGCACCTGGTTGGAAATGCGCGGCGGCTTCAATGCGTCCAGCAGGATGCGGCCGTTGCTGTCGACCAGCGTCGCTATCGCCGAAGCGAGGATCGTTGCTGGATTCGCGAGTAGCCCACCCCAATTGCCAGAATGATGCGCGCCGTCACGCAGCTCGATATCGAGATGGATGCGGCGGCCACCACGGCAGCCGAGAAAGATCGTCGGACGCTCGGCGGAGAGACGCGGGCCATCGGAGGCCAGAAACAGGTCGGCCTTCAGCGCATCGCGATGGGCTTCGCAGACCTTCGGCAGATCGGGTGAGCCGATCTCCTCACCCATTTCGATGATGAATTTCGCATTGAAGCCGAGCTTGCCGCCGCGCGCTTCATGCACGGCGCGAAGTGCGGCGATGTTGATGGCGTGCTGGCCCTTGTTGTCGGCGGTGCCGCGGCCATAGACGCGTTCTCCCACCGTCGTGCAGCGCCATGGATCGAGCCCATCCCGCCATTCGCCTTCCATGCCGGGGACCACGTCACCATGGCCATACATCAGCACGGTCGGAAGATCGTCGCTCTCGTGATAGGTCGCGAGCAGATGGGGTCCGCGCTCCGATGGCGACGGGATGATCTGCGTGGTGAAGCCGAGTGCCGTGAAAGTCGGTGTCAGTTCCTGTTCGAGATAGGCGCGCAGATCGTCGGCGCGCTTGTCGCTCTGGCTCTCGGTCTTGTAGCCCACCATGCGATCGAGCGTGGCGAGGAAATCACCTGATGTGAATTGCGCGTTGACCCGCGCGATGGCATCAATCCGTGTCATCTCAGAGCGATGCCATCACGGCTTCGGCCTCGGTCAGCAGGCGACCGGCATTCGCTTCGGTGAAGACCAGCGGCGGACGAACCTTCAGCACATTGGCACGAGGGCCCGTCGCCGAGATCAGCACGCGGCGCGCGCGCAGACCGTTGACCACGGCAGATGCCGCGGCGGCATCCGGCTCCTTGGTGCTGCGATCCTTCACGAGTTCAACGCCGACATAAAGCCCCGAACCACGAACATCGCCGATCTGCTCATATTTCTTCGCCAGCGCATGGAAGCCGTCGCGCAGGATCTTGCCGACGCGGAGCGAATTCTCGACAAGCTTCTCGTCGCGAATGACATTCAGCACGGCCTGTGCGGCCGCCATCGCCACCGTATTGCCGCCGAACGTGTTGAAGTAGCGGTTGTCGCGGCCGAATTTCTCGACGATCTCCGGCAGCATCACAGCAGCAGCAACGGGGTAGCCATTGCCCATCGGCTTGCCCATGGTGATGATATCAGGCGTGATGCCGTGGCGCTGATAGCCCCACAGTTTCTCGCCGCTGCGGCCGAAACCGGACTGCACTTCATCGGCGATGAACACGCCGCCAGCCTTGTGCACGACATCGATCACCGGCTTCAGCACGTCGGTCGGATGCGAGAAGATGCCATCGGACGAGAACATCGAATCCGCAATAAAGGCGGCAACGCCGGCACCGCGGCGCTGCAGGTCGACGATCTGCTCGGACACTTTCTCCGCCATCCAGGCGCCGATCTTCTCCGGCGCAATGCGATAGGAATCCGGTGCCGGGACGCGACGCACGAAAGTGCCGAGCGGCGAATACGGCCCGAGCGACGGCGAGAAGCCCGCGGTCAGCTCCGAATTGCCGTGATAGGCCTCTTCGGTGATGATGATGCCCTGATTGCCGGTGTGATGCTTGGCCATGCGAACGGCGAGATCATTGGCTTCCGAGCCGGTGCAGGTGAACATCGCATGACGCTTGGGCCCGTCGAATGTGCCGAGCAGGTCTTCGGCGTAATCGAGAATACCCTTCTGGATGTAACGCGTATGGGTGCAGATGGTCTGCGCCTGCTGCGTGATCGCATCGACCACGCGCGGGTGGCAGTGACCGACCGACACCACGTTGTTGTAGGCGTCGAGATATTCGTTGCCCTCTGAATCATAGAGCAGCACGCCCTTGGCGCGCGCGACCTCGACCGGGTTGCTGTAGAACAGCCGGTAGGCTGGACCGAGCAGATCGCTGCGGCGCTTCACGAGCTCGCGGCTCTCCTCAGTGAGGCCGGTTGCCGTGGCGGGGTCGAAGCCGTTGACCATCTTGCCGCGCGGGGCGCTGGTGACTGCGGTCATGTTGTTGTTTCCTCTGGAAGCAGGGTCGGATGTGGCAAAGATTATCTGGCGAAGTCCATCAACTGATCGGAGATCTCGTCCATCGAGCGGGCGATGAACCAGTCCATCTGCACCCAGGTCTGCTCATTGTTGCGCAGAACATAGGCGGCGACGGACGGCACCCGGTTGGCCATGGCCGTGGACAGCAGCAGGCGCGTCGCCAGACGCGAGAAGATCAGATGCGGAATGAGGCTCAGTTCTTCCGCCGTCAGATCGGCGATGGAGAGATAGCCTTTCAGCAGATCGCGGCCATCGGCAAAGACATCGCCGTCCATCGCGACGGGCAACTGATTGAGCATCGCCGTCGAGGCGTCGATGGCAATTGCAGTGCGGACCGTATCGCCAAAATCAATGATGCCGCTGACGAAACCCGGCAGCGCCGCATCGACGACAATGTTGGAGCGGGTGAAATCATTGTGCAGCACCTGCATGCGGCACTGTTTGAGCCGGGTTTCGATCGCCGAGAAGCGCTCGAGCGCCGCCTCGACCTTGCGGCGCTGGCCGGCATCGGTGATTTCCGCCAGCAGATCGCGCAGCGTCAGCAGGTTCTTGACGTCCCATGCGACAACCCGAGAATCCGACGGATGGCTGAAATCGGCCAGCGCGAGGCGGAGCCGCGCCAGCAATTTGCCGATCTCGGCCCGACCCGACGCCGTGGACGGCACCTCGCTGAGGGGCTGGCCTTCGAGATAGGACATCATCCGCACCTGCCGGCGCTGGCCGGCACGATCCAGATAATTGAAATGCCGCTCGCCCTTGTCGTTGGGAATGACGCGCGGCACCGGCAGATCGGGCGCACGCGCCGCGACGTGATCGAGCACCTGCACCTGCAGATCAATCTCGGGAATGTCCTCGATGGGGTTCGCAACCTTCAGGATAAAGCGCGGCCCGCTTGCCGGCGCGATTCGGAAGGTGTCGTCCTTCTCGGTGGCAAAGCGCGTGGGACGGCCTTCGATGCCAAAACGCTCGCGGGCGAGATCGACGGCCTCATCATCCGTCATATTTATATACGATGCCGCGAGTCCGCCCTGCATTGCACCCGGACGCGCGGAAGGCTCAAATGTCACCTGAACTGATCCATCTCGATTCGGAACCCGGCACGTCGCGGCCGGTACGCGCGACCATAGCAATGCTGTTCCCGCTTGTCAGGGCGTCCGCGCGGATGCGGGCATTTTCGACGAATTGAGCCCGTATTTTCTGCCTTTGCTGCCCATTTGGGCATGGATGCCACGGAAGCCACATCCATCGCATATGCGCGGCATCGATGCGCCGGGCGCCGTCAACGCCTATGGCGTGGGCCGACCGACGATACAGCAGGCGACGGCGTAAGCGCCGTTGCGGTGGCCTTGGCTATTTGCCCTTGGCGGCGCCAGGCCGCACATCGCTGATCGGCACACAGCTCTTCTTGCGACGCTGGTTGTTCGGCGCACCTTGCACCTTCAGCACCTTGCCCGCCGAACACGAACCGTTGTCGACGAACACGGTCGCATACGGATCCATCATCAAAGGTTCGAAGGAGAGAAATTTTTGCGCGAAACACGGCTGGGCGACGGCCGTCAGGAACAGTCCAAGTAGAATAGTACGCACGACGATTATCTCACATAGATGACAAGACCGCCGATGATCACCAGGGCCGCGATAGCAAGAACATGGGCGCATGCAATCGAAACCGCCTCGACGGCGGAACCGACCTTCTGCCTGAGCTTCGACTCCTTGAATCGGAGCATAGGCATGCGAGACGCCACTTGCGCCTTGAAACGAGAGTCAGTCAATGAGCAGTCCCCAAATGCCGGCGCAAGATGTGTCCCACTTTGCCGACGAGCAAAGACTTGCGGTCAAATGAGGCGACAGTGAGTCAGGGTAACAGCCGACAATGATCGCCGGGATTCGTCGTCAGTTGGATTCCATGATCCATGCCCTGCCCGCTTGCGCGACGGACGGCGCAACATCGCGGCCGCAGAACTCCGCAGCGCGTTCGAATTGTTCCTGAATTTCCGATGTTACCACCCCATTTGCGGCATCGAGTTCCCGCAGCGAGATGGTCGATGTGAAGGTTCCGGCAAAACAGCTGCAGAACTTTTTGGAATCGCTCGAAGGTTTGTTCGGCCGCTTGCGAAAGTGGTTCGAACAGCTTGTTTCCAGATTGTTCGCCATCTGATCGATTTCGTTCGCATAGATCGGGGACGCGATCACGGCGGCAAGTGCCAGTATAAATGTAGTTTGTCTCATAGTGCGATCATAACCTCGGTACTCCAGCAACGCATCGTCACTCTGTCGTCATCCTCAGGTTCCACGGGAGAAAGCTCGTGCTCACGCGCCTGTGTTCGGTATTCCGACATTCGGGGTTGAATTGTTGCAATTGTGACGGTTGAACAAATGAGCCGCATTGGCGATGTTCGCGGATGGGGCGGATGCCGAAAGTGATTGTGATTCTGCGATCTGCGGTCTGAGCGCCGCATTATTCGCTTATTCAATGGGTTCTCTGCTACGCGACGATCTCGGCATTTCCAGCAGACATGTCAGGTCGATAACGCTACACTGTCCGGGATTGATTGCGCTGTTGCTTGCGCTCGAATTCCTGAGCACCAACTGGACCACGCCGTTGCAGGATAGCGGCATGCCCCATAGGGACGCCTTCATGGACAAGATCGCTCCGCATAAAGTCACGAAGGCCGATATCGTCTTCTCCGTCGGCCGCGGCCTCGTGATGGCCGCAGCCATCATCGGCGCCACATATTTCCTTGGAAGCTGGTATCTCGGCGGCAGCGACCTGGAATCGATCTACCAGACTGAAAGCTATAACGACGCCTCCACGACGCCGCGAAGCGAACATGCCACTGCGCCCGGCACGACGGAGGAAGCGACGCAGTAAGACACTGCGCGCCTCCCCTTATCTGCGCAGATGCGCGAGCTAGTAAGCCACCGCTTGCGGCCGCCCGACGCCGCTATAGAGAAATCCGTTCCGTGTCACTTCATCCGGCGAATAGATGTTGCGGAGATCGATGATCACCGGACAGGCCATGATCGCCGCCATCTCCTTCAGATCGAGCGCGCGGAACTGCTCCCATTCGGTGACGATGACCATGGCGTGACACCCGCGGGCGCATTCATAGGGCCCCTCGCAAAAGGTGACATTTTCGAACACCTTCTTCGCCTGCTCCATGCCCACGGGATCATAGACCCGCACCTCGGCGCCCATATCCTGCAGCGCCGTGATCAACGGGATCGACGGCGCGTCGCGCATGTCGTCGGTATTCGGCTTGAAGGTCACACCGAGAATGGCGATGGACTTGCCGCGCAGATTGCCGCCGAAGGCATGCGCCACCTTGCGTGCCATGGCGCGCTTGCGCTGGTCGTTGACGGCAACCACGGTCTCGACGATGCGCAGCGGCGCTTCGTAATCCTGGCCCGTCTTGATCAGTGCCAACGTGTCCTTCGGAAAACACGAGCCGCCATAGCCCGGTCCGGCGTGCAGGAATTTCAGGCCAATCCGGTTGTCGAGGCCGATGCCCCGCGCGACTTCCTGCACATTGGCACCGACCTTCTCGGCGAGATCGGCGATCTCGTTGATGAAGGCGACTTTCGTGGCCAGGAATGAATTGGCGGCATATTTGGTGAGTTCGGCCGTGCGGCGATCCGTATACATGATCGGCGACGAGTTGAGGTGCAGCGGCCGGTAGACTTCCGCCATGACATCCTTGGCGCGCTGATCGCTGGAACCGATGACGATACGGTCGGGATGTTTGAAGTCTCTGATAGCCGCGCCTTCGCGCAGGAACTCCGGATTCGAGACTACCGCGAATTCGGCGTCCGGGTTCTCCTCGCGAATGATGCGCTCGACCTCGTCGCCGGAACCGACCGGCACCGTCGACTTGTTGACCACCACGGTGAACTTTTTGATGGCCTTCGCGATCTCGCGCGCCGCTGCATAAACATAAGACAGATCTGCATGGCCGTCACCGCGCCGCGACGGCGTGCCAACGGCGATGAACACCACCTCGGCTGCACCGACGGCGGATGTGACATCAGTGACGAATTTCAGCCGTCCCTGCTTGGCATTGCTCGCGACCAGCGCATCGAGACCAGGCTCATGGATCGGAATCTCGCCGTTGTTCAGCGCGTCGATCTTTCCCTGATCGGTATCGACGCAGGTGACGTGATGGCCGAAGTCCGAAAAGCACGCCCCCGACACGAGCCCCACATAGCCAGCGCCAATCATGGCAATTCGCATTGCATGTCCTGTCTTGTAAACAGTCCGCGGTCAGAACGACCCGGACATCCCCCGAGAATTCCGCATGCGCCTCAGCTGTTGAGGATCAACTCGCCGTCGAGATGCTGCGGAAAGAAAAAGAAGTTGTTGACGTAAGCTTGCCCGGGTTTACGGCCACCATTGGGCAACAGCGCATCGGCGTCCTGCATTTCCCCGGCGTTGAAATGATCGATGGAGATCACCTCGTCGTCCTGAAGGAAGAAGCCGCGATAGGATTTGTCGCGAAAGAAATCGAACACCGAGCGCGTCGCCTCGGCACGGTGGCGATCCTCTGCCTCGACAAGGAAGACCGGCTGGCACCGGTCGATCAGGCCGACGGCGCCATGCAAGACGCTCAACTCGTGCCCCTCGACGTCCACCTTCACAAAGGACACGTCCTCGCGCACGACACCATCGAGACGCGCCAATGGAACATGCGTCGTGATCAGTTGCTTTACCGACGGCTCATACTGCTGCTCCAGCGATGCCCTCCCGTAAACCAGGCCATCCTCGCCTTGCGGTGTGTAGAGCTCGGCATCGCCTTCATGATCCGAGAGAGCCACTTCATGGATGCGGACATTGGACGCGGAGGTGCGCCGGAGCAGATCGGCCATCTCATGCGACGGCTCGAAAGCATGGACCTGACCGGACAGCCGCGCCAGTTGCTGGGTGTAGAGACCGCAATTGGCGCCGACATCCACCGTGACGGCACCCTGCGGCACGATCTTGTCGAGATAGGCCAGTTCACGCTCCGCCGATTTGGGACGCTTCAGGAAGCGCCAGCGCAAATACATCGACGGGAAAGCGTCTTTCAGAAGCTGCTTGGTCCGTTGCGTCGCCGTCATGGCTGTCACCCTTCGTTCGAGGCTGGTTTCAAGGCAAAACAATTCCGGGCGCCGGACGGAGGTCCGCCAGCGCAATGTCTGCAATGTGTGGTGTGATCGATGCCGCCGCTCAATCGGGCGTGGGCATCAGAAGGCATTACCGGAGAGGAATTCGCGCCGGACCGTCTGCACGATGATCATGATGTCCATACGCATCGACCATTTCTCGATATATTCGAGGTCGTAATCGATGCGCGAGATCGCCCGGGGCGCCTCGACAGTGCTGCCGCGGCAGCCGCTCACCTGGGCCAGACCGGTGATGCCGGGCCGTGCGCTGTGACGCGTAAAGTAATACGGCACAAGATCTTCATAGAGCACGTTGGCGGCCAGCATGCCCGGGACATGGGGCCGCGGCCCAACCAGAGACATATCGCCCTTGAGCACGTTGATCAGCTGCGGAATTTCGTCGAGGCTGGTCTTGCGCAGCAGCTTGCCAATCCGCGTCACCCGGGCGTCGCCTTCGACCGTCTGCTGAATGCCGCGCTTGTCGCCGGCATCGGTGCGCATCGAGCGGAACTTGTAGATCTTGAAGAAGCGGTTGCGGTAGCCGTAGCGATACTGGGTGAAGAACACCGGCCCCGGCGAGGTCGCCTTGATGATGATTGCGATGGTGATCAGCAGCGGCGCGAGAAACAGCAGGGCCGAGCCCGCGGCCGCAATGTCGAACAATCGCTTGGCAACCGACCCCGACGGCTCGCACCGGGCAACCTGGTTTGTCCGGCGGCTCCGATAGGCGCTGTTCCGATAGGACCCGTGGCCGGCAAACTCGACCGGCCGCACTGAAATGAACTGCCGCTCCTTCCAGAGCGGCGTCACCTTGTTGCGATCAAAACCAACTGAAACTGTAGAGGCCATGCTCTCGCTCCCTGCTGGAACTTTGGTGCGCGATAATCGAACAGAAACATGCCTATGTGGCAGGCATGCGAATTCAGAACCCTTCCCTTCGACGAACATTCGCAATTGCGAAACCATCTTCGTCGATCAGCAAGAACCTTCATCACTGAAGATTTCTTAACTGTGCGAACGAATTAGGGCGGCAAAACGGTATTGGCGTGTAACATTACGCAGTCGCAATATTGATATAATTGTGCGGCGCGCAAAATTCGTTGTGCACGGAAGCGCTTAGATCGTTTTGTCCGTCTATTGCGCTGCATCACGCTCACAGCAGCCATGCAAAATAATTACACGACGCAGATCGATGAATTGCATCGCGTCGCTGCGAGATCGGGTGCATGATCTTCGCAATTAACAAATCGCCACCAAGCGGCAATCGATTCGAGCTTGATTTTTCACTCGATACTAAAGCGCGCCCATTATGTTGCGCACTGAGACTGCTCACTCCGCCAGATATTTCGGCATCGCCATGGTCGCTCGACGAACACCTCAGATGACTACAGGGGACATTTCATTTCCCCCGCGCGCGATCGCCGTGGATAAGGCGGCGATCTCAAGCCCTGTGGACAGTTCTACCAGCGATGTGCACAACGCATCTGGCCGCAAACTGCGAAATAGACTTCTTCTTATCAATGCGGCCGTCTGGGTCGCTGTGATCGTCGCCGTTCGCATCATTTTCTTCTGAGCTCATCGCTATCCCCAAAGCTTTATGAGTCCCAAGGCGTTGCGCGGCCGATTGAATTTGACCGCGACGGTTCCCTGATCGTAGCTTGCGCGAAATGCCGCGCTCCCTCTCCAGGTCAGATTCGAACAAGGCGGCACTGCCGCCCGATACGCGTATCTATGCTATCGGCGACATTCACGGGCGCGCCGACCTGCTGCAGGAGACCATCGCGCGCATCGATGAGGACATCCGACGTCGCCCGATCACCTATGCGGCAGAGGTCTATATCGGCGATTACATCGATCGTGGCGCGGATTCGAAAGGTGTGATCGATTTGCTGGCAGTCCGCATGGTGCACAACCATGCAATCTGCCTACGCGGCAATCACGAAGCCATCATGGAAGACTTCCTAGAGGATGCCAGCGTACTTGAGCACTGGCGCCAACTGGGCGGACTTCAGACTCTCGCGTCCTATGGCGTTTCTCCATCGCGCTCGGCAACGGCGCGCGACGTGCAGAAAGCCTTTCATGCCGCATTCCCTCCGGCGCATGACGCTTTCTTGCGTTGCCTGCGGAACAATATCAGATGTGGCGACTTCTTGTTCGTTCACGCGGGCATTCGTCCCAATGTTCCGCTGTCGTCTCAAGATCCGCATGATCTGATGTGGATCAGGGACGAGTTTCTGGATTCAAAGCGCGATCATGGCGTCTATGTGGTGCACGGACACACGCCGGTTCCCCATGCAGATATTAGAGATAACCGTGTGAATATTGACACAGGTGCGTGGCGCAGCGGCATCCTCACGTGCATTGCCATCGAAGGCACAGAGATTCTGGTTCTCTAAGAAGACATTAGTACGCAATCTGCGCACTCTCTGAGTACGCCACATTCTTTCGCCGTTTTTTGCCGGACACTCTCGCGCAATTGTCGTCTGCATCAATTGTCATCGAATTGATGCAGATGATCACATTGATGTTGTGTTGGGGGTCTACCATGTTGCGAACGAACCGATGCGCCGGCATTTTGATAGTACCGGTGCTTTCATTTTTCCTTGCTGGCGTCGCTCCGTCGATCGCGCTCGCACAGGACCAGCGGGTTTCTGCGGCTTCGCCGTCAGGCACCTATCTTCTTGGACCAACTGACAGGATTCGTCTGAAGGTCTATGGCGAAGCTGATATCACCGGTGAATATGAAGTCGACAGCAACGGATTTGTATCGATTCCCCTTGCGGGCCACGTGAAGGCCGCTGGACTGACCACACGGCAATTAGAGAAGGGCATCTCCTCCGCGCTGGCCAAGGGAATCGTGCGAGACCCACGCGTGAATGTGGAAATCGCACTGTATCGCCCCTTCTATATCCTCGGCGAAGTGAAGAAGAGCGGCGAATACCCTTATCGCATGGGCCTGACCGTGATGGACGCCGTCGCAACTGCCGGTGGATTCACCTATCGCGCCAATGAGAACAAAGTGTATTTGCGGCGATCGGGCTCAACCGTCGAAGAGATCTATGCGCTCGATTCGCCAGTCCTGGTATTTCCCGGCGACAATGTGCGTGTCCCAGAACGATACTTCTGAACTCATCATTTTTGATTTTGTCTGATGTGTAGTGACCGATGCGCGCCTTCATGTCGCGCGTCGCCATAGTCTCGACTTTTTGCGATGCGTATTCTTGTGCAGTGCGACGAACTTTACTTCGCACTTCACATTGTGGGCAGCAAAGAGAAGGGCGTTTCATCAGACGAGTGTTGAGTACGCTAGTGGGGGCGCGACATTCATCACGGGCTTGCTGAGTTTGTAAGCGCCAGGATGAATTTCTAAGCGGCAATCAAGTCTCGACGACAATTCGATAGCGGAGGAATGCATGTCCTTCGCAAGGGATGAGTGATGAAATGTACGTTTGTATCAGCAGGATCGGATGCGATCGGCGAAGGACCGGAGGGGCTGCGGCCGATTCCCGTCACGCGCCGCGCTCTCCGTATCGCGCCATGGCCGGTCACGGCGATTCTGCTTGGTATTGCATCACCCGCCAATGCTCAGGCGATCCCGGCAACCAGCGACGAGCTCGCGCCGCCCTGGAATGCGCAACGGATTTTCGAACCGTCCGCGCTGCCCGATCTGGTCGACCGGGATAACCGCGAAGCAGTAGCGCCAGAGGACATGCCAGTAAAAAAGCGACAGCAACCTGGTTATGAACCCGTCGGCATCCGCCAGGGATCCTGGATGTTCAACCCGTCGCTGATGACGGGCGCACTCTATGACAGCAATGTGTTTGCCTCGAACACCCAGAAGCGCGGCGACGTCGCGGCGGTGATCGAACCCAGCCTGCGTGCTCACACGCTGTGGGAACGACACGGCATCGACATCAAGCTCAATTCACGAACCACGGCCTATAACGAAAATTCAAGCCTCGACCAGACCGATGTGAGCCTGAAGGGCGCCGGCTGGATCGATATCGCCAACGATATGGTCGTGCTGGGCAGTTTCCAGATCGCGCATCTCAATGAGGGTGTGGGTTCGCTGAGCTCGCCTTCCAATGCCGTGACACCGACGCCTTATAATCTGATGTCCGGCGACCTGACCGTCCGCAAGGAATTCAACCGGCTGGCGACATCGATCGGTGCACGCGTCGACTCCTACGATTACGGTACGGCGCGCGCGCAGGATGGCAGTCTGATCGACCAGAGCAGCCGCGACGGCCAGATCTATGCACTTCACGGCCGCGTCGATTATGCGTTCTCGCCTGTGCTCGGCTGGTTCGGCGGCGTCGAAGGCAACCAGCGCAACATCCGCGGCGTACCCGGCCAGACGCTGGACTCCACCGGCTATCGCGCGTTGTCCGGCTTGACCGTCGGTTTCGGCAATCTGCTCCGCGGCGAGTTCGGCGGCGGCTATGTCGAGCAGCGCTTCGACAATCCTCTGATCGGCACCGTCGACGGACCGTCCTATCGCGCCAAGCTCACATGGAGCCCGACGCGATTGATGGACATCCACGTCAAGGCCGAACAACTGGTCACGCAGACATCCGATACCAGCTCGACCGGCGTGCTGGCCAATGCCGTGCAGGTTGGCGTCGACTACGAGCTGCGTCGCAACGTCATCCTGTCGCTGGCGGGCGCCTATGAGATCGATCGTTTCTTCGGCCAGGCCCGCAAGGACCGCGTGACCACGACCAATGCCAGCGTGAAGTATTTGATGAACCGCTTCAGCGCGATCTCGGCCTATCACCGCTACACATCGCGCGACAGCGATATACCCACCTTCAGTTACGACAAACATCAGGTAGGGCTCAATGTTACAGCGCAATTTTGACCAGCCTTATCCGGCGGCACCGGAACCGGTTCCGACCGCCGTTGCCGGTTGGCAGGCGCCGACCGTCGATCTCCGCGAAATGGCGCGCATCCTGCGCCGGCGCTGGCGCGCGGTCGTGCTACCCGCCGCCGTACTGGCCGGGATCGCCCTAGCCTATGTGGTGACAGCTACTACACTCTATACTGCGAACTCCACCGTACTGGTCGATCCCCGGCGCGCCAACGTGGTCGAAACCAATCAATCGGTGCTGACCAATTTCGGCACGGACGATGCGACCATCGAAAGCCAGACGCTGCTGATCCAGTCGCTGACCATTCTGCAGCGTGTGGTCGACAAGCTGAAGCTGACGCAGGATCTCGAGTTCATGCCAAAGCCCGGCCTGCTCGATCCGATCCGCAATCTGTTCCGCAGCAGCAGCCCGGTCGATGGCGTGAGCCCCGAAGACGCCGCGCGTGCATACTCTATATATCTGCTCCAGCGCCGCATGAAGGTGACACGACAAGGCACGACCTTCCTGGTCGATATCGCCGTCAGCTCGGAATCGCCGCAGAAAGCCGCGACCATCGCCAATGCGGTGGCTGACGCCTATTTCGAGGAACAGGTCCGCGCCAAATTCGACGCGACGCGCATCGCAGCCAAATGGCTCGGCGGCCAGATCGATGCGCTGAAGAACCGCGTCGTCACCTCCGAACAGGCCGTCGCGGACTATCGTTCCGCCAATAACCTCGCGGTCTCGCAGGGCGTGACGGTCAACGACCAGCAGATCACCGATCTCAACAGCAAGCTGATTGCTGCCCGGGTGCAGACCGCCGAGGCGCGTGCCAAGTTCGATCAGGTGCAACAATTGGCGAAAACCGGCGGCGATGCCGGCGGGCTCAATGCCGCCGTCTCCTCGGAGATGGTGACCAAGCTGCGCGCGCAATATGCCGATATCGCCAAGAACGAAGCCGACCTGACCAGCAAATATGGTCCGCGGCATCCGCAGGTCGCCAATGTGCGGGCGCAGCTCAAGGACACGCAGCGGCTGATCAACGAGGAAATCGGGCGCATCGTGCAGGGCACGGCGCATGATTATGACGTTGCGAAATCGCGCGAGGCGTCGCTGCAGGACAGTTTCGACAAGCTGCAGGGCGTGTCCAGCACGTCCGGTCAGGCCGTGGTCCGGCTGCATGAGCTGCAGCGCGAGGCCGAGGCCAACCGCACGCTCTATGAGTCATATCTGGCGCGCTCGAAGGAGACGACGGCGCAGGAAAGCCTGGAGATGCCGGACTCCCGCATCGTCAGCTTTGCCAGCATCCCGCTCAAGCCCTCCGCACCGAAGACGATGCTTATTCTCGGCTTTGCGATCCTGCTCGGCCTCGGCGGCGGCACCGTGCTGGCATTCCTGACCGACTATCTCGACGGACGGATCAAGACGCTGGAGCAGGCCGAAGAGATATCGGGCGTCCCCGCTCTGGCCGCTCTACCCTCGATCAGCAGTCGCGAACTCGCCGGGCGTGCCAAACGCGGCCGCACCGAACTCGGCAGTTACGATCCGCGCACCATGCGGCTGCTGCCGGCTGCATTGCAGCCACCACTGATGCGCTATGCCATCGAGGAGCCCGGCACATTCTTCGCCGAAGCGATCCGCGCCGTTCGTCTGGCGATCCAGCGCGCACGCAAGATCGACACGGTCAAGGTCGTGCTGGTGACGTCGGGCCTCGAAAGTGAAGGCAAGACGACCTTCGCCGGCAATCTCGCACTGTCTTTCGCCACGCTGGGCATCAAGACACTGCTGATCGACGGCGATCTGCGCAATCCCGGTCTGACCCGCGCCGTCAGCCCCAATGCCGATGCCGGCCTGCTGCAGGTGGCGACCGGCGAAGTGTCGCTGGAGCGCGCCATCCTACTCGATCGCAGTACCGGCCTCTCGATCCTGCCCTCGCCTGCCATCAAGGACGTCGATGCCATCACCGAGCTGATGTTCTCGGAGCAGATCGTCGAAATCCTCGACCGCCTGAAGTCGCATTATGAACTGATCATTATCGACTCGCCGCCATTGATCCCGTTGGTCGACGGCCGCGCACTGGCCGAACTCGCCGACCGAATTTTGCTGGCCATGGCCTGGAATCAGACACCGCGCGAGGTCGTCGCCCACACGATGGAGCTGCTGGCGCCGGTGCATGATCGCATTCTCGGCACCGTGCTGACCCAGGTCGATCTCAGCAAGATCCGCTTCTATGACTACTACCGCAGCTCGGCCTATCTGAAACCCTATGGCGTCGCCGCCGCCAGTGCGGGAGCTGCGCGTTGACATTGGCCCGGACCGCGCCGCTCAGGCTGCATCGCAACGGCGCCCTCGCCGCGGCGGGCTCGCGTGCACGCGTTCCGCAACGACGGCAGATCGTTAACACTGCCCAACTCATTAATTTAATGATCGTCAGTGTGCTGCTGGGCGCCATCGTCGCGATTTTCACACTGTCCGGCGGCGTTCTGACTAATCTCAAGATTCACTATCTGACACCCGGCGGCAATTTTCTTGAGAAATTGCATCCCGGCACCTATGCGACATTCATCGCGACGCTTTTGCTGCTGATGCGCGACGGTGACCCGATCGGTGAGATCAACCGTGCCTTCACGGACGCCAAGCTTTTGCTGGTGCACCTGTTCTGCTGGTTCGTCCTGCTGATCCAGATGTTCGTGCTGGAACGCCCGTTCACGGTCATCATCGACACGTTCCTGCTGCCGGTGCTGCTGTGCCTGCTGATCTGGCGGCTGACGCCGGCGCAGCGGCGGCCGCTGGTCTGGGCCATCCATGCGACACTGCTGCTCAACATCCTGATTGGCTATTACGAATATTTTTCCGGCCATCGCATCATTCCGCTGACACTCGGCAGCGTGCTGGTGGTCGGTGAATGGCGCTCGGCTGCGCTGCTCGGCCATCCGCTGACAGCCTCGGGCATCGTCGGCGCCTATATCATGGCGCTGGTGCTGCGACCGGCCATCTGCCCCCCGATCATGATCCGCGTGCCACTGATCGCCTTCAGTCTGGGCTCACTGATGGCCTTCGGCGGCCGTACCGCGCTGATGACGGTATTGTTCGTGCTGGCTTGCCTCGGTCTGCTTGAGACGATCCGGCTGATCCGCGGCAAGCGCGTGCCGCTGCTGTTCGCTGTCGGCGCAATCTGCTTTCTTTTTGCGGCGGCAGGCGTCGTGTTTGCTGCGCTCTATCTCGGTATCTTCGACAAGATGCTGCTGCGCTTCTCGTCGGACAAAGGCAGCGCCCTGGCGCGCTTTGCGACCTTCGACATGCTCAATCATTTTCAGTGGAGCGAACTGATTCTCGGGCCCAATCCGGTTCGCGTGAACGCGCTGCAGTCGCAGCTCGGTTTGAATTATGGCATCGAGAACTTCTGGGTGTCCTGCATCGTGCAATTTGGCCTGATCCACACCATCCTGATCACGCTGGGCCTGACCTGCTTCTTCATCGAACTGCTGCGCCGGTCGGACCGCGCAGCCTTCGCCATCTTGCTGCTGATCCTGATGATTGCGGCAAGCTCGGTGAGCTTCTCGTCGAAGAACATCCAGCTGGCGCAACTCGTTCTGCTCATCGCGCTGCTGTTGCCGCGCGAACGCGCGCCGGCCGTGGCGCCACCCCGCCATGTCCATCAGCGACCGCCGATGGCGGCTCCGCATGTCCGCGCCGTCCCCCGGGATCAGGAGTTTGCATGACTATCTATGTCGATCACACCCATCTCGGACGCCATGTGACCGGGCTCGAACGGATCACACTGGAGCTGTTTTCGCAGCAGGCGCTGGCGCCGCTCGATGTCGTGCCCATCACCTCGCGCGGCACCGGCCAGATGGTGGCGACGCAGACTTTCGGTCTGCCGATGCGCCTGGCGTCTCCCTCGTCGTTCCTGCTGTGCCCCGGCTTCCCGCCAAGCCCGCTGC
This sequence comes from Tardiphaga sp. P4_G1, assembly GCF_056401215.1. Classification (NCBI taxonomy): domain Bacteria; kingdom Pseudomonadati; phylum Pseudomonadota; class Alphaproteobacteria; order Hyphomicrobiales; family Nitrobacteraceae; genus Tardiphaga; species Tardiphaga sp. P4_G1. Next base: position 428,164 of record NZ_JBFUJU010000006.1, read on the forward strand.
TGCGGATGTTTTCATCACGTGTGCTGCCCTATATGCACGACGACTTCCTGCTGACGCGACAGGCCGATCTCAATGCTCGCGCACGACTTTATATGGCGACGCCTTTCAAGATCGCGCTGAAGAACTATCCGCGCTTCCTGACCAATTCGCGCGACACCCAGCGCAAGCTGGCCGAGCATTGTCGCCCGGACGCCGAGATCACGCTGTATCGCCCGCCGGTGCGCAACGTGTTCAAGCTGGAATCCGCCGAGCGCGCCGAGCGCGAGCCCGAGACGTCGCCGCTGCGCGTCGTGGCGCTCGGCACCGTGGAGCCACGCAAGAACTTCATCGCTGCGGCCAATATCGTCCGTGAATTGCGTCAGCACGGTTTTCCCGGCGCCACCCTCGACATCGTTGGCCGCAAAGGCTGGGGCGATGACTGGAAGACACTGGAACGCATGTCGTGCGTGACCTTGCATGGCTACCAGTCTTCCGAGAACGTGACGCGCATTCTCAATGAGGCCGATATTTTCCTGTGCACCTCGCATGACGAAGGCCTCGGCCTTCCACTGCTCGAAGCCCAATATGCCGGCCTGCCGATCGTGGCGCCGAATGCGCCCGTCTTCCATGAAGTTCTGGGCACATCCGGCATCTTCATCGATCCGTCGGACCACAGCACCGCAGCGTCACAGATCGGCGGGGCTATCGCGGCTTCTCAGTGGCGCAGGCAGTATGTTGCGGCAGCGACCGAGAACCTCGCGCGCTGGAACGCGCTGGCAGCGAGCGACCACGACATCGTCATCGACCTGATCGCCGAACTCGCCGGCGGGCAACTGGCCGGCCGTCGTTCGGCGGCGAAACCCAACGTCGCGCATTAGGATCGTGACGCCGGCACCCATGCCGGATCGGGGCCACGCTTGGTCCGTTCAACAGGGGACATGCTTCTTGCAGGATATCGACACCAGCACACGACATCTGGACGGGCTGCGCATCGTTGCGGCCAGCGCCGTCGTGATCCTGCATTATTCCGATTACATCAAGGACCTGCCAATTGGTCGCTTCATGGTGGACCACACCTGGCACTTCAATCTGTTCGTCGATCTGTTCTTCGTTATCTCCGGCTTCGTCATTGCCAGCCAGTATCTAGCGAAAGTCGGCTCACCCGCCGCGGTCGGTCGCTTCCTTTGGCGGCGCCTCGCGCGGATCTATCCACTGCATCTGGCAACGCTGGCTTTCTATATCGTGATCGCACTGGCGCTTCATGCGGGCATCGCCAAGACCGACAACCCGGCACGTTATCCGTTCTCGGACCTGCCGGCGCAGTTCCTGCTGCTGCACGCCATCGATGGCGACCGGCTGACCTTCAATTTTCCGAGCTGGTCGCTGTCGGCAGAGTTCTTCTGCTACGTGCTGTTTCCGCTGATGGTGCTGACGATCGCGCGGAGCAGGACGGTGATTGTGGCCCTCGTCGTGCTGCCGCTGCTGGCCAATAGCATCTATGCCGTTGCCATGGGCACCGAGCCCTGGCCGGACTGGATCAACAAGGGCGGCGCCTTCCGCGCTTTGCCTGCCTTCAATCTCGGCATCGCCTGCTGGCTGTTTCGCGACCGGATTGCGCGGCTTCCGGCGATACCGGGCCTGCTGACCACGGCCCTCGTCCTGTTCCTGATCTTCGGCGCGCAGCTTCCGATCATGGCAGCATTGGCGGTCATCTATCTCATCGCTGCACTCGCCATCCATCACGACCTCTCCAGCCAGACCACCCTGTTCTCGCGCCTTGGCTTTGAGCGCTGGTCGTCGCTGACCTATTCCTCTTACATGCTGCATATTCCAGTCGCGACCGTCGTCCTCACGCTGGCAGCACGCTTCCTTGCCCCCGTCATTCCCGGCGGCAAGCTCGCCCTGGTGCCGCTGGCCATCGCCGTTCTTGCCGCCGCCAGCATTCTGTCCCTGCGCTATTTCGAGACGCCCATGCGGCGCGCTCTCAATGAGGCTTATGATCGCCATTTCAGCACGCGAATTGCCGCGGCGACGGTGCCAAGGCAGACGTGAACTGATGGTCAATGCAACGCAGACAATGTCCGGGACGGCGCGGCCGCTGGCTCAAACGAGGACGGCCAGCCGGGACGTGGCCATCGACAGCATGCGCGGCGTCGCCATTCTGATGGTGATCGGCATCCATTCGCTGCAGCAACCGCTCGATGCATCGTGGAAGACCATGCTCGATGCGGCGTTGCGTCCCTGTGTGCCGATCTTCCTGTTCGCATCCGGCTATCTGACCGCTCTGTCGGGCCGCGTTCCACTCGGCAAGCGCGTCATGGCCGCATTGATCCCCTACGCCATCGCTTTCGCTGCGGCCTATCTCTACATGGCGCTGCAGAACCCGGCGATGGATCACCGCCCAACGACAACGGCTGCCCGTTTCGTGCTCGCTTACGTGTTCGTGTATTATTATGTCTTCGTCTATCTCGGCTGTACGCTCATGCTCTGGCTGACCCTATGGTTTGCCCATCGTGTGCCGACCCAAGCCAATGAGCGACTGCGCCTCGTCCTGATGCTCGCCCTCGTCTTCGGACTGATTATCGGCAGCTATGTCGATCCCCTGCTGATACAGCGCGGGCTGTCCGAAGGGCTGATCGAGGAAGTGCGCATGCGTGATATCCCGTTCTGGTTCAGCTTCGTGGCGCTGGGAATGCTGGTCGCCGGATCGACGGCGCGGCTGGCCCTTCCACGGATGCGCCTGACGCTGACCGCGGCGGCACTGCTGGCCTATGTGATCTATGTGGCAGCGAGACTGCTCAAGATCGGCGACGCCGCCGATTATGATTCGATGGCGTTCTTCGGCTATGCCGCTGCGCTCTGCGTCCTGTTGCTCGCACTCGGCATCCGCGCGCCGGTCCTGGCCATGCTCGGGTCCGGCAGCTACTTCATCTATCTCTGGCATATTTTCATTGTCATGGCCTTGCGCGATCATGGCGGACTGCGCCAGTTCGGCCCGGTTGCGGGGACATTTCTGATGTATGCCATCACCGTCGCCTTGAGCCTTGTCGCGTTGCTCGCCGTGCAACGATGGGCGCCGCCGCGCGCGGCCCGCTGGCTCGGAGCCTGACCATGCTACTGAAGCGCACCATCCTTTATCTTCCGGCCCAGATCGTCGGGCCGATGTTCCAGCTGATCGCGATGATCGTGTGGACCCATGTGGTCAACGAGCATACGCTGGGTGTGATCACGCTGATCACGGCAACGCATGAGCTGCTGCAGATCGCGTTCCTCGCCTGGTGGTCGCAATATGCGCTGCGCTTCTTCGGCCGCTATCAGGACGGCGAACAGGCCGAACGCTTCTATCGCACCGAGAATGTCGTCATTCTTGTTTCGCTGGTGCTGCAGAGCGCCGCCGTCATCGGCGTGCTCTATACGGTCATCGCGACTGACACCAACCCGGCGCTGCTCGGCGCCACAATCGCTTATGTCATCAGCCGCTCTCTCAATCTCTATATCGCCGAACGCGCCCGGGTCCGGCACCAGATCGGCGTCTACTCGATCCAGCAGATCGTCGGACCGTCGATCGGCTTCATTCTCGGCCTGGTACTCATCAGGCTGATCGGCCCATCGCCGGAATGGCCGCTGCTGGGCTATGCCGCCGCGCAGCTCTTTGCCGCTTTGGTCGTCCTGCCCCATATCGGCTACAGCCGCCGCCTGTGGCCGATCGATCGCGAGATCATTCGCCATGCGGTGAGCTACGGCATTCCGCTGATCATCGGCGGTGCGCTGGGCTGGGTCGGCCTCAATGCGTCGCGCTTTATCGTCAACGACATGCTCGGCGTCGCCGCCGCTGGTCTTTTTGCCGTCGGTTATGGTCTGGGCCAGCGCGCCGCGGCAGTGGCTGCGATGCTGGTGACGGCAGCGGCTTTCCCGCTGGCGGTCAAGAGCATGGAGCAAGGTGGCAGCAAAGCCGCAATGCGCCAACTTGCCGACAACAGTGCACTGCTCATCGGCATTCTGGCGCCGAGCATTGCGGGCATCTTCCTGCTACGGGCCGAGATCGTGCACCTACTGATCGCCACGCCGTTTCAACAGGTGACGCTGGCAATTCTGCCTCTCTCGGCCCTGGCCGGTTCGATCCGCAACATCCGCGCCCATTTCGGCGATCAGGTGTTTCTCCTGCACAGCAAGACCCAGCTGATGATCGTCGTCTCAAGCATCGACGCACTGGTGACGATCGTGGCGAGCTTCATCTGTATCCACTATTGGGGACTTGTCGGCGCGGCCGGCGCGACAGTGCTGTCCGCCATTGCCGCAGCGCTGGTCAGTTTCATCATCGGTTTTTCGAAATTCGGCCTGACCCTGCCCTGGGCGCATCTCGCCCGCATCGTCCTCGCAACTGGGGCCATGGCGGCACTGCTGACGCAACTGCCCGAAGCGCCCAACCATGTCTTGCTGGCAGCACATGTCGCCGCAGGCGCGGCGATCTACGTGTTGGTCCTTGCCATCCTTTACGGGCCGACGTTGCTTCGGATGCTGCGCCGGCAGCCGCAACTTTCGGAGCTCTAATGTCGTGAAATCGTCACGACCGTTTGGCGGTCTCCAGCGCACGGGCCATTGCGTACCACAGCGGCTTTTTCTGCATGTTCTCATCGAACGGCAGCGGCCGTGGCAGTCGTTCTGCGAGAGGATTCTTCTTTCTCGCGGCGTCCGTATAGAATGAATAGTGATCGGACAGCTGCCACGCGATCACGGCCTTGACCGCCGGGACCTGTAGCACCGTCTCGAGGAATTTCCCGCCGGTCTCCGCAATCATCTTGTCGCGCGTGGCTACATCATCGGGGAACGTGTCGTCGCGGACATCGAATTCGGTGATGTAGATGTCGACCTTGCGTTCGGCGAGCGCGTGGACGAATTCCAGAAACCGCTGAGGATCATGCGGATAGCGCGGCTGCAAGTGGCCCTGTAGACCGACGACATCAAGCCGGACACCGGCGTGCTGCAACTCATCGACCAGACGCAACAATCCGGCGCGCACCGCGAGACCGACATCATCATCGCGTTCCGCCTGTGCCTCATTGAGCACAAGTTTAGTCTTCTTATCCACAGCACCGGCCCGCGCGAAGGCGCGCCTGATATAATCAGTGCCAAAGGCATCGTACCACGGGCCAAGGCGATAGCCGCCGGGTGCCTTGTGACCGGGCCAGAACGGCTCATTCACGACGTCCCATGACTGCAATTGGCCGGCATAGCGCCCGGCGACTTCATCGATATAACTATCGAAGAAGGCCTGTCGCTCGGAATTGCTCATGGACTTGATCCACTGCGGAACCCATTCGTTCCAGATCAGACAATGACCGCGCATGGGAATGCGATTGCTCGCACAAAATTGTAGCAATCGATCGGCGCTCTCGAATCGCTTCGGACCCGCCATCGGCGCAAGCGTGCCCATTTTCAGAGCGATGTCCGTCGTTATAATTTTCGTCTGTGTTGTGTAAAGCTCACGATATCCGACATCCTTGTCGATCACCGGCCCCGCAGCCGCGCCAAACATCAAACCATTTTTTGCCGCAATTGTACCAAGGCTCTGCATTTGAGTCGCGCCGAGTGCATGTTGTTGCATAGCGACTGTCGCGCCGGCGATGACTGCGAGCGACTTTCTCCTTGAACATTCGAACATATCCACTCTCCATCGATTCAAAATCGTGACTGCTATCTTTTCCATATTGCGCGACAGCATCGCCATCGTTGCGTCGCAATAGTTCGTTTTGATGTCCATGACGTCGGGGAGATGATTTTCGACTCACTTTTCTTTGCTGCATCGGCAGCAAGCAGGTGTGCACTTCGTTCAAGCGTACCTCGGCTACATCGTCATCAGGGGACCGACATGTCGAAGACGCAGGCGCCACACGCCAAAAATCTCACCGTTGACGGAGTCACCGTGAACGTTTCATCGCTCGATGAAGCCGTTTTATCGATCGTAGAAGCGGCCGAACGCGGCGATAACTTCAGTGTATGCACGCTCAATCTCGATCATGTCGTACATCTGCAACAAAAGCCCGACTTTCGCGCGGCCTACCGGCGCGCACGCTTCGTGACTGCGGATGGCTTTCCGATCGTCGTTCTCAGTCATCTGCTCGGCAAACCTATTTCACGAACAACCGGTGCTGATCTTGCCGCTCCCTTGTGCGAAGCTGCAGGCAAGAAGGGGCTTCCCATCTTTCTGTTCGGTTCCGACAGGCCAACGCTGGACAAGACTGCAGCAGAATTGCGCAAACGATATCAGGGCTTGCAGATCGTCGGCACCTTCGCGCCTGGTCGCAACTTCGAGGCCTATTCAGCGGAAGCCGATACAGCGATTGCACAGATCCGCGCATCCGGTGCAAAGCTCTGCTTCCTCGCGCTGGGCGCGCCACGACAGGAAGTGTTTGCGTCGCGCTGTATCGATGAGTTGGACGGGACGGGCTGCCTGTGTTTCGGCGCGGCGCTGGACTTCATCGCAGGTACACAGGTTCGCGCACCGATGTTCACCCAACGTGCCGGTCTCGAATGGGCCTGGCGCATGTTGCGGGATCCGCGCCGCCTTGCGCCCCGTTACGCACGCTGCGCTGCCGCCGTGCCACGTTTGATCGCCAGTACGCTTCCACAAATCCTGAACGCTCGCATGAGGAAAGCCGCATGACCTCGACACTCACTCTGGGTCTTCGCGCCCGGAACGCCGCGCCGGCCAAGCAACGCTACCAGATCTGCCTCATCCACCCGTTCGATCCGCGCGGCCAGAAGGTGGGTGGGCTAGAGACCTATATCCGCGACTTCATCACATTCCATCCCACGGACACGGACATCCTGTTCGTCGGCGTGGATTCGATCGGCGACCTCAAGCTCGGCGAAGTGCGACGGCTGACTTTCCGCGGGCGCGACTTCGACTTTCTCCCGATCCTGCACTACTCCGACCAACAGGCCCGAGAGGCCGCGCGCACCATCCGCTCGTCACTGACCGGCCAGTTCTTCATGGCGTTGCTGCGCTATTTCGGCCCGGTCTCGCGGTTAATCCGCGAGCGCGGCTGCACAGTCGATCTTCGCCGTGTCGAATTCTCGTGGCTGCCGACGCTGCTGCGCCGCCCCTTCATCCAGATGCTGCATGGCGAGGGCGCCCCGAAGCTGCAAATGGATTCGCTCCTGAAGAAATATTCGTTCGTGCACAATATCGGCGAGCGTTTCGCGGTCACGACCAGCGCAAAATTTCTGTGCGTGAATCCGTTCATCACCGAACGGCTGCAAAAGACCTATCCCGACCAGAGCGGCAAGATCGATACGCTATGGACCTGGGTCAACACCGACATCTTCAAGCCACAGCCATTTCCGGCGATGACCGAGCCGTTCCGGATCATCTTCGCGGGGCGCCTTGACGAGTTCAAGGATCCGCCGTTGATGTTCAGCACCATCGCCCGCCTGCGCGAGCGGCTGCATGGCCATCTCGAATTCCATTATATCGGGACCAGCGATCCGCATCGCTTTGCCGAATTCGCCGCGATCGAAGACATCACCATCCGGCACGGCTTCAAGGACGCTGTCGGCATGGCCGCAACACTGGCCAATGCCCATGCAGGCATCCTGACGTCGGAATTCGAGGGCATGCCGCGCTGCGTGCTCGAGACGCTTGCCGTCGGCCGCCCGGTCGTCGCCGTGCACCTGCCGCAGCTGGAATCGGTGATCCATGATGGCGAGAGTGGCTATCTCATTTCCCGCAGCTCATCTCGCGACGAGATGATCGAGAACGTGGCCCAACGTTTCCTCGATACCCGCGATGCGATCGGCACGGGCGAAATCAACCCGGTGCAGGTTGCCAGCGCGATCGATAATTTCACACCAGCAACACAGCTGGCGCGCGTCTTTACCTATCACCAGGACATCCAGAATGCGCGCAACATGACGATGACGCCCTCCGCGGCACACTGAGGTTATTTGTGAATATCCTGTTGCTATCGAGCGAATATGCTCCCGCACGCGGCGGGATAGGCACCTACGCCCACGAGATCGCATTGGCCGCAACGCAGCTCGGCGCGCGGGTGACGCTGGTCGCTCCCGATTACGCACAGGATATGTCAGCCGACGATCGCGCCATGCCCTTCGCAATCCACCGCTTCAGCGGCGGATTGCATTCGGCGCGTGATCTGCCTGCCAAGATCATGCTGGCGCGCAGCCGGATCGGTACGGCCCCGTTCGATGTGGTGCATGCCGCCGACTGGCCCTTCTTCATTCCGGTCGCACTCGCGCGCGGCCGCACGCCGGCCCGAATGCTGATGACCGTGCACGGTACAGAGATCAATGAGACTCAGACGCCACTGAAGCGACTGGCGATCCGCTTCAGTGGCGTGTTCGGGCCGCGCACCGAGGTCGCTGCCAATAGCAACTTCACACGCGAGCTGTTTCGCAAAAGATTCACGATCGACGAACGCCGCATCCATGCCATTCGCCTTGGCGTCTCCGATTTCTGGTCGGGCCGGCGTAGCGACCGCGCTGCCACGCGTGCGATCTATGACATTGCGCCCGACCGGATCGTCATGGTCACTGTGGCGCGGCTCACGCGGCGCAAGGGACACCACCTCACACTCGCCGCACTCGCGCAGCTTCCTGACGAATTACGTCAGCGCGTCACCTGGCTGGTCATCGGTCCGCAGGGAGAGGCTGACTATGTCGATGAGCTTCGCGGCATGATCGCGGCGTCCGACTGCGACGTCAGGCTGCTCGGCGCGCTATCGAATGAGGAAATTCGCGACATCTACGGTGCGGCGGACTTCTTTTGCCTGACCGGTGTGCCGGATTCATCCGGCCGCGTCGAAGGCTTCGGTCTCGTCTATCTCGAGGCCGGTGCCACGGGTCTGCCGAGCGTCGCAAGCAATATCGGAGGTGTGCCCGATGCGGTGCTCGCCGGCCAGTCTGGCCTTCTGGTCGCTCCCCGCGTCGACATGATCACCCATGTGATCCGGCAACTGGCCGAGGACGATGAGCTGCGGGCGCGCCTCGGCGCCGGTGCCGCCGCACATGCGCGAGATCTGTCGTGGGAACGCTGTGCCGCAGAAACCTATGGTTTGAAGCGGCCATCGCCATCCGAGGATGCCTTGCAGACGGGATCGGAGCTGAGGGCATCGGCATGAAACAGCTCGCTGCCATCATCACACTGCTCGTGCTCACCGCAAGCACCGCGCATGCCGACAATTGCAACAAGAGCCGGGAGTATCTGCTCGGCGGCCTTGCAGGCGATCTCACGATGCCGCCACAGGCCTATGAAGGCCTATTCAAGGTCTGCACCGCGACGGCGACGATGCCAAACGTCAAAGATGCCTACATCCTGAAGGATGGGGCCATCGCGGTGATTCCGAAACAGGACACGGTAGCCGCCACCGCGGCGACGCTGTCGCGATTCTGCGACGCCAACCCCAGAGCCACGCTACGCTTCATCTCCGCCAAGGAACTCGTGCTAACGAAATCGACATCGGGCATTGTGCAGATGTCGTCAGGCTCCGCAACATCGTGTAAGAAGATCAAGGGTCTCACCTGAGCCAGAGGGAAATGCCGCCATGCTGAAGCGCATCTTTCGCTCCTCGTCCGAGACATTCCGGACACGCTCGCCGGAACGCGATCGCATCACCGATGAACGGCTGGTTCTTGCCATTGCGGCGACCATCGACTCCGGCCTGCGCAGTGCAGAATACGAGCATGACGGCCTGAAGCGTCGACTGGAAGACGTCATCTCCATCGCCGCAATTGTCGGCGGTAACGAGATCGAGGACGTCAACAGCCAGTCGGACCCACGGGCGGAACTCCTGCAGAAATCGGACGACGAGATTCGCATCGGCGAAGCACGGCTGCGGACGCTCGAAAACAATATCGAGCATTTCAGATCGCTGAAGCGGGACCTGAGACGGCGTTTCCCGGGCATCAATCTCGATGCCGCCGAGCCGGCGCCGAAATAGCGGTTTTCCACCGATCAAGACCAGCCGATCAAGATTCGACCGACCAGCACGCCATGCGCGGGTCAGTGACGCCACGACACGCTTCACGGTGATCGATGCCTCGTAGCCGAGTTCGATGCGATCGGGCATACTGATCGTGTAAATGCTATCCCTCACCTCGTCGCCGGCCACCACCCGTACCGTGATCGGCCCCGCCTGCCTCAATCCCGCCCCAGGGCTTCGCCCAAGGGGCGACCGGAGTATCTGCTTCCATGACTAATCGCGCCGACGCCATTGCCGCCAGGATCGAGACCTTCATCCGCGCCGAAGTCATCCCCTATGAGAAAGATCCGCGGACAGGTGCTCACGGCCCGAGCGACGAACTGGTGCAAGAGCTGCGCGACAAGGCCCGCAAGTCCGGCGTGTTGACCCCGCATATTCTTGCGGATGGGTCGCATCTGACGCAGCGCGAAACGGCAAAGGCCCTGATCAAATCCGGTCTTTCGCCGCTGGGTCCGCTTGCCTGCAACACGATGGCGCCCGATGAGGGCAATATGTACCTGCTCGGCAAGGTCGGCACAGCCGAACAGAAGACGCGTTTTCTGGAACCGCTGGTGTCGGGCAAAGCACGTTCGGCATTCTTCATGACCGAGCCGGCAGACGAAGGCGGCGCCGGCTCCGATCCGTCGATGATGCAGACCACCTGCAAACTCGATGGCAATCACTGGGTCATCAACGGGCGGAAGAAGTTCATCACCGGCGCGGAAGGCGCCAAGGTCGGTATCGTCATGGCGAAGTCCGATGACGGCGCCTGCATGTTCCTCGTCGATCTGCCCGATCCTGCGATCCGCACCCTGCGCGTGCTGGATACGATCGACAATTCGATGCCCGGCGGCCATGCAGAGATCGAGATCGAAAACCTGCGTGTCCCGGCAGACCAGATGCTTGGCGCGTCAGGCGACGGTTTCAAATACGCACAGATCCGCCTCAGCCCGGCGCGCCTGTCGCATTGCATGCGTTGGCTGGGTCTTGCGATCCGCGCCAACGAGATCGCGACCGACTATGCCTGTCGTCGCCATGCATTCGGAAAGGCCCTGATCGATCATGAAGGCGTCGGCTTCATGCTGGCGGAAAACCTGATCGACATCAAACAGTCGGAACTGATGATCGACTGGTGCGCCGACGTGCTCGACACCGGCTCGCTCGGCACGGCCGAAAGCTCGATGGCCAAGGTCGCCGTATCGGAAGCGCTGATGCGGATCGCCGACCGTTGCGTGCAGGTGATGGGCGGCACCGGCGTTTCCGGCGAAACCATCGTCGAACAGGCCTTCCGCGAGATCCGCGCCTTCCGCATCTATGACGGCCCGACCGAAGTCCACAAATGGTCGCTCGCCAAGAAGATCAAGCGCGACTGGAAGACGGAACAGCAATGACGCGCACGGCAAAAGCCGTCGCTGTTTGATCGAGCGCTGCGACCATTCAGGGATGGCGTCAGGAGGTCGATGGCCATCCTGAGGCGGCGCGCGGGCGCCGAAATTGCCAGACGCCTCGCTTGAGACAGCCCCCCATCAGCAACCCTGCCCTGAAACTGCTGACCGACAGGTCAATGATGTTCTCTCGTACAAGCCATTCCGAGAAAAACTCTCCTGCATTCACCGCGGTACCAGCAGGCTTCTTCCGAACATGACGCCATCGCGTCTACGTGCTGGACGCTTTGCTTGATTTCCTGAAGTGTAGTTGCAACTTCTCCAAAGCGCACACTTATGCCGCATCAGCAGGCACCGAAGAGACATATCATGAAGACAGCAAGATTTCTGCACGTCGGCGCGCTCGCATTGGGCTTTGTCGCGGCGACTATGCAAGGCGTTCGCGCCGAGACGGCCCAGCTCCGCATCGCGCAGCAGTTCGGGATCGCCTATCTCCCGCTCATCGTCGCGAGCGAACGAGGCTTGATCGAGGACGAGGCCAAGGCGCTTGGCATCACACCGCCGAAGATCGAATGGCTGCGACTCTCGGGCGCCGCATCGATGAATGAAGCTCTGATTTCCGGCGGGCTGGATTTCGCCACCGCTGGCATCACGCCGATGATCCTGACCTGGGACAAGACACGGACCACCGCCAAGATCATCGGCGTCGCCGCCTTGGGATCGATGGCCAATATCCTGACCACCAACAACCCGAACATCAAGACACTCGCCGACTTCACCGAGAAGGACCGCATCGCGCTGCCGTCAGTCAAGGTCGGCTTCCAGCCGATCGTGCTGCAGATGGCCGCCGACAAGGCGTTCGGAAAATACGACAAGCTCGACGAACTCACCGTCAGCATGCCGCATCCGGACGCAACGGCGCAGATCCTGTCGGGTCGCTCCGAGATCACGGCACACTTCACCTCGCCGCCGTTCTCGCAACAGCAACTCGCCAGCGGAAAAGTGCACCAGGTGCTGAACAGCTACGATGTGCTCGGCGGCCCGCATACATTCAACGTGGTTTATGCAACCACCAAATTCGTGAACGACAATCCGAAGACGATCCAGGCCTTCGTGCGCGGCCTCGACCGCGCCAATGACTGGATCAAGGCCAATCCGAAGGAAGCCACTGCGCTTTACATCAAGGCGGAAAACTCGAAGCTTACGCCTGATTTCGTCGAGAGCATCATCCGCGACAAGAACATCAACTTCACCACGATTCCCGAAGGTGCGCAGAAATTCGCCGACTTCGAAGCCAAGGTCGGCCTCATCAAGCAGACACCGGCCTCGTGGCGGGATCTGTTCTGGTCCGGCCTGGGCGAAAAGCCGGGAAGCTGACGTGAACGTCGCGCCGCGATCGGCTGACTTCATCGGTGACGCCGTAACGGCGCCGCTGCTGGCGCTGGATCATGTCAGTATCAGCTATCCCACCCGCGACGGCATCCTCACGGCTGTCGAGGATGTCAGCTTCACACTGTCGGCCAGCGAGCGGCTGGTGCTGCTCGGCCCGTCCGGCTGCGGCAAGTCCACGCTGCTGCGTACCGTCGGCGGTTTTTTGAAGCCCAGCGCCGGCGAGATCCGGCTACACGGGCGGCGCATCGATGCGCCTGGCCCCGATCGTATGACGGTGTTTCAGGAATTCGACCAGTTGCTGCCGTGGCGCACGGTGCTGGGAAATGTCCGCTACGCGCTGCAACGCGGCAAGTCGCTGCCGCGCCCGCAGGCCGAAGAGGTGGCGCGCCACTGGCTCAGCCGCGTCGGGCTGAAGAATTTCGTCGACGCCTATCCGCATACGCTGTCAGGCGGCATGAAGCAGCGCGTCGCCATCGCCCGTGCCTTCGCGCTCGAGCCTGCATTACTCTTGATGGACGAGCCGTTTGCGGCACTGGATGCGCTGACGCGCCGGAAAATGCAGGACGAACTGCTGAAGCTGTGCGAGGAGACCGGCAGTACAACCCTGTTCGTCACCCATGGCATCGACGAGGCAATCCGCGTCGGCACCCGCATCCTCGCACTAACGCCGCATCCCGGCCGGCTGGCCGCGACATTCGACGTGCCGCCCGACACCCGCATCCGCGGCACCGCGCGCTTCGCCGAGCTGGAACGACAGATCCAGCAGAGCATGTTCGCCGATCCGGAAACCGAACATGTCTGATATTGCTGCGCCGAAACTGGTGCGCGCGCCCGCTTTACAGCGCGCCTTCGCCGGTACACCCTGGCGGCGCGCCGTCATCCTCGCCGGCTTCGCGCTGATCTGGGAGCTTTATGCGCGCTGGCTCGACAACGCGCTGCTGCTGCCGACCATGGGCGCAACTTTGTCGGCGCTGTGGGCAGCTATCGTCTCCGGTGAACTGCCGGACCGCACCCTGACGTCGCTGCGCGTCCTGATCACCGGTTATGCGCTGGGCGTCGCCGTCGCCGCGATCCTTACCACCCTCGCCGCGCTGTCACGCTGGGGCAACGAAGCGCTCGGGCTGCTGACATCCATGTTCAATCCGCTTCCCGCCATCGCGCTGCTGCCCGTTGCATTGCTGTGGTTCGGCATCGGTACGCCGAGCCTGATCTTCGTCATCGTCCATTCGGTGCTGTGGCCGGTGGCGCTGGCCTGCTATGGCGGCTTCCTCGCCGTGCCGCCAACGCTGCGGATGGCAGGTCGCAATCTCGGCCTGTCCGGCGGTCGTTTCGTCGTGGAGATCCTGGTGCCTGCGGCGTTCCCGCAAATACTGTCGAGCCTGCGGATCGGCTGGGCCTTCGCATGGCGGACCTTGATCGCTGCCGAACTCGTGTTCGGCGTCAGCGCGCGCTCCGGCGGTCTCGGCTGGTTCATATACACCAGCCGTGCACAGTTGGAGACGGCCAGCGTGTTCGCGGGACTGCTGACGGTGATCCTGATCGGCCTCGTCGTCGAAGGAGTCATCTTTCGTACATTGACGCGGATCACGGTGGAGCGCTGGGGCCAGGAGCAGGCCTGAGCGAGCAATCTGCGGCGGCAATACCGGAAGCACAACGTTCTCCGAATGGCGGCATTGTGCAGAGCGATCAACCCATGATCGTCCTGGTTTTTGGAATTCCCCAGATCGCCTGCTTGGGACTCTAATGCGTCATCAGTGATGGCGCCTTTCACGCCCCAATGCAGGACAACGACAATGCATGCCAGACGAATGATCTTGAAAGCCGCCATCGCCATGGGTCTCGGCGTGGCTGTCGTCTCCGCTCCCACGTTGATCGGTTCCGGATCAGCACACGCGCAGGAGAAGACCGTCCGGATTGGCTTCCAGAAATACGGCAAGCTGGTTCTGCTGAAGAGCAAAGGCAGCCTTGAGCCACGCCTGAAGGCACTTGGCTGGAACATCAAGTGGACGGAGTTTTCGGCAGGCCCCGCGCTGCTGGAAGCCATCAATGTCGGCGCGCTCGATTTCGGCAACACCGGCGAGGCGCCGCCGATCTTCGCGCAGGCCGCTGGCGCACCGATCCGCTACGTCGCCTACGAGCCGCCAGCGCCGAAGGGCGAAGCGATCCTGGTGCCGAAAGGCAGTCCGATCAAATCGGTCGCCGAGCTGAAGGGCAAGAAGGTCGCACTCAACAAGGGCTCCAACGTTCACTATCTCCTCGTCAAGGCGCTGGAGAAAGCCAACGTCAAATATTCCGACATCACCCCGGTGTTCCTGGCGCCGGCTGACGCGCGCGCGGCGTTCGAGCGCGGTGCCGTGGATGCCTGGGTGATCTGGGACCCGTTCCAGGCGGCCGCTGAAGCCGCGATCGAGGCGACGGTTCTCGCCGACGGCACCGATACCGTGTCGAACTACCAGTTCTATCTGTCATCGCAGAAATTCCTGGAATCCGATCCCAAGGTGGTCGATGCGATTCTCGAAGGCCTGCGGGAAGTCGACGACTGGGCCAAGACAGACATCAAGGCCGTGGCCGAACAGTTGAGCCCGTCGGTCGGCCTGCCGGTTCCTGTACTGGAGGTCGCGCTCAAGCGGCAGGCCTACGGGATCAAGCCGATTGATCGCAAGGTCATCACCGAGCAGCAGCAACTGGCCGATACGTTTCTCGCACTCGGACTGATCCCGAAAGCCATTGCCGTAGCCGACGCCGCCGGGACACCCGCACCATGACCGCAGTCGACGACGCTCTCAAGATTCTCTGGTTCCTGCCGACCAGCGGCGATGGTCACTATCTCGGAACCACGGCCGGTGCGCGCGATGTCGATTTCGACTATCTGCGGCAGATTGCGCGTGCCGCGGACAAGCTCGGCTATTACGGGGCCCTGCTCCCGACCGGGCGCAATTGCGAAGACTCCTGGGTCATCGCATCGGCCATCGCGCCGTGGACGGAACGATTGCGCTATCTCGTCGCCGTGCGCCCCGGACTGCAGTCGCCCACGGTGGCGGCGCGCATGACTGCCACGCTGGATCGCCTGACCAACGGACGGTTGCTCATCAACATCGTGACGGGCGGCGATGCCGTCGAGAACAAGGGCGATGGCGTCTTCCTCAATCACGACGAACGCTATGAAGTCACCCGTGAATTTCTGAATGTTTACGCGCGGGAGCTCGCCGGCGAAGCCGTCACTGTCGCGGGCAAACACATCACGGTCGAAGACGGTCGTATCCTCTATCCACCGATCCAGACACCTCATCCGCCGTTCTATTTTGGCGGTTCGTCGGATGCCGGCATCGATGTCGCCGTCGATACCGTCGACAAATACCTGACCTGGGGCGAGCCCCCGGCCCAGGTCGCGGAGAAGATCGCACGCGTGCGCGGGATTGCCGAGCAGCGCGGCCGCAAGATCACGTTCGGCATTCGGCTGCATGTCATCGTCCGCCATACCAACGAGGCCGCATGGAAGGCCGCCGACGAACTGATCGAGCATCTTACCGACGACACGATCGCATCCGCGCAGCAAATTCTCGGGCGAATGGATTCCGTCGGCCAGCAGCGCATGTCGCAATTGCACGGCGGCCGGCGCGACCGGCTCGAGGTCAGCCCGAATCTGTGGGCCGGCGTTGGCCTTGTGCGCGGCGGCGCCGGCACGGCGCTGGTCGGCGATCCCGCCACCGTCGCCGCACGCATCCGCGAATATCAGGACCTCGGCATCGATACGTTCATCCTGTCCGGCTATCCGCATCTCGAAGAGGCCTATCGCTTTGCCGAACTGGTGTTTCCGCTGCTGTCGCTGCAACAAACCAGCAATGTCCGGCAGTTCCGCGCCAATACCGGACCGTTCGGAGAACCGCTCGCCGATCACCGCCGGACGACAGCAAAAGTTTGACGCGCCGCCGGTCTTGATCCCAGCGGTGCAATGACGCCGCGGCATCTGGAGGACACCACATGACCAAGCAGATTCGCCTCAACGCGTTCGCCATGAACTGCGTGGCGCACCAGTCGCCCGGCCTGTGGACGCATCCCGACGATCGCTCCGGCGACTATAATCGCCTGCCCTACTGGCTCGATCTCGCGCGAACGCTGGAACGCGGACGGTTCGACGGACTGTTCCTTGCAGATGTGCTCGGCGTCTACGACGTGTTCGGCGGCAATCCGGACGCGGCATTGCGCAATGCCGCACAGGTGCCGGTCAACGACCCGCTACTGCTGGTGTCGGCGATGGCCGCCGTCACCGAGAATCTCGGCTTCGGCGTGACCTGTACGCTGTCTTACGAGCCGCCCTATCCATTCGCGCGCCGGATGTCGACCCTCGATCACCTCACCGATGGCCGTATCGGCTGGAACATCGTTACCGGCTATCTCGACAGCGCCGCCAAGGGCATGGGCAAGGCCAGCCAGAACGCCCATGACGACCGCTACAACGTCGCCGAAGAATACATGGAAGTCGTCTACAAGCTGTGGGAAGGCAGCTGGGAAGACGACGCCGTACAGCGCGACAAGGCGCGCGGCATCTTCACCGAGCCGTCGCGTGTTCACCGCGTCCAGCATTATGGCGAGAACTACACACTCGACGCCATCCATCTCTCCGAGCCGTCACCGCAGCGAACGCCGGTGCTCTATCAGGCCGGAACGTCGCTGCGCGGAAAACTGTTCGCCGCGCAACACGCCGAATGCGTGTTCATGTCCGGTCCGTCCGCAAAGGTGATCGCGCCGCGCGTCGCTGCGATCCGCGCGCTTACGGCAGAGACAGGGCGCGCCCCGTCGGAAATCCTGATGTTCAGCATGATGACGGTGATCCTCGGCCGCACCGAGGAGGAAGCCGCCGCGAAACATACGGAGTATCGTCGCTACATCAACCATGAGGGCGCCCTGACGCTGATGTCCGGCTGGACCGGCGTCGATTTCTCGACCTATGACCTCGACCAAAAGGTGGAGCACGTCCACAACGAGGCCGGCCGCACGGCGATGGACAATATCACCCGCGCCGATCCCGATCGCACCTGGACGGTGCGCGAGGTGGCCGAGCATGTCGGCATCGGCGGCATCGGGCCAATCGTGGTCGGAACGCCCGAACAGGTGGCTGACGCCATCGAGGACTGGGTCGCGCAGACCGACGTCGATGGTTTGAACCTCGCCTTCGCGATCTCGCCGGGCAGCTTCGAGGACATCGTCGATCTGCTGGTTCCGGAACTGACCCGGCGCGGCATCTACAAGAGTGCCTATGCGCCCGGCACGCTTCGCGAAAAACTGTTCGGTGCCGGTCGCGCACGGCTGCAGGCGCCGCATCCAGCCTCCTCGTTCCGCCCCGCGCTGCCAGCCGCTATCGCCGCGGAGTAACGGCCGAACGACTCGACGTCGGCCTCCGGCTCGGGCTGGCATCAAAGCAGCAGAGGGATCGACGCATGCGGGACGCTCTGATCATTCCGGGCCTTCACGGCTCACCGGACGGCCACTGGCAGACCCTGTTGCAGAGCCATACGCCATTTGCGCGCCGCGTCGAGCAGGACGACTGGGACGCGCCTGTGCTCGATCGCTGGGTGGAGCGGCTTCTGTCGAGCGCGGATGCCAATCCCGGCGCGATCGCAGTCGCCCACAGTCTTGGCTGTATCCTCATTGCCCATGCAGCGTTGCGGGTGCCGGACATCAAAATCGGCGGCGCACTTCTGGTCGCACCGGCCGATGTGGAAACGAACACCGACGCATTCCCGCAATTGCGCAACTTTGCACCGATGCCGACGACATCCCTGCCGTTTCCGAGCATTGTCGTTGCCAGCAGCAACGATCCCTTCATGTCACTGCAGCGGGCGCGCATGCTGGCCGAGAGCTGGGGCTCGGACTTCGTCAATATGGGCGATGCCGGCCACATCAATATCGCGTCGGGCTATGGCGCGTGGCCGGCCGCGCACCACCTGGTCGATGCACTGGCAGCAAAAGCCGAGACGGCACAGCACCCGCCACGGCCATTCCGAAACCGCACGACCGGCAAACGGGTGCCGGCGTCGTAGAGTGTTTCAAGCCGTCTTGTCGTTCCGTTCAAACCGATCGTGCCGTCGAAAGACCAGCTATCGCCGCATTGGCAGACGAACGCACGAAGGCACTCTCGATGGCGGGGATCGATGACAGCAAGGCCCTGGTATAGTCATCGGCCGGGTTGGAAAAGACCTGATCGACCGGTCCGGCTTCGACGATCCGCCCGCGGTGAAACACCAGCACCCGATCGGCGATATGCTGGACGACGCCCAGATCGTGAGAAATGAAAAGCAGCGCTGTACCGAGGCGCGCCTGCAGCTCGCTCAGCAGATCCAGCACCTGCGCCTGGATCGAAACATCCAGCGCCGATACCGGCTCGTCGCACACGATGATGTCCGGCTCCGCTGCCAGTGCACGTGCAATGGAGACACGCTGCCGCTGGCCGCCCGACAGCGACCGCGGAGTGCGACCGAGATGACCGGCGTTCAGCCCGACCTGCTCGAGCAGCGCGACGATGCGGTCGCGCTTTTCGCGCGCATCACCGGCCAGGTTTTCGGCGATCACATCAGCGACCCGGTAGCGCGGATCGAAACTGCTGAGGGCATCCTGCGGGATATATTGCAGCCTTGCGCGCAGCGCGCGCCGCTCGGCCTCCGCCACCCCGGACCACGGCTGCCCAAGCAGGCGCACCTCGCCCTCATCCGGCGCGAGCAGTCCGAGCACGATCTTGGCGCAGGTCGACTTGCCCGAACCGGACTCGCCGACAATGCCGACAACCTCGCCGGCCTTCATAGCAAAACTGACCCGATCCAGCGCCGGAAGCGGCGGCTCGCGGCCAGACATCCGCCGCGATACGTATCGCTTCGATATGCCGTCCACCTGCAGCACCACGGCGTCATCCGATGGCTTGCGGGCCGGAAGCGGCTCGCGGACGATGATAGACCCGTTGGTGCTGCCGCCTTCGGCGCCGGCGACGTCAAACCGGGCGGAGGCGAGCAGATGTCCTTTTGAATCAGCGGATGGGATCGCAGCAAGAAGCTGGCGCGTATAGGGATGGCGCGGACGGCGCAAGACATCCGCCGTAGCTCCACTGTCCACGATGCGGCCGTCGCGCATCACAATCACCCGATCGGCGATTCCAGCCACGACAGCGAGATCGTGGCTGATCAACAGCAGCCCGGCGCCTTCCCGCACGCGCTCGGCCAATACGGCGAGCACCTGCGCCTGGACGGTGACGTCCAGCGATGTGGTCGGTTCGTCTGCGATGATGAGATCTGGATCAGCTGCAATGGCCGACGCAATCAGTGCGCGCTGGCGTAAACCGCCCGAGAGTTGATGCGCATATTGTGTAGCTCGATGTTCGGGATCGGGAATGCCGACCTTGCGGAGCACATCGGTGACACGTGCGGCAACTGTGTGTCGCCCACGTAACGTCCGATGCGCGGAGAGCACCTCGCCGACTTCCTGGCCGATGGTGCGTAGCGGATCCAGCGACACCAGCGCATCCTGCATGACAAGGCCGGTGACCGTGCCGCGCAGCTTGCGCCAGTCGGTTTCGCGAAACTGCAACGCATTGCGGCCCTTGATCTGGAATCGATCAGCGTCGACCTCGGCCCCATCGCCGGACAGGTTGAGCAGGCTGCGTGCGGTGATGCTCTTGCCCGATCCGGACTCGCCGACCAAAGCCACGCATTCGCCGCGGCGGATCGTCAGGTCGAAGTTCCGGACGATAGGCACGCCGCCATTGGCGCCGGCAAAGCCGATCGAGAGGCCCTCGATGTCGATCAGCAGATCATCGGGCTGTGGAATGACCAGATATGGTTTGTCCGTCATGCCAGCCGTCCTTCGAACCGTTTCTGGATGGCATTGCCGACCAGCGTGAAGGCAATCACCGTCAGCGTGATGGCGAGTCCGGGAAATACGCCCGGCCACCACGCCACGCGCAGCACATCGCGGCTCTCCGCCAGCATCACGCCCCATTCCGGCGTCGGAGGTTGCGGGCCGAGCCCCAGAAAGCTGAGGCCCGACACCGCGAGGATCGTATTGCCGATATAGACCGTCGCGATCACCGGCACCGCGACCAAGACATTCGGCAGCACGTGGCGGATGAAGATCTGCCAGCGACCGAGGCCATAGACGACGGCATGCGTCACGTAATCGGCATCGCGCACCAATTGCGTTTGGGCACGGATCACGCGACCGAATTTCGGGATGCCGGCAATGCCCACGGCAATGGCGATGTTGAGCATACCCTGCCCCAGAAACGTGACCACCAGCATCGCCAGCAGCACGCCGGGGAATGACGACAGCACGTCGAACACGCGCGACGTCGCCTCGTCGAGGAAGCGGTTGCGCTGTCCGGCGAGAATGCCAAGCACGATGCCGAAGGCCAGACTGATCGCCATGCCGCCGAGCCCGATCAGGAGCGAATAGCGCGTGCCGTGGATGGTCCGCGCGAACACGTCGCGGCCGAGCCGGTCGGTGCCGAACAGATGCTCCCAGCTCGGCGGCTTCAGCCCCAGCGCATAATCCCCGATCAGCGGATCGAACTGGGTGAAGGCGCGTGGGAATGTCGCGGCCAGCAGCAGCACGAACAGAAACGCCAGAGAGATCGCAAGGCCCGGCGACAACAATCGCGGCGCGATCACGGCCGCCGTCGTCACTGGTTCCACCGCACCGGGCGGATTGACCTGCGGGTCGAGCGCGACGGACAAGTCCGCGAGCGAACGCGTTTGAATGTTCATTGCGCCCTCAGTCGCGGATCGATCAGCAGATACAGGATGTCGAGCACGGTCGAGGCTGCGACATGGATGAAAGCGGCCAGCAGCACCACGGCCAGCACCACCGGCACATCATGGGTCAGCACGGCGCCGAGCGTCACGGTGCCGAGACCCGGACGCCCGAAGACTTTCTCCGTGATCACAGCGCCGCCGAGCAGTCCGCCGATCAGCCAGCCACCCAGCGTCACCGCCGGCAGCAGGGCATGCCGGAGCACATGGCGCGCGCGGATCACGAGCTCGCCGACGCCACGCGAACGCACCGTAGTGACGAAGGGCTGATCGAGCGTCTTTTCCATCGCCTCACGCAGCACCTGCGCGAGGAGGCCCGCCGTCGGCAGTGCCAGTGTCAGCGACGGCAGCACAATCGACTGCCAGCCACTGGCCCCGGACACCGGAAACCAGCGCAGCGTGAACGAGAACGCCATCAGCAGCAGAATGCCGAGCCAGAACACCGGCGTCGATGCGAACACCAGTTCCAGAAAGGATGCGATCTGGCGCGAGATGCGACCACGCCCTGCCGTCAGCAACGCGAGCGCGATCGCAATGATGATCGCCAGTATGCCCCCGAGCAGCGCGAGCTGCACCGTCGGCATCAGTTGCGATCCCACGACCTCGGTGACGGGCTGACGCAGCACATAGGACGTGCCGAAATCGCCCTGCAGGATGCGCAGAAGAAAATCCAGGTACTGCGCGGGCAGACTGCGATCGAGCCCCCACTCCGCCGCAATCGCCTCGCGCAGCCCTGGATATTCCAGATCGCCCGCCAGGATATCCTGGATGCGCCCCGGCAAGGCGTGCAGCGCCAAGAATGCCGCCGTCACACTTGCCCAGGCCACCACGAGACTTGTGAGCAATCTGGAAATGATACGAGACCACATGATCTCGTCTACTTCGCCAGCCAGAAGTCATAGGCGCTCGACGGCGAGTCCAGACCCGCCTCGAAGCTCAGCCCGTTGACGTTGTTCTTCGCCGCTAGAAACCAGCTCGGAGCGAACATCGGCACGATGAAGGCCTGATCGACGCCGAGCTTCTGGATTTCATCGGTGAGGGCACGCTTCTTCGTCACATCGGTCGAGCGCAGCGCTTCATCGATCAGACCCGTGATCTGAGGATCCGGATTGGCGATGTTGGAATACAGAAACCCTTTGGAGCCGAGCATGTCCCACAACTCCCGCGCGGGATCCGATGGATTGTCGGTGTTCGGATAGATCGTCCAGTTGCCATTGGCGTTGTTCTTGGCATATTCGCCGGCGGTGATGATGCGCAGGTTGAGATCGAATCCGATATTCTTGCGCAGCGCGGCCTGGATGCCCTGGATCAACACTTCGCGGTTGTCGCGGACGTAAGGCTGCGGATAGCCGACGTCGATCTTCAGGCGTACGCCGTTCTTGGTGCGGAAGCCTTCGGCGTCGCGGCCGGTCCAGCCGGCTTCGTCGAGCAGCTTGTTGGCACCCGCGATATTGTTGCCCCATGCACCGACCAACGCCTTGTTATAGGCCGGGTTGGCCGGGCCGATGATGGACCATGCTCGCGGCACCGTACCGAGATAGACCTGCTTGACCAGCGGCTCGAGATCGAAGCCGTCTCGCAGCGCGCGCCGGACCCGCACGTCATCCGCAGGCGGAATGGTGTAGTTGATGTTGAACGTGAATGACGTGCTGGCGCCGGACGGGCCGGTCAGCAATTTGAACTCGGCCTGATCCGCAAACAGCGCCACATCGGTCGGCTGCACGCCTTCGATCAGATCGACCTGTCCCGACGTCAGCGCGCCGGCCCGCACCGCGGCCTCCGGCAGGAACCGCAGCGTCACGCGATCGAGATAGGCCGGGCCGGTACGCGCGGCGTAACTCGGTCCCCACTTGTAATCCTTGTTGCGGACGAACACCGCCGACTGGCCGCGGCTGTAGCGCTCGAACACGAATGGTCCGCTGCCCGCCAGAAGCGGCCCACCGCCGCACAGGTCGCCCTTGGCGAGGGCCTTTGGCGAGATGATGCCCAGTTTGACGTTGGACGTGGACTCCAGGAACGTCGAATCCGGCTGCGTCAGGATCAATTTGACGACATAGGGCGACACGACTTCGGCCCGGTCGAAATATTGCAGCAGCGCGACTGCATTGGTGGCGTTTTCCGGCTTCTTGACGAAATCGTAATTCGCCTTCACCGCCGCCGCGTCGAACTTCTCGCCGTCGTGGAAGACGACGTCCTCGCGCAGCTTGTACGTATATTCCTTGCCGTCCGGCGAGATCGACCACTCAGTCGCCAGCCATGGCGCGAAGGTGCCGTCGGTCTTCTTGCCAACCAGCGAGTCGATATAGTTGCGCGCCACGAAAAATGCAGCCTGCTGCGAGGCGCGATGCGGATCGAAGCAGCTCGGCTCGGTCGCAACGCCCCATGTGATGGCACCGCCGGAAACCGGCTTGCCTTCCTGCGCCTGCGCAAGCTGTCCGCCCAGCATGACCGACGCGATGACGATCGCAGTGCGTGGCGAAATACTAATCTTCCTCATTGGGGACCGTCCGTTGGTGTTTTTCACTACCAACCGCAGCAGCAACGTCTCGCATTTTCTGAAGTGATCGATGGCATGGAGTTGCCACTTCATCTGAGCGCTGCAACGCGGTAGCAATTTGTAGCGCGATCTAAATCTGCAATCCGCGCAAAGACAATGCACTTCACGCGATCTCACCGTCGCGACACCAAGTTTGAAAGATCATTCGCGATGCGATGCGATCAGTGGGCGAATGTCATACGTGCGGGCCCGAAGACAACTGGATCGCTCTCCGCCTCGCCCATCAGGAATGCTCCATGAGTGAACGCAAACTGCATCTCAACGTGAACCTGCTCCATTCCGGGGTTTATGCATCGGCATGGCGGCTGCCGGACAGCGATCCCGGCGCGTTCTACGATGTGCAGCATTATGTGAATGTCGCGAAGATCGCTGAGCGCGGAAAATTCGACGCGATCTTTCTCGCCGACACGCCGGCCATCACCGACCGCATCGACCTGCGGCCGTTTCAATCCATGGAGCCGACCATCGTTCTGGCAAGCGTGGCTGCGGCGACCACGCATATCGGCCTGATCGCCACTGCATCCACGACCTATAACGAGCCATATAACATCGCACGGCGCTTCGCGACGCTCGACCATGCAAGTGGCGGACGCGTCGGCTGGAATGCAGTGACCACGGCGGACGCGTCTGCGAGCCGCAATTTCGGCCTCTCGAACGTGCTCGAACACGGCTTGCGCTATGAGCGCGCGAAGGAATTCGCCGAAGTCGTGCACGCGCTATGGGACAGTTGGGAAGACGATGCCTTTGTCGGCGACAAGGCGACGGCACGTTTCGTCGATACGTCGAAGGTCCACGCCATCGATCATCGCGGCACGCATTACACCGTGGCCGGCGCGTTGACCGTGCCGCGTTCGCCGCAGGGACGGCCGATCACCGTCCAAGCTGGCGGCTCCAGCGACGGCCGCGACCTCGCCGCGGCGCAGGCCGATGCGGTGTTCACGCTGTCGCAATCGATCGAGGACGGCGTCGCCTATGCGCGTGATCTGCGGGCGCGAGCCGTCGCCTATGGCCGCCCGTCGGATTCCATCGTGATCCTGCCGGGCCTCGCGACCATCATCGGCAGCACCGAGGCCGAGGCGCAGCGACGGCAGGATGAGTTGTGGGACCTGGTGCCGATCCAGTACAGCCTGTCGCGGCTCGCAGGAACACTGCATGTCCCGCCCGAGATCCTCGAACTCGACAAGCCATTGCCGGACATCCCACTGCCCGCCAATGCCAATCAGACGATGTTCAAGGGCACCGTTGCCATGGCCCGCAAGGATAATCTGACGGTGCGACAACTGCTCAAGGCGCTGGGCGGCGGCGTCGGCCATCGCATCATCGTCGGAACGCCCGAGGCGATCGCCGACGATATAGAGGCCTGGTTCAGGGCCGGTGCCGCCGATGGCTTCAACCTGATGCCTGACGTACTCCCGACGGGCCTGGCCGTGTTCGTCGACGAAGTCGTCCCCCTATTGCAAAAGCGCGGCATCTTCCGCCGCGACTACGAGGGCACCACGCTGCGCGACCACTTCGGACTCGAACGTCCGCCCAGCCGCTATGCAAAGCGTCCCGCAGCGGCCGTCACGGCGTGATAGCACCATAGGTGAATGCTCCCGTCACGATCGGCGGGAGCATTCATGGTCGCTCTAACCTGCCCTATGGCGCGTGGAACACCAGCGCGCGCAGCTCGATGCTCTCTCGCGGCGGCGCATCAGCAGGCGCGGTCGGATCGGCAAACGCCGTGTGCGGAGCGAAACGTGCGACGCCGTCTTTGGTCGAATCATAGCACTTCAGCAGCAATATCTCGTCGGGCGTCATATCCGGCACGTAGTACCAACGATGCTGCGGATTGAACTTCACCGCGTAGGTTTCACCGACCCGGTGCTGATAGACCAGATCCGATCCCACCAGCTCGTCAAAGCGAACGGTGCGCGCATCGGCGACCGCCAGCGGCGAATCCTTCAACGGGCCGCGGATCGGACGCCACAGATTGATGATCTGCACGCGCCCCTTGAGTAATTCTTCTGCGTCCTCCGGGATCAGATCGCGAACACGTTGCGGACCCGATCTATCGGTGTGATCGACATGTACCCGGGCGACAGGCTGGCGCGGGCCGTCGACGCGGTCATTGACGCCGTCGACGCGCTTACGCACGGTATGATCGAAGATGAAGACGCGGCTCGCGCCGGTGATGTCTTTCAGCAGCTTCTCGGCTTCGAGATAGTAGACGTCCTTGACGTTCTCGTCGTCGTAGAAATCGGATACCGCGCTGTGCTGGTGCGCCACCGCAAAGCCGTGTTCATCGAGCGACCACTGATCGATGCTCGGTCGCGCATCATGGATCGCAACCGCATGCGGCTCCGGCTCCGCAGTGGAACGCGGCTCGCCGGCCGGAGGATCGAATGTATAGGTACGAGGGCGGCCATTGATCGGTGCCAGATAGTTCAGATCCGCGGTGACGAATGCACCGGCCGTGATCTTTTCGTTGAGCAATCCCATGATGGTTCTCCCGATTGACATGGGCTCATCACGCATTTCATGCGGCCCATTTGCTTCAATCTGATCCCGGCGACCCGCCGCGCCAATGGGACTTTTCAAATAAGAACGTCATTTCCCGGCAGCGTGAAAACAGATGATGCGATTTCAGCATTGATACCGATTGAAGATGTTTAATGTTGTGATCACGACCATCGTGAATGACGTTCGGCATCGGTGTTCCCACGTAAGGCGGGACATCGCTTGCATCCGCAAGCATTTACGCCTCATGACCGACGCTCCGAAAGAAGGATTGGAAGCCGTTCGGCCCAACTTTGGAATTCCCAAGCGCGCTGTGTGGAGCGTTAATGGGCGCCTTCAGGAGTCGAATTGATGCCACATCCGCCACGTCTCGCCGTCGCCATCGCAGGTGCTCTCGCGCTTGCGACGGCCGTCGAGACCTATCACGCTGCCCATCAGCCCAAGCCTGACACGTCCCGGAATGCTGCAGCCACAGTGACACCAGCCCAGCAACTCGATCGCGCCCTGCAGGCACTCCGCGTCGATACAGTTAGAGACAACGCATCAGCCATGTAGACAGGAGAAGGAACCAAGGCATGTATCTCGGAAAGATGATCGCTTTGGTACTGGGACACGCGACGTTCCTCAGCCTGTTCGTGTGGTGGTTTGGCTAAGCGGGGCTCTCGCCTTCCGGCAAGACCGCTTCGCGGTGTCAACTCAACCGCGCGAGGCCTTCAGCAAAGCTGCCTCCCTCTTCACCCGCGGAAAGACATGCTCGGCGAAACGCTGCATCTCGCTCTCCAATGGCTGGAACTGCAGCATGAACAACTCGATGCCGGCGGCATGGAATTCGCGGATGCGAGCGGTGACCGCCTCGTAGCTTCCCACCAGACCCGCAGCGGTGCCGCCATTGGTGCCGACCCGCGGCGACTTCTGCATCGTCTGCATCATCACGACCTTGGGATCGGTATTGGCACGCTGGATGGCCTTCATCGGCGCGTCCTGCGCGGCGAGCGCCAGCAGACGCTGATGTGCCTGCTCGGCTTCTGCGTCAGTCTCACGCGCGATCACGAAGGCCGACAGGCCGAAACGCAGCGGTGCGCCGGCGCGCGGTCGTGCCGCCACATTGGCGATCAGCGCTGCCACATCGGCCAGCGGCTGGCCGTTGATGAACCAGACATCGCCGTGGGACGCGACCAGTTCGCGCGCCGGCTCCGACTCGCCGCCGACATAGATCGCAGGCCGCGCGCGGTACAGGTCCTTCGGCCGTAGCGCGTAGTCTCGGACATCGAAATTTTCGCCCTTGTGCGTCAGCCGTTCCCCGCTCGTCAGCTGCGCAACGATCGAGATCCATTCCTTGCCATAGGCATAGCGATCGTCATGCTCGGCAAAGCCGATGCCGGCCTTCTCCAGCTCCGGCTTGTTCCATGCATTGACCAGATTGAGCGCAAAGCGGCCGCGGCTGATATTCTCGATCTGCAGTGCCATCTTGGCGAGTACGACCGGATGGAACAGATAGGGCTTGATCGCCGCAATGATCTCGATCCGGCTGGTCAGCGCAGCCAACGCCGCTGCCGAGCTCCAGGTCTCGAGTTGATCGAGATCTTCCTGATGCGGATTGATGGTGTGCTGCGCGATCAGAGTCGAATCGTAACCCAGTGCCTCGGCCTGCAGGACCAGCGCCTTGTTGCGCTCCCACGACGCATCATACGGCTCTTCAGGATCATGATGCGACGCCCGTGGCCCATGCACCGGTGCCCAGACGCCAAATCGAAGAGGATTCGTGCTCATTGTCTGCCTCATATTCACGTCGCTCTCGCTATAAAACGACCCGCACACGACAATGCAAGCACCGCCATGCACTCATGACATCGGCGGCAAAATAGCGCGGATCGAACGAGAAACTTCTTCTTCGCATGACGCATAGCACCACAAGAAAATTCCACTGCGCTTCGGGCCGATCAAATTTTAAGGCAACACGCAGCTTCATTTTCCAAAAACAAGCACTGCAAAAGATCGTTCACCTCTCAATCGCGTCGCTCGGATATCAAACTGATCTAATATCGCATGGAGAATGGTTTTGCCGAAGAAACCGAAGACGCTGCGCTTTTTGTTGCTCTATCATCTCCGCTGAATTTCAGAACTGCAGCAATGGATGGCAGGGTGAGCAACGTCGACTACGTCATTCAACAGGAGTATCGCGCGCCCGCAACGCCGACACCCGCGCGCAACGCTTCCGCCATTGCCAAACCCGGCCTGAAGCCAAATCTGATCGTCCTGTCCTGGATCGCGCCAGTCGTCCTCATCGTTGTATGGGAAGCGCTGGCGCAGGCCGGTTGGCTGTCGCCGCAAGTGCTTCCTGCACCTTCGAAGGTGCTGCGCACGGCGTGGAAGCTGACTTTGTCGGGCTCGCTGCTGAACGATCTCGGCGTCAGCCTGCTGCGTGCGGCCGCGGGCTTTGCAATCGGCGGCAGCATCGGCTTCATCCTCGGCACGCTGGTGGGCTTCTCGCGCATCGCGGAAGCATTGATCGATCGCAGCGTGCAGATGATCCGCGCGATCCCGTTCCTCGCCCTCGTGCCGCTCGTCATCGTCTGGTTCGGCGTCGGCGAAGGACAGAAGATCTTTCTGGTCTCGCTCGGCGTCGCCTTCCCGATCTATATCAACACCACCCTCGGCATTCGCCAGATCGATCCGAAGCTGGTCGAGCTTGGCCGCGTCCAGGGGCTGTCCACGCTGCAATTGATCCGGCGCATCATCCTGCCCGGCGCGCTGCCGTCGATCCTCACCGGTGTCCGCTATTCGCTGGCCACGGCATGGCTGGCGCTTGTGGTGGCCGAGACCGTCGGCGCGCAATCCGGCCTCGGATTCCTCGCCATGGACGCCCGTGAATTCCTGCGCACCGACGTGATCGTGCTGACCATCGTGATCTACGCGCTGATCGGCGTTGCCGCCGACTCCATCGCCCGGCTGCTCGAACGCAAATTGCTCGCCTGGCATCCGAACTACGGCAAGGGCGCACGATCATGAGCCCGACATCCGTGACATCAAGCGAAAACGCCGTCACCGTGAGTGGCCTGACGCGGGCCTATGGCCCGCGGGTGGTGATCGACAGGCTGGATCTTCGCATCGGGCGCGGTGAATTCGTCGCACTTCTCGGTGAGAGCGGCTGCGGCAAGACGACGTTGCTGCGCGCCCTCGCCGGCCTCGACCCGATCCAGGGCGGACATATCGATGCGCCGGGACGACCTGCCGTGGTGTTTCAGGAACATCGCCTGCTGCCCTGGGACACGCTCTGGCAGAATGTCTCGCTCGGCCTTCCCGGCGCGGATCCGCGCAAGCGCGCCGCCGCTGCTCTGGTCGAGGTCGGACTCGGCGACCGGCTGGACGACTGGCCGCGTAATCTGTCTGGCGGACAGGCGCAGCGCGTCGCCCTCGCCCGCGCACTGGTGCAGGAGCCCCGGCTGCTGTTGCTCGACGAGCCCTTCGCAGCACTGGACGCGCTGACGCGAATTCGCATGCATGTGCTGGTCAAGGAGCTGGTCGCCCGCCACCAGCCTGGTGTTCTTC
This sequence comes from Tardiphaga sp. P4_G1, assembly GCF_056401215.1. Taxonomy (NCBI): domain Bacteria; kingdom Pseudomonadati; phylum Pseudomonadota; class Alphaproteobacteria; order Hyphomicrobiales; family Nitrobacteraceae; genus Tardiphaga; species Tardiphaga sp. P4_G1. Next base: position 458,300 of record NZ_JBFUJU010000006.1, read on the forward strand.
TCGTTACACATGACGTCGATGAGGCAATTGCTCTGGCCGACCGAATTCTGGTGATGCGCAACGGCGTGATCGCCTCCGAGCACCGCGCCGACACTCATGGCGGGCCGGCTGCATCCCGCGATCAACTGCTTCGCGAACTCGGCGTCGCCACCAATCTCCAGGTCGCCTGATTCCACCTCACAGGAAGTTTTCTCATGTCAAATCCGTTCTTCACATCGTCACGCCGGGATTTTCTCAGTCTCGCGATGGCTGGTGTCAGCGCCTATGCCGGCATTCATCTCGCCAGCCATGACGACGCCATCGCGCAAGGCACCGGGCGAAAGACCGACAAGGTCCGTCTCACCTGGGGCTATCACGGCCTCACGCTGATCGCCAAGGAACGCGGCGAGTTCGAGAAGGCACTCGCTCAGCATGACATCAAGGTGGAATGGCTCGGCCCATTCCCGAACCACGCGCCGACCTTGCAGGCAGTGACCGGTGACAGTGCTGATTTTGGCTTTGGCGGTAGCACCACGCCCGCGCTGGCGGCCATCATCGCCGGCTCGCCGCTCGTTTTCACCCAATTCGTGCTCTACGAGCCGCGCACGACGGCGATCATCGCCAAGGATGATTCCGGCATCAACAAGGTCGAGGATCTGGTCGGCAAGTCGGTCGCGGTCAACCGCTCCGGGCTTGGCGAGTTCCTGCTCATCGCCGCGCTCGAGAAGCACAAGGTCGACCGCTCCAAGGTGAAATTCGTCTATCTCAACCCGCCGGACGCAGCGCCGGCACTCGCATCCGGCAAGGTGGATGCCTGGTCGATGTGGTCGCCGGGCGTCGACATCGCGCGGCTGGACTACAAGGCTCACGACGTTTTCCTTGAGGGACGCGACCTGCCGTTCCAGATCGACTTTTCCTCTTACGTGACGTCACGCAAGTTCGCGAAGGACAATCCGGCCATCGTGCGGGCGCTCAACGCGGCCTATGAGAAGGAAGCGCAGTGGGTCAACAAGAACACCACCGACGCCGAGCATCTCATCCAGAAGGTCGCGAAATATGACGACCGGATTCGAGACCAGTTCATCGAGCGCAAACGCAACTACACGCTCATCCCCGTATCGGACAAGAAATTCGTCGGAGAACTGCAAACCGCAGCGAACTGGCTGACCGAGCGAAAGGTCCTGCCCGAGTCCGTCACCGTCTCGGATCATCTGGCCAGTCTTTAAGTTTTTATCGCCGCTCGATCCCCCCACCGGAATCGCCGAGAAAGCATCCCATGAACAAGCCCACACCGCAGCACTCGTTCGACGTGTCGCAGCCGATCCGGATCGGCTCGTCCGATCTGCAACAGTTGTTTGATCACATCGCGCAGGGCGAGGCAGAGCGCGAGCACGACCGTGTTCTGCCTTACGACATCATCGAGCTGATCCGCCGATCGCGGATCGGCGCGCTCCGCATTCCCAAGGCCGATGGTGGCGGCGGCAGTACCGTACGAGAACTGCTCACTGCAGTCATCAGGCTGGCGGAAGCCGACGCTAATGTCGCGCATATCCTGCGCAATCACTATAGCGTGGTCGAGCGCCTGCTGGCCTCGCCGCCAAGCGCGCAGAATCGCAAGTGGCGCGACGACGTCGCGGCCGGCGCCATCATCGGCCTTGCCACCACCGAGCTGGGCAGCTCGCAGGTGGGAGACATCGCTCCCGCCACCACCGTCACGCCGGATGGCGACGGCTACCGCCTGAACGGCACCAAATATTACAGCACCGGCACGCTCTATGCGGACTACGTGCTGGTGCGCGTCGCGGACGCCAATGAAGCGCTCGCGACCACGATCGTTCCGGTCAAGCGCGAAGGCATCGAGCTGGTCGATGACTGGGATGGTTCGGGCCAGCGCCTGACCGGAAGCGGCACCACGCATTTTCATAACGTCCGGGTCGAAGCGGCCGAACTCATTTTCGATCAACCCAATATCGGCTACGGGGCCGCCTATCAGAACACGTTCGCGCAACTCTATCTGACGGCCATCAATGCCGGCATCGCCGCAGCCATCCTGCGTGACGCCAGCGACCTGGTGAGGCGGCGCGCGCGCAGTTTCTATTACGCGCCGACTCTTCGCCCGCGCGAGGACCCAATCCTGCAGCAGACTATTGGCCAGATCGCAAGCAATGCGTTCGCGGCAGAAGCGACCGTGCTGGCCGCGGCCGACGCGCTTGACGTATCGAGCAAGGCTCCTGATCGGGAAGATACCAAGCCGGCGCTGGACGCCGCCCTCGCATCGTCCAAGGCCAAAATCGTCGTCGACGAACTGGCTATCCGCAGTGGCAGCCTGCTGTTCGACGCCGGCGGCGCATCCGCGACCAAAAAGTCCGACAACCTCGACCGCCACTGGCGCAATGCGCGGACGCTGTCGTCGCACAACCCGGTGACCTACAAGGCGCAGGCGATCGGCGCCTATGAGATCAACGGCACGCCGCTGCCGGCCAAGGGCTTCTTCTAGGCCATCCGGAACGCTACGACATCGTAGCGAGCGCGGTACATTCACTTCATTCCCAACCTGGACACATCATGAAAGCTGCATCTCGATTTCTCATTCTCTCCCTTTCAGCGCTTGCACTGTCGTTACCCACCCTGCAGGCCAACGCCGCAGACAAGCCGCTCAAGGTCGGCGTTTCGGCAGGGCCCTATGGTGACATTCTTCGCGAGGCCGCACGGCTTTCCGAGAAAGAGGGACTGAAGGCAGAGATCATCGAGTTCAGCGACTGGAACCAGCCCAATGCAGCGCTGCAGGCAGGCGACATCGACCTCAACAACTTCCAGCATCGCTTCTATCTCGCCAATCAATCGAAGGCGCGCGGTTACAAGCTCTCCGCCCTCGATGAATCGATCCTGGTGCCGGCCGGCGTCTTCTCCAAGAAATACACCAAGGCCTCCGACATTCCCGACGGGGCCAAGATCGCCATCCCCAACGATCCGACCAATGCAGCGCGCGCATTGTTGCTGTTTCAGACCGCTGGACTGCTCAAGTTGAAGACGGATGCCGGCCTCTCGGCGAGCATTCTCGATGTGACTGAAAATCCGAAGAAGCTGCAGATCGTTGAAATCGACGCGGCCCAGTTGCCGCGGTCTCTCGATGACGTGGCAGCCGCCTTTGTGTCATCCAACTACGCCTATCTCGCTGGCCTGGACCTCAACAAGGCGCTTGCGGCCGAGACCAGCGTCGTCGAAGCCAAGCCATATTATACCCTCGTCTTCGCCGCGCGTGACGATCGCAAAGACGATTCGCAAATCAAGAAGTTCATCTCGATCTATCGTTCGCAGCCGGTGAAGGATTTCATCCGCACCAAGTTCAACGGCTCGATCCTCGCCGCCTGGTAAATCCCAACGGGAGTGCAGCTCGCCTGTCCTCCCTGACGCGATATGGCATGGCCCGACCACGGGCCGCGCCTGTTGGATAGCGACAGCGTGCCTGCGCGGCGGCTATCCAACCATCATCGCGGGCTGATCTTGCTGCGCACCGATGCCTGCGTCACGAAACTGTTGGGCGGCACGTCCTCGGTCAACCAGACATTGCCACCGATGGTGGAGCCGCTTCCGACCACGATACGGCCCAGAATGGTCGCGCCCGCATAGATGATGACATCGTCCTCGATGATCGGATGGCGCGCATTGCCCTTGATGGCCTTGCCCTCGTGATCGGTGGGGAAGTGCCGGGCTCCAAGCGTTACCGCCTGATAGATTCGGACGCGATCGCCGACGATGGCAGTTTCGCCGATCACGACGCCGGTGCCATGGTCGATGAAGATGCTGGCGCCAAGACGCGCGCCCGGGTGAATGTCGATTCCCGTTGCGCTATGCGCCAGCTCGGCGATCAGCCGCGCCACCATCGTCGCCCCGAGATTGTAGAGCAGGTGCGCGACGCGGTGATGGATGATTGCCACCATGCCGGGATAGCCAATCAGGATTTCGGGGAAGCTCGTCGCAGCAGGATCTCCCACGAAGGCGGCCCTGAGATCGCTGACCAGCCTGCCTCGGATCTCCGGCAGCCGGGCGGCGAAGTCGCGCGTCAACGTAACGGCATCCTCGAAATGTCGCTCGGTCGGCGCACCGTCGGAAACGAAAGTCTGCCCGCGGTAGACTTGCTCGAGCAAGCCATCCAGCGCGGCGCTCAGTTTACCTTCGACAAACGCGTCGATGCTTTCGGTGCCAAAATCGGAGCGGCCGTAATGCCGGGGAAACAATGCCTCGGTGAGGCTCTTGAGCACCTCCGCGAGGGCTTCGCGCGACGGCGCCCGTCTGCTTGGCCCGCGCTGCCAGATATTATGGGCAACATCGCGGGACTCGCGCAGCCCGGCAACGATCGTACTCAGGTCCCAGAGTGGCGCCGGACCGTCCCGATCTGTGTCTTGCTTGACGTCCTCGGCAACCCTCGACATCGCGGCTCCCCTGTTGCGATCTCACGCAGCTGCAACTGTGACTCATGAGCCGAGGACAAGGAATTCCAAAAGTGCAGCATTTTCGATACGTCCATGCTTCCTTCTCACGCGCCGACCTCACGTCACGTGCCCTTCGCTTCCGACATGATCGCGGTCGGGCACTGAACCAGCGTGCGCGCAGCTCCCAAGTCTGTGCACGCTGCGTGGCGGAACGATTTCACGGCGGCGGATGGCTGCTGCCGTCGCCAAATAGCGGTTCATTCGCCGCACATGCCTGCGCGCAGCATCGTCGTCATTGCGGTGCCACTAAATTTGGATGGCCATTTCATTGACGAACGAACGCCGACGTCGGATATTCCTCACACAGATTATGCACTTCGGAATGCCTGCAATGACCGCATATGAGACAACAGTAGTGAGCCAGTCGCGCAAGCGCGTGACCTGCCGCTGCGTGTCCGCGGCCACCAGCGCGTGTTGTTGATTCCGGCGTAACGACTCACACCGAACATCCCATCACTCACCGATAGGATCGCTGCCTCGGCGGCGAACAGAACGCGCATGTCCAATGCCTATGTCATCGAAGTCTTCAATCGCACTGCCGGAATCGTCGTCGCCGAAGAGCGCGGATTTCGTTTCTTTTCATCAGAGCCTGCCTTCGACACGCTCGAAGGCGACCATTTCGGATCGGCCCGGGCAGCGGAACGCGCGGCTAAGGCACTCATGGACCAGCGAAGTCACAAAGCTAGCCAATCCCGTATCGCCACGGCCCGCTGAGTTCGAGACTGTCCTCGCCCGACCAGAATGACAATCAGCGTCGAACGAACAAAATTGCCCGGCGCAGACGGCATGGAGAATATTACTCCACGCCGGAACGCCCCGGCGTGCTGATCATCATTATTTATAGCGCGCGCTTGCGTAGACCGGATTTATCGCCTTGTTATCTGCAAATGTTGCGTTGGAGAACGATGATGCGTGAACTATCCGCGGAAGCCCGGTTGCATAACCGTGCGCGCGCGTCGTCGAACCGCACAGCGGTGCGCCTGCACACGGCCGCCGTTTACGGCGCATTTGCGTTGATCGCAGCCATCGTGTTCGGCGCGACATCGGTGCGCCCATTTTGATAACGGCACGGGACGGTGAGTCGCACGCAAACATGCGATCCCATCGTCAGAGGACATCATGAGCGATCGTTCGGAGTTTCTTTGGTACATCCCGAATGACGTGAAGGCAGGTCACCGCGGCGATGTCGTCGACCCAAACCACAACAGCGTCGAGTCGCTTGCCGACCAGGCGCAAGCGCTGGAACGTCATGGGTGGAAAGGCGCGCTGATCGGAACCGGCTGGGGAAGACCGGATACATTCACCGTCGCGTCAGTGCTGGCGGCCCGAACGACGCGTTTCGAGCCGCTGATAGCCATCCGTCCCGGCTATTGGCAGCCGGCGCATTTTGCATCTGCCGCAGCCACACTGGATCAATTGAGCGGTGGCCGGGTTCGCATCAATATCGTCTCCGGCAAGGACAATCTGGCGGCTTACGGGGATGACGAAGCCGACTCGTCGCAGCGATATGCGCGGACCAAGGAGTTCATGCGCATCGTCCGGCGACTATGGACCGAAGAAAACGTCACCTATTCCGGCTCACATTTTCGCGTTTCCGACTCGACCGCAGCGCCGCGCATCGTCCAGCGCGGCAGTCGCCGCCATCCGAAGCTGTATTTCGGCGGGGCGTCGGACGCGGCCGAACATGTCGCCGCAACCGAAGCCGATGTCCAGCTCTTCTGGGGCGAACCGCTTGGCGACGTCAAACAGCGCATCGAACGGCTCAAGAGCTTAAGTCAGCGCCTTGATCGGGATCTCCCGCCTTTGGAGTTTGGACTCAGGATCACGACGCTTGTCCGCGAGAGCTCGGCCGAAGCCTGGGCTGCGGCCGAAGCCAAGGTTGCCGACATGGCGCGGAAAGCAGGCGCGGGCTGGAACGACCACGGCCCAGCCATCGCAATCGGCCAACGCCGACTGCTCGACCTGCAGGCCCGCGGCGACGTCCTCGATGACAATCTCTATACGGCACCAGGAAAATTCGGCGCAGCCGGCGCCGGCACCACCTGGCTGGTCGGTTCGGCATCCGAAGTGGCCAGCTCGCTGCAGAAATACCGCGATCTCGGCATCAAGTATTTCATCCTGTCCGACACGCCCTATCTGGCGGAGATCGAGCGGCAAGGCAGAATACTCCTGCCTCTGCTTCGAGATTGATCGGCTTCCGCCAGAACGCTGTCCTCCCGGCGAGACAAACCAAGTCAATATCACTGCCCTTTCGCGATACTCTCTGGCGCGTAAATTTAATTGCGGCGGCCTGCCGTAAGTGATTGAATTTTCAGCAACTCGACTCAACTAATGATGGAGATACTTTCGCCAGCGAGGTTACTGCCATGCTTGCCGAGAAGTTTTTTCTGGTGCTCGAGACAATCAGAAGTCACGCCTCCGATGATAAGCCATCCAATGGTAGATCATCTCCAGTCGTGACCGGTCCCGTACCGCAGACCCCGATCAAACCGCCAAGCGAAAAGCAAACTAAGGCCGCCAGCTGAGGCAGCATTTTGCTTTTCACGAATGTGGGCGTTCGCACCATTCGAACAGCCCTGAGTCCCGCTGCTCCCAATCGATCCGGAAATTGCCGTCGTAATTGACCGCGTCATTCCATCGCCATCTTGGGCATGTCTTGCTCGTGTCATAAAATATAATGCGTGCTTCCGATGGAGTTACCATTGAACGCCCAGCAGCCAATCGTGCCCGATTCTGCTGGCGCAGCAATTGCTGTACGACCGGGTGAACAGGCGGAAATCGAACTTAAGCTGCTGGCGCCGCAAGCTATCCTCGAAAAACTGCGCGAGATCCCCGTCATCGTGCAGCATGCGCGCAATCGCGGCGTGGTCCGCCGGCTGGAGACAATTTATTACGACACACCCGAGGGGGCGCTGTTTCAACGCGGCATGTCGCTGCGCGTGCGACGCAGCGGCAAGCATTTCATTCAGACATTGAAGCTTCTGCCCGACATCGGGCGGCCATTGGCGCGACGGCAGTGGGAAACATCGGTTGACGGCATGACTCCCGATCTGGCGCGGCTTCCTGTCGCCGAGATCGGAGATCCGGTGACGACGCTTACGCTCGATGCGCTCGTGCCGGCGTTTGCGACAAGAGTTCGCCGGCATGCACGGCAGCTCGATCTGCCTGATGCGTCAGTTGAAGTCGCCTTCGACGTGGGGACTATAGAGGTCGGTACGCGTCAAGAAGTCCTGTCCGAGATCGAGCTCGAATTGAAGAGCGGCAACGCTGGCGCGCTGTTTGATCTTGGAACGCAGTTGCTCGATGCCGCGCCGCTGCAGGTCGGCACACGGAGCAAGGCGGAACGCGGCTATGCGCTGGCGTTCGACGTCGTGCAACCGGCGGTGAAAGCCGAGCCCGTCAACATCACTGCCGAGCACGCGGTTGACGATGTCATTGCGCTGCTGGGGGGCGCCTGCTGGCATCATCTCCTGCGCAATCATGCGGTGGCAAAGGAAGGATCCGACCCCGAAGGCGTGCACCAGATGCGCATCGCTCTGCGCCGTTTGCGCACGATCTGTGCGCTGTTCCGGCGCGAGATTCCATCGCCCTCGTTCGAGGCAATCAACAGCGAAGCAAGGTGGCTGATGCGACAGCTCGGCCAAACCCGCGATTGGGACGTTTTCGCAACCACGATCGTTTCTCGCGTGGCGACGACAGCGCCGGAGGTCGACTTCGGCGGCTTGCGCGAGGCAATCGAGCGGCAGCGCAAGTCGAGCTACGGCAGCCTGCAGGCGGTTCTCGACGATCCGCGCTACAGCCGTTTTCTGCTTTCGCTCGGGCACTGGGTCGAGCGCCGCCGCTGGCGCAACGATATCGACAGCGATGCGCTGGCTGTCCTGTCGCAGCCGATGCCGGCGCTCGCCGACAAAATTCTGGCGCGACAGCAGCGGAAGGTGCGCAAGCGTGGCACGCATTTCCGGCAGCTCGACACCGCTGCGCGGCACAGTCTCAGGATCCAGCTCAAGAGGCTGCGCTATGCGGCCGAATTCTTCTTGCCACTTTACGCCGGCCACGCGCCCGCCAAGCGCTACGTGGCTCGGCTCGCCAGGCTCCAGAAGAGTCTGGGACGCGTTTGCGATATCGCAAGTATCCGCGGATTGCTCGGTTCCGTCAGGCAGGACGATCAGGCCGCGCTTCACCTCGCCATCGGCACGATCACCGGCTGGCAGGCCCGCGATGAAATGGCGGCCGCGAAAACGCTGCGCAAGAAATGGCGGCGCTTCAGGGTGACGCCGGCATTCTGGGACCGGTAAAGTTCGTCGCGCTCATCTACGGACGTGACAGCGCGCGCCTAAAATTGTGCGGCAAACGGTGATTTTCGACCGAAACCAGACCCGCAGCAGTCAACGCCACCGCTGCCCGGATTCGTGGTTTTGCTCTGAATTGGCTGAAAATGGCGCTCCGTAAGGGAATCGAACCCTTATTTTAGCCTTGAGAGGGCCATGTCCTAACCGTTAGACGAACGGAGCGTGCGCGGGAGGGGATAGCCGGGAATGGCGGCGGCTGCAAGATGCTGGCGGCCCCTGCCCCCATCATGGTTATGGTCCCCAACCGAACCTAGTGGTCTCAAGCGAAATCTAGGGCTCGCTGGCGAATTTCAGCGTTCCCGCGGGTTTCAGGCTCTTGGCGTCGAAAGTGCGGATTTCGGTGCTGCCGCCGACGTCCAGTGTCAGCACGATCCGGTCGCCGGCTACCCCCGTGGAGAGGATTTTGGCGCCTTTCGGCAGGGTCGCGGTCGTCGCCGACGTCACGGTGCTTCCATCCGTGCGGAAAAGGCGGTAGCCGATCACGACGAGCAGCGCGCCGACGCCCAAGGCGGTGGTCAGGCCCGCGATCAGCATCATGCGGCGGACGCGCGCGATCATGGCGGCCTGTTCAAGGGTCGGTTCGGGCGCGCTATCGGCGGCGGGCTGGGTCATGCAAACACTCGTCTCTTAATTCACGGCTCTCGAAGCAACACGCTTCTGTCAGGTAAGGCTTTACGGAATGAACGATCAACGGCTGGATGTCACGGTGCAGGGCGACGAAGGCTCGACCCGGCTCGATCGCGTGCTCGCCGTGCGCAGCCCGGCTTTGTCGCGGTCGCGGCTGAAGGCGCTGATCCTCGCCGGCCAGGTGACGATCACCCGGTCGTCGCAGGACCCCACCCCCGTGCGCGACCCCGCTTATCATGTCGCTGCCGGCGATACGATCACAATCGACGTCCCGCCGGCCATCGCGCCGGAGCCTGAAGGCGAGGATATCGCCCTCGATATCGTGTTCGAGGACGAGGACATCATCGTCATCAACAAGCCCAAGGGCCTTGTCGTGCATCCCGCCGCCGGCCACGAGACCGGCACGCTGGTGAATGCTCTGATCGCCCATTGCGGCGCGTCTTTGTCGGGGATCGGCGGCGTCAAGCGGCCGGGCATCGTGCACCGGCTGGACAAGGACACCACCGGATTGATGGTGGTCGCCAAGAACGACGCCGCCCATGCGTCGCTGACGGCGCAATTCGCCGATCACGGCCGCACCAACGAGATGCGGCGCGGCTATATGGCCTTTGCCTGGGGTATCCCAAACCGGCCGCGCGGCACGGTGGAAGCGCCGATCGACCGGCATCCCCATGCCCGCGAGAAAATGGCCGTCCGCGAAGGTGGCCGCGATGCCGTCACCCATTGGGAAGTGCTGCAGGAATTCCCCGATCGCCACGGCAAGCCGATCGCCACCCTGCTCGCTTGCCAATTGGAGACCGGGCGGACGCACCAGATCCGCGTGCATCTGGCGCATATCCAGCATCCGCTGATGGGGGATTCGGTCTATGGCTCGCATTTCAAGACCAAGGCGTCGTCGCTGGGCGTAAAGAGCCGCGCGGCGCTGGAAGCGCTCGACCGGCAGGCGCTTCACGCCTATTTGCTGGCTCTGGAGCACCCTCGCACGGGCGAGATTCTGGAGTGGACCAGCGAGCTTCCTCACGATTTGGCGGTTCTGAGAGCCCATATGGCCGTGCCAGAATGACGCAGATGCATATAAAAAAGTAAGCCTTTCCAAACGCTTATATTGGCCCCACGGGAACGTGACAGGGAATTCACTTTCAATACGCTTGTAGTAGGGTGTATGTTGCACCTGCGTCAAATGAGACGCGGAACATCGCAGCCAGGGCGGCTTTAACAAAGCGCTCGCTGCCTGGCCCGCCGCTATCGGGGGTCTGAACCACTGGAGGGCATCATAATGGCCCGTACAGCTACCCTTCCGGTTCTCAATGGAGAATCCGGCCTCTCGCATTACCTCGCCGAGATCCGCAAGTTTCCGATGTTGGAACCTCAGCAGGAATATATGTTTGCCAAGCGTTGGCGCGAGCACGACGATCGCGACGCGGCACATCACCTTGTGACCAGCCATCTGCGACTCGTCGCCAAGATCGCCATGGGCTATCGCGGCTACGGTCTGCCGATCTCCGAAGTTGTCTCGGAAGGCAACGTCGGTCTGATGCAGGCTGTGAAACGCTTCGAGCCGGAGAAAGGCTTCCGCCTGGCCACCTACGCCATGTGGTGGATCAAGGCCTCGATTCAAGAGTACATCCTGCGTTCGTGGTCGCTCGTGAAGATGGGCACCACCGCGAACCAGAAAAAGCTGTTCTTCAACCTGCGTAAGGCGAAGAGCAAGATTTCCGCCCTGGACGAAGGCGATCTTCGCCCCGACCAGGTGAAGCTGATCGCCACGCGTCTCGGCGTGACGGAACAGGACGTGATCGACATGAACCGCCGCCTCGGTGGCGACGCGTCGCTCAACGCACCGATCCGTGACGACGGCGAAGCCGGCGAATGGCAGGACTGGTTGGTCGATAACTCGCCCAATCAGGAAACCATCATGGCGGAACACGAGGAGTTCGATCATCGCCGTCAGGCGCTGAACGGCGCCATCGGTGTCCTCAACCCGCGCGAACGGCGCATCTTCGAGGCCCGTCGCCTCGCCGATGAACCGATGACGCTGGAAGATCTCGCCTCGGAGTTCGGCGTCTCGCGCGAGCGTGTCCGTCAGATCGAAGTCCGCGCCTTTGAAAAGGTGCAGACCGCGGTCAAGGGCACCATCGCCAAGGCGGAAGCTGCCGCTCTGGAAGCTGCGCACTAACAGGCGCAGCGGATACAACGAATACGAAAGCCGGCGGAAACGGCGGCTTTTTTGTTGGGTGAATGGAAGCTAGAGCATGATCCCGAAAAGTGGATACCGGCTTTCGCCGACAAACGAGATCGTTTGTCGAGAGATCATGCTCCGATAAAGAACATTGTTCCGACGCCCCGTGGCGCACGCGTCCCCGCAAACCAGGTGAGGGACATCGCTTCGATTGGCAGAGGGGATCGATTATCTGATCGGCTTCGCCAGCGCTTCTGTCCGGTCGCGCTCGGTCATGTCGATTACCGTTTCGACGGGTGCCGTCAGTTCATAGACGTAGGACACGTCGGTGAAGTAGCGCTTCGCCGTACCACCTAGCGCTTCCGGCGCCACGCGATCGAGTAGCACCAGACCGAAATCGCTGTCCGGGCGCCGCGTTGCTTCGCTGGTGTTGAACTCTTCCCAGCGGAAATTGAACAGCCCATCCGGCTCGCTGCCCGTAATCTCCCAATGCGCAACAATATGCGGATGCTTGCCGACCAAAGACAGGCCCTCGTCGGAATGCGAGGCCAGTTCAAAGAACAGCAGCGACAGGCTCTGCGCGGCGCGCGCGCTGACAATGATATCCGGACCTTCCAGTGCGATACGGTCGGCATGCGGGATCGCTCGCGCCTCGAACAGGCCCTTGAGCTGCACGCCCTGCCACTGGCTCTCGCTCAGCAGCGACACAACATTCGACATCGCGTGAATACGGCCGATCAGGAGATCGCGCGCGTTGTCCACATCGGAGCCGTGGCGCAGCGTGCGTGTCACGATGGACTGGATCACCGCCAAAATGTTTTTCACGCGATGATTGAGCTCGTCGATGACGGCGTTCAGTCGACGTTCGAAGCCGATGCGTATCTCCACCTCGCGCCGCAGCCGCAGATTGGCGTAGGAGACATAGCCAAACAGCCCGCAAACAATGGCCGTCAGCGCGAGGCCGAACCCACCGACGATGATCGCGGTGCGCTGCGCGCGCAGCTCGGTATTGACCTTCGGATAATAGCCCAGCGACCAGTCACGCCCGCCGAACGAAACCGTGCGCAGGACTGCCAGCGCAGGACCATTCGCCACCAGCGGGCGCGCCGTTACCCTGCCATCGTCGTCGGCGACGATTTCGCCATCAGCGACGCGCGGATCTTTCAGCGCCACCGAGAACAATGACATCTCGTCATTGGCCAGCATCAACGGCCCAAGTTCATAGGAGAACGACACGAAGCCGGCCGGCGCGGGATCGCCTTCGGGCACAACCGGCGTCACCAGTACCAATCCCAGAGGTCCATCGGGCTGCTGCAGCGGCGTGGGGCTGGAGGCGACCGGCTTGCCCTCGTTCACGGCGCGCACCAGCGTTGGCCCTGTGACGGGAGAGAAATTCAGGGCGCGACCGGCGAAGCCTTCGGTGACGGAATTGCGCGGCTCCACATCCATCAGCACGTCGAGCGGCTGCCCCAGCGCCCTGGCATCGAGGCGATCGTCGTTGTAGCTGCGGATCGTAGGATTGCGGTAGCCGGCACTGGCCAGCTCCGCGCTGGCGGCCGCGAATTCGTTCGGCTGCAGGCGAGCGATCCAGGCGGCAATCGCGAAATCGGTCTTGAAGGCGTAGATCGAGGCCCGCAGCGGCTGCAGCATATTGGCCTTCATGACCGTCGGCGCACGAAACAGCCCGGCTGCGACCCGCGCCAGCAATTCGCGCTCGGTCAAACGCTCCTGCACGAGGCTGGCATGGATATCCACGGCCCGGCCCAGCGCGATATTCTCGATCGCCAGCTCCTGGTCATGCACGCGATAGGCCGCAAGGCCGGAGAGCAGAGCTCCGACCAGTGCCAGTAATGCGATGATGAAACCAAGCCGGACCACACGGATACTCGGGAAATTAGGACGTTGCTGCCGGGTCAGCGGCTCAGGAGTATGCCAATCATGCCGGAACAATTTGGTTCCAGCCCGATGGAAATTATTTCCGGACCGGACAAATCTTGAAAAACAGGCTTAACGCAATATCACACGACACATTAGCCGACGGGCATCGACCAGCCCGTCGTTATAGCCAACTCAATATGAACGCCTCAAGTCGAAGCCCGCTCGTGAGAACGACGGCAGAGGCCTTGTTCACAAGTCTCAGGCGACCGCCTTGGCCTTAAGGCCGCCCTTGCTCTCAATGAATGAGATAATCCGGTCGAGACCTTCCTGCGTCTTCATGTTGGTCATCACGAAGGGCCTGACCCCGCGCATCCGTTTGGCGTCGACGTCCATCTTCTCGAGCGAAGCCCCGACATAGGGCGCCAGATCGATCTTGTTGATCACCAGCAGGTCGGAGCGCGTGATACCCGGCCCCCCCTTGGAGGGGATCTTGTCGCCGGCCGCAACGTCGATGACATAGATGGTGATATCGGCCAGTTCCGGCGAGAAGGTCGCCGCGAGGTTGTCGCCGCCGGACTCGATCAGCACCATGTCGAGATCGGGAAACTTGACGCGCATGTCGGCAACGGCGGCGAGGTTCATCGAGGCGTCCTCGCGGATCGCCGTATGCGGACAGCCGCCAGTTTCGACGCCAGCAATGCGATCCGCCGTCAACGAGCCCGAGCGCACCAGATATTCGGCATCCCACTTCGTGTAGATGTCATTGGTGATCGCCGCGATGTCGTAGCGCTCGCGCATGGTCTTGCACAGCAGATCCATCAGCGCGGTCTTGCCGGAGCCGACGGGACCGCCAATGCCGACGCGGAGCGGACCGTGAAAACTGGACATGTCAGGGGTGCTTTCGGTTGAGGATGAAGCGACGGCCCTCATCCTGAGGAGCGGCGGCTTCGCCGCGTCTCGAAGGATGTGCCAAGCAACTCATGGTTCGAGACGCGCGCCAAGCGGCGCGCTCCTCCAGCCGGAACGCGATTGCGTTCAGGCGACCATGAGGGGTCTGGTGTGTGATTTGAGCTGGAGCCATCATGACCTGAACAGCCGCGTATATTGCGTCTCGTGACGCATGCTGGCGATGTCAGAGCGGAATGTCGCGCCGCCAAGATCGTCGAGGGATGCGGCCATAGCGCGATGGCCGGTGGTCACGACGACGGGCTCCAGCGCTGCAAGTACGCGCTGGCTGTCGGTCTGACCGAGCGGCACCAGCCGCGCACCAGCGGAAATCCAGTTCGAGACCACCGCGTGAAAAAAACCATGCATGGTTGCCGACAGCGGCACACCATGAGCGGCGCTCACAAGTCCGACGGCAACGGGATAGACGATCGGGCTGTCGCATATCGCGATCAGCCGCTCCATACCCTCATGCGACCAGGCATTGCGCGCGATCTCGATGAAGGCCTTGCCTTGCGTGGTGGTCTCCAGCTGACGTTCCCTTGATGGCACGAAGGCGCTGGCGAGTTCGGCAACCTCGCGCAATGCCTTGTCGTCGCCGTCAGATGCCGCGCGGTGCACATGAGCGAGAAATACGCCATCGCAAAACCCTGCGCCATCGGACAGCATCGCCGACATCCAGTCCTGCAGGCTGGCAGCATCGGTGATGTCGCCTGCTTCCACCGCCCATTCGATACCGCTGGAATAGGAAAACGCACCAACAGGAAAAGCCGGCGACAGCCAGGTCATCAGCCGGTACAGCGCAGCGCCTTCGTCGGCTGACAAGGCGGGAGAGTCGTTCGGCGGGCTGTCGTCCGCCGCTTTATTTGTGGTCATGAGCATGAGAATGACCGTGGTGGTCGTGCTTGCTGTCGTGATCATGATGATGATCGTGATCGTGACCGCAATGCTCGTCATGGACATGCTGGTCATGGCCATGACCGGCATGACCGTGCGCGTCATGGCTGTGGCCATGGTGGTCGTGCCCATGATCGTCGTGACTGTGTCCATAATCGTGATGAGCATGATCATGATGTCCATGACCTGCCGGCTCATGCGCAGCGGCATAGGCGCCGCCTTCGGGATCGAACGGCGCTTCGATCTCGATGACCTTGGCGCCAAGACCCTTCACCATCTCCTCGATGACATGATCGCTGCGGATGCGCAGGCCCTTGGCCATGATCTGCGTCGGCAGATGGCGATTGCCGAGATGCCATGCGAGCCGCACCAGATGGCCGGGATCGGTACCACGGATCTCGATCAGTGGCTCCGGCGCTGCGACCACCTCGATCAGGCGGCCGTCTTCCAGCACCAAAGCGTCGCCGCCGCGCAAGGCAACGGCGTTTTCGAGATCGAGCAGGAATTCCAGTCCGCGCGTCCCCGTCATCGCCATGCGGCGACGATGACGATCGTCGAAGTCGAGAACGACGGTGTCTACCGCCGCCTCTTTCCAGTTGTATTGGCCTTTGACCTCAGTCGCGCGGATCATGGAATCTCTCGTTTGGTTTAACGCACCACGACGTCAGCCGGGGTGATGATTTCGATCTTCGGAGGCGCGCTGAAGCATTTCACCGCGACGCGGCCGAAAGTCTTCATATGTTCCTGCGTCCGGTGCGGCACCAGTGCCTCAGCATTCTCCCACTGCTCGACGAACACCATGCGGGTCGGATCGGTGACGCTCTCGTGCAGATCATAGGCGATATTGCCCGCTTCCTTGCGGGTCTCGGCGATACAAGCCTTGGCAGCTTCGATCAGTTCGGCACGGGCTTCGGGTTTCACGGACAAAGTGGCAACGACGTAGATCAAGGGGAGTCCTCCCGGTTTGTTGTTATGGCTAAGAATGCCGGGACGGACATTAGGGGGGAATGCGAGGGGGAGGAAGGGGGCGCTTTCTTATCCCTCCCCCTTGCGGGGAGGGTGGCCGCGCGTAGCGCGGTCGGGTGGGGGTGCCGCAAACTCCTGAGCGTGCGGAAACACCCCACCCCGGCCTATCGGCCGACCCGCTGCGCAGGAGGGAGGGAGACCGCAACCGTCGAGCTCACCTCAATACATAAAGTACCTCTGCGCCATCGGCAGGACTTCGGCCGGCTCGCAGGTCAAAAGTTCGCCATCCGCCCTCACCTCATAGGTCTCCGAATCCACCTCGATCTTCGGCGTCGCGCCGTTATGGATCATGCTCTTCTTCGAGATGCCGTCGCGGACATTTTCCACCGCATAGAGCGACTTCTGAATGCCGAGCTTCTTGGCGAGACCGCCGGCCACCGCCGCACCGGATGTGAACACCACCGACGACTGGGTCAGCGCGCGGCCGAAGGCGCCGAACATCGGCTGGTAGTGCACCGGCTGCGGCGTGGGAATGGACGCGTTCGGATCGCCCATTGGCGCCGCGACGATCGAGCCGCCCTTGATCACCAGATCCGGCTTGACGCCAAAGAACGCCGGCGACCACAGCACCAGATCCGCCATCTTGCCCTTCTCCACCGAGCCGATCAGCTTCGAGACACCATGGGCGATAGCGGGGTTGATCGTGTATTTCGCGATGTAGCGCTTGACGCGGAAATTGTCGTTGTTGCCCTTGTCTTCCTTGAGCGAGCCGCGCTGCTTCTTCATCTTGTCGGCGGTCTGCCAGGTCCGGATGATGACTTCGCCGAGCCGGCCCATGGCCTGACTGTCCGAAGACATCATCGAGAGTGCGCCGAGATCGTGCAGGATGTCTTCGGCGGCGATCGTCTCCTTGCGGATGCGGCTTTCGGCAAACGCAAGATCTTCCGCAATGGAGGGATCGAGATGGTGGCACACCATCAGCATGTCCAGATGCTCATCGATGGTGTTGCGCGTGAATGGCCGTGTCGGATTGGTCGATGACGGCAGCACGTTCTTGAGGCCCGCGACCTTGATGATATCGGGCGCATGGCCACCGCCGGCACCTTCGGTATGGAAGGCGTGGATGGTGCGGCCCTTGAAGGCCTTGATGGTGTCCTCGACGAAGCCGGACTCGTTCAGCGTGTCGGAATGCAGCATCACCTGCACGTCGTAGTCGTCGGCGACGCTGAGGCAGTTGTCGATCGCGGCAGGCGTGGTGCCCCAGTCCTCGTGCAGCTTCAGCGCACAGGCACCGGCATTGATCATTTCCACCAGCGGCGCGGGCTTCGAGGCATTACCCTTGCCGGAAATGCCGAGATTGACCGGGAACGCATCGAAAGACTGGATCATCCGCGCGATGTGCCACGGACCGGGCGTACAGGTCGTCGCGAAGGTGCCGTGCGACGGGCCGGTGCCGCCCCCTAACATCGACGTGACACCGGACATCAGCGCGTGTTCGATCTGCTGCGGACAGATGAAATGGATGTGGCTGTCGAAACCGCCGGCGGTGAGGATCTTGCCCTCCCCCGCGATGACGTCGGTGCCGGGACCGACATTGATGGTCACGCCCGGCTGGATATCGGGATTGCCGGCCTTGCCGATGGCGTGGACCATGCCGCCCTTGAGTGCCACGTCGGCTTTCACGATGCCCCAGTGATCGACGATCAGCACGTTGGTGATGACGGTATCGACGGCGCCCTGCGCGCGCGTCGCCTGCGACTGCCCCATGCCGTCGCGGATCACCTTGCCGCCGCCGAACTTCACCTCCTCGCCATAGATGGTGAAGTCCTTCTCCACCTCGATGATCAGATCGGTGTCGGCGAGCCGTACGCGATCGCCGGTGGTCGGGCCGAACATGTCGGCATAGACGGAGCGTTTGATTTTCACGGGCATGTTTTCGCTCCATTGGCCGGAGTATTCCCTCCCCCCTTGCGGGGGAGGGTCAGGGAGGGGGGTGTGCCACAGGTCGCGGCCTCGCCGATCACGAGGACAACACCTTCGAGATTCTTCATGACATCGTCATTGCTGAAACGAAGGACGCGATAGCCACGCGCGGCAAACCAAGCGTCGCGGCGCGCGTCGTGCGCGATGCGCTCTACAAAATCATGGCTTTCACCATCGACTTCGACAATGAGCTTGCTCGCATGGGAAACGAAATCAGCAATGTAAACACCCATCGGGGCTTGTCGACGAAAACCCAAATTTGCCAGACGATGTGCCTTTAGCTGTCGCCACAGCAAGGTCTCGGCGCGAGTCATTACGCGCCGCAGTTCCTTGGCGCGACCGCGCTGAAACTCGCCGACCTCGTTGTGTGGCATACCCCCCTCCCCGCCCCTCCCCCGCAAGGGGGGAGGGAGCACTACGGCCGTCACATTCCCAACAATCACAACTTCACCATTACGTCGCTGCGGAATCCATAGACGGTACGCTTGCCTGCGCCTTCGTTCATTGACGGCGTGACCCGCGACTTCCATAGCTTCGCGCACCCCAGCAAGGCGCGCGGCGTCGGGATCTGAGACGGAGACCGATATCGTGAGATGGAAGAACGTCTATCCATTTGCTGCGACTTGCCTGCTGTTCGCACTGACGTTCTGGCTATACACGACCCGCGTCATGTGGCTCGGATTTCCGGATGGCTTCATTGCCGAACTGGACGCCGCTGAAGCGATCCTCGTCACCTGGTTCAACTGGTTCAGCATCGCTCTGGGCATCTGGTTCGTGATCCTCGGCATCCGATCGTTCCGTAACGATATCGGACGTTGGTCATTATACAGCTCTCTTCTGTTCGTCTCGGTCGTCGTGATCTCGCTGGCCATCGATCGATATTTCCGCTCGTTCATGATGGACAGCGCCGGCGGCTAGGCGCTCAGAGCTTCCCCATCACATCGCCGCGGAAACCATAGATCGTGCGTTTGCCGGCGAGTTCGACCAGTTGCACATCGCGGCTCTGGCCCGGCTCGAAGCGCACGGCCGTGCCGGCGGCGATGTCGAGGCGCATGCCGCGAGCTTTTTTGCGGTCGAATTTCAGCGCCGGATTGGTCTCGAAGAAATGATAGTGCGAGCCGACCTGGATCGGCCGATCGCCGGAATTTGCCACCGTCAGCGTGACGGTCTTGCGCCCGGCATTGAGCTCAATCTCGCCGTCCTGGATGAAGAGTTCGCCGGGGATCATGTGACCTCTCGATTTTCTCGGTGTCATGGCCGGGCTTGACCGGCCATCCACGCCTTAGAGCGCTGAAGATGGATGCTCGGGTCAAGCCCGGGCATGACGGAGTTTGAACTAGCGGATTGGTTCGTGCACCGTGACGAGCTTCGTCCCGTCGGGGAACGTCGCTTCCACCTGAATGTCATGGATCATCTCGGCGATCCCATCCATGCATTGCGCACGGGTGATGACCTCGGCGCCGGATTTCATCAGCTCGGCAACGGTGCGGCCGTCGCGCGCGCCCTCGACGATGAAATCGGAGATGATGGCGATGGCCTCGGGATGGTTGAGCTTGACGCCGCGCTCGAGCCGGCGTCGCGCCACGATGGCGGCCATCGAGATCAGGAGCTTGTCTTTTTCGCGGGGAGACAGGTTCATTGCAGGTCTCTGAATAAGTTTAGTTGAGCCACATGCGCGGCAGCATCGCGCCTGATCGTCCAAGCACCGCCATCATGTCGGCGCGCAGCTTCGCCGCATCTTGTGCACAGAAGCGGGCCATTGCAAAGCCGTTCCAGCAGGAGATACCGACTTCGCCGCCAGCGCCATCCGTGGCTTCGCGTAGCCGCTCGATGAGCGCCTCGTCGCCGGGCACGATCAGCGCCGTGCCGATGGCCACCGCGCCATTGCCGATTGCCGGTCTGGCCAGTTTCGCGGCGATATCGCCATCCAGCCGCACGTTTTCCGCGAACACCAGCCTGCCACCGCGACGCAGGCGCCAGCGGTCGACGAAAGACCCCGTCTGCATCACCTCGCCCATGGCCGCACGACCGAACACCACGATCTCGCAAAGTAAAAGCGTCGCGCGATCGGCCAGATCGATATCGATGCGCCTGATGGTGCGGGCCTGATCGAACAGGATGGTTTCCTGCGGCAGCCAGGACAGATGCGCGCCGGCCTCGGCCTTTAGCGCGATGTTGATTTCGGCGGCGGGGCCATGGGAGCGATAGATCTTCTCGGCGGCTGCCGTGGTCACTGTCAGGCTGGTGCCCTCGCCGGCCGCAATATCGATATCGAAACGGTCGCCGCCTGCCGCGCCGCCGGCGGTGTTGACGAACATCGCAGACAGGCCGTGATCTTCGGGAGACGGGAAGCGCACGCGCAGCGAGCCGGATTCATGCAACTGGCGGCGGCGGGTCTTGCCCTCCACCAGATGCACGTCGAACGCCACCGCGCCGCGGGCACGATTAGCGGCGAAGATCGCCGATGGCGACAATGTCGTCTTGTCAGCCTGCATGCGCTCCCCGGCTTTGAACCCGGCCCTACAGCGCCATCTGGCGGCTGATCTCGGCGGGATCGAGCGTACTGCGGTCGCAGGTGTATTTCACCGCGCCGCGATCCATCACGGCGAAGTTGTCGCCGAGTTCGCAGGCAAAGTCGAGATACTGTTCCACCAGCACGATGGCGATATTGCCGAGCGAGCGCAGATAGGAAATCGCGCGGCCGATATCCTTGATGATCGAGGGCTGGATGCCTTCGGTCGGCTCATCCAGCAGCAGGAGCTTCGGTCGCATCACCAGCGCGCGACCGATGGCGAGCTGCTGCTGCTGGCCGCCGGAGAGATCGCCGCCGCGCCGGCCGAGCATCGAGTTCAGCACCGGAAACAGTGAGAACACATCATCGGGAATATTGCGGTCGGCGCGCTTCAGCGGCGCATAGCCGGTCTTGAGGTTCTCTTCCACGGTGAGCAGCGGGAAGATCTCACGGCCCTGCGGCACGAAGGAAATGCCGCGCCGCGCCCGTTCGAACGGCTTCAGCGTCGAGATGTCCTGCCCGTCAAACGTAATCGAACCGCTTGAAATCGCCTGCTGGCCGACCATGGCGCGCAGCAGCGAGGTCTTGCCGACACCGTTGCGGCCGAGCACACAGGTGACCTTGCCGGGCTCCGCCGAGACGGTGACGCCGCGCAGCGCCTGGGCTGCACCGTAATAGAGGCTGATATTATCGACCTTCAGCATATGACCTAATCCTTGCGCATGATCTGGTCCGAAAACCGGTTTCCACTTTTCGGGATCATGCGTCAGCGCCCCAAATAAACTTCGACCACGCGGTCGTTGGTTGACACCTGATCGATGGTGCCTTCGGCCAGCACGGTACCTTCGTGCAGACAGGTCACCTTGACGCCGAGCTCACGCACGAAGGTCATGTCGTGCTCGACCACCATCACGGTCTTGTTGTCGCGGTTGATCGCTTTCAGCAATTCGGCGGTCTGGTGCGTTTCCACATCGGTCATGCCGGCCACCGGCTCGTCCACCAGCAGCAGCTTCGGGTCCTGCGCCAGCAGCATGCCGATTTCGAGCCACTGCTTCTGGCCATGCGATAGATTGCCGGCGAGCCGATCGCGCGAGTCCGTGAGGCGAATGGTCTCCAGCACCTTGTCGATGCGCTCTGCCTCGCTCCAGCTGCCGCGCCAGAACAGCGTGCCGCGCACGCTGTGATCGACATTCAGCGCCAGCAGGAGATTGTCGTAAATCGTCTGGCTCTCGAACACCGTCGGCTTCTGGAATTTGCGGCCGATGCCGAGCTCGGCGATCTTGGTCTCATCCAGCAGCGTCAGGTCGTGAATGCCGTCGAAATAGACGTCGCCCTCGTCCGGCTTGGTCTTGCCAGTGATGATGTCCATCATCGTGGTCTTGCCGGCACCATTGGGGCCGATAATGGCGCGCATCTCGCCGGGCGCGAGCACCATCGACAGATTGTTGATGGCATGGAAGCCGTCGAACGAGACGTGGACGCCGTCGAGATAGAGCTGCGCGGAGGTGATGCGCTTCTGACGGGCCTCGGCTTCGCGCGCCGCGACCACAGGATCGATCACCGCGGGCGCGTGGGAGGCCGGCGTTACGGGGGCTGGCGTTTCAATCACGGTCATCACGCCTTCTCCGCCAGATGGGGTTTGGTGACGCCATCTTCCGCTGCGGCGCTATCGGCATTCGCGCTATTGCTGGCTTTGCGACTTTCCGACCACGCATCGAAGGTGCCGATGATGCCCTTCGGCAGCAACAGCGTCACGAGAATGAACAGCGCACCGAGCATGAACAGCCAGTAGGGAGCAAGGGCGCCAGATGTGAACACCGTCTTGGCGTAGTTGACCACGACTGCGCCGAGCGCCGCACCGACCAGCGTGCCACGGCCACCGACCGCGACCCAGATGACTGCTTCAATCGAGTTCGCCGGGGCGAATTCACCGGGATTGATGATGCCCACCTGCGGCACATAGAGCGCACCCGCAACGCCGGCCATGCAGGCCGACAGCGTGAACACGAACAGCTTGTAGGATTCGACACGGTAGCCCAAGAATCTCGTGCGGGATTCCGCGTCACGTATGGCGATCAGCACCTTGCCGAGCTTCGAGGTCACGATGGCACGGCAGACGAGGAAGCCGATGATCAGCGCCAGACAGCTCAGCGCGAACAGCGCCGCGCGGGTGCCGTCGGCCTGTACGTTGAATCCGAGGATGTCCTTGAAATCGGTGAGGCCGTTATTGCCGCCGAAGCCGAAATCGTTGCGGAAGAACGCCAGCAGCAGCGCATAGGTCATCGCCTGCGTGATGATCGACAGATACACGCCAGACACGCGCGAGCGGAAGGTGAGCCAGCCGAACACGAAAGCCAGGATGCCCGGCGCGATCAGCACCATCGCCGCGGCGAACCAGAACATGTCGAAGCCATACCAGTACCACGGCAGCGCCTTGTAGTTCAGGAATACCATGAAGTCCGGCAGGATCGGGTTGCCATAGACGCCGCGCGAGCCGATCTGGCGCATCAGATACATGCCCATGGCATAGCCGCCGAGCGCGAAGAAGGCGCCGTGACCGAGCGAGAGAATGCCGCAATAGCCCCAGATCAGATCGATAGAGAGCGCGAGAATGGCGTAGCAGACATATTTGCCGAACAGCGCCATCAGATAGGTCGGCACCTGCAGCGGCGAGTCCGCCGGCAGCAAAAGGTTCGACAGCGGAATGAGAATGCCGACCGCGGCGACAATCAGCAGGAAGATCGTGGCCCTGCGGTCCAGCGTTCGGGTGAGGAAATGCGGCGTCATGCTTCGATCGCCCTGCCCTTGAGCGCGAACAGACCGCGCGGCCGTTTCTGAATGAACAGGATGATCAGCACCAGGATGGCAATCTTGCCAAGCACGGCGCCGGCGACCGGCTCCAGGAACTTGTTGGCGATGCCGAGCGAGAACGCACCGACCAGCGTGCCCCACAGATTCCCGACGCCGCCGAACACCACGACCATGAAACTGTCGATAATGTAGCTCTGGCCGAGATTGGGCGAGACGTTGTCGATTTGGGAGAGCGCCACGCCGGCAATGCCCGCAATGCCGGAGCCGAGACCGAAGGTCAGCGCATCCACGCGCGAGGTTGCGATGCCCATGGACGCGGCCATGCGGCGATTCTGGGTGACGGCGCGCATCTCGAGTCCGATCGAGGTGTAGCGCAGCATCGCCAGCAGGATCGCAAACACGGCAAGCGTGAAGCACAGGATCCAGAGCCGGTTGTAGGTGATCGTGAGCTGACCCAGCTCGAATGCGCCGGACATCCATGAGGGATTGCCGACCTCGCGATTGGTCGGGCCAAACATGGTGCGCACCGCCTGCTGCAGCACCAGCGACAGACCCCAGGTCGCCAGCAGCGTTTCCAGCGGACGGCCGTAGAGGAAACGGATGATGGTGCGCTCGATGACGATGCCGAGGAGACCAGCGACGATGAAGGCCAGCGGCACCGCCATCAGCAGCGAATAATCGAACAGGCCAGGATAGCTGGTGCGGATCACGTCCTGCACCACGAAGGTGACATAGGCGCCGATCATCACCATCTCGCCATGCGCCATGTTGATGACGCCCATCACGCCGAAGGTGATGGCGAGACCGATGGCGGCGAGCAGGAGAACCGAGCCGAGCGACAATCCATACCAGGCGTTCTGACCGATCGACCACAGTGTCTGCCGGCTGTTGATTGCCGTGACGGCGCTGGCCGCGCTGCGCGCGACGCCGACGGTCTGGTCGCTAGGCAGGCTGGTGAGCAGCGCCAGCGCGTCCTGATCGCCGCGCCCCTTGATGATCGCAATGGATTCGATCTTCTCGGCCTCGGTCGCATCTTCCTTGTAGAGCAGGATCGCCGCGCGGGCCTCGGTGAAGGCCTGCTTGGCCGCCTTGTTGGTTTCTTTCTCCAGCGCGGTCTCGATCACCGGCAGCATCGCGGTTTCGTGGCCCTTGAACACCGACTGCGCCGACGCAATGCGCTTGGCGGGATCCGGCGACATCAGCGTGAGTCCGCCCAGTGCAGATTCGATATTGCGGCGCAGGCGGTTGTTGAGGCGCACCGCGGCGGCGCTGGCCGGTACTTCAGCGACGGCTTCACCGGTCACAGCATCGGTGACCTTGCCGTCGGTGCCAGTGAGATAAACCTTCTTGCTGTCGGGATCGGCGGAGAGGCGGCCTTCCTGCAGCGCGGTGATCACGGCGAAAGCCTGCGGATTGCCGGAGGTGGCAATGATGCCCACGGCTTCGTCGCTGTCGGAGAAATCATCATTGGCGAATTTGGCGACGGCATCCTCGAAAGGACCCGCAAAGGCCGGAATGGCGGTCGCGACGATCAGCAGAAATGCAACAGCGATCGCGCGGAAACGATAAAGGAGATCAGTCACTGGAAAACCCCGGCCGAAGAAAAAAGAGAAGGCGACGGATTCACCGCCTTCTCCAGTTTTGGGAGTCTCGTGTCAGAAGAGTCTCGGGAGGATCATCATTGCGGGCGGAAAATGCCCGCAATGATGGAGAACACAGAACCTCAGAGCGAGATCAGGAACCCTGACCGCCGCACTTGTTGGTCTTGGTGTTGAAGTTGCCGCACTTCTTGCCGACCCAGTCGCCAATCAGGTCCTTGGAGCCGTCGAGCTCCTTCGACCATGCATCGCCAGCCACCAGCGCCGGGGTCTTCCAGACCACGTCGAACTGGCCATTGGCCTTGATCTCGCCAATGAACACCGGCTTGGTGATGTGGTGGTTCGGCAGCATCTTCGAGGTACCGCCGGTCAGGTTCTTGGCTTCGATGCCGGGCAGTGCGTCGATGACCTTGTCGGCTTCGATCGACTTGGCCTTCTCGACCGCCTTCACCCACATGTTGAAGCCGATCACGGTGGCTTCCATCGGGTCGTTGGTCACGCGCTTCGGATTCTTGGTGAAGGCCTGCCATTCCTTGATGAACTTCTCGTTCTCAGGATTCTTGATCGACTGGAAGTAGTTCCAGGCCGCGAGATGGCCGAGCAGCGGCTTGGTGTCGATGCCGGCGAGTTCTTCTTCACCCACCGAGAACGCAACCACCGGAATGTCGGTCGCCTTGATGCCCTGGTTGCCGAGTTCCTTGTAGAATGGAACATTGGCATCGCCGTTGATGGTCGAGACCACGGCGGTCTTCTTGCCGGCCGAACCGAACTTCTTGATGTCGGCCACGATCGTCTGCCAGTCACTATGACCAAACGGCGTGTAGTTGATCATGATGTCTTCCTGCTTGACGCCCTTCGACTTCAAGTAGGCTTCGAGAATCTTGTTGGTGGTGCGCGGATAGACGTAGTCGGTGCCGGCCAGCACCCAGCGCTTCACCTTCTCGTCCTTCATCAGGTAGTCGACGGCCGGGATCGCCTGCTGGTTCGGAGCAGCACCCGTGTAGAACACGTTACGCTCGGACTCTTCGCCCTCGTACTGCACGGGATAGAACAGGATGTTGTTCAGTTCTTTGAACACCGGGAGAACCGACTTGCGCGACACCGAGGTCCAGCAGCCGAACACGACGGCAACCTTGTCCTTGGTGATCAGCTCGCGCGCCTTTTCGGCGAACAGCGGCCAGTTCGATGCCGGATCGACCACCACGGCTTCGAGCTTCTTGCCGTTCACGCCGCCCTTCTTGTTCTGCTGATCGATCATGAACAGCACGGTATCCTTCAGCGTGGTCTCGGAAATCGCCATGGTGCCCGACAGCGAGTGCAGAACGCCGACCTTGATGGTGTCGTCTGCGGCTTTGGCCGGCGAAAATGCCGACAGGCCCAGAGCCAGACCCGTTGCCGCGGCCATCAGGCTGCGACGCGAGATCGGCTTGGCTATTGCGTGAGTCAAATTGGTAATCATGTGCGGTCTCTCCCTGACGCAGACGAAATCAATGCAGAACGGCCCCACGGCCGGCGCGTTAAGGAGATCGCAAGAAGTGTGCCAGCCCCCGAACACACGTTAAGTGATTGGGATTACTCGCATGTTTTCGATTTTTAGAAAACGCTGAGGCTTTTTTGTTTATTTCTTGTGCAGAAAAATTGATCATGCACACGGCAAACAGCTTAAATAATCGCCAAAAACTGCCTCATGTCTAAATTTCATGCAGCGGTATTTTGTCGCTGGTTTTAACCCTCACGCCGATTGACCTTGAATCCGCCGCCTTGCTGTTCCATACCAATCGAACGACCTAGAGAATCATCAGGTCCTTGCGAGCCGCGTGTTCTGATCCCGTCTTTACTCTGATCTCCTCAGGGCAGTTCGACGGTTTCTGGCTTGCCCCTTCAGCTAACCAGAACTGACGCCCCAAACACGCGGGTGTCCCAGACACACTCGCGCGCTCCCTGGCCCCATGGTCTTTGAATCATGGCCGGGCGCCTGCTTTCACTTTGGAAAGATTAATCTTTTGACCACCTTTCAGGAATTCGGCCTCGCCGATCCCATCACCCGTGCGCTTAAAGAAGAAAACTACACAACCCCGACCCCGATCCAGGCCCAGACCATCCCGATTGCCATCACCGGCAAGGACGTGATCGGTATCGCCCAGACCGGCACCGGCAAGACCGCTTCCTTCGCGCTTCCCATCCTCCACCGTCTGCTCGAGAACCGTATCAAGCCCCAGCCCAAGACATGCCGCGTGCTAGTGCTGAGCCCGACCCGCGAACTCTCCGGCCAGATCCTCGACAGCTTCAATGCCTATGGGCGCCATATGCACCTCGCATCGGCGCTGGCCATTGGCGGCGTGCCGATGGGCCGTCAGGTCCGTTCGCTGATGCAGGGCGTCGACGTCCTCGTCGCCACCCCGGGCCGTCTGCTCGATCTCGTGCAGAGCAACGGCCTGAAGCTCAACATGGTTGAGTTCCTGGTGCTCGACGAAGCCGACCGCATGCTCGATATGGGCTTCATCAACGACATCCGCAAAGTCGTCGCCAAGCTCCCGATCAAGCGCCAGACGCTGTTCTTCTCGGCCACCATGCCGAAGGACATCGCCGATCTTGCCGAGGCAATGCTCAAGGATCCGGCCCGCGTTGCGGTGACCCCGGTCGCCTCCACCGTGGAGCGCATCAGCCAGCGGATCATGCTGGTCGATCACTCCGCCAAGCCGACGATCCTCGCCCAGATCCTCAAGACCGAGACGGTTGACCGCGCCCTTGTGTTCACCCGCACCAAGCACGGCGCCGACAAGGTCGTGAAGGGGCTCGAGCGCGCCGGCATCGCCGCCGCCGCGATCCACGGCAACAAGTCGCAGAACCACCGCGAGCGCACGCTGGCCCAGTTCCGCACCGGCGAAATCCGCACCTTGGTGGCCACCGACATCGCTGCCCGCGGCATCGACGTCGACGGCATCACCCATGTGGTGAACTTCGACCTGCCGAATATCCCGGAAACCTATGTCCACCGAATCGGCCGTACGGCCCGTGCCGGACGCGAAGGCATCGCAATCTCGCTTTGCGCGGGCGAGGAAATGGCGTATCTGCGCGATATTGAAAAGCTGATCCGCATTTCGCTTCCGAAGGAAGACCGCCGCACCCCAGGCCGCAACGACGTGGGGCCGTCGCCTTCCCAGAACCGTGGCGGTCAGCGCAACGGTCGCTCCGCCCCGCACGCACCACGCAGCAATGACGGAGCGCCCGGCAAGAACGCGCGCAATCGTCGTCGTCCGCATGGCGGTAACGGCGGCGCATCGCAACCGAACCGGGATCATGGTCGGAACGAGAATGCGAGACACGAGAATGCACGGCATGAGCCGATCTCACGTCCGGCCAACCAGGCTGGAACTGCGACTAAAGAAGGGATGCAGGGCGTTGCCTTCCTGCACCGCGAAAGCCGACCGAATACAACCCCGAACCGCACCCAGCGGCCACGCTAACAGCCGATCGATCTGGAGCTAACAATGGCCAAAGAAGAGCTGATCCAGTTCGAAGGACTGGTGACCGAAATCCTCCCCGATGCACGCTATCGCGTGCAATTGGACGCAGGACACGAAATCGTCGCCTACACCGCCGGCAAGATGAAGAAGAACCGCATCAAGACGCTGGCCGGCGATCGCGTGACCATCGAGATGTCGCCCTACGATCTCGAAAAGGGTCGTCTGATTTTCCGCCACAAGGACGAGCGTCCCGGCGGTCCTCCGCGTGGCGCACCGCCGCGCGGTCAGTTCCGTCGCCGCTAAGCGCATCCGGCGTTTAAACTGTCGACAGTTTAAAATCGCAACGACAACCCATCCGCGTATCGGATCACTCGCGATGCGCGGATGGGTAAGCGTTCCTGACCGTTCGTGCGCAATCAAAAAATCGTGCGCGTCAGGATTGTTTTGAGGGGGCGCTTCCCCTAATATGAGTTAATCGATTTTCGGCCGGACGACATTATCTATCCCCCGGTGCAGCCGGTCTAGACTGACGACCCTTCCAAAAATTCGATGTCACCAGCCCACATCTGTTGCGTGGGCTACACTATATCTTTGAGAAGGGACTACCCCCATGAGCATGGGAACAGTGAAGTGGTTTAACGCGACCAAGGGCTTCGGCTTCATTCAGCCGGACGATGGTGGCAACGACGTGTTCGTTCACATCTCCGCCGTTGAGCGTGCCGGTCTCGGCACCCTGCGTGAAGGCCAGAAGATCAGCTACGAAATCGTTGCTGACCGTCGTTCCGGCAAGTCGTCGGCCGACAATCTCCGCGCCGCAGGCTAAACGATCATTCGCAAGCTTGATGCTTGCGCATTGATCGACTGAATACGAAAAGGCCGCGCTCTTGAGCGCGGCCTTTTTGCTGAAGCATGATCCGGGAAAGTGGACCGACGATCGTTCGCTGCAACTACAAATGCGCAGCGCATGATCGCAAGTTACGGCGTGCAGCTCGTCACCATTACGACGCAGGAGGTTTGACGCGGCCGCGTGTACATCGCATCGGACAGCGTGAGCCCGCCCTTCGGCACGACCCAGCCGATCGTCGGCACGTATGTATAGTTGGCCTCGCCGAGGATCAGATACTGGTTCGCCACATAGTTCCCGTTGGCGTCCTTGACGATCAGATTGGTGGGAACCGATACGACCGTGCCCACGTCCTTCTTTTGGTCGCCGCGACTCCACACAACTTTGGCGGTCTTGCTCGATGGATCGATATAGACTTGGCTGATGGTCGCCTTGAGCTGCGTCTTGTCATAAGGCGTCAGCATCGCATCGGCGATGATGAAGAAGTTCGAGACATCGGTTTCCGCCAGCGTCGTGTAGCGTGACGCCAGGTCGGCGATGCCCTGTGAGATCTGACTGACCTTGCGATCGACGGCAAAACCGTTGGAAACATCCAGCATGCCGAAGAACATCAGGAACATCAGCGGGAGGATCATCGCGAACTCGACCGCGGATACGCCTCTTGTATCGTCTCGCAACAGCAAGGCCCGTCGCCAGGCTGCCAGTGCTACCATCCGCACGCGCATTGTCCCGACCCCTGCCATCACTGCGGCCCGGTAGCCGATGTCGCGGCCAGCAGGCGCTTGCTGCTCGTGGTTCCGCGACCGATATTGGCGATGTTGTAGCCTAGCCCCGTGACGAACAGAGGCCATTGATAAAACCCGCGGGTCACGACGGTCTGATTGGTGTTCGTCGGCGGCTGCCAGGTAAGCGTGGTGCCGGCATAATTTCCGCTGCTGTCGATCGGATCCGCAATGGTGATCGCCGTGCCCGGATTGTAGGAACGCACATCGGTGCCAATCTTGGTGCAATCCATCAGTACGGAAGCACGCGCGCAGATGACGGCGTTGAAGTCTGCCTGGCTCGGTGCCTGGCTCGTATAGAAAAGTCGGGAGCCATCCTGTACGGCGGTCTCCAACACCTGCCCCGCCAGAAACACCATGCCGGTTTCCATGATGGCAAAAATCAGCGCGAAGAAGACCGGCGCGATCATCGCGAATTCGACCGCGGCCGAACCGCTGCTGTTATGGCCGAAGCGGCGCAGGCGCCCGGCGAGCGTCGCGATCGAGATCAGCGGTAGCAACATCTGCAAGTGCCTCGGTGATAGGAAATAGCTACCACCGAGATGTATCGGAAACAGATTGTTGAAGTGTTTCGCCGGATCGAGACAAGATGGCTCGATGGGTTAACCCGCTGTTGACCATGTCTCCGCCGAACGACACCGCATGGGATGCGGCATCATTTGCGCGTTTACGAGATCACAGGTCAGTTGTTGAGCCTGGCGGCATTTCCTGCCGTTATGGCCTGAGTACTGAGAGTCCCGGCCTGCCCGATCGCGGATCTGAAGAAGGTCTCACCGTCACCCAGTCTCACGCGTTGCTGACATTCTGGCGTACAAGTGTAAGTCTCGCGATTGACGCCACGATAGACGGTGACGAGTTTGTCGGTCGGACCTTCGACCTGAACCAGCCTATCCATCAGGACAGCACCCGTACGATCCATTGCGATCACATTGGTGGCGCCATAGCCCTTGCCGGTCACCACGACCATGCCGCCGGGCTGCAGCGTCACATCTGCAATCAGGGGGTTGCCGACCACGATGGTGGCGATCTTCTCGGGAAATTTGACGAGCTTGGCCTGATCGACGCTGACCGCGATCATATCGTCTGCAGGGGCCGCAAGACCGCCCGCCGGCAACAGCATGGTCCCTGCCACCAGGGTACGGGCCACAAACACCGCACGCATCCGCGCGCGCTTCGACTGAAACGACATCCTGTACTCCGGGACGATACAAGCCGACAAAAGCAGATACGCAGCGGTGCCGGCGCCCGACATGGCAAATGTGCCGTTAATTGATGAAGGAACTGGAAACGGCAGTGGCGGGGTGATCTCCTCGTCATTCTCAGGCACACCAGTTGGCGCCTGAGGGCGGTACAGACCGCTAAGCGGGTCGGACTGAGCCCGAAGTTTCCACTGTCATTCCGGGGGCGCACGAAAGCGGCAAAGCCGCTGAAGTGCGAACCCGGAATCCCGAAGTGTTCAGCGCAAAACAGGTCGGGATTCCGGGCTCGATCCCATCGCCTGCGGCGCCGGCCGCGCCCCGGAATGACGGGTGTGGGGCGGGCGCAAAAGCGCCAAAACA
This sequence comes from Tardiphaga sp. P4_G1, assembly GCF_056401215.1. Taxonomy (NCBI): domain Bacteria; kingdom Pseudomonadati; phylum Pseudomonadota; class Alphaproteobacteria; order Hyphomicrobiales; family Nitrobacteraceae; genus Tardiphaga; species Tardiphaga sp. P4_G1. The sequence continues at coordinate 490,169 of NZ_JBFUJU010000006.1, forward strand.
TTTTTCCTACTTCCCGTTGACAAGATACCTATGGGGTTATATTCCTATTCGTCCTGCCCCATCGAGAGGGGCGATCGCGATCGTCACGTTCGCGGGGCTGGATGCGGTGGACGCCGGAGATGGCGGCGTTACGCGGTTTGGGGGTGACGTCTGTCTTCGGGCAGGACGGATCTGCGCCAGCACTGCCACTGGCAAGGAGACGGCCGACCTTGGGATGGAAAGACCTCTGGACAGTGTGACGGACGACCAAGTCGAAACGTGTCCGGCCTATTCGCTTGAGGCTCCCTTCCCATCGCCTTGGGACTTTAATTCGCGATCGGAGCGTTCGTCGAGGCAAAGTGCAAGCAACCGAAAAAACACCG